>CBFHQM010000020.1:12967-50339 GCA_965657965.1 uncultured Flavobacteriales bacterium | reverse complement strand
CCTGAACCCATTAAGCCCGCCACCTTGCGCGACATGTGCACAGCGCATTGCCCCGTCTTGGAAAACCGCATCGCCCTCCGCGCCGTCCGCGTCCTTCGCCGCCTCAAGTCCTAGCTTCAGTTTTAGGCGGGTGACGCCGAATCAACCACACCAAGGTTGACGTGGAACCTCTCGTCGAAAACCGCACAGTCTTATCTTTCGCAGAGGCCAGTCTTAGAAAATCAGGCCGTGAGATGGGATTCAACATTGTACTTGTCGCGCCTGAAATCCCCAACAACACGGGCAACATTGGCCGCCTCAGCTTGGCCTCGGGTTCGACCTTGCACCTCATCCAGCCCTTTGGGTTTGAGATCACCGACAGTCGACTCAAACGCGCCGGATTAGACTACTGGCCCCACCTCGACGTGCGCATCTACGAGAACCTCGACGCGTTCATGGCGATTCACCAAAACGCGCATTTTGCGTTTCTCTCCAGCAAGGGAACCCAACCGCATTACGACATCGACTACCGCGACAACATGTTTTTGGTCTTTGGACAGGAATCCGTGGGGTTGCCAGAAGCGCTGACCAGCGCCCATGCCGACCGGTTGTACCAAATCCCCATTTTCAGCGAACACGTGCGGAGCCTCAACCTGGCCAATGCCGTGAGCATCATTGTGTACGATGGGCTGCGCCACCTTCGGGTCAAGGGCTAACCCCCATCTTCCTCAACAAAGGATACAGGCGCTCGGCCACCTTCTCGCTCCCCTCACACGTGAGGTGATGGTGGTCACGGAACGCCGTGTAGGGCATGGGTACACGGGCCATGTCGAGGTAAGCAATGCTCGGGTGCACTGCTGCAGCGCGCATTTCCGCCTCGTAATCCGCCAAGGCCTTTGGATTGACTTGAGAAAGGAAACTGGGATGCAACGGATGCTCCAACAGCACCAATTGCCAATCGCTGCGTTCGGCCAAAGCCACAATCTGCGCCAGGGCCCAGCGCGACACCTTGGCCGCTTCAAACCAATCCTCTTGGATCACTTGGGTACCCATCTTGAAGCCATAGTCTGGGGGCACGGGGTTGTCTCGGCAGCTCCACCCCTTATCCCGCATGCTCTTTCTAAGCTGGAACGCATGGAGCCACAAACGCCACCGCAAACGCCAGGGCAAAGCTGACTCCACCATGTGTGCCAATGACAAGACCGGTCCTGCCCTGCCCAACACCGACTTGCCCCACCCGTCTTCTTGAACCCGGCCAGACAACCTGCGCTCTGCAAGCGGAACAAATTTGTCGGGCCAAAGCGTCAACACCACGACTTTGACTTTGGAGTCCATTCCACCCGCACGCTCAAAGGCATCCATCCACATCCACGTCCCCACCAAGTCTTGACCCGACCCCGCAAAGCGCGCCGCCCCAGGCAAACGAACATCCCGAGCATGGCTGTCGCCAAACAAGACCACGCTCCGGTTGTGCGCCTGACGCAACTCTTCGACGGCCTCTGCACGCGTCCAAATGTGCAACACCCCCCAAGCCAAAAGAACCAAGGCAAGAATCCCCAACGGACGAAAAACCAGCATCCGCATCAGAAGGCGAAATAGATGAATTCCTGCGACGCCTGTCGCAATCCGAAATACAAGGACAGCACCACAAGGAGGGCCTCGACCCAAGGGCCGCGCCAACCCCGTCGCCACATCCAACGAATGCCAAAGCGAAACTGTAGCCATTCCAAGGCCACAAAACCCGTCAGCACGACCACAAACGTTTTGAAACCCGGCATCATGGCGTCGAACCAGGTCACATCGCGCCAACCCGACAGGATGCGGCCGAGAACTTCCAAGGCGTGGCCGAGGTCATTGGCACGAAAAAAGACCCAAGCGAAACACACCACGGCAAACGTCCACAGGGCGCGGGGCACATCCGACCAATGCCATACCTGCTCCGGTCTTCGGTTGGAACCGGTGAGAAAGAGCGGCACAAAACACAGGGCATGGACCGCGCCCCAGGTCACAAATTTCCAATCCGCTCCGTGCCACAGCCCACTGACCAAGAAGACCACCGCCACATTGAAAAGTGCTCGGCCGCGCCCTTTGCGGGAACCGCCCAAGGGGATGTAGAGGTAATCCCGAAACCAAGTGTTCAGCGACACATGCCACCGGCGCCAAAACTCCCCGAGATCGCGAGAGAAATAAGGGAATCGAAAATTGGACCGAAGCCGAATCCCAAAGAGCCTCGCCGTGCCTATGGCGATGTCCGAATACCCACTAAAGTCTCCATAAATCTGCAAGGCAAAAGCGACCACGCCCAACACCATCAGAGGGCCCGACCACCCCGCATCAGCAAAGGCCGCGTTGGCATAAACCGCGGCAGAATCTGCAATCACCACCTTCTTGAAAATCCCCCAGCAAATCAAACGCCACCCCATTCGGATAGACGTAGACGAAACGGTGCGTGGGCCCAACATTTGAGGCAACAGACGCGTGGCCCGTTCAATGGGCCCCGCCACGAGTTGAGGAAAGAAAGCCACATAGGTCGCAAAAGCCATTAGATCGCGGCAAGGCTCCAACCGCCTGCGGTAAACATCGATGCTGTAACTCAACGTTTGAAACGTGTAAAAGCTGATGCCCACGGGCAAAATGACCTTGGCCGTCATGGGGTCCATCTGCACCCCTACGCTCGCCCAAGCTGACACCCATTGGTCCACCAAAAAACCAGCGTACTTGAACCAGCCGAGCATCCCAAGGTTGAACACGAGCGACACGCCCAACCAAACTTGACGGCGACTTTTTTGCGGAGTGCGCGCCAGCTGAAGCCCAACCAAGAAATCCACCACCGTGGACCCGGCAATCAGGAACAAAAATCGAGTGTCCCACCACCCATAAAAGAAATAACTCGCCACCAACAGCAGCACATTTTGCCACCTCCAATGGCTACGCAAACACCAAAACAGCGCCAAAACAGTGGGCAAAAACACCCAAAACGCCGTGGAGATAAAATGCATGCGCGCCCAAATATCGGGGTCGCTCCCCAATCCTCCCGCCAGCCCCGGATTCTCCATTAACCTGCAAGGATTGGGTCGCCAGACTTGAACACTTTACACAACCATCATGTACCCAATGCATGGCGCACGGCATGCACGCACTAGCTTCGCGCCCTTTTTCCAGCGCCAACCAACATGCGGATTGCCCTTTTCAACTTCCGACAGACTGTCGACTACCGCCTTGAGGTCCTCAGCGGCTTGACCGTCGCCATGGCGTTGATCCCAGAGGCGGTGGCCTTTGCCTTGATTGCGGGACTTAGCCCACTGACTGGACTCTACGCTGCCTTTGTGGTGGGATTGGTGGCCAGCGTGCTTGGCGGACGCCCCGGCATGATCAGCGGCGCCACTGGCGCCATTGCCGTGGTGCTGGCAGAGTTGGCGCTTTCGCATGGCCCTGAATACATTTTTGCTACCGTGATCTTGGCTGGCCTCCTGCAAGGAGCCGCGGGCTTTATGAAACTGGGTAAGCTCATGCGTTTGGTTCCTCAACCCGTGATTTTTGGATTCGTAAACGGCTTGGCCATCATCATTGGCGGCAGTCAATTGTCGCAATTCCAAAACGACAGCGGCCATTGGCTCGCTGGAACCGATCTCGCCGTTTTTGGCGCATTGGTGCTGGTGGCCATGGCCATCATTGCCTTCTTGCCCAAGCTCACCAAGGCCGTCCCCGGCGGACTCACGGCCATTCTGGTGGTCTTTGGCATTGTCGCCGCTTTGGGCATTGACACCAAAACCGTGGGCGATTTGGCCAGCATTCAAGGTGGCTTTCCCCCGTTTCACATTCCTGAAATTCCCTTCAGTCTCGAGACCCTGCTTCTGATTGCACCTTATGCCGCCATCGTCGCGGGCGTCGGTCTTGTGGAGAGCCTATTGACCCTGAACATCCTCGACGAGATCACCGAAACGCGTGGTCAAGGCAACCGAGAATGTGTGGCCCAGGGCGCAGCCAATGTACTCAGCGGACTCTTCAGCGGAATGGGCGGATGCGCCATGATTGGCCAATCGCTCATCAACGTAAGCTCCGGAGCCCGGGCCCGATTGAGCGGCATTGTGGCGGCCGTTATGCTGCTGGTCTTCATTCTCTTCGGAGCACCTTTGATTGAGAAATTGCCCATGGCGGCTTTGACTGGACTCATGATCATGGTCGCCATTGGCACCTTCGAATGGGCCTCCTTGCGCACCTTCCGTCGCATGCCCACATCGGACGTGATCATCATGGTGCTGGTCACAGGCATCACCGCCGTGCTACACAATCTCGCCCTTGCGGTGCTCATTGGCGTGGTGGTCGCCGCCTTGATTTTTGCATGGGACAACGCCATTCGCATTCGCGCCCGGAAGCACATCGATGAAAACGGATGGAAGCACTACGAGCTCTTCGGCCCCTTGTTTTTTGGTTCCACCACCATCTTCCAAGAGAAATTTGATGTGCAAGGCGATCCCGATCATGTCGTCCTCGACTTTGGCGAGTCTCGTGTGTCCGACATGAGCGCCATTGAAGCCTTGAACAAGGTCACAGCGCGCTATGCCGCCCAAGGCAAAAAAGTGCACCTGCGGCACCTTTCCGCTGACTGTCGCCGATTGCTCGATCGTGCCGATGCCATTATCGAGGTCAACCACTTCGAAGACCCCACCTACAAGGTGGTGACCGACCAAACCAAGTGAAGCCTGAACCAGGGCCGAAAACATTTCACAATGGCTGCCGGACAACCCGTGCTCGCAAACGTTGGTTTTGTCCCTGTGAGCCTCAACTTCGTGACAGCATCTTAACACACCACACCATGCGCATCTTCGCCTTTTTTGGGGTCATCATAGGCCTTCTCGTGTCGTTCAACACCAACGCACAAAGCCCCTGTGACGGAGCCGACCACACCGTCCTTGCCGGCGGATTTTACTTCGCCCCAGAAGCCCTGACCATTGGTGAAGGAGAGACCGTGGCCTTCATTAACGAGGGCGGGTTTCACGATGTCAACGGCGACATTAGCGTCCTCACCGGCGAGTCCTTTGGCAATCCGGAAGCCTTCTCCTTGGGAGCCGTGAACGCCAGCGGTATGAATGTCTGCATTGGCGCCTACACCTTTACCGTTCCCGGAACCTACAACTACGACTGCAGCATCGGCAACCACGCCTCAAGCGGCATGGTCGGCAGCATCACTGTAGAAGCGGCTCCAAGCGGATGCAACGACAACCTCGCATGCAACTACGACGCCAGCGCCACATCTGATGTGGATTGCAACTACAATGACGGCTCCTTTGACCTCAGCGACGGCATCTACCTGGTGGCCGCCAACAGCCTCGACCCCGACTTCGATTGCGACGTTCAACCCAACGTGGGAGAACTTGTACAGATGAATGACACGGACGGTTCGCCTTTGACCATTGTGGTTGACGAAGCGCTCGAAAACTACATCAACGGCCTCGCCGCAGCCGGACAAATCACTTCGCTAGAGGCCACCTTGGCTTTGGGCGCCTTCAACAGCGCCACCTTTTCTGTGTGCAACGAAACCATCACGGGAGATGCTGGCTTGACCACCATCACTTCCACCTGGAACGGACAATCCTGGAGCATCGAAGAATTGGGCTTCAACCTCGCACCCATCAGCACCATTTCTGAAACAGGCTGTGCCGATTCAGACGCGCTGAACTACAACCCCTGCGCCATTCCCGACCCCGCCACCTGCGAATACGAGGAGACCATGGGCTGCAACGACCCCTTGGCCTGCAACTTCGACAGCACCGCCACAGGCGTCGCCGATTGCAACTACTTTGACACGAACCTCTTTACCCTTGGCGAGAATGACTTCATTGGCCTTGTCGACGATGAGGACTGCGAAAGCGGATACCCTGGTGCCTATTCCGTGCCTGTACCCCTTACACAAGACAGCACCGGTGGCCCCCTCTACTTTATCCTTTTCCCTGATGTGGAGAGCTTTCTGGTCGAAAACGGTTTTGAAATCGCCGCCCAAGACATCGCAACCGTATCCTTGAGTGTTTGTGACACGGTAATGAACTACAATTCATTGGTCATCGGCGACACTGATTTGTACTGGGACGGCATGGGCTTTACTGTAGACGTATACGGATCCTTCGTCGCACCAGAAAGCAGCTTCCCCATCGGATGTCCAGATCCGGACGCCTGCAACTTCGACGCTTGCTCCCATCCATTTGTGACCGACGACTGCACCTACCTTGAATTGGGAACCCTGGCCACAGCCGAGGGCGATACCGGCATGGTCACCATGACCAACCTGGACAGCCTCACCTTTGTCGCCACACCCGGTGACAGCCTCATCGTGGAATGGGATTCAGAGTGTGGCGAGTTGATTGTCGACGGCAATACCGCCACCCTTGTGGCTCCCGAGATCGGAGACTGCGAAGTCTGCGTCGAAGCAGAAAATGCAGAAGGCTGCGAAATCGAATCTTGCATCGTGGTGACCGTTCTCGGTGGCATTGAAGGTGCTTCCCCCGCCAAGTGGCAACTCATGCCCAACCCTGCGGCTTCTGAGCTCCGCGTGGTTTGGGGCGGTGAAACCACTCCCTTCGAAGTGGTTGACCTCAATGGCCGACGCGTCCATACAGTCACGCTCCAGCCTGGCAGCCAAGTGCTCGATGTCTCGGCATTGAAGCCGGGCCTCTACCTCGCCGGACCTCAAGGGCAAGCGCCTCAGCGCCTCGCCATCCAGCGATAAAGCCAAACGCTTCGTTTAGAACATTCCAAAAGGCCCGCCCATCAGCGGGCCTTTTGATTGAACTTGAAATCGATGATTGCCCCTACTCGACCTGCGAGATTTGCCATGTTGGTCATGGCCCTGAGTACAACCCTGTTTGCCACAGCCCAGGCACCGCAAGGCCGCATTACTGGCACTGTGCTGGACGCCGAGGCTCGGTTCCCACTGCCTGGCGCCACCGTCCAATTGATGTCCACCGATGCCGCCCCCACTGCCACGGACATGGACGGCGGATTTGCATTTGACCTTCCCGTTGGACGGCACCAATTGCGCATCAGTTTCATGGGCTACACTGTGCGCACCCTGGATGGCATCGTGGTGAATTCCGGACGCCCCACCGTACTCGAGGTGGAGATGGCCGAGAGCGTGGTGGCCATGCAGGCGGCCGAAGTCACCGCCACCAAGCAGGGCGAAGTGCTCAATGAAATGGCCACCGTTTCCGCCCGCGCCTTCACCGTGGAGGAGACCGACCGGTATGCTGGCTCTCGAGGCGACCCCGCCAGGATGGCCAGCAACTTCGCCGGTGTCCAAGGCGCTGATGACAGCCGCAACGACATCGTGGTCCGCGGCAACAGCCCCGCAGGGGTCCTGTGGCGGGTGGAAGGCGTGGACCTCCCCAACCCGAACCACTTTAGCGTACCCGGTTCCGGTGGCGGTCCCGTGGCCATCGTGAACAACAAGACCCTTGCCAATTCTGACTTCTTTACCGCGGCTTTTCCCGCAGAATTCGGCAACTCCACCGCAGCCGTCTTCGACCTTCGCCTGCGCAACGGCAACAAAGAAAACTGGCAAGCCAGCGCCCAGCTGGGTTTCCTCGGTACAGAGGCCATCGTGGAGGGGCCACTCAACAAGGAGAAAGGGTCCACCCTTCTACTCAACTACCGCTATTCCACCGCGGTCATCTTTAGCAAACTCGGCATCGACATTGGCACCAGCGCCGTGCCCAAATACCAGGACGGCAGTTTTCGCTTTCACTTCCCCCAGAAAAACGGCGGTGCCCTCGCCCTGTGGGGGCTCGGTGGCAAGTCCAGCGTTGACATCGTCATCAGCGATCAAATTGCGCCAGAGCGCAACATCTATGGAGACAACGACCGTGATCAGTACTTCCGGTCCAACATGGGGATCACCGGTGCGACCTACACCCTCCCCCTCAACAAGAAAACCTACATCAAAGCCACCTTGGCTGCCAGCCGTGACCAGCAGTTCTCCAATCACGACCTGGTCTACCGCGAGCTAGAAGTCCCCCCAAACGTCGCGGACTCTACCTACCGCCTTGACAGCATCTCGCCCTTCATGGCGTACGATTTTGTGCAAGACCGCTTGGCCCTGGCACTTCACGCCAACCGAAAACTCAGCCCCATTGCGGGGGGACCAGCCACGTTGCGTTTTGGACTCAACGCTGACCTCACGCGCTGGACCTTCTTGGACAGCATCCGCGCCTTGCCCGAGGACCCCAGCGCCCCCTTGGGTGAATGGGGACGCCGGTGGGACGCCGCCATGAACAGCCTGCTGATGCAGCCCTTCGCCCAGCTCAAATTGCGGCCTTCAGAGGCATGGACCGTCAACGTGGGATGGCACGCCCAATTCGACCAACGGTCCGGTGCCACATCGTGGTTCGAGCCTCGGATTGGCCTGAAATACATCACCGATGGTGGCAGCGTCTGGTCGGCCGGCTCTGGATTGCATTCTCAAACACAAGCCCCGTACCTCTATGCGAGCAGCACCGGCGCCGAACCCAACGATCCTGGTCAACTGCGCATGCCCAACCAAAACATGGGCTTCACCCGCAGCTGGCACAACGTCATCGGGTGGGCGCGTTCGCTCTCGCCCAACTGGTCTCTGAAGCTCGAAGCCTACCACCAACACCTTTTCGACATCCCCATCGCCGACACCACCACGACGTGGGGCCAGGCCAACGGCAGTTACTCCCTGGTCAATGCAGGCAGCAGCTTTAGCCGTCTCTTTCCCGGTACCCTCACCAATGCGGGCACCTCTCGCAACTACGGCGTGGAAGCGACCCTCTCGCGCGCCTTCCGAGACGGCTGGTTTGTGTTGCTTACAGGCTCCGTCTTCGATGCCCAATTCAAGGGCGCGGACAACGTCTGGCGCAATACCGATTACAACGGCCGTTACGCACTCAACGCCCTCGGCAGCCGCGAGTGGCGCCTCAATGAAAGCGGCCTCTCGCTGGTCACCGGCGCCAAGTGCACCATGGTCGGCGGCCGGTGGTACGGCCCAGTCGATGTGGCCGCCTCCAACCAACTCCGCGAAATCATCTACGAAGACGCCGATCGCAACACCCTTCAATTCAAGGACTACTTCCGCCTCGACCTCAAGACCAACCTAACCTGGAACCGGCCCACCGCCACCCACGAACTCGGCATCGACTTCGTGAACATCCTCGGCACGCAGAACGTCCTGAAGCTCACCTACGCCCCCGACGAAAACGGCAACCCCGAAGACAGCGTACGCGAGGAATACCAACTCGGCTTCCTCCCCGTCTTCTTCTACCGCGTGGACCTCTGACCCTTCGCCCCGAGCTGCGCACTCACAATCACCCCTTCTCGCCAATGGCAGAAGCCAACAGCCTATGGAAGTGATGCACGCCTTGTTCGCGTCGGGGTGAAAACCGACCCGTTGTGTAAGCGCGGGATTGAATGCCCAGCTGAACAGATTCAACAACCGCCTCGTCCTCATGCTCCACTTGATCTAGGTCGCCACCAGCGCCTTGCCCCAGCAGTTTAGCATCGTGCACATAGGCGCGAAAGTGCACCCTCGTCTTGTCTTTGGCAACGGGCTCAATCAAGTTCACAGACAACCCCCAAGGGTAAAAGTTGAACATCATGTTGGGAAAGACCCAGAAATAAAAAGCCGCCACGGCCTCTCCATCGTTCGGATGCCCTTGAGGCAAGTCAAACGCATCTTCTTTGCCTTTTGCATGCGCAATTTGAAGGTTGCAATGGTCGAACAGCACCGTGGTGTATTGGTCATAATCCACCGCCGCGTTGAGGTCGGGGTGGACAAAGGGAATGTGGAACCCCTCGAGGTAATTGTCGCAATACAACGCCCAATGGCCCGCCACTTCGAAGGTTCGATTTCGAGCGGGATCGTGCTTCAAGTCATCCAACGGCAAAAACCCGATTCTGTCCTCCATGGCCTGAAGCACACCTTCTAGGGAAAAGGAGGGGTTGAGCGCTGTGAACAGGTGACCCGCCCACGGCTTCAAGTCAAACCGCTTCAAATGGTCGCATGGCCGAGGAAAGTCCTCCACATCGTCGAATTCTGGCATAGACCGAAAGGTGCCATCGAGATCAAAACGGCGACCGTGATAGCCGCAAACCAACTGCCGGACTTTGCCCGGCTCGGCCACAAGTAGATTGCCCCGGTGGGTACACACGTTGGACAGGCATTGGACTTCTCCATTGGACTGACGGCTCAGCAGCAATGGCTCATTCAGCAATCCCTCGAGCAAAGTCACAGGCGCCACTGCACCAGGGGTGGGCAACTGAGTAGGCGCATGTCCCACCCACTGCCAACTCCGTCCAAACACCCATTCTTTGGACGCCTCAAAAACGTCATCTCGGGTGTAAAATTCAGAGGGGAGGGTCTCTGCTTTGCAGATATCGGGGTCGACAAAAAACGAAATCATCTTCGGCTTGAGATTGAAGTGCGAAAGGCATGGAGGCCAAGCCCCAAGAGCAACAAAATGCCGCCATAGATCAAGACCTCTCCTCCACATCCGAAAATAACCCAGCCACAAAAAACAGCCGTGACCGCACCGAGCCATCTTCCCCCAATCCCTGCCTCCTTGCCGCGCAAGAAACTTCGCAACGCCAGAGCAGACAGCAGATATGGAACCAGTGCCGACAACGTGGACAGCGTCATCATAAACGTGAAGGTGTCGACCAAGGAGTCCGAGAACTTGAGCAACAGAACAGCGCAAGCCAACACCGAGGACATGGCGATGCCAACGATTGGAATGCCCGCTCGATTTCGCCGAGCAAACACCTTTGGGAACAACCCATCGTCGGCCGCTGCCATCGGAAATTCCCCCTGGATAAAGAGCCAACCATTCAAGGCGCCGAGGGTAGCCATGACCGCTGCACCTGCCACAATTGGGCGGGCCGCCTCGCCCCAAAATGCACCTGCCGCCTCGGCAAACGGGGCACTGCTGTCGGCCAACACATCGGGCGGCAATGCCCCCATGACCGCCAAGGAGCCCAGCAAATAAACCACCACCGTCAACAACGTACCCAGCACACTTGACCGGCCCACGTTCCGCTTGGGATCTCGCAATCTCGCGCTCGAGATGGCCGCAGATTCCACGCCGAGAAAGGCAAACAATGTGAGGGTGGTTGCCGCCGTCACCAAATCAAAGACACTGCCTTCTGTCGTCCCCATGGACCACAAGTTTGACCAATCCACAAACGGCAAACCAAACACCCCCACCGCAATCAAAGGCAAAACCTTCAAAACCGTTGTGGTCATCTGAACCACCGCTACCTCTCTAAGCCCAACGGCATTGACCGCTGTCATCAAAACAATCAAGCCCACGCCTGCCGAAGCTGCACAGACGCCGTCGTGCACCAACCCGGGAAAGAATACACCCAAGTAGCCTACGCACGCCACGGCAATGGCCGCATTCGTACACCAAATGGACACCCAATAACCCCACGCGACCACGAATCCAGGCCAATCACCAAAGGCTCGTTTTACATAGGAATAAGGCCCGCCAGGCGCGTGCGGCTGTAACGCGCCAAGCTGTCGAAACACAGCCGCCAACAGCACCGCTCCAAACGCGGCACAACACCACCCAATCCAACCAAACCGGCCATAGACCACCAGTCCAGCTGGGAGCAAAAAGATGCCCGAACCAATCATGTTGCCCGCCACAAGCGCTGTGCCTGCAACGAGTCCCCATTTGCGCATACCGCAGGTTACGAACGAATTTCCGAGCGCACTGTGCGACGCAAGCACGGTCGTCCGAAAAAGAAATACTCAACCCCACTTCGCTGGGCAAGCCTTTTAAAACAACACAGATTAGGCATGGCCCATGGAAGCTGGCGAATCAGGCTAGTCTTGTGCGACAAGAACTTTACGGTCAAGCTGTCGGTCGACCTCATCTCCCGACATCAGGTCGACATAACGAACCATGTACAGACCAGAAGGCAACTCGTCGATCACCACACCTGAACTGCGGCCTTCCGCTCCAACCACCCAAACCGCGTCCCCCACCAAAATGGCCTCTAAGGCAGTAGTTTCTGGAGCAACCAGCTCGGCGCCTTCCTCGAGTTTCTCCTCACCATTGCCGATGCTTGCGATCTTGTCACGAACACCACCGAGGAGTCCTTCGAATACCCCTTCATCGTCCTCGTCCAAGATGACCACCTCCACCGACACTTCCACACCGGTAGCCTCATTGCCCTTTTGACCAGGAAGCACCATCTGACACTCTTGGGTACAGGGTGCGTCGAGGGCTCCCAATCGCTGTGCCGTGCGCTCCAGCTTGTACTGATGCTCGATGTCGCCAAGGGCATCCGATGTGACATAACTCACCAACCGATTGTCGTTTCCAAACAACAGATAAACCGAGGCCGCATCCGCATAGTACGGGCTTCCAACGATGCGCCCCGACTCTGTATCGGCTTCGCTGGTTTTGACCTTTCTGTAGGACTTTAAGTATCGATATTCCAGCATGAGATAACCCCCAACTGTGTTTTGGAGCAGATCATGCGGTTCGGAATTCAACGTCTCATTGACTTCCGACAACGTCATGCCGGTTTGAAGGTGGAACATCTGCTCCACTGTGGTGTGATAATCGACCACTGTCTTCGCCTCTTGCGCCAAGGTCATCGTGCTGTTTAACAGCAACATAAAAGCGATTGGGAAAATGCTCTGTTTCATCGTCAGGCTCATTTCTGGTTCACTTTTACACCCTCCAACTGAATCTCAACCGAAGCTTTTCCAGCATCGTCGAGCAATGTGCACCACGTGCACTCTGGCCGGTTCTCCAAAGCCGCATTGCGCTCCATTTTAATGCAAGGCTCCGTGCATCGCGGATTGTCGCTTTTCACATAGTAGTGTGTTTCGGTGTCGCAAGGGCAATAGCTGCATTCGCTTTGCTTATGACGCGCAGTGGGATTGAAATTGATGGATTGAGGATCCGTACACCCAATAAAAACACATCTACCGTCGTCCATCACGGCTTGCCGGTCATAATTAGAAGCATCCGGGTCCGTGCACCCCGTGTGGTATTCACACCTTCCGTTATCTTCCTCCGCACCCGCATCGTAATTCAAAGCCACAGGGTCAGTGCACCCTGAACAAACAATGTAATCCTGATCGCTACTGCAAATGGCCGACATGCTGTTTGCCAAGCACGCCAAAGCGTGGGGCAGGGCTTCAGAAGACCGCTCGCTGAGAATGCTCTCCAAACGTCCCGCTCGAAAAAACAGACGGAACTCCCGGGATTGCCCGCGAAATACCCGAAACCCGTCGTTGTAGACTTGGTTTAACTCCAAATCCTTGACAGGCATCTCCTGACCCGCAGTGCGGACCTGATAAACGTGAATTTCGCAACCTTCGTCCGCCCCCAGAATGTCTTTGGGGTACACACCCAATTTGTTCTTGACTTCAAATTTGTCCATGCCAATTCGAACCGTGGCCATGTCCCGCACCGAACAAAAATATTCGGCCACAACCTCATCATAACGACAAGTTCCATCGTCGACTTCCGCCATGATGTCAAAGTTCGCTGCCTTCATGTCCGTGCACCCTTTTTCGGGCGGGGCCGAAGGAATAGAGCTCACAAGGGCATCTTGTGAGGCACACCCCGCTAGCAACCAAGCTCCGGCAACCACAAGCCAAAATCGATTCATATTTCTTTCATGTAGAATTGGTGCCTTCAAGAAAGCCAAAGCGGTTCAAAACCATGGGCGCTTTGGGCGGTTCGTTTTCCAACTCTTCAACAATGCCCATGTGGATGGTCAATGAAAAACACCTCCTGCTTCCGCGCATGGCTTAACCAAACTTCTTGCGCATCTCCTCCGCCCAAACCAACACGCCTTCTGACGCCGGCAAAACATACACTCCGGAGAGTTTGGCACGGTGCCCATCTGCGGCTTGACGATCGGGGTTAACCATATATATCGGAACACCCAACGGTGCACAGTCGAGGAGACTTGCGGCCGGGTAAACCTGCATCGAAGTGCCCACCACCAGCACTGCATCGGCTTTGGCCACGATCTCTGTGGCTCGGTTCATCATGGGCACCGCTTCGCCAAACCAAACCACATGCGGACGAAGCTGAACACCCCTCGCGTCTACATCTCCCAAGTTCACCTCAGGACCCGGGACACCTTCTCCCCCAACCAACATGACCTGCGTGTCGTCCACCCCCGAATCGTCTTCTGGCCGGACCAAACGCAATTGACCATGAAGGTGCATGACCCGACGGCTTCCCGCCCTTTCATGCAAATCGTCCACGTTTTGAGTCACAACATGAACCTCAAATTGATCCTCCAAAGACGCCAATGCCAAATGTGCTGGGTTTGGTTGGACCCGGTCCAACTGCCCCCTCCTTTTGTTGTAGAATTCCAAGACCTTGGAGGGGTTGACCGACCAAGCCTCTGGCGTAGCCACCTCCATTACATCGTAGCCTTCCCACAAGCCATCGCTGTCGCGAAACGTCTGCAGGCCACTCTCTCGACTGATTCCCGCTCCAGAGAGCACCACTAAAACCGGCTTGTTTCCTGGCTTGTCCATGGCTCGAAGTTGACTCCAAATTCTTGTCCTTCACGATTTTCGTCCACCTTGACAAAGCGCCCACATCAACCCGGCAATCGGCAGCCGGTGGCTCCTCTTCTCCCGGCTGGCTTGTTGGGAACCCAAAAAATGAGCCATCCATCCATCCGCTCACGCAAGTAGCTTGAACAAGCGCAAAAAACACCATGGCTACACCTCCCAATCTCAGATCCGCCGTACCCCATCAGCTTGTGCGCTTCGCCATTCTGATCTACTGGGCGGTTTTCTGGCTGTTCAACCTGGTCGACAAGGTGATTGGTGGCGCTCATTTCTTGTGGGTGGGACGTGACCGTTTTGCCCAATTCCAGAAATACTTCGCTTCTGTGGGCTTGGATTCCCCTCACGTTGCCAATGCCGGACTTGCCGTGGCCGGGGCGCTCGAAGCTTTCGCCCTTGTCTTTTTTGCTGGCGCTGTATTTCACGAGATTCGAAAGGACCGTAAGGCGTCCAGAACATGGTTCTTCCTCGGCACACTACTCACCCTCGCCACCTTCACCTTCTTCTCCATTGGTGACCACTGGTTTGGCGACCGTTTCGAATTGCTCGAACACACCCTTTTCTGGTTCCTTTCCCTTTGCTCATGGTTGGTTTTGACCCGACTGAACACACCATCATCTGTAGATTCCGTCGCGCAGCCAACCCCGCAAAAGCGCACCACAACGGTCATCGCCACCCTGTTGGTTTTGCTGACCACAACCGCCATTTTCAAACACAACACCAGCGACTTTCATCTTCGGTCCGATGCGGTTGCAGCTGAGCGCATCGGCGACAACATGTACAAAGTCGCCTTTCCATTTTTGGGAGGCAGCACAGTCTTCGAAAATTCCATCGCCGCCTTTCAATCGGAATATCCCGACAAGGCCATCCAACACATTTACACGGTACCCAAACCCCTTCGTCTGAAAAAGGCGGACGCCTTGATTTTTTACATCCTCACAGAAGATCAACCATGAAAGAAAGGGCCATTCTGCGTCGGGCTATCCTGATTTTCTGGACCCTCTTTTGGGGACTGAGCGTAATAGACAAGGTGATTCCAGACGTCCAATTCCTCTGGGTTGGCAAGGACTTCTTTGCGCTGTTCATCAAGTTTTTCGGCTCTCTTGGACTCAAGGACCCCCTGTTTGCAACGGCCGCCCTGGCCGCAGTTTCGGGACTTGAAGCCATCAATTTCTCTTTCTACCTCGCCGCACTCTTGAGCTTGAGAAAAAAGGACGAGGCTGTGACCGACACTTGGTTTTTTCGAGCCATCCTCACCTCAATGGCCCTCTTTAGCCTCTTTTCCATTGGCGATCAGGTTTTTGGAGATCGATTCCAACTGCTCGAACACGGGCTCTTTTGGCTGATTCTTCTCGCCTCTTGGATCGTATTTAGACATGTTGACTTCCCCGCGAGTTCCACATATTCCTGGGTCCCCAACAAGGCGACACGTGGCGCCCTGATCTCAGGCACTTTACTCACTCTGCTCACCGCAGCCTCCATTTGGCAATTCTCGGCCGACACTTTCGACAACGCAGACTCAGCGGTGAGCGGCCAAGAGGTCGTTGAGGGCATGTACAAATTCGACTTCCCTTTCCTCGCAGACAAGATGGTCTGGGAAAAAACCATGAATGCCTTTAAGTCAGAGCATCCCGAGCTCCGCATTCGCTATGTCTACACAGGCCCCTCAGAATTGAATTCGAAAAAGAAGACCCATCTCCTTTTGTACGTTTTTACCGAGCCAAAGTGATGCTTGGCGGGGATGTCCGCCTTGCACAACCCTCACGACACGCTTGCCCCCATTCCAGAAACGCCGGTAAAAGCGAAGCGGCTCAACCCCGTTGGGATGAACCGCTTCTTCGCGTAGAACCGAAAACGGCCAAAGGCCGCATCCGAGAGAAAAATGTTAGGAGGCGCAGAGGCAATCTGCCAACTGCCATCAGCATGACGTCGGTCAAATGTGTTGCCACACTTCACCCAAGCCTTACCAAACAAAGAACTGCACGCTGCTGAGCACCTACCCAAGACAACTCAGCTTGCAACTCCGGTGTTCGTACCTCAACAAAGACATGAAGTCTTTGAAGAAATCCTACACCCTTTCCTACAACATTATTTACGGCAGCCCCCTTCGCATTACGCACACACAAACCATTGTAAAACAATAGGTTAATGCGTTTTTTGAAGGGGGGTTACACCATAGATCGTCGCGGAAAGCGTTCTGCCTAACAGCATAAAGATAAGATTTATCCTACAAACCATCAAGCCGCGGACCGTGGAATTTCAGCTTGACTGCCCCTTTTCCAACAACCGTCTTCTTGCACACACACCCTTGCCCCCCCGCAATGGCGACGGTTGACCTTAATTTCGCCCTGCACATGGCCAAGAAAAAAATCATCACCCGCGCCTCGGAGAAATTCCTTGAGGCCTATCTCAACAACCCTTCCCCCACTGGATTCGAAAGTGCTGGGCAAAAGATGTGGCTCGACTACATCACGCCTTTCATCGACGAGCACATCGTGGATACTTATGGCACTGTCGTCGGGGTGATTAACCCCGAAGCCAAATACAAGGTGGTGATTGAGGCCCACGCCGACGAAATCAGCTGGTTTGTGCACTACATCACCAGTGATGGCTTTATTTACCTCCGGAGAAATGGGGGGAGCGACCATCAAATTGCACCCTCTAAGCGTGTCGACATCCACACAAAAAACGGAACCGTGAAAGCCGTCTTTGGCTGGCCCGCCATTCACACAAGGACGGCAGGTAAGGAAGCTGCACCGACACTCAAAAACATCTTCCTCGACGTTGGCGCAAAAGACAAAGCGGAAGTCGAGTCCATGGGCATTCACGTGGGATGTGTTGTGACCTACGAAGACACATTTACCCTGCTGAACAAGCAATGGTATGTGGGACGGGCTTTGGACAACCGCGCCGGCGGATTCATGATTGCCGAAGTGGCCCGCTTGCTCAAGGAAAACAAAGTTGAACTTCCGTTTGGTCTCTACATCACCAACAGCGTGCAAGAGGAAATTGGCCTCCGTGGTGCTCAGATGATTGCCGAGCGCATCCAGCCTGATGTGGCCATTGTCACCGACGTAACCCACTGCACCCACACTCCGATGATGAACAAGATCGAACAAGGGGATGTGGCGGCCGGAAAGGGACCTGGCGTGACCTATGGTCCTGCCGTTCAAAACAACCTGTTGCAGCGCATCATCGACACCGCCGAAGACAACAAGTTGCCATTGCAACGCATGGCGGCCAGCCGCTTTACCGGGACCGACACCGATGCATTCGCCTACTCCAACAAAGGCGTACCGAGTGCCTTGATTTCCCTGCCCCTTCGGTACATGCACACCACCGTCGAGATGGTACACAAGCAAGACGTAGAAGACTGCATTCGTTTGATTTACGAAACGCTTCAACGCATCGAACCCGGCGAGGACTTCAAATATCTCTGACTCCTGTCGCCCTCTGAACAAACAAAGCCAGGCACCCAATGGGGTAGCCTGGCTTTGTTTGTTTTCGAACGCCCCTGAAACTAAGTATCACCGATGCCTGTGCTCAGCGCAAACTGAGCTGTTCCATCCAGCCTCGAAGCTGGTGGATGTCCAAGGGTTTAGGCAACAATGCTTCTACAATCGGATGCCCCTCGGCACGCTCCAAGTCCTGCCGATCCAAGGACGCGCTCAGCATGAACACTGTCATACCCGACAACGCCGCGGCATGCATCATTTCCATTCGTTCCAAAACCCCAAATCCATCAAGGCCGGGCATCAAAATGTCGAGCAACACCACCAACCGTCCAGACGCCACAGCAGACTCTGGATTCATATCCTCGTCGTCTACACCCGAATCGGCCATCAGCGCTTCCAAGAACGCAGGACCGTCTTTGAACGCGCGAACACGACAATCCAAAGCAGCTTGAATCAAACGGCCATTGACCATCCGGTCAATTTCGTTGTCGTCGACAATCCAAAACTCCGTTCCCTTCTGCATTGATTTAAGGTCGCAAATTATCCGACGCAATACTGTAGGACAATGCCCTATTGCTGATTCTGCTCATTCTGCTGTTGGACCCAATGGCCATATCGAACGCGCTCGCCAACCATCTTTGCCCTTAATTCTTCGAGCCCTTCTCCAATGGATGGCAATGCCTGACTTCCACCAGCGGCCAGTTCCCCAGCCAACCGATCCACTTCCTCCACAAAGCCATCCAACGCCGACAGCACCTGTTGTCCTTCAAGCGCATTGCTCACCCTCGACCGATTCAAGTCATAGCCCGACTTGATCACCGAGCGCAACTCTTCTTCGTTCCATGGCTTGGACACAAAACGATAAACCTGCCCTTTGTTGATGGCATCCACCACCGCGTCCGTATCTGCGTAACCTGTAACAAGCACCCGCGACACGTCTGGATGGTCCGGCATGATCAACTCAAAAAACTCCACCCCACTAATCCGAGGCATGCGCTGGTCACTCAGCACAACATGAAATTCTTGATCGTCCAACATGCGGACTGCCTCATGCGGCTCTTGGCAGGTGTGTATTTCAAAATCCCGACGAAACGCCGCTTTGAAAGAAAACAAATTCGGCTCCTCGTCGTCGAGGTACAGCACCCTTATGATGTCGTCTGTCATGATTCTGTCTGGTTAACGCTGCCCGAAGGCTTCACCTGCGTTTCGAGGGGAAACAACACCAAAAAGGTGGTGCCTTCCCCCAATGCGCTTTCGACCTCGACCACGGCACCGTGGTCATCGAGAATGCCCTTTACGATGCTCAAGCCAAGACCTGTCCCCTTGCCCACATCCTTTGTGGTGTAAAAGGGATCGAAAACGCGCTGCCGCGTCTCCTCATCCATCCCGGTTCCATTGTCTCGAACGCGAACCGTCATTACCTCGCCGTGAACCGCATTATCCTCGAGGCTCAAGCTCACGGATACCTGTCGCTTGGCCGCTTCTGGCCAGCGTGTTTCTGTGGCTTGAATGGCATTCACAATGATGTTCATGAAGACCTGACTCAACTTGCCACTCTGGCACCAGAGCAATGGCAGGTCCGCCTCCAAGTCCACATCGATCTGCGCCTTGGTCCTTGCGCGATCGCCCAAAACAGTAATGCTCGACTCCAAAAGCTCACGCAGGGACGCTTGAACCGGCTGGTCTCCATCCATCCGACCAAAAACACGCAATCCCACGACAATTTTTGCCGTGCGGTCGGCCCCCTCCAAGATGCCCGCAACCAATTGACGGCTCTCCTCTTTTAGAAAGTCCCAATCCAGTTGGCGCGCCCGAGCAGACGCCTTTTCGACCAAAGCCTGAGCATCCGGCGTACCCAACTCCATCGCCGACATCGCATCCGCATACCCATCTACAATCTCGATCAACTCTTCGATGTCACGGTGCAGCGACGTGGCGTTGCTTTGCACGTAGTTGATGGGGTTATTCAACTCATGCGCAATGCCCGCTGTCATTTGACCCAACGAAGCCAACTTCTCGGTCTGTATCAATTGATCCTGCGCACCTTGGAGCTCCCCAAGCGCACCCGACAGTTCTACATTGGCCTTTGCCAACGCCTCCGTTCGCTGTTGAACCCGGCCCTCCAGCTCCGCATTTTGCTCCTTCACAATGCGCTCGTTCTCTAGAGAAGCGGCAAGGGCCTTGGCATTGGCCGCTTCAGAAGAGCGCTTCAGCAGGTTGATGCGGTCTCCCAAGGCGAAACTCAACAGGAGCATTTCGAACACTGTTCCCAACGGCATGAACAAAGCGGTCAGCGGTGTAGACGCCAACACCCCAAAATCACGCAAGGCCTGCATGGTGACCGCCACCAAAAAAATGAGCCAAGCCACGAAAAACCAAAGCGCCGAAGAGTTGCCTTTTCGCCAACTGATCAACGAAAGCGCCAACATGGCCGGCGCAGATAGCGCACCCAAATTCACCAAATTATAGGCGACCAATGGGCGATTGAACACCGCGGCCAACATGGCACACGCGTAAACCAAGAGCAACCCTTGAATCAATCGATTCCAACGCGGGGTGTACCGCCTCACCTCCAAGAATTCTCGGGCAAACATCAGTGCCGCCAAGCCCGACGACGCCCCCATCATGGTCAATCCGTTTTGGCGCATCCAAGGGATGTCCCCCCAAATCAAGCGGTCGTACCCATTGAAACACCACTGAACCAAACCCACCGTCAAGACCACAAAAATGTAGCTGAAATACGCACGTTGTCCAGTACTGAACGCAAGGAAACTGTTGTAAATCAAAATGGCCAACACGATGCCAGTGTAGGTGGCCAGGGCCAAATCGCGCTTTTCGCGCATGGATTCGACACGGTCGATTTGCGTGAGAGAGAAAGGCAAGACCAACGGCTTTGTGCTGCGGACCCTAAACCACAATTCATGGTTCTGATTCAAAGGCAAATTGAACGTGGGAATCAAATCCTCCTGCTTCCCGTATGCCGCACCCGCACGATGGTGACCCAAGATTCGGGCGCCATCCATGACCAGAACATCGATGGAATCCAGCGTTGGATTGTCCAAAATGACCCGCGCCTGCCGAGGTGCACCCTGCCAACCCGATACACGCACCCAAACCGCATCCAAAGTAGAACCCATATTGGGCCGCTCCCCCTCGAGGGTCTCAAGCAAATTCAACCGCAAATGAACCTCCTCTGGCTTCAGCAGACCCGAGGGATCCACGAACGCTTCGAGGCGAAGTGAATCCACTTTTTTTTCCAGTATCGAACCACTGCACCCCGTGAACAGCTGCACCAGGGCAACGGAAAGCAAGGCCATTCCCCAAACCCGTCTGTATCGGGCACGAAAAATCATCAAGCAAGGTGGTTCTCGACCCGATAGGAAATCCGGTTGAACCGGCCATTCATCATTTGGCTGTGGTCTGGCTCCTCCGCTGCGCGTCGGGCCATCAACCGGACATCATCCGCCGCATCCTCCAAACTTTCGGGGTGACAGAAGTGCCCCACCTCTGAGCGAATGGGTGGACGAGGGTAGTCAAATTGCCCCTCTAACCCGACTTCATCTAGAATTGTAAAGCCCAATTCTCTTTGGATTGGACGCATGTTCGTGCCCATGAAGGCAAAACCATGCCGAATGTCCAACATGGGCATAAGGCCAAGGCCAACACAAGCCATTGGCAGCATTGCAATGCCGGCAACCGCTGTCTCCCGACGACTCCAAAGCGCACAAAACTCAGCGCACCCTTCATCCTGACGGGCATCCAAATAATGGCCCAATTCGGGGTGATTCTTCCCCACAGCACGCTCCATTGGCAACGTGCCATGTCCTGTGCGACGCTGCAAGCGCATGCCGCTCAACAAAACCTCATCGTTCTGACACGTCAGCAAAAACAAGGTAGAACTGTCGTCTCCCACCCAATCTTGACCAAAAGATGTGAGCTTGGTAATGCCAGCTGCCCGGAGTACGTCTTGGTGCCCCTTCGCGAACTGCTCAGAAAGAACCGGGTCATCCGACGACTGGAAGACATGCAAGGTGACCTCCCGCAGTGTGCGGGCAATGTCGACCGACTCACGCGGTATTTGCGACGGAGAGCTGCTCATTCAAATCAAATCGTATGCGTTGGTCTTCAAGGGGCTCCCCGAGAAGAATGCGGCGAATGGTCGACGCGGCTGCCCCAGCACCCAAGGCCACTTCACTGTGCAGTTGCGGCCAACCGGCCAAAGTTTGCCCCACCTGAGACAGGCTTTCCTGCCCACGAAAGCTCACCTGCTCAAGGTCCACGAAAGCGTCCAACCAAGCGGGGGTCCATTCACCTCCGCTCACCAGTTCACTCAACTGTTCGGCGGTAACTCGGCCATGTAAAAAATCTTCGGTTGATTCCAAATCGTATCGTTCGATGTCGATCAAACCCCGATCATTGGTTTCCATAACCAGTGGGATACGACGGTCTCGTGCACCCAAACGCAAGAGCGCCTTGGCTTGCAATCCATCGCACGCATCCACCACCAAATCCAAATCCTCCAAGAACCCACCCATGTTTTCCGCTTGGAATCCTTCCGGCCAAACCTGGATATCCAAGAAAGGATCCACCTCGGAAATGGCCCGAGCAGCAGACACCAATTTGGCCGTTCCCAATTCGAATAACGAGCAAGGCATTCGGTTGAGATTGGACAATTCAATCTGATCCGAATCTGCCAGATGCAGACGCCCCACGATGCGCTCCATGGCCAATGCCATGGCTACACTTCGACCGACAGAAAGCCCCACAATGCCCACACTTTTTTGGGCGAGCTGTTGCTGTTCTTCCAGCCGAATTTTGAGCTGATTCCGGTTGGTTCTGACTTGAACAAACTCCTCCTCCTCGAGCAACAGCAAAGCCTGCTTTCTCCAAGGATACCAAGCCACCGTTCCATATTGCCCCGTTTCTGTGGCCCCTTGCCCGGCCATGAAGTCGGACTCTATGGCGTCATCCGTAGGCACTTCGCGGGATTCCGGATTTGTGCAACGCCACCATTCTCGCCATTGCCCAGCCAGTCGACTCACATCGAGCGGGGCCTCATTTTCCGAGGAAAAAACACGCCACGCCTCGCTCTCCTTTTTGTTGGAAAGAGAAAACAACGTGGGACGATAGGACGCAATGGCCATTACGTGAATGTCCGAGGTCTTGCCCCTTATTCGGCAGTGGCTTGGCGAGCTTATCCACGTCCAACGGTTAACGCTCTCTTCCAATCGGGCATTGCAACACGTAACCTTCGATAAAACCTTGCGTACATCTTCACATGATCCTCAGCTCTCCCACATTTAGGATTGAAATCCTTCCCAACGCACTCGCTGCCATTCCAACCTTGTTTACTGGTTTGGACTCTGTGCTTCCTGCGTTGGATGTACAGCTCGAAGAAACCCTGTCTTCGCTCAAAGGGAAACCCACTGAGGTGCTGATTACCAGCAATGTGGAGCAAGCCATCTTGGACTCTCGTCCTATTTTCCTAGTCCATCCTGCACCCAACTCCAAGTTGCTCTCCGAGCTCATGGACACAGGACGGGCCGTGCGGTGGATTCCCGACGGAACACCCCAAAGCACATGGGTAGACAGCTTTGCGCGCTTTCTCTACGGTCTTCGCGTGAAAGAAGCAACACCTCCGCGCACTTTGCACGTGATCGAGCCGTCGAAAGGACAAGCAGCAAAAAAGGCGAGCTGAATTTCAACGGGGGGAGGTCACAATTCCCCTGCCCGCATCCGGATGTACCTCTGTGCCAATAGGTTGGCACAGTCCCGAATCAGGTCTAAGGATTCTTGAGTTTCGGGTGTCACGGTCTTTCCCGACATCCGGAGGACCAACCAGCCATACAAGGCAATCAACATCGATTCCACTTCTGACTTGCCAGCCTCTCCTCGCGCCTCCATGGCCGATAGATGAGGCTGAGCTGCGTCCACAGCCGATTTGTACTCCTCATCTTTGAGCACATCGAGCAACGTGCGGTGGAGATAAGTCAGCTCAATCATCAACTCGTCGAGCAACGAGCGGTGTCCAGAATGGCTTTTGTTTTCTCTGCGCAGGTCCCGCATCAAGTCCGCAAACCAAGTCAATTCCGCTTCGAGACGATCGCCTTCGTACGCCGAGGACAAATGAACCCGCAGCGCAGGCAAATCAAAGTCCACAGCGCGAGCCAAGTCTTCCATTTGCCATTCATACAGCAAGTATTCTACCACATGTTGGTGGCGCTTTTCGTGGGCTGTTGTTGGGGTCATGCTTCAGGGGAGTCAGAAGGGTCGGGTGTCAAAGCTGCAGCCCTTGCGGACTTCATGGCGAGAAAAGCCTGCTCCACATCGGGCACCAAACGGTGGGCAAAGCTGCGTACCGCATCCAAGCCTCCGCTTCCCTCTACAGGCAGGCGATAGGTCTGCTCCAACGGCCCCCAAACAAACTGCACGTGGTACTTCTCGTTCCATTCTTGAACGACAATGCGCATGGCGCGATGGGGAATTTGTGCGACAGTTCTCATGGCTTTCGGTTGCGAAGGTAGAATTTCGCAGCGTGCAAGACCCCTGGCTCCATCGATGGCAAGGCCCTTTGGCCGAACAACCTCAAGCATTGGCCGCTTTAATGCGGCTGCGCTGGGCCGTAGGCTCCGCTCCGCTCATGGCCCGTCACCCCAGTTTGGGCTTCCAAGTCCTCGACGACAGCTGGTGCAAGGACGCGCTCGCTGCAGATTTGCCGCTGTTTGACCAATGGGCCTCAGAATTGGTCATGGGGCAGTCCCCCCTGCCTCCGAGCATCCTAGAGCCCGGCGGTCAGCTCCTCGGCAAGCACTTTGAAGCCCTGATTGCGTTTTGGCTCGATGCCAGCCCTCACTTTCGATTGCGCGCCCACAGCGTTCAACTCCAAACCGAAAAGCGTACCGTCGGCGAACTGGACTTCCTGGTGGAAGACCTGCCACGCGGACGCACCCTGCACATGGAAGTCGCGAGCAAGTTTTACCTCGCGGAAGACGATGGAGCCGCTTGGCCAAACTGGGTGGGGCCCTCTGGGCGACACGATACCCTAGCGGGCAAAATGAACAAGCTGGTGGACCAATTGGCCGCCTGTCGCTTGCCTCCGGCACGGGAATTCATGCGCACACAACGCATCGCCACCCCCGAGCCCGTATTGCTCATGAAAGGCTGGTTTTTTCATCACCATACCCGGTTGCACCGCCACCGCGCACCCCAATGGGCGCATCCGCAATACGCAGCAGGTTGGTGGTGCAAACCCGACGAAGCCCACCTTGTGATGGGCAGTGACCACGTGCGCATTCTCCCTTTGCCCAAAGGACGCTGGCTCGGCAAATTCCACCCCACAGAAGGAGACCCCCCCTTGCACTGGACGAGGCTTCAGGCGGTTTTACACGATCACTTTTCCCGAACCCACCGGGCACTCATGTGTGCCGTCGTGATTGAAAGTGACGCGGGCTGGGAGGAAATTTCTCGAGGGTTCGTGGTACACAAGAACTGGCCCGGAACGGGTCGCTAATCAGCCCCAGAAGAAGGCGTACAAGAACGCCAGCACAATCAAGACCACAAAAGCACCAATGTTGTAGAGCGGCTCGGTTGCAAACGTGCTGCGCGACAATGCGATGCCCTTGGGATCGTCTGCCCCCTTGCCTTCTGACCGACTCACCAGCGCAATCACCAACATGGTCAGCAGGGTCGTCAGCCCCATCTGATCCAAGAATGGCAATTCCACAAACAGCGCGCTCTCAGACCAGCCCTTCGGGGCCACTTTGAAATACATCGCGATGGGAATGGACACCAATGCACCTGTAATCGCTCCCCGGTTGGTGGTCTTTTTCCAAAACAGACCGAGGATGAACACCGCCAGAATGCCTGGACTCACCACACCTGTGTACTCCTGAATGAATTGAAAAGCTTGGTCAATGCCACCCAGCAAAGGCGCCATAATGCAAGCAATAATGAGGGCAACTGTGGCCGAAATTCGGCCCATTCTAACCGTAGCACGGTCATCGGCCGTCGGGTTGATGTAAGGCTTGTAAATGTCCATCGTGAAGATGGTCGACGTGCTGTTGAGCATAGAAGCCAAGGACGACACAATGGCCGCAGCCAACGCAGCGAATGCAAGGCCCTTAAGGCCGGTCGGCAAAAACTGAAGCAACCATGGGTATGCCAAGTCCGGGTTGGCACCCGTGGGAGGCTTGTTTGCAGCCGCTTCGCCCAGACCCGCCATCACAGCGGCATCTTGCGTCATCACATACGCGGCAATGCCCGGAATGACCACAATCAATGGCAGGATGAGCTTGAGGCCAGCAGCAAACAGGATGCCACGCTGAGACTCTTTGAGCGACTTGGCCGCCAAGGTGCGCTGAATGATGTATTGGTTGAATCCCCAGTAATAAATGTTGGCCACCCACATGCCGCCAACCAAAACGCCGATGCCGGGCAGGTTCATGTATTCGGGGTGGTCCTTGTCGAGGATCATCGCAAACTTGTCCGGAGCAGCATCGTAAATGGCACTAAAACCTGCCCACATGCCTGCACCACCGGAGACAGCGTCAAGGGCGAGATACGTGGTCACCAATCCGCCCATCACCAAGAAAATCACTTGAATCACATCTGTCCAAGACACCGCTGAGAGCCCCCCGTATAGGGAGTAGGCGGCCGCAAACAAGCCCAGCCCCATCACCCCATACATCATCGGGATGCCCATGATGGTTTCCAAAGCCAGAGAACCCAAATAGAGCACCGAAGCGAGGTTCACGAACACGTAGAGTGAGATCCAAAAAACAGCGAGAATCGTCTTCAAATTGGTCGAGTACCTCTGCTCCACAAATTCAGGAATGGTGTACAGTCCTTTCTCGATGAAAATGGGCAAAAAGTACTTTCCAACGATGATCAGCGTCAAAGCGGCCATCCACTCGTAGGATGCAATGGCCAAGCCAATCTTGAAGCCAGAACCCGACATCCCAATGAACTGCTCTGCGGAGATGTTGGCCGCAATCAACGAGGCACCCACAGCCCACCACGGCAGAGATTTACTCGCCAAGAAATAGTCTTCGGCGTTTTTTTGGTGCCCCTTCTTGTCGCGGGATACCCACAGGCCTACCCCGAGAATCAGGATGGCGTAACCGATAAAAATGGCGTAATCAAGCGCCGAAAAGGTGCTGGTCATGATGGAGTAAGGTGTTGGAGACCCAGTATCATTGACCCGGCCGAGGATGACAATGTACATCGAACACGGTTGACGCCCCTTCCCTCTTGCACACCATAACTTCGGGCGGGCCGTCTAGTGCCCGGTAAGACTGAATTCAGCTGTACATGACGCACTTTCGTTTGGCCGCCTTGATGGCCGTTCTCTCCCTCACGAACGGTGCTTTCCAAGCACAGACCCTTTTGCCCTACGTCGAGGATCCGGCCATGGTCGAGGAGAACAAGCTGCCCGCTCGGACCACTTTTTTTACCGCCTCCAAGCCAGACGAAACCTCGGCAGACGCTCCGTCCTATGGCGACCGCTATTTGAGCCTTGATGGCACTTGGAAATTCAAATGGTCCCGCACACCCGAAGAACGGCCTGTGGGATTCGAAGCCCCCAAGTTCGATGTGAGCACCTGGGATAACATTGCCGTTCCCGCCAATTGGGAGCTCGAAGGCTTTGGTGTTCCCATCTACACCAACCATCCCTACCCGTTTTACTGGCAACAAACACCCAATCCTCCCGACATCCCCGATGGATGGAATCCTGTGGGCGCTTACGTGCGCCGCTTTTCGCTGCCAAAAAGTTGGCAGGGTCAACAGGTGATTCTTCATTTCGGCGCCGTGAAGTCCGCTTTTTTCGTGTGGGTCAATGGTCAACGCATTGGATACAGCCAAGGCTCGAAACTTCCTGCGGAATTCGACATTACCGCGGCCTTGAAAAAGGGCGAAAACACCGTGGCTTTGGAAGTCTACCGATGGAGCGATGGCAGCTTCCTCGAATGCCAGGATTTCTGGCGCCTTTCCGGCATTGAAAGAGAGGTTTGGCTGCATGCGCGGCCCCAGACTCACTTGGCGGACATTCAAATCAACGCTGGGCTCAAAGACCGCTATACTACCGGCGTTTTGGCGGTGACACTAAACGTGGCTCAATTGGGCAAAACCGACTTCCAAGGCACCACCCAATTCGCCCTCTCGCGCAATGGAAAACCCACCGCATCAGCCACTGTACCCATCAAGGTCAACGCACAGGATACCACGCCATTCACGTGGCACAAAGCACTGCCTGGGGTCAAGACATGGACAGCGGAAACTCCCGATCTCTATCAGCTCGACATTGCCTTACTCGATCAAAACAACCAAGTTTTAGAGGCCACCAAGCTCGAGGTTGGATTTCGTGACATTCGAATCGAAGAAGGCCTGGTTAAAGTCAACGGAAAAGACCTGTTGATCAAAGGCACCAACCGCCATGAGCACCATCCCGAAACTGGCCATGTCATCGACCGCGCCACCATGGAAGAGGACATCCGCATCCTCAAGGCGCACAACTTCAATGCCGTCCGAACGTCGCATTATCCAAATCACCCTTATTGGTATGCCCTTTGCGACCGTTATGGCCTCTATGTGGTGGACGAAGCCAACATCGAAAGTCATGGCATGGGTTACGCCTTGGACCGCACTTTGGGCAACAACCCCCAATGGGAACACGCCCATAGAGTGCGCACCCAGCGCATGGTGGCTCGCGACCGCAACCACCCTTCCATTTTGTGCTGGTCGTTGGGCAACGAAGCCGGAAACGGGGTGAATTTCGAGGCCACCTATGCCGATGTGAAAGCCGCTGATCCCAGTCGTTTCGTAACCTACGAACGGGCAGAACGAGCGCCCAACACCGATGTCTATGTGCCCATGTATGCAGATTATGATCACCTCGAATGGTTTGCACAACAGGAAGAAGACCTGCGCCCCCTCATCCAATGCGAATACGCCCACGCGATGGGCAATAGCCTAGGAGGGTTCAAGGAATACTGGGAGCTGTACCGAGAATACCCTCGGCTTCAAGGCGGCTTCATTTGGGACTTTAAAGACCAAGGGTTGTGGGAGACCCGCAAGGAAAAACGCTTTTTGGCCTACGGAGGAGACTTCGGTCCTAAGGACACCCCGAGCGACCACAACTTCTTGAACAATGGACTCGTGATGGCCGACGGTACGCCCCACCCGCACATGCTGGAAGCCAAACAAGTGCAACAGCCCCTTCACTTTGCGCTGACCGATTCAACAGGAGCCCAAATCCAACTCAAAAGCGAATACCGATTCCGATCGGTGAAAGTGGACATCGCCTGGTCTTTGCTCACAGACGGTCGTGTCGTCCGCAGCGGCACTTTGGAGTCGATCACGGCCCACCCTCTGGCCACCATGATGCTGGACCTGCCCGTCAAGGCCTTGGCGACTGGGGCCTCCGAAACCTTGCTCAACCTCCAGGCCAAGCTCACCCAACCCGATCCACTTCTGCCCGCCGGTCATGTTCTCGCGCAATCCCAATTCATCCTCACCTCCCCCTCGCCGTCCAATCCCTTCATTCGCCGCGGGAGGGTCGCATTGAATCTAGAAAACGGCAACGTGGCACTCGAATTCGACAACGGGCAGTTGATTTTGGACCGAAACACTGGAGAGGTCAAAGCCTACCAAGTGGGCGAACACAACCTGATTCTCTCGGGCGGAAAGCCCAACTTCTGGCGGCCCCCCGTGGACAATGACTACGGCACCGGATCCCCCGAGCACCGTGCCGAATGGCGAACCCCTTTCGAAGATGCAGGCCCCGCGGAGATGACCAATACAAGGCAAGCCAGCGGCGCAATGACGGTGTCTTTTGCTCGGCCCATTCTAAACGGAGACGCGTTGGTTACGGTCGTGTTTACCGTCCACATCGACGGCACCGTAGAGGTCAAGCAACACATGCAAACCCGCTCGGGAAAAGCAGCATTGAACCTTGCTGGGCGACACAATTCCCTTGCATCCGGCACACACGGCAACCTGTATCGCTTTGGCCAACATTGGGTCTTGCCGCCCGATATGACGCGGGCAGACTGGTACGGTCGCGGCCCCATGGAATCGGCCTCCGATCGAAAAGAAGCCGCTTTTCTCGGTCAATATTCGAGCCCAATACAGGACCTCGCAACACCCTATGCCCGACCCCAACACAATGGAACCCGGACCGATACGCGCTGGCTGCGCATTCAAAACCGTGAGGGGGTTGGTCTAGAATTCCAAGGCCAAAGCCCCTTTGATTTTACCGCCCTCAACTTCTCTCCAGAGCAACTGGACTCGGGACCGCGGAAAGAAGAGCATCAAAGCCACTTTCGACTGCTCGAGCCCACTGACGAGGCCCATTTAGACATCGATGGCTACTCTGCCGGCGTGGCCTGCATCAACAGTTGGGGCGCCCTGCCCCGCATGGAATACCGACTGCCGTACCAGAATTACAGTTTCGAATACACACTGCGCCCCATCGTGCCGTGAACCGCACGAATCAACAAGCACAAGCCCCATTTGAACTTCCCCCCCTCCAGCGCGTTCTTTTTGAGATGATGCAACGTTTGTTTTTTCTTTTGGGCCTTGGATTGTCCCTGAGCGTCTCCGCGCAACGTCCCGGCAGTGACGCACGCCCATCCGGCATGCGCAGCTCCAATGAACGCCCAAAAATTGGCGTGGTGTACGGCAGCGTAGAAGACGGCCGAACGGGAGCCGCCATTGAATTTGCCACCATCAGCATCCTCGCTTTTGACGAGGACAAAGTGATCACAGGCGGGGTGACCGACAGCAAAGGCCGGTTTCGCATCACCGAAATTCCCATTGGCCGGTTTCGCGCTCAAATTGGATTCATGGGCTACGTGTCTGCCACTGTGGATGACATCCGACTGAGTCCCCGCGGTGGTGTTCAGCAAGACTTGGGCATTCTTCGCCTTGAGCCCAACGTTCAAGCCCTTGAAGCTGCCGAAGTCGTCGAGCAAAGATCCTCTCTCGAAATGATGATCGACCGCAAGGTTTTTCGCGTTGGAGATGACCTCAACAGCACAGGCTCAAATGCCACCGAACTCTTGCGTAACGTCCCGAGCATCGATGTGGACATTGACGGGAACTTGAGCCTACGTGGCTCCGGCAACGTGACGATTTTAATTGATGGCAGGCCCAGTGGCATGACCGGGTCTGCCACCCAAAGTCTTCTCGAGCAAATCCCCGCCAGCAGCATTGACCGGGTCGAAATCATCACCAGCCCCACAGCCAAATACGACCCAGAAGGTGTCGCTGGCATCCTGAACATCATCCTCAAAAAGGACAAACTCGAAGGCAAAAACGGGCAAGTCAGCGTCACTTGGGGAACTCAAGAAAACCACAGCGGCTCTTTGAATGGCAACATTCGAGGCCAAAAGTTCAACTTCTCTCTCAACGCTGGATGGAATCAACGCAATGGATTTCGGCGAGGAGACAGTGAACGCGAACAGGCCTTCGGGGGTGACCTAGCGGGTGGATACGACTCCTTGAGCGTGCTGACTTCCAACAGCTACACCGACAACTTGCGTTCGAGTTGGAACTTCAAAACGGGACTAGACTGGATGCCCTCCCCAACCACCACATGGAACGTCGGTCTGCGCAGCAACCAAGGCGGCAGTTCTGGCATCGAAGACGTGGTGAATGTAGAAACGTGGAGCACCGATGCACTTGGTGGTTTTACGCGTTACGGCCTCTCGGAAAGCGAAAACGCATCCATGGACTTGGATTTGGGCTACGAACACAAGTACGGAGAGCGCCATGTGCTCCAAGGGTTTGCGCGATGGTCACAGCGCACCAGCACATCTTCGGATTCCCTCTGGCAAGATTTGCCCGGTGCCGCTCTGGATTTGGGGTATCTATCCAACGCCAATCTGAACGATGGCAGCAACTGGAACGCTACCCTCCAATTGGACTACGAAAAGCCACTCGAAAACGACGGGAAAATCGAACTGGGCTACAAAAGTATTTTGCGCGAAAGCAACGAAGACCAACAGTTCTGGCAACGCGACAGCACTGGTGTGCCTTACGTCCAAGCCTACGACTTTCGTTACCGGGAAGACATTCATGCTGGTTACGTGACTTGGGGGCGAAAATTCGGTGCTTGGGGCGTGCAAGTGGGAGGACGCGGCGAAACCGTGTTCACCACAGCTCAACTGCAGGGCGACAGCGCCGACATTGCTGCAGCCTTGGCCCAGCTCGGTGGCGACGAAGCCACTTTTGTGAACGACTACACCAGCTTTTACCCCTCGGGCAACCTGAGCTACACAGTGGATGACCGCAACCAATGGGTCTTGAGCTACAACCGACGTGTGAATCGTCCACGGGGCAGGCAAGTCAACCCGTTTGTAGACAATGCCGACCCACGAAATCTTCGATACGGAAATCCATTTCTGCTGCCCGAGTACACCGACGGACTTGAACTGGGTCATCAACTTACCTCCAAAGCCCTGACGATCACCACTTCGCTATTCTACAAAACGACGCGAGATGTGATTCGCAGGTTCATCGAGGTAGACGGCGAAGGCATCGCATACAGGACATTTGTGAACCTCGCTCGACAGACCAACTCGGGACTTGAAGTGGTGGCCATGTGGCGCAAGGGGCGCAGCTTGCAATTGCGCGTGAATGGCAGCATCTATCACCAAAAAACAGACGGCTCCAATTTGGCCCCTGACCTTGGCAACAATGGCTTTCAAGGCAGCGCAGGCTATCAAGTTTCAGCGCTGGTCAAAGGCGGATGGAAGGTCCAAGTCAATGGACGTTACCGCGCGCCCTCTCAATACACACAGGGCACTTTTCAAGGCTACATTTCGCACAGTGCAGCCGTGAGCAGAGACTTTTTTGATGGCCAAGTCAAAGGGTCATTGCGCGTGAGCGATGTCTTTGACCAGCAGCAATGGTCGTATACATCCGAAGGCCGCGATTTTTTCCAAGACGGCACATTCAAGCGGCAGAGCCGATTTGTTTACGCCAGTGTAACGTGGTCTTTTGGTAAGCTCGAGCCCGGTCAGCGCAGCCGGGGCCGAGGCGGATATCCTGGTGGGTCTGGCGGGAATTTCGATGGTGGAGAATTCTAACGCCCCCAACCCCATGGGTCCAGTGCTCTTCTTCGACGGAGAATGCGCACTTTGCCACGGCGCCGTGCGCCGGTTGATTCAGTGGGAAAAACCCCAAAACAAAGGCCTACTGTTTGCGCCGCTCGATGGGCCAACAGCGAAGAAATTGAGACGCCAGAATCAACTCACATCGCGACAAGACGCGGTGGTACTTTGGACCGCCAAACGCTCTCTTTTGGGCGAAGCCGCTGTGGGTGAAGCGCTCAACATTATCGGGCGAACAGGTTGGAGCCGCACCTTTCAGCGCTGCCCGGCACCGATACGCCGAATGGGCTACCGCATGATGGCACGACATCGCCTTCGCTTGTTTGGGCGCGTGGAATCGGCGTGTCCATTGCCTTCAGAACCCGCGAGGTTCCTGCCGTAATCGCCACCACCAAAATTGCCAAAGCATGCGAAGCACAGTCTCCTTGGGCAACGGACACCGTACTTTCGCGCACCATGTCTGCACCTAGCTCCTCCCGTCTCTCTTCAGAGGCTACTGACACATCCGTGTTGGAGGGCTTAGAACAAGCGGAATGGCACTGGTTTGACACGCCCGACGCAATCCCTTCCAAGGCTTGGGACGCACTTCCCGGGGGCTCTGCATACCTCGACCGTCGGTACCTCGAAGCCATGTCAGGGCATGGGAAAGTCCAATGCAGATTGGGCATGATCAAAGCGCCAAGTGGACCTTGGCTCGGCGGTATTCTCATGCAAGCGGTGCAATCCGAATCGCGCTCTCCGGCAGACCACCTTGACGTCTCCTTTGGGGTCCGGCTCGCCACGGCCATCATGCAACCCGGCGGGCGCCCGTTTCGGTTTCGCACGCTGGTGGCGGGTCAAGGTCTCGGCAGTGGAGAACACACCTTCCGCTGGCGCGAAGGCATTTCTGCAGCGCAACAGGTGCGGTGGACAGAACAAGCCTTCGACCAATGCGCCAAGCACTGGGGCATTCGAGTTTGGATGGCCAAAGACTTCGGACCCAAGCGCGATGCCGATCTGGCTCCACATTGGAGCCGCCGCTGGGCACGCGCAACCTTCGATCCGGTCATGGAAGTCCCATTGGATCCAAGTTGGACCTCCACCGACGAATGGCAAGCTGCGCTCCGCACCAAGGCCCGCACCAAAGTGCGCAGCATCTTGGCCCGCAGTGCCGACCTGGATGTCCAACGGATTACAGATACAGATGAGCTCGACCGCCTGGGCCCAGACTTGATCGCCCTGTATGAACAAGTGTATGGCCGTGCCAGCATCGTCATGGGGGGACTCGAAGCACACGATTTCGGGCGGCTCGCACACGAATTCGGTGAAGATTTTACGTTGATTACGTACCGCGAAGACGACCATTTGATCGGCTTTCACTGTGGTTTTCACCATGCCAACAGTGCCACGATTGAAGCTTACTATGTTGGCTTCGAGGCCGAAATGAACAAGCAGCGCGCCCTGTATCAGCGCATGCTGTTTGAGTTCATCAAATGGGGCATTTCGGTTCAGGCGTCTCGCGTGGTCATGGGCCGCACCGCCATGGAAATCAAAAGCACCTTGGGCGCATTCCCTGTCCCGCTATCCACCTTCGTGCACATCCAACTTCCTCTGGCCATGCCCTTCCTGCGATGGATGATCAGAAAAGCACCACCCCACCCCTTTAAGCCCCGTCGCGCCTGGCGCGCTGAATGGTGCGAGCGCTGGCAAGCCCAAGGCTATCAGATTGATTGAGGCCGGGGCCGCCGACTCCTCGTCTCAAGCGCGCATACGCGCCTGAGACTGACCGCCAAGCCCGTTTACTTGTTGCCTTCGACCTCCTCCGAATCAGAGGTTAAACTGCCCCGGCCCAGCAGGACCATGGCGAAACTGCCGAAGACAAACAGCAACAATAGGCCACTTCCCAAGGAAGCGATGGTGCGCGCGGATTGGACCGAAGGCAACACGAACGCCATCTCTACCGTGTGTTCACCGGCGGGCACAACCACGCCACGCAAGGCATAATTCACGCGCAACAAATCAGCAGGCTCTCCATCGATGGTCAATCGCCATCCTTCGGGATAATGAATCTCGCTGAACATCAAAAGCCCTTTGGCTGGTGCGGTCACTTGGTACTCTTGGAAATCAGGAGTGAATGAAACGAGTTCCGCACGGCCTGCACTGGCGGCACCTGGAAGCACACCCGCCAACGCATCGGAGAACGTCTCGGGGACCACTGCGCTGCGAGGGTCGGTCAACGATTGAAGCGCCGCCATTTCCGCATCTGCGCCCTCCGCCATGGTCCACGCCGAAGCAAACCAAGCATTGCCCAGCGCTTGACTGTTGGGAATGGGAGCCTGCGCAGGGTCATAAATGATGTACTGGGCATTCAACATGGCGTGTACAGGCATGGCCTTCAAGGCCACATCCATACCCGCAGAATTGGCCAAATTGGCAAATTGCTGTTGCTCGGGCTGGAGCACACGTTCAATCAGGTCTTGATACCGACGCAACTTGGCCCCGTGGTAACCGCCCACACTGCGGTGAAAGAAACTGGTACTCGCGTCGCTGAACGCCCCCCTCAGGTTGAGCACCCGAAAGTGATCTGCCGTCTGAAGTCCGGAAAACTTCGCCGCCTCGAGCACACGCTCTTCCCGCTTTCCAATGCGACCAGGATAAGCTTCGCGTACTCGCGCCACCTCGGCATCCATGGCCGTTTGAACGCTCGGATTGCGACGGATTCGATCGGCCAAGATGGCATTGTCCGCGGCCGAAGGCTGATAGGGGTGCGAATACGCCACTGCACGCACCCAACCCTTGTCTGCCGGCTGATAACGACGGGCCACAGACTGCATGTCCAAAAGGGTGAACAACGCCAAAACACCAATGACCCCTTGAATCACGAGTGGCCGTGAATCCGCAGCACGCAACCGCACTGCAGCCAGTAAGCCCAACATCGCCAAGAGCACCAAACCAAAGCTTCGCCAAACATCTGCTCTGAAGACCTCGAGGCGTTGCTCCAAAGCGCGAGAGGCACCCAGCTGCTCAACAGCCCGGTCGGGACGCACATGGCTTTCAAACTCAAAAAACACCGTAGGCATCAAGGCGAAAAGACCGAGCACCACCAAAGGAATTCCCGACGCAATAAGCAATTTCCGGCTCCATTCTACACGGCCTTCCATCACATCCTTGAGCAACAAACCGACCCCAATTGGCAACATGCATTGGATTAGAATGAGCATCATTTTGGTATCTCGGAACCTGGCAAAACCAGGGACATGATCCAAGAAGAAGTCGGTCAATCCGGAAGTGTCTCGCCACGACAGCACAATGGCCAACAACGCGACAAAAAGCATGGGCCAACGCAAGACATCCCGTCTTAAAATCAACGACACCATAAACAGGGCCATCAACATGGCACCAAAGTAAAAAGCACCTCCGCTAAAACTCTGCTCCCCCCAATACAGTGGGTTGTTGCCCCCTTTGATGTCGGGTACCATTGTACTCCACCACTCGCCTCGCCCCATCGAATACTGCAAGATGTAATCGCGATCCAGTCCATCAGCTGCCACTTCTACCCCAGCAGCCGGTGTAAGCAGTACCTCTCCCCTGGTGGTGTGCGGCGTATAGTCCAACGTGGGCTTGATGAGGGCGCCATTGGGAATCACAGCAATACCTGCCGCTGCAAGCAATACCACTCCGGTGAGCAACGCTTGACGCATTGCACCGGATCGAATGAGTCTTATCGTTTCGGCAATGCCTATTCCTCCGACCAAAAAGGCCAAGTAATAGGTCATTTGAAGGTGATTTGCCGCGAGGTTGATGGCGGTAAATGCCGCCGCCAAACCTGCTCCCAACCACAAATTTCGACGGTATGCAACGAGCACGCCTGCCAAGATTCCAGGCAAGGTTGCGATGGACATCACTTTGGCGGCATGGCCCGCACCGAGGTACAAAATGTTCAACGAACTCAGTCCAAATCCAATCGCCACCAAAACCGAAATCCAAGGACCGCATCCCAAGACAGCGGCAAGCAAATAAGCACAGAGCAGGGCCACCAAAAGATGATCCGCTGGTCGGGGAAAACCCAAACGGAGCAACCGTCCAAGCCAGGTGCCCGCATTGACATCGCCGGTTCTCATTCCCAATTGAAACGTGGGCATGCCACCAAACTGACTGTCGGTCCAAAGGGCTTGCTCGCCCGTCCTTTCCCGGTGGTCATTGACCTCTTTGGCTGTCGCGATGTAATGCTCGATGTCGGGCATACGCAACCGATCTCCGTCAAACGACTTGGAGTAAAAGCT
>CBFHQM010000020.1:0-12870 GCA_965657965.1 uncultured Flavobacteriales bacterium | reverse complement strand
CTACCGGCTATGCCCATCAAAATCACGATGGCCATCACATGAGGCAAAGCAGCTCTCAAGAGCTGTCCAGGATTCAATCGTTCGCGCATGCAGGCAAGTTAGCGCCCATGGCCAGCGTCCTGAAACCCCGTGGCGCTATTCGTCCTCTTTGACCTCCTCGTAATCCACGTACTCCCCCAAGTCATCGTCCTTCGCCCGGGTTCCTGCCTGAGGCTTACCACGCTCCCCCGCAGAATTTTTTGTGGAATCACGCGGCTGTTGAAAGGGCGATTTTGCGCGCCTTCGTCCAAACGTCCGGTCGAGAAAACGAAAGACAAACCAAGCGACAACCAGTCCAACAAGGGTGCGGAACAGCCCTGGAATCATTTCGAGAGGTACAGGTTGCGCTCAGAATACACCTTTCGGAAGAAGGGGTCCCTTAGGGTATCGATGAAGCGGATCGCCTCTCCCGTCGATTTCATTTCCGGGCCCAATTCTTTGTTGACTTCTGGGAACTTGGAATAACTGAACACCGGAATCTTGATCGCATAACCCCGCTTGCGCGGCTGAAAATTGAAGTCTTTGACCTTCTTTTCTCCGATCATGACCTCGGTGGCATACTTCACATAAGGCTCTTGGTATGCCTTGGCAATGAAAGGAACCGTTCGCGATGCGCGTGGATTGGCTTCGATCACAAACACCGTGTCGTCCTTGACTGCAAACTGGATGTTGAGCAATCCTTTGGTCTCAAGGGCCACAGCCACCTTTTTGGTGATGTCCTCAATTTGCGCCAAGATCAAGTCCCCCAAGTTGTAGGGAGGCAACACCGCATAGGAGTCTCCAGAATGGATCCCCGCAGGCTCGATGTGCTGCATGATGCCAATGATGTACGTATCCTCTCCATCGCAGATGGCGTCGGCTTCGCACTCAATGGCCCCTTCCAAGAAATGGTCCAGCAAAATCTGGTTCTCGGGCATGTCACGGAGAATGTCCACCACGTGGTGCTCGAGGCCCTTTTCGCTGATCACGATTTTCATCCGCTGACCACCCAAGACATAACTCGGACGAACCAAAAGTGGGAAGCCCAATTCACGGCTCAATTCGATGGCTTGCTCAGCCGACGTGACCGCGCCGAATTTGGGATACGGAATTTCGAGATCCTTGAGCAAGGTCGAGAAACGGCCACGGTCCTCTGCAATGTCCAAAGCCTGGTAACTCGTTCCCAGAATTGGAATCCCAAAGCGCTCCAACTTTTCGGCCAACTTCAAGGCCGTCTGTCCTCCAAGTTGAACAATGACCCCTTCGGGCTGCTCGTGTCGGATGATGTCGTAGATGTGCTCCCAAAATACCGGCTCGAAATACAAGCGGTCCGCAGTGTCGCTGTCGGTCGACACCGTTTCCGGGTTGCAGTTGATCATCACGGCTTCGTAGCCTGCAGCGCGGGCCGCCATTACGCCGTGAACACAGCAATAATCAAACTCAATGCCCTGCCCGATGCGGTTGGGTCCGCTGCCGAGGACCACAATCTTGCGCCCGTTGGTTTTTGGGGACTCATTGTCCTCACAGAACGTGCTGTAGTAAAACGGCGTTTGCGCTTTGAATTCTGCTGCACACGTATCGACCAAACGGTAGCTTCGCTCAATGCCCAGATCGATTCTCCGGTCAAACACCTCACTCTCTTTGGCCCGAACAATGTGTCCAATCTGCCGGTCAGCAAAGCCTTTGAGCTTGGCTTCTTTCATGAGCTCAAAAGGAATGTCCTCCAATCGGTGTCGGCCAATGCGGCCTTCGACTTCAATCAGATCTTCAATTTGACGCAAGAACCAAGGGTCAATCTTGGTCTTGTTCTGAATCGTGCTCATGGGGATGCCCAACTTGATGGCATCATACAGGTGGAACAAGCGGTTCCAAGATGGGAACTCCAAGGAGTGCAAAATCTGGTCTTGGTCGCGGAGCTCCTTGCCGTCTGCACCCAAGCCATTTCGCTTGATTTCCAAGGACTGGCAGGCCTTTTGGAGCGCTTCCTGAAAGCTTCGTCCAATGCCCATAACCTCTCCGACTGACTTCATCTGCAGTCCGAGTTGACGGTCGGCTCCTTCAAACTTGTCGAAGTTCCAGCGCGGAATTTTGACGATCACGTAATCAAGCGTGGGCTCGAAAAACGCACTCGTTGTTCCGGTGATGGGGTTGGTCAATTCGTCGAGATGATATCCAATGGCGAGCTTGGCTGCAATCTTGGCAATGGGATACCCTGTCGCCTTGGAAGCCAGAGCCGAGGAACGGCTTACCCGAGGATTGATTTCGATGGCAATGATGTCCTCCTTCTCGTCGGGCGAAACCGCAAATTGCACGTTGCAACCTCCCGCAAAAGCTCCGATGGAGTTCATCATGTGGATGGCCATGTCCCGCATCCGTTGGAACGTGGTGTCCGACAAGGTCATGGCCGGTGCCACGGTAATGGAATCCCCCGTGTGAATGCCCATCGGATCGAAATTCTCGATGGAACAGATGATGACCACATTGTCGTTGGCGTCCCGCAACAACTCAAGCTCGAACTCCTTCCAGCCCAAAAGGGCCTTGTCGATCATCACCTCATGAATCGGGGAGATGTGCAACGCCCGAGTGAGCAAGCCATCGAATTCTGCAGGATCATGCACAATGGAGGCCCCAGCTCCGCCCAGCGTAAACGATGAACGAATGCACAGCGGAAAACCAAACTTCTGCGCCGCCTCCTTGCCTTCGAGAAAGCTTTTGGCGGTCGCCTGAGGCGCCATAGGCACCCCGATTTCGTCCATGAGAAGGCGGAAACGTTCGCGGTTTTCTGTAATGTCGATCGCATCGATGTTGACACCGATGAGTTTGACGCCATACTGCTCCCAAATGCCCATCTCATCGCACGTGATGCAGAGGTTCAACGCCGTCTGCCCTCCCATGGTGGGCAACACAGCGTCAATGTTGTGCTTTTGGAGAATCTCCTCGATGGACTCGGGCTCGAGCGGCTTCAAGTAGATGTTGTCGGCCACGACCGGGTCGGTCATGATGGTCGCCGGATTGGAATTGATGAGGGTCACCTCAATGCCTTCTTCGCGAAGCGAGCGGGACGCTTGTGATCCGGAATAGTCGAATTCACAGGCCTGTCCGATAACAATGGGTCCGCTTCCTATGATGAGGACGGACTTGATGCTCGTGTCTTTCGGCATTTTTTTTTTCCGGACAGCAACAATGCTGTTCGGGAAAACCGGGGCAAATCTACCCTACGCCATCGAATTCACCGCCGTCCGTTTTCCACATGAAATCCCGAATCAATCAAACAGAACCACCGAACTTTGCTCGCATGGCCTTGACATCTGACGTTGTTCCCGAATTCACCCCGCCCGATGTCGTGCGCAAGGTGCACCATGGGGACAACCTGAGCATCGAATATGCCATCTGGCAACCGGCCGCCAAAACCCATCATTGCACCATTGCCCTTCACGGTTTTAGTCGCCCCTTGGAGGACATGCTCGGCATCCGTCCGCTGCTGGAGGAAAACACCGCAGTTTTGATGCCGCACTTGCCCGCACACGGACGCTCTTCTGGCCACCACAGGCCCCTAGACGTTTTACAATGGTGGCGGGCATTGGAGGACATTCTTGAGCAAGAAGGACTCCATTTCAACGGTCACCTCATCGGGTACAGCCTTGGCGGGAGGGTGGCCCTAGCTTGTTACAGTCTCGCACCCTCACGCTTCTCCAAAGTGACCCTGTTGGCACCCGACGGGCTGGTCAAAAATCCCGGCTACCGATTGGCTGTGGACACCGCACTTGGTCGGGCATGGATGAAACAAAGCGAGCGCCAGAGAAAAGGCGTCATCCGGTTGCTCAATGCGCTACATTCTTGGCGCGTAATGCCCAACCACCTCCATCAGTTCTTTCTCTTCCACCTCGACTCAGAAGAAATGTGGGCCATGGTGATCGATTGCTGGTGTTCTCTCCAAGAGTTTTGGCCACCACGTGCACATCGAATGCGGTCCCTATCGAAGGCAAACGCCACCGAAATGGAAGCCCATTTTGGGTCGCGTGACAAAGTCATCAAAGCAGCCAACGCCCGGAAACTAAAAGGCGTTTGTCCCGTCCATTTTCACCCTTGTGGACATGGACTTTTGCGGACAGACATCATCGAACGCATTGCTTCGCCATCTTGAGCCCGTGAACCAGGACACCCCACATATCGTTTCTCCACGCTGGATCACGGCCCTCGAGTCCGCTGGTGCCAGCGGTCAAAAGGGCCTAGCCGTGTTGGTCGACCCCGATAAAATCAAAGACAGCGCAGACCTAGAATGGATGTCTGGCCCTGGGTTTGAAGCCGTCCATACAATATTGCTGGGCGGAAGCCTGGTGACCGAAGGCTCCATGGACACCGTGGCTGCTTGGATTCGCGAGCGAACCGATACGTCCATTGTGCTTTTCCCAGGCTCGCCAAACCAACTCACCGCCGAAGCGGACGCCTTGTTGTTTTTGTCGGTGATCAGCGGCCGAAACCCAGACGCCCTCATTGGCAAACACGTGGAAGCCGCTTCTCGCGTTCGCGACTTGGGGTTGGACGCCGTGGGCTGCGGATACCTGCTGATCGACGGAGGGAAAACCACCACAGCCCATTACATGAGCGGCTCCCTGCCCATTCCTGGCGACAAACCCGACATCGCCGCCACCACCGCACTGGCCGGTCATTATTTGGGCCAACAGTGCATGTACCTGGACACCGGCAGCGGCGCCAACCGGCCCGTGTCCACGGACATGATCGCGGCGGTCCGACAAGCTGTCCCCTGCCCCATCATCGTTGGAGGAGGCATGACCACACCCGACGACGTGATGGACGCCTGGTCTGCAGGTGCGGACCTCGCTGTGGTGGGTTCTGCCATTGAGCAAAACCCCGATTTCTTGCGCGCCTTTGCTGCAGAAACCCAGCGTCACGGCTAACCCGCCTATTGGCGATTTAAAATTTATAGGTCAGCGCCACATTGATGTGGCGACCCGCTTGCGGATAGTAGAAATTCTCCAACGCGTAAAAATCTGGACCGGCAGAGTAGCTGTAGGTGTATCCGTTCGCACTGTATTCGGCATCCAAAACATTTTCAATCCATACGTCCAAACGGGTTCGGTCGAGCACTTTACCGTTCTTGACCGTGGGCAACTGCAGGCTCGCCCGCAACTGGGATACTGTATACGCCGATAAAATCGCCGCCTTTCCCGTGTTGTCCATGAACTGATCGCTCACATGCTGGGTGGCCCACTCCACATCCAGCGCCACATCAGAAGACGTTTTGGGACGAACCGCGTGCCACAGCAATTGCCCACCCCACAAAACACGCGGACTGAAAGCAATGTCGGTGTTCTGATGCTCCACTGGGATGATGTTGTACTCATCGAAATTCACTCCATAATCGTAAATCACCTCTGTGAACTGATCGATGCGGCTGCGCGACAGTGTGGCCTGAGCCCCGAATTCAATCGCATTGGACACTTGCCAACCCAGCTCCATTTCCACACCCGTGCGTTGACTTTTGGGGACGTTTTGACGGATGGAAGCCCCCACGTCGTTGAGCGCACCCGTGGGAATAAGTTGATCCTTGTATGCCATGTGATAGGCGGTCAGTCCCCAAGCATATGTGTCGGTATTGCGCCGCCAACCCAACTCGAAATCGGTGAGGCGTTCCGCGCGATCGGCCAAGCCAGCGGGTGCATCAATAAAATCGTTTCGGCCCGGCTCCTTGTGCGCAACGGCCACAGAGAAAAACAAGCGTTCCTCGTTGTTGATTCGATAGTCCAAGCCCAGTTTGGGATTCAAGAAATCAAACGTGGCACTGTCGCGTTGCACGTCGATGACCTGCTGATCGTTGTCGGTGCCATCGGCCTGATAGCGCACCCCTCGATACTGAAGCTCAGCCTGTGCCTGCAACCGCCCATCCTTAGAGCGTTGCACAAAACGGGCAAATGCACTCTGGTCATGCTTGATGCCCCGACCATCGTAATAGCGATAGGCCGGACCTCCTGCAGCGGATGCATTTCGAGCCCATGTGACTTCACCGAAATGATCGCCTTCGTAGCGACTCCACGCACCGCCCAGCGTCAGTGCCGCCCGATTCCATTGTCGTTCCGCACCAAGCACCCCTCCATAAAAATCATTGTCCAACCAACGCCTGCGCACCAAGTCCGTGCTCTGAACTGTGTCGTTGCCCTGCACCACATCGGGCAGGTTGTAATCGACCAAGTCCTCGTCCGCTTTGAATTGCTCAAAATACCCCTCTCCATGGGTAAAGTGCCCGGTGGCAGACACACGCCAATTCCCGATCCGTTGCTCCAAATGAAGCTGCTGATGATCCTGCCCGTAATTGTCTACCTCGTCTTGGTAGGTATAGTAATTGGCCCGTGGACCTAGGTTGATCAAGTCATCGATTTGCGTGGCCGTGTATCCATTGGCCGCTCCCCAACCCTGGATTTCCTCGGCAGTCCCGTTCAAGGCCACCTCCGGCACCCCCCACCAACTTTGGTAGGTGCGCTCTCGGCCGCTCAAGAGGGTGTAGGTCATCTGGCCGCCGTCCCAAGCGCGGTTCAACGCCAACTGAAAGCTCGATAGGTCGCTTGAAGCGCGGTCCACCCAGCCGTCGCTCTGCACTGTGCTCAAGCGCCCTTCGACCGCCCAACCGCTCTGGCTGCGGCCGCTGTTCCACGTCAGGTTCGTTCGGAAGGTCCCAAAGCTTCCTGCCCCCACCATCATGCTTCCTCCAGCTTCTTCCGCCATGCCAAGGGTATTCAAGGAAATCGTGGCCCCAAAGGCACCGGCTCCCAAGGTGGACGTCCCCACCCCTCGCTGCACCTGAATGTCGTCGGTTCCGCTGGCCAAGTCGGGCATGTTGACCCAAAAAACCCCTTGAGATTCGCTGTCGTTGATGGGAATGCCATTGAGCGTCACGTTGATTCGAGTGGGGTCTGTTCCACGAATGCGAAGCCCAGTGTAGCCGACCCCAGCGCCGGCATCCGAAGTCACCACCACAGAAGGCGTGTAGCGCAAGACGTAGGGCAGGTCCTGACCCGTATTGCGGTCAGAAATCGCTTCGGCATCCAGTGTTTTGGCTGCAAATGGCGCCCGCTCTGTGGCACGGACCGCCGTGACAGCGGCCGGTTCCAAAAACCGGAACAGCGTGTCGGAAAAAGAAGCGGTCGGAACCGCTGTTCCCGAGGCCGAAGCGGCCAATGGATTGGTTTGGGCCCAACTCAAGGCGGGCAACATAAGAGTCAAAATGAAAAAGACTGAACGCATGGCGATGTATTGTTTTGCCACACAGGAGGCCGATGAACGGACTCCACCGCTATCGCGGTGTTCGCTTCCTTCCCGGAATGACCCGGGCAGGTTCGAGGGTATGATCTCAGCCTTTCGGCACCCCTGCGGACGACATCAAAACTAGAAAAGCCGATTGAAAGTTCAATGCCAACCTCCATTTCTTTCCCTGCACTGTATTGGACCTTACTCCCGCTCCCGTTTAACTTTGGTGCATGCCCGCTGCTTCTCAACACCATTCAGCATTGGATCTTCAATCTGTCCTTGAACAAGCGCTGGCAACCGTCAAAACAGCAGCAGCTGAATTGGTTCGGCTGTCTCATTCCAACTTGGACATCGAACACAAGGGAGATGGGTCTCCCGTCACCAATGCCGACTTGGCCAGCCACCACATCATTCAAGATGGCTTGGCTTCACTCGACATTCCCGTGGTGAGCGAAGAAGGCGGGCGCACCGCACATGAAGAGCGGAAAACGTGGTCACGGTTTTGGTTGGTGGACCCTTTGGACGGAACGAGTTCGTTCATTCGAATGCGCTCCGGTTATGCCATCAACATCGCGCTCCTTGAGCGTCAGGGGCACGAATGGCTGCCCATTTTGGGCATTGTGGCGCTGCCCGATTTGGATGTGATGTACTATGGTGGAAGAGACCTCGGCACTTGGAAGGCCAAGCTCAGCAACGACACATTTCCGCCCAAGCCCATCCGCTCCGACGACGACTTGATTCCGCCTTTTGACTTGCTCATCAGTTGGAACGAATCCGGCACCGTCAACGACCTTGTGGCCGGCACCGTCGACCCCACACAAGTGCGGATGCGCCCCATCAGTGGCGCCCGAAAATTCTGCCTGGTCGCCGAAGGCAAAGCCGACATTCACGCACGGTCCAGCGGATACTACGAATGGGACTGCGCCGCTGGCGACGCGTTGCTTCGCGCTCAAGGCCTGGCGGTGCGCGACCTCGTCACAGGGCGCCCCCTTGCTTACAACGGCCCCACATTGAAAGTCGGTGGCTTGATTGCCTCTCGCATTCCCTTTGCTGGTTAAGTCGCCAAAATCTGGCCTGTGGCCTAAGGCCTGTCGCTAGCCCGCATTGCCCCCACGCACCCCGGTGGCGCGGTAAGGACCTTCGTCAAACTCTGCGATCATGTTGCGGTAGTTTCGATAACGCTCATCGTCGACTTCCCCCGTTTCCAGCGCACGAACCACTGCGCAACCCGGCTCATCCAAGTGACGACAATTGTGAAACTTGCAATTGGGCAGGAGCCGGAACATTTCCGGAAAATGATGGTGCAAGGTTTCCTTTTCGATGTGCACCAGCCCAAATCCTTTGATGCCCGGCGTATCGATGATGAATCCGCCATCCGCTTCAGGCAATGGAAACATCTCTGCAAACGTGGTGGTGTGACGGCCCTTGTCGTGCACATCGGACACCTCCGCTGTTTTCTGGTCCACACCGGGAATCAAGGCATTGAGCAGCGTCGATTTCCCCACACCACTGTGCCCGCTCACCAAGTGAATGCCCCCCTTCATCCGCGCCCTCACTTCATCGAGTCCTATCCCCTCCTTCGCGGAAATGGGCAAGCATTCGTAACCCGCTTCGCTGTACATGGTCATCCATGAAGCCAGCAGGTCTTCCGCCTCTTCTCCTAACTGCAAGAGCACATCAACCTTGTTGAACAACAACGTTGTGGGCACACCATACGCCTCTGCCGTGACCAGAAAGCGATCCACAAAACCACTCGAAGTCGCTGGCTCGACCAACGTCACCACAAGCCAAGCCCGGTCCACATTGGCCGCGACCACGTGCGCCTCGTGGCTGAGGTTCACACTGCGCCGAATGATGCGGTTCCTCCGGGGCTCAATCACTGTGATGACCCCAGTTCCGTCTTCCTCTTCGGTCCACGTCACATGGTCTCCCACCGCAACGGGATTGGTTGTTCGCAGTCCCTCCATCCGGAACTTGCCGCGCAAGCGACATTCCACACGACGGCCCTCCTTGGTTTGGACGTCGACCCATTTCCCGGTCGATCGAAATACAGTGCCTGAATGATTTTCCTCCACGGCTGCAAGTTCGCTGAAAACCGGCATCCTAAATTGCGGCCTCATGCTCCTTCAACTTCGGAACATCACCAAGACCTACGGCCCGCAAAAAGCCTTGGACAACGTTTCCCTCGACATCCCTCGTGGACAGGTCGTTGGACTGCTCGGGCCCAATGGGGCCGGCAAGTCCACACTCATGCGCAGCATCCTCGGCTATTTGCCCGTGGACAGCGGGACGGTCCACTTTGACGGACAAGACGTCCGCTCGGGGGGAGATGCGCTCCGAAGCCGCATGGGCTACCTGCCCGAACAAAATCCACTGTACCGCGAGATGTATGTCCGAGAATTCTTGGACTTCATGGCCGACTTGCATGGCATCAAGGGCCGAAAAACCCGAAACGAGGCGGTCCAAAACCTCATCGAGAAGGTGGGGTTGACACCTGAAGCCCACAAACCCATCGACGCCTTGTCGAAAGGATACAAGCAACGGGTAGGACTGGCCCAGGCCATTTTGCACAACCCCGAACTGCTCATCCTCGACGAGCCCACCTCGGGACTGGACCCCATCCAACTCAAGGACATTCGTTCGTTGATTCGCTCTTTTGGACAAAACAGCACCGTGATTCTCTCCACGCACATTCTGCAAGAGGTCGAGGCCATGTGCGACCGTGTGGTGATCATCAAGCAAGGTCAAATTGTAGCGGACGCCCCCATTGCTGAATTTGCCAAACAAGGCGGTCTAGAAGCCGCCTTCGACCAACTCGCCGGCTAATCTTCTGCGGAAACGAAAGCGGCCCACCCCGGTGGGATGAGCCGCTTGCGCCTGTGCCAAAACTTGGCTTTAAAACGCCCTTACGAGACGAATCTTGTTCGTGCTGTCGAAGGTGTCCAATCCAGTGAGCACTGCCGTGCTGCCTAAGTTCAGAACGAAGACGCCATAGGCCTGCGTCGCATCGAACTCCGTCGAACTCCAATACGACCCACCCATACCCTGATTAGAGGCGTTCTCATCGCCGCCGCCGCCCAACAAACCGACGGTGGCCAAAGGGCCCAAAACCGCGCTCATGACCTCCAGTTCCGCAATGCTCGGAATGAAAAAATCCCGGAAGCCATTTTGCTCATAACGCATCGCAACATCGGCCACGAAATTTGAGCAGGTTCCGAACCGAGCCAACTCCAAAGAGTTCATGTGACCGGTCCCAATCGCCGCACCTCCCGCGTTTCGTATGCGAAATCCCGATGGCGTGATTTCGGCACCCGAAGAGGAAAACGGCGTCACTTCTGATCCCGTTTCCGTGGGTTGTAGAACAAGCGGTGGGGAGCAATCCATCGAAAATGACTCAACCTGGGGCCCGTACAAGAATTCCGTAAACACATAGTCTTCTTTGGCCGCCTCGAGATAATCAAAATCCCTGTGCACATCGAACGTATCCACATAAACGATGATGCCACCCGCAGGGCCTTCGTCCCCCACCCCGTATTCGAATGCACCCAAAACCCCTTCGCCGGCGGCCACGCATTCGAGATAAGCCGCTTGGCAAATGTCATCCCAGAAGCTGTCCACACAGTAATTGTCATCTGAAACCACAGCTTCAACGCAGGCGAAACTGCCCTCCTGATAGCCCTCTGGCGCCACAACGGCGAGCACAGCCACGTCGGATGCCAGCTCTTCTGGGATAAACCACTTTAAGTACTCACACGCGCCATTTCCTTCGGCATTGAAGTTCTCGGCGCTTTGGTCCGTGCAGGCATCTTGCGTGTCGCAAATGCCATCTTCATCGGCATCTTCCAAACAGCCCAAGTTCACCGTCACGCCATTGGTCAACAACACCGCCAGCTCGTCTGCCTCATTGATTTCAATGTTGGCAATGCCAAGCACCATTAGCGCCATCAGCACCATCAGCGCCATCAGCGCCATCAGCGCCATTAGCACCATCGGCACCATCCTCTCCGGCTGAACCCGTCAGGTCTTGCGTGGTCATGGTCATGCCATTTGTTAAGGCAATCGTCAAGGTGCCATCGCCATTGTCGACAACGGATACGATACCCACACCATCGGCACCATCGGCACCATCGGCGCCATCAGCGCCATCGGTACCATCGGCACCATCGGCACCAGCCGCTGCAGCCGAAATCGCGGCATTCAACTGAATCAGGTACTCCTCGAGCGTAATGCCATCCACCATAATGGCCTCTGGCGTGAATTCAGTTTCATAAATCGACAGCACCTCAATCAGATCCGCAACAAAAATTTGATTGTCCCCATTAAAATCGGGGTTGAAAGGGTATTCCACCACTTGGGCGATGGACGGCAGCGTCCAAACGAGACATGCAGCGAAGAGAAGTCCAACACGCTTGAGATTCAAAAAATTCATGGGCAAGTATTTTGTAGTAAGCCGGTTGTCCTGAGTGGAAACCTGCCGCAATCAACCACGCAAACCCATGTCAAAAACAGGCCAAAATCAACCTCCAAAATGACTTTAATCAGCCCCAACATCTCCTCGAAACAAAAAGACTTTCTTACCGACGCACACGCCGCATTCAAGTTCAATCCAAATCTTAAAATGGGCTTTGTAGGAAATCAACACAAACATCACCACCCGCATCTGTAAACTCCTTTTCCTTGTAAGCGCTATGCCCTTTTGCACCCATTAGCTTTGGAGTTCCCTCCCGAACCATGCTCTTCAACAGCCCTGAGTTTCTGCTTTTTCTGCCGATTGTCTTTGGGCTGTATTGGTTCGTGACCCAACGCAACCTCAAGGCACAGAACCTGCTGTTGCTCTTTGCGTCGTATGTGTTCTACGGGTGGTGGGACTGGCGCTTCCTTGGGCTGATTGCCCTCTCCACCATCGTTGACTTCCTCGTCGGCATCCGCATTGAAGAAGCGCCCGAAAAAGCGCGGAAGAAGCGGTGGCTGTGGGTGTCACTTGCCGTCAACCTTGGCATCCTCGGCTACTTCAAGTACGCCAACTTCTTCATCGAGAACTGGGTCCTGGCCTGGCAATCGCTCGGCGTCACCATGCACGCCTCTACCCTGCAGGTCATCCTGCCTGTCGGCATCTCCTTCTACACCTTCCAGACCCTCTCCTATTCCATCGACATCTATAGAGGCAACCTGAGGGCCACCCGAGACCCCGTCGCCTTCGGCGCCTTCGTCTCCTTCTTTCCTCAGCTCGTTGCGGGCCCCATTGAACGGGCCACCAACCTGCTACCGCAGATTACTTCGCCACGGAAATTCACCTACGAGCAAGGGCGCGACGGCATGCGCCTCATCCTCTGGGGCATGTTCAAGAAGGTCGTGGTGGCCGACTCCTGCGCGCCCTACGTCGACATGTGTTTCGACAACCCAGAGGCGTTCTCCGGCTCCACCCTTATCATCGGGGCCATCCTCTTCTCCTTTCAGATCTACGGAGACTTCTCTGGATATTCCGACATCGCCATCGGCACCGCTAAGCTCTTTGGCTTCGAGCTCATGACCAACTTCAAGTTCCCCTACTTCTCCCGGGACATCGCCGAGTTCTGGAGACGCTGGCAC
>CBFHQM010000019.1:45586-51102 GCA_965657965.1 uncultured Flavobacteriales bacterium | reverse complement strand
CTCAGGCTGTCCTGCCGCCACATGAGGTTGGCCGCTGAATCCAAGCGAAACAAGGGCGCCCGATTGGAGATGAAGCTCACCACAGACTTGTCTTCCAGAAGCAAAGGGTGGTGGATGCGCCAATGGGGCTTCAACGGGCCAATGGAACCCGGCAAAACCCACTCGTGCAGCTCCTCATTGTTTCTGAGGTTGCGAACGGCCAAGGTGCGTCCTTCCGCCTCATTGGAATGCACCGTGAGCGTGAGCAAGTCGTCTTGCAGAAGGTTGATTGGCTCGAAGTCTTCAGGCGTGGGCACAAACGTTTGGGGCAAGGTTTTCACCTCTTCCACGGACTGCTTGAACAGATCGGGAAACCCCGACAAAGTCTCCACAAAGCCGTTGATCACGCCAAAGTCCCTGTCCTTCTTGGCCCGGTGCTTGGACATCCAGCCAAACACCGACAATACGCTCAGCAACACCAGGGCCTGCAGGGCCACCTTCACGCCCCACTTTCCCTTGCCTTCGCCGCGCAGGAAACGCTTGATCCTGAGCCACAGGATAAAGCCGACGGCCGAGACGACGATGCCACCAATCAAGATGACCACAAGCGCACCAATGGTGACGCCGCCTCCTGGACCGATGTATCCAAACATGTGGGACATCACTTCTGACGAACGGTGCGTTGCTCAATGCGCTTCTCGAACGCTTCGCCTTGAAAAATGCGCTGCACAAAAATGCCGGGGGTGTGGATCTGATTGGGGTCCAACTCCCCGATGGGCACCAACTCCTCAACCTCCGCGACGGTGACCTTACCCGCCATGGCCATGGCAGGGTTGAAGTTCTTTGCAGTCGCCTTGAATACAAGGTTGCCTGCCGTATCCCCCTTCCAGGCCTTCACAATGGCGAAGTCTGCAGTGAGGGCCGTTTCCAAAATGTGGGGTTTGCCATTGAACTCACGCACTTCCTTTCCTTCGGCCACTTCGGTTCCGAATCCAGCAGGTGTGTAAAATGCCGGGATCCCGGCGCCTGCTGCGCGGCATCGTTCGGCCAGTGAGCCCTGCGGAATCAAATCGACCTCCAATTCGCCCGACAGCATCTGGCGTTCAAACTCATCGTTTTCGCCCACATAACTCGAAATCATTTTGCGGATTTGCTTGCCTTGAAGCAACAAACCCAAGCCAAAATCATCCACGCCTGCGTTGTTAGAAATACAGGTCAAGTCTCTGATCCCCAAGCGCACCAACTCGGCAATGCAATTTTCGGGAATGCCACACAAACCGAATCCTCCGAGCATCAGCGTCATGCCGCTCTCCATTCCCTCGCAAGCTTCACGAACGCTTGCCACTGTTTTGTCTAGTGCCATCGTTTCTTCATTCAAATAAATCATCTTCCTCCTCGCTGCCTCCTCCTCGAAAGTCCATTCCCCGAACAGCCAAGATTTCCTTGCAAGGAACGGCCTGTACAGCCCCTTCCGGCGGCCTAAAGTCTTCTGCCAACAACCCGACATCGGAATCGGCCAACGCCCCCTTCATGTAGAATCCAAAAATGGGGAGTGCCGTATTCGCGCCTTGTCCTTTCGTGGTGGTCGAGAACCGCACGGAAGGGTCGGATGCACCAACCCAAACACCGGTGACCAATTCCGGTGTTAAGCCAATGAACCAGCCGTCCGCATTGGACTGGGTCGTTCCTGTCTTTCCAGCCATGGGAATCTTGAGGCCGTCATATTCACGCTTCTCCAAATCCAATCGAAGGCGAATGCCCGTGCCCTTGGTGCCCAACTCTGCATTGTAGGCGCCATCCACAACGCCCTTCATCATTTCCAACACTCGATAAGCGGTGGCCGCATCCAAGCCTTGCTTGATTTCGGGTTGAGGCTCGTAAATGGTGTTGCCTCGCTTGTCTTCAATCCGCCGAATGATGCGTGGCGCATGGTACACGCCGCCACCCGCAAAAGTGGCGTTGGCGCTGGTCACTTCTTGCAACGACAATTCAGCCACACCCAATGCAATAGAAGGAACGGCCGGAATGTCGCTTTGAATGCCCATGGCGTGCGCCAATTCAATCACGCGGTCTACCCCATAATCCTTAATCAGCTTCGCCGTCACCGTATTCATAGAATTGGCCAACGCGTATTCCAAAGTGACCATTTCACCGTACGCAAAGTCACTGTTTTCCGGACACCAAGGGTCTTGCCCCTCCGGCATTTCAATGCACGTTTTTTGATTTGGAAGCTCGGTACACGGATCCAGCCCCAAACGAATCGCAGTGGCGTAGACAAAGGGCTTGAACGTTGAGCCCACTTGCCTTTTGGACTGCACCACATTGTCAAATTGAGACCATTGGTAATCCAAGTCGCCCACCCAAGCCTTGATTTCTCCGTTGCGCGGATCTATGCTCATGAGCCCAGCATGAAGCAGCGTCTTCTGGTGCCGAATGCTGTCCATTGGCGTCATCAACGTGTCCACCCAGCCTTGCAGTCCCATGACGCGCGTTTGGGTCTCCTTGTCGAATTGAGCGTCCAGCTCTCGCCTTGAAATCACAGGCCAAGCATGACCACACCCCCCTTTGCTCGGCCGGCAGAGGTGAACACGTTGACCGGCACTGTCCTGCTCTGCGATGTAAAACGCGGGGCGCTCACATTCGGGGCATTCCTTTCCCATCGCCAAACGATACCTCCGGCTTTGCTCCACGGCGCGCTTGAGGATCCGACGTTGCTCCTTGGTTTCGATGTCTGGACTGAATGGCCACCCCCTTCCTGTGGTTCGCTTCAAGTCGCGCCAGAAGTCGTCTTGCAATTCACCACGGATGTGCCGGTTCGCAGCCTCCTCGGCGTGGCGCTGTAAACGACTGTCCAAGGTGGTATGAATCACAAGGCCGTCTCGATAAAGGTCAAAGGGCGCTCCGTCTGCCTTGGCAATTTTAAACCCGCCTTCTTCGTCCTTCTCGTCCAACAGCGCCTTCATCTTGGCCCTTAACCGCTCCCTAAAATGCGGGGCAGGGCCCTCGTCATGGCTGACGCGCCGAAAACTCAACCCCAACGGCAGCGCGTTCAAACTGTCCTGTTGGTCCGTGGGAATCGCCCCGTATTTGACCATTTGAGAAATGACCGTGTTCCGGCGCCTTGTGACCAAGTCAGGACGGCGCAATGGATTGTACAACGCGCTGTTCTTGCACATGCCAACCAGCATGGCCGACTCGTGGACCTCCAACGACGAAACAGATTTTCCAAAATACACTTGGGCAGCGCTCCGAATGCCCACGGCTTGGTTCAAGAAATCATATCGATTCAAGTACAGCGCCAAAATCTCGTCCTTGGTGTATTGCTGTTCCAAACGGGTGGCAATGATCCATTCCTTCGGTTTCTGCAAAACGGCCCTTTCAAAGAATCCGGTCTGGTCGTAGCGCTCCGTAAAAAGCTGCTTGGCCAATTGTTGGGTAATGGTGCTGCCACCACCACGCTTAGCGAGATAAATGATCGCCCGTGCCAAGCTCTTAAAGTCAACACCGGTATGGTCCCTGAATCGAACGTCTTCGGTGCAAATCAACGCTTCGACCAGAGAAGCAGGCAGGTCACTGTAACGCGCATCTGCCCGATTTTCACGATAAAAGCTGCCCAGTTGAGCCCCATCTACTGCATAAATCCGCGTCGCCAAATCTGTCTTGGGGTTGGCCAAAGTCTCCGTGTCTGGCAATTCCGACGAAGACGCCAACGCCAGCAACCCCGCCACGCCCAAAAAGGGAGAAAGCATCACCAGCCACAACAACAAGCTGGGGCCAACGAATCGATCTTTGACCTGCTTTTTTGGGGCTGCAGGGCCTTTGGTTGTGGACTTCTTCGAGGTCGGCATGGAGGTCAAACGGACAAATCAATTGCTTACGCGCCGGCAAGATGCCCACAAAGGGTCGAAAAGGCGTTAAAAATGACCTCAGACACTCCCGCGGTGTAGCTTTGCGGCTCTATCTCATGGAAGTTCTCATTAAAGCCGGCCAATTCCTTCTGAGCCTATCGTTCTTGATTGTGCTTCACGAATTGGGCCATTTCATTCCCGCTCGGCTCTTCAAAACCCGCGTCGAAAAGTTCTTTCTGTTCTTCGACATCAAAGGCGCGCTGTTCCAGAAGAAAATTGGAGAAACAGTGTATGGCATCGGTTGGCTGCCCCTGGGTGGATATGTGAAAATCGCCGGCATGGTCGACGAATCCATGGACAAGGAACAAATGGCCAAGCCTCCACAGCCTTGGGAATTCCGATCCAAGCCCGCTTGGCAGCGCCTCATCATAATGCTCGGCGGTGTCACCGTCAATCTGATTCTCGGCGTGCTCATTTATGGCATGGTGTTCTTCGTCTGGGGCGAACGGGATTTGAAAATGAACAGCCTTCCCTATGGCCTTTCGTTTGCACAGCCTTTAGAAGAAGTGGGGCTACAAGACGGCGATGTGGTCTTGACCCTGGGGGGAGAGCCCGTCTCGCAATCTCAAGACTTCCAACGGTTGGTCTTTGGCGGTGAGGTGACCTCCGCCGAGGTCCGCAGAAACGGTGTCACCGAAACCCTGAACTTTCCTGTCGAACTGGGCCAAGTTTTGGTCGATGCAAAAGACAACCTGCCCAAAGGAACTGCTCCTTTTAGCGTCAACTACCCCTCCGTAGTCGACCGCGTGATTCCCGGATCAGGTGCGGAAGAGGCCGGCCTTCAAAACGGAGACCGCATCGTCTCTGTGCAAGGGGAGAGCACCCCCTATTTCCCCGATCTCGTCGCCGCACTTAGCCAATACGCGGGCCAATCCGTTTCGCTGGGCATTGTTCGCGGAGCCCAAACAGAAAGCGGAGAACCCGCAGAGTTTTCCCGCCCAAGGCCAGTCAATGAAAACGGCATTGCCCTTACGGCCAAGGTCGACGACACGGGAAAAATTGGATTTTACCCCAAAACATTTGCCGCGCTAGACGGCTTCGAATTCGTCGAGCAAGAATTTGGCCCTGTCGCCGCCCTCTCTGCCGGCGCTTCCAAAACGGCCACTACACTCAACAACTACGTTTCGTCCCTCCGGTTTCTCTTCCGTCCAGGCGGAACCAAACAACTTGGGGGCTTCCTCACGTTGGGCAGCATTTTTAGCCCAGAATGGAATTGGCAGAGCTTTTGGAACATCACCGCATTGCTCTCCATCATCCTGGCCTTTATGAACCTGCTCCCCATTCCCGCCTTAGATGGTGGCCATGTGGTCTTCTTGTTGTACGAAATGGTTTCAGGAAGAAAACCCAGCGAAAAGGTCTTGGAATACGGCCAGCTCATTGGCCTCATTTTGGTCGGAGGCTTGATGCTCGTCGCCAACGGAAACGACCTCGTAAAATGGTTTACCGGGCAATTCTAAAGTGTGTATCTTTCCATTGAACCTCAACCAACTATGGCGCTTTTAGACCTGGACCACCTCAAGAAAATTGTCGGAAACGACAATCAAATCTTGAAGCAAATTCTGGAGATCTTCATGCGCAATGCGCCCAACGACATTCAAGCCTTGTCGAAAGCCGCTTCAGAAGGGAACC
>CBFHQM010000019.1:0-45488 GCA_965657965.1 uncultured Flavobacteriales bacterium | reverse complement strand
AAGCAAATTCTGGAGATCTTCATGCGCAATGCGCCCAACGACATTCAAGCCTTGTCGAAAGCCGCTTCAGAAGGGAACTACGATCAAGTTGGGTTCTATTCCCACAAGCTAAAGAGTGCTGCAGGTGCCATTGGTTACCATGCCGCTTACGAGGACTTCAAGCAACTCGAAATGATGGCAAGGGAGCTCGAGGACATCCAGCTCATCTCGGACAAGGTGAAGAAGATGAGCCAAGACTGCGCCGCCTGCATGGTCGACATTGAGCGCATCAAGTCTGAGCTCTAAACCACGTTCGTTAACGACAAGTGCGGGTGAACCGGTCACCGGGCCACGCGCGCACCCAACCTCCAAGCTCGCCCTCCAACAGGGCCTGTCGGGTTGCACTTCGGCTCCATTCTAAGGCAGCCACGACCTCATCGAAAGGCCGAGACAAATACAAGTCCAACACAGAAACGACAAGATCTTGGTCTTCGGATTCGGGTACGGGTTTCGTTGTGACCGCCTTTTTCCAGCCCATCGCTGCGGGAAGGTCCTCCGGTAGGTGCAACAGTTCCGCCACCTGATCTTGAATGAGCTTGGCATTGCCCTTCATCCCTTCTGCACACCAAGAAGGCGAAAGGGCAAATACCCTTCGGTCGTAATCCTGCGCAAGCCGAGCCGTGATCAAGCTTCCCCCCGGATCGTTCGACTCGATCACCACCACAGATTGAGACAGGCCAGCAATGATTCGGTTGCGCGCAGGAAATGTGTACTTGGATGGGGGAGTGCCCAAACGATATTCTGAAACCCAACAGCCCCCCGATTCCAAAATGAGGTGTGCCAGCCTTGCATTGGACCGGGGATGAACTGCATGAAGACCATGAGCCAAACACGCCACAGTGGGCACACCACGCTCCAAAGCCGCCCGGTGCGCCGCCGCGTCAATGCCATCGGCCATTCCACTCACCAAAGTCCATTCTAGCCCAGCCATCCCATCCAAGACGCCCCCAACAGCCGCACAGCCCAAAGACGAAGCGCGTCGGGTCCCCACCACTGCAACAGGACGCGGTCCAGACAAAACGTCCAAGGGCCCTTTTACAAAGAGAATCCAAGGCGCATCCGGCAATTGAGCAAGCGCATGAGGGTAACCCTGGTGTCCCCAAACCAAAGCGCAAATGCCCTCCTTTTGCATTCGGTCCTGTTGCCTCAACGCTCGCTCACGCGCCGACCTCAGCATCCCTCGCTCCACTCCAGCCAGCCATGGAGCCAACCCCACCTCACGCACCACGCGCAACACTCCCTTTCGATTGAAACGGGGCAATTGTGCCGCCGTCAACCAATCCAAAAGCCAGTCCTGCTGTGTGTCTAACGAGGGGCCATTCGGATTTAATCCCTGTAATTCCATGGTGGAAACCTCCATCACAAGCCGCCATCTTCAACATGAACTTCGTGGTCGAGGATGCGCGGTTTACATTCGAACCTATGATGTCTCCCTTTTCTGCGGCCATCCGGTCAATGTTGATTTTGGCTTCCGCTTTCCTTTTGGTCCCTGGAGCATTGTGCCAGGACTGGCGTTTAGAAGGGACGGTCAACGAAGCAAACAGCCCAATGGGTCTTCCGGGAGCTTCGGTCTTTGTCGGGGACCTCGGCGCTTTGACCAACATCGACGGTCAGTTTGAGTTGTCGGGCACCACACCTGGACCCAAGGTTGTTCGGGTTCGGTATGTCGGATACGTGGAATGGTCAGACACACTGGCCTTTTGGACCGGAACAACCACCTTGGACATCACGTTGCAGCCCGATGTGGCCAGCATTGGCACCGCGGTGATTTCGGCGGGCCGTTTCGAGCAAGACCTCGGTGAGGTCAGCGTGTCGATTGATGTGTTGCCGCCTGAACTCATGAACCAAGGCGCACCCACCAGTGCAGACCAAAGCCTGTCCCGCACCCCAGGTGTTACCATTGTCGACAGCGAACCGCAAATTCGAGGGGGGAGTGGATACAGCTTTGGCGCGGGGTCACGGGTCGCCGTTCTTCTGGATGGCTTGCCTGTTCTTAGTGGAGATGCAGGCCGTCCAACTTGGGGCTTTCTTCCATTGGAAAACCTAGAGCAAGTGGAAGTGGTAAAAGGAGCAAGCAGTGTTCTGTACGGTTCTTCTGCGCTAAGCGGTGTGATCCAATTTCGGACCGCCTTTCCCGATCCCGAACCCTTTACGCGGGTTAGTGTACAGCACGGCATCCAGAGCAACCCCGGTCAAGGGCGGAAATATTGGGACCATCCCTTAATGCAAAGCAGCACATCGTGGTTGCACACCCGCCGATTAAACAACGGGGACGGCATCAGCTTTGGCGGCCAATGGCTGGGAAGCGATGGACACAAAGGACCCCAAGTTGATCCAGTTACCGGGGCAGCTCACAACAGAGGCTACAATCCTTTTACGGTCGACCACTATGACGCACAGCGCCAGTGGCGAATGAATGGCGCATGGGAACACGCACCAAAAAACGGGGGTTGGGGTTATGGATTGCGCGCCAATGCCATCAGCGGCGAGAGCGTCACCACGCTGCTCTGGGCAGATGCCGACACCGGGTTCTATGCCGCCACGCCCGGAGCCGATACCCGCAACGTTCAAAAGATGATCACGGTCGACCCTCACATCGAGCGGGCCAATGGCCGATGGAATCACCGCCTTCAGGGCCGTTTTCTCAAACTCGTCAACGACAACGACAACAATCAAGGCAACGCCTCCAATACCTGGCAGGGTGAATACCGCTCCCGCTACAGTGCTGACTTGTGGACGGCTACAGCTGGCATCTACAGTCAAGGAACCCGCAGTGTCGCGGAGCTCTATGATGCGGGCGTGGGCGACAGCATCCACAACGCGGGCAACCGGGCCGCTTATCTCCAAGTCGATGCCCAACCGCACGAACGGCTTCATTTAACAGCGGGCGGACGCTACGAGCATTTTGTCCTCGACAGCGTCTCCTTGGGCCAATCCGTGTTCCGCACAGGCATCAACTACCGTTTTGGACAGGCCAGTTTCTTGCGAGCCAGCATTGGCGAAGGCTTCCGATTCCCGAGCATTGCCGAGAAGTTTATCCGAACCACCGTTGGAGGCATCAGTGTATTCCCCTCTCTCGACATTCGTCCCGAATCCTCCACCAACATGGAAATCGGAATCAAACAGGGATACCGCTTTGGAAAATGGAAGGGCTTTATTGACGTCGCCGCATTCCAACAAGATTTCGAAAACTTCATTGAGTACACCTTTGGCGTATGGGGCAATACCGGAAACGGCTTGCTCGACATTGGATTTAGAAGCATCAACACGGGACGCGCGAGGGTTCGCGGCTTGGAGTGGAGCACCATGGGTAAAGGCACACTCGGAAAATGGGATGTCCAGTGGCTCATCGGCCAAACGCTCCTCGACCCTGTGAGCCTCACCCCTGACTCTATCTACGCGGAGTTTACAGGGGGCAGTACGGGTGGCGTTAGCTATCAATCCACCAGCTCTGACACCACAGGCAGTGTCCTGAAGTACCGCATCAAAAACACCTTCCGTGCCAATGTTAGCCTGCAACACGCCTCGGGCTGGACAATCGGCTGGAACGGAGCCCGCAACACAACCATTCAAAACATTGACAAGGCATTTTTAGACATTGAGTCCCTGGGACTTTTGGAATATGGCTTGATCGACTGGCTAGAAGAACGGCCAACTGCACAGTGGCTTCACGACTTTCAAGTGGGTCGAAAGTTCGACGACCGCCACCATGTAGAATTGATTGTGCGAAACGCAGCCAACCTCAACTACGCCTTGCGTCCTTTGGCCGCTGAACCCAACCGTCTGTGGATGGTGCGATACACATTCACCCCGTGAAGATTTCCGCCATCATTCCCGCCCGAATGGGCTCCACCCGACTGCCAGGCAAGCCCTTGGCCGACATTGGAGGTACGCCCATGGTCGTGCATACCCTACGTGCGGCAGAACATCATTCCGCCATCGACCGCGTTTGTGTGGCCACAGACCATGCAGACATCGCGAATGTCGTTCGCCAGCATGGCGGCGAAGCCATTTTAACGAACGCAGACCACACCACAGGGACCGACCGTTGCCTCGAAGTCTGGGAAAAATGGGGCGATGATGGCGCCGTCTTGAATCTTCAAGGTGATGAGCCCTTCCCTGAGTCCGCCCACATTGCCGCCATTTGTTCAGGTTTGCAGAAGGCACAGACCGATGTTGTGACCGCGATGCGGCCCGCAACAAACCAAGAACACCTGCTTTCAGAAAGGGTCAAAGTGGCCACGAATCAACACCATCGAGCCCTGTACTTTTCAAGGTCGGCCATTCCCCACGGTGGGCCATACTTCGTTCATTTGGGCATATACGGCTTCTCCCCGGGCATGCTTCAAACTTGCGCCCAACTTCCAGTTGGTCGATTGGAAAACATCGAGAAACTCGAACAATTGCGGTGGCTAGAGGCCGGAATACAAATCGAAGTTGCCCAAGTGAATGCTGCACATGGGCCCGGGCCCGTTGATACAGAACAAGACCTTGCCCGCGTCCGGCTTTGGCACGATAATGTGTCAAAGTCAACATGAATTCGGAAATGTGTGCTCCGTTGCGTGCAAATCCGTCTATTTTCACCAAATCATGCGCGAATCATCCACATCGGATTTTTTGGTGAATGCCATGCCCCTGCTCCTGCATGACCACGATTGTTTGGTCATTCCAGGACTGGGCGGCTTCTTGGCCCATCCAGTCGCAGCCCGATTTGACCCGGACAAAGGGGAGTGGATTCCCCCGGGCCGAGACGTGGTGTTCAATCCCAAGCTCACGGTGCGCGATGGATTGCTTGAGCAAGAAATTCGAAGGGCAACAGGCTGCACCACAGATGCCGCAACACAACTGATTGACCAAGAGGTCAACGCCCTCATGGCCAGGGCCAACGAAGGAAGCCACACCGAACTTCCCGGTTTGGGTCGGCTCTTCTTACAGCCAGATGGACAGTTGGGATTTGCGCCTGAACCCAGACTTGGCGAGCGTTATGCCGCTCCCGGACTCGGACGCATTCCTTGGCCCATCTTCCACGCTGAAGACCGAAAAGCTCCCGTTGTTGAGCCGGTCGAAACGCCCGTTGAGCCACGTGAAACCGAGCCCGTCGAGCCGGTCGCATCCCCCTTCATCCAGAGGTCACTCAAATTAGCCGCCGTCTTTGCACTTCCTCTATTGGTTGCCGGCTCGTTGCTCTGGAACCATCAGAATACAACGGGTTTTAGCCTATTGCACCTCTCCGGTTCTGGTGAAGCGTCCAACTTTGCGCCCCGAATCGAAGGCGAAGACATTCGTTTTCCAGAGCACTCTGCATCCAACGACCTACCTTTTCTTAGAGAAGGAGCGCCCACCCTCGATGCTGCAACTGCCTTCGAACCCACCATGCCCATTCCCCAGCCGCAGTCCATTGCGACCGGGTGCAGCCACCATGTGATTGCCGGCACATTTGGACAAGCCGCCAGGGCCGCACAATTGGCACGGCGCTTTGAGGCATTGGGCTACTCGGCCTCCATCTTGCCAGGACCAGGCGGAATGCAACGCGTATCTGCTGGATGTTTCAACCGCCAGTCCGACGCCGTCCAATTCAAGAGCGCACTGAAAGTCAGGCATGGCTTCGAACAGGCCTGGGTGCTGAATTGGTAACGGAGCATGAACAACGGCGCACAGCCCATAGACTGGACCACCATCCAACACGTCGTATTGGATTTTGGCGGCGTCCTTTATGACATCGACCATCACGCCACTGCTCAAGCCTTCGAAGCACTCGGACTCCATGATTTCGAAGACTTTTACGCGCACGGAAGACAGCTGTCTTTAATGGACGCCCTAGAGTGTGGTACCATCTCAGAGCACGATTTCTTAGAAGCTCTGCAAAAGCAATGCGCCATCGAAACGACTGTTGATGAAGTCCGTGCGGCATGGAATGCCGTGCTCATTGGGTTAAGAGCCAACATTATGCCAACGCTTCGGGTTCTCAAGGCAAAATATGACTTGGTCTTGTTCAGCAACACCAATGCCATCCACGCCAAGCACTTTGAACGTCAAATTCTAAACGACGTTGGCCGTGGGTTTTCTGACTGCTTCCGTCAAATCGTGTACAGTCATCGTCTCGGACACCGCAAACCCAGCGCCAAGTCCTACATCCAATTGACACAGCAACTGGAACTGGATCCTTCCGCCACACTGTTTGTAGACGACACTGAAGCCAATGTCGTTGGCGCCATGAAAACCGGATGGCAAACGGTCTTCTACAACCCTAAGACGGCCACCTTCGCACAACTGATGGCCAACCTGGGCTTGCAGCGCGATTGACGCAAAAACAAGCGTCGACCTGGGCTCAATGCCACATGCCCTTCCCTGAACGAGGGTCTCCCTTCTTTCGCGCCTTTTTCTTGTCTCGCTTGTAGCCCAATTCAAAGCCAAGGCCGACTTGACCCTGCCAATGACCAGCGTCCAATGGGTCGATCAATCCTGGGATGTGTTGTGCAGAAACCGCCAGTCTAAGTGGCCCACCACGCAAGGACAACCCCCCGCCGAAAGACCACCTTTGAGCTCGGTACTGCGCCTGAATGTGCGTGGCCACATTGCTTCTGATCCGGTGGGTCATGCCCACGAGCAGACCATCTGTGCGCCGATCAAATCGAAACTGCCGATAGACCAGGCCGCTGAACTCCAAGCTCTCCGTTGCACGGACTCGGAAACCAAGTCGCCATGTCTCTTGAATTGGCGTGCTAAAAGCCTCCATTTCATCGCTCGTACTCTGGACCGTGAAACTCGACGTAAGAGAGTCCACCATGTCGTCCGCCCATGTCTCCAGCATGGAAGGCAGTGAATCCGGCAGACTGAGTGAGTCCGAAGACGAGAGCAAGGCCACAGCGTCGAGTCCTTCCAAAACAAACTGTGCCGGATCAACCTCTTGCCTGGAGATGGACTTGAGCCAACGGATGGACCCTCGACCTTCGACCGCCCCTTCGACCGCAAACTTGGGCGTCACTTTCCACAAGAATCCAAAATCGTAGGCCACCCCCGCACCCAGCGTCGGAGGAAGGGAACCCATGTCCAAGTTGACCGCTTGTCCACCGTCAATCAAGGAGTCCAAGTCCACACCCGACGCTTGAACCACCATTCCCCCATCCAAGCCAAGGCTGTAATCCACCGAGTCCGTGGTCAGCGTTGCATCAAAAGACGTCGTCTCAAATGAACCAACACCGTTCAAGATGTGAATGCCCCAGCCCAACCAAAACTTGTCCTCTTGGACCATGGCGCCAACACTCAAACTGTGGTCAAAATACCCCTGCGCATCGAGCCCCATATCTGAGAAAGAAATCGGCCTGCCAATCAAATCTGGGTGACCATTTCCCTTCCAACCCAACTCAAACAAGTCCCGATCATACGAGAGCTGCTGCTCGGCAACAAATCGGCTTCTCAACCGAAATTCGAACCTGTCTTCGTCTCTGAAAGAGAACGCAAACAAGGGGGTCTCGTTTCTTAGGCCCACCGTTTCGACACTGTCCATGCGCTCCAACATCAAGTCAAAGTCCACAGCCCCGTCCGTACTGATGAAATCATAAAATGCCGGACCAGAATGGGTCGCCAACACTTGCGTACCCGCTAAGCCCCCAAGCCAAATCTGAGCGCCCGACGGATGAAACAATGCAGGGTTCGACCAACCGGCCTGTCCCCACTCCGGCATGCACTCTACAGGCCCCAATTGTGCTTGCGCCATCCAAGGAAGACACAGCAACATGAAAAACGCAACCGTTTGATTTCGTCTGTTCATTTCAAGGCTCAATTTTGGCATACAACAATGCGCCCAGCTGCATCCGCAGGTCTTGGTCTTCGGTCAGTCGAACATAGCTCCCCTGACTCGCTTCGGCAGTAGAACACCAAGCCCTCACCACCACCTGAGTAGCCAACTTTAACCGGTTGGATCTCTCCCAATCAAAAAAGAAGTCTTCCCGAAATTCTGCGGGCGCCACCGGAAGCCCGCCAACGTCCAAAATCGGCATGGAAAAAAGCGCCAAAGACGCGCTCAACACACTGTCGATGACCACGTCGTTTTCATCCAAGAAATGCGCTTGAAAGTCTACCCCAAAAGGGAAGCCATTGTGCAAAATCAACCGCAACTCAGCCGAGTCCAACTCTGCGATCTCGTCCTCGTCTTCTAGCCCCAACGAAAATGCCAGGGTGTCCACGAAGTCAACCTGTACTGCACGAATGGACAAGGGGATCTCCGCTCGAAAACTGGCATCCACAAAGCCGTCTGCATCGATAAAATTGACTTCTCCCTCTGCCAAGGGTTCGGGGTTGGCCGTGATGCCCAAGGACAAGTTCAGCCCCACAGCTTCCGCACTGAAAAAGTCAACCACATTGCTGTTGGTCTCGTCCACTTGCCAAGACACCTCCGCGGGGTTCTCTGCGCTCCCATTGGCTGAAGGCACAGCCAATGCTGCAGCGCTCGTCTCCAGCGTTGTTTGAACTGCCCCGTCCTGGGTCATCTCCACATTTACCGCGTCCAAAACTGCCGGCACCCCAAAGCCATTGGTCACATCTACACGAATGCTGGCTCTCTCAATGGCCAAACCAGAGGTGGTAAAGCGGTCGTCAAACAAGGCCAACGTGGTCGTGCTCTCTTCAATGCTGATTGTCTCTTGACCAAAGTCTCCTTCCACACGGTCAAACACCATGTCCTCCAAAGAGAGCGCCACCGACAAGGATTCTCCGGATTGCGCCAAGTGCACTGGGTCGTTTTGAAGAAAGAGCGTGTAAATGCCCAAGATTTCATTATTGACGTCACCCGAATTGTCCGGGATGACCTGCCAACCTTCTAAATTTTCAACCGAAGTAAACGTGCCCCCTTCCAACATCTCCGATGTCCAAGACACTAAATAAGGAAGGCCTGTCTGATCCAAAAGACTGGGGATCATCATCTCCCCGCTCACATCGTCGCCCAAGTTTGACGTAATGCTGAAGGTCAATTGACCCGAAGACAATTCCACAGCCGTCAACAAAGCCCCCTCGGGCTGTTCGACTTCCAAGGCGGATACGACAGAGTCCGTGTAGGTCACCGTTTCGCCCGGAGCCGTCAAATTGAGCGCTGTTGCCAAGTTCTCGTCCAAGACGAAGGACTCAGCCACATCCATACCTGGCAAAACCAACCATTCTTGGGCCAAGGTGCCACTCAACGATTCTTCATGAACAAAAGCCAATTCACCACTGGGCAAACCCTGAACCGGGGTGGTGTCCAAACTGTCACCCACCAACTCAAGAACGTCACCCAAGTCAAAACGGGTGTCCACCAAGGGAAGCGCCACAATGGGAGTCCATGTGGAGAATGTCAACTCTTCTGGCGGCGCCTGACAACCCGATCCACTCATCAAGCAAACCAGCAGCAATACGGGAAATACGGGAAAACGAGAAAAGAATCGATTGGACATCAATAGACAATTACGGAAAACAACGCCGTGGGGTTACCCAAGAAAAAGAATCTCGGAATTCACCGACAACCCCAACAACGACCGGACTTGAATTATTCAGTGATGCCTTCCAAATCCATCATGAAAGCATACTCCAACGCCGTCTCCTTGTAGCGACGGAAACGTCCAGACTGGCCACCGTGGCCCGCATCCATATTGGTGAGGAACAACAAAGTATTGTCGTCGGTTTTCAGCTCGCGCAACTTGGCCACCCACTTGGCGGGCTCCCAGTACTGCACTTGACTGTCCCAATACCCTGTGGTGACCAAAGTATTGGGGTAGTCTTGGGCCTTTACTTGATCATACGGGCTGTACGACTTCATGTAAGCATAGTAAACGCTGTCTTTCGGGTTGCCCCACTCATCGAACTCAAACGTGGTCAACGGAATGGTCTCATCGAGCATGGTGTTGATGACGTCCACAAAGGGCACCGCCGCTACAACACCATTGAAGAGTTCTGGCGCCTGATTCATGACTGCACCCATGAGCAAGCCTCCAGCCGACCCGCCCATCGCGTAGAGGTGCTCAGGAGAGGTGTACTTCATGTCCACCATGGCGCGGCCTACATCTTCAAAGTCGTTGAAGGTGTTCTGCTTTTTCAAAAGCTTGCCGTCTTCATACCACTGGCGGCCCATTTCCTGGCCCCCGCGAATGTGAGCAATGGCATAGACAAATCCACGGTCGAGCAAGGACAAGCGAACACTGGAGAAGTAGGGGTCCATGCTGGCGCCATAGCTGCCATATGCGTAAAGCAGGAAGGGGTTCTCCCCGTTTCGCTCTGTGCCCTTCTTGTACACCATGCTCACAGGCACCTTAACCCCATCGCGCACCTCAACCATGAGGCGTTCCGATGTGTAGTTGTCTGGAGAAAAGTTCTCGTCGATGACCTCCTGCTGCTTCAGCAAAGTGCGCTCCCCTGTGCGCATGTTGTGGTCATACGTGCTGCTCGGCGTGGTCATGGAGCTGTATCCAAACCGCAAAATCTCTGTGTTGAAGTCTGGGTTCGAACGGGTTCCCGCCGTGTATGCCGGGTCGTTGAACTCGAGGTATTCATCCATAGAACCGTCCCAACGCTTGATCCGAATCTGATTCAGTCCATCTTTTCGCTCCTCCACAACCAAGTGGTCTTTGAAGATGTCGATGCCCTCGAGCAACACATCGGGACGATGAGGAATGACTTCTTCCCAATTCTCCTTGGACGTGGCGTTCACCGGCGTCTTCATCAACCGGAAGTTCTTTGCGTCTAGGTTGGTGACGATGTAAAAATCATCTCCGTAATGGCTGATGCCGTACTCCAAATCCCGTTCGCGGGGCTGAACCACCCTCCATTCGCCCATCGGGTCGTCTGCACGAAGTACGTGGAATTCTTGCGACAGCGTTTGAGACGTGTAAATCACCAAAAAGGCATCACTCTTTGTGCGGTATACCCCACAAGCGAACGTTTCGTCTTTTTCTTCGAAAACCAACACATCGTCTTCCACTGGCGTGCCCAAAACATGGCGGAATACCTGATTGCTGCGGAGCGTCTGCTCGTCCTTTCGTGTATAGAAAACCGTTTTGTTGTCGGCCGCCCACGTCGCGCCTCCAGTGGTAACGGGAATCATGTCTGACAGCATCTCTCCTGTCTCCAAATCTTTGAAATGGACATTGTACTGCCGGCGGCTCACCGTGTCCACACCAAAGGCCAAAATGCGGTTGTCGTCGCTGACCCCCATTCCACCGACTGCGAAATAATCGTGTCCCTCGGCGAGTTCATTTTGGTCGAGCATCACTTCTTCCGCCCCCGTGCACTCCTCGTACTTCGTCTCCTCCCCTGCAGGCTTCCTGCAGTTGATGGCGTACTCTTTGCCCTCTGTGTAGCGCGTGTAATACCAAAAACCCCGGTCCTTAACCGGTACGCTGCGGTCATCCTTCTTGATGCGGCCCACAATCTCGTCGAACAGCTTTTCTTGAAGGGGCTTTGTGTGTGCAAGTTTTCCGTCGATGTACTTGTTCTCCTCTTCGAGGTAATCGATCACATTCTGCGTTTGTGCATCGGCGGTTTCCGCGTTCTTCTGGTCGTCGCTCAAGCGCATCCAGAAGTAGTTGTCGAGGCGGGTGTCCCCGTGATCCGTCAACTCAAGCGGAACTTTTTTGGCCACAGGAGCGACCATATCATCGTTTTGGGACATGTCTGATGGGGATTGACAGGCGGTAAAAGAAGCGATGGCGAAAAGCGCCAGAAAAGCGCCAGCCATGCGGTCAAAAGTCTGAGTTCGGAGCATGAGAATCGTGTTGGACTCCAATATTAGCCCAAAGCCCAATGGTCTGTCCTCTCGAACCCGATCTAAAAATTAAAGCGCAGCCTCTTCTGCGGAAAACACGCGGAACTCAAACCGTTCCATAATGGGGTTGGAAAGGAGTTTTTCGCAGGCCTCGCTCACCAAGTTTTCGGCTTCCTCGCGGCTATCCGCCTCGATGTCAAGGGTAATGTGCTTTCCGATCCGAACGTTGGTCAATTGACCGAGGCCCATGTTGGGAAGGTTGTTGGATACAGCCTTGCCTTGTGGGTCAAGCAAAGCGGGCAAAGGAAGGATGTCGATGGCGGCGTGGAATACCATGTGGCGCTATTTCTTGAGAAGAGCGCGGTGTAAAATGGCGCCCATCATCGGGTACGAAATTAAGGCAAGGACGAGTCCTCCGGCTCCCCCAAATGCAAGGAGAATCAAGACCCCCAAAAACCAGCCCATTCGCGCCATGTCCATCCAACGGAACTGACCCCACTGCTTCAAGCCAAATTGAGGGAACCGGGAGGCCATCCAAAACGGAAGAACCGTGCCCCCAAGGAGACCGCCCCACCAAAGCCAAGACGCGGATTCCGCACCACCAGCAAAGGCCCAAAATGCCAACAACAAGCCCCACCAAACCGCGGAAAACGGCGCCGGAACCCCCTCGAAGTCAAGGCCACCTTCGCTGGCATCATGACTGGCCTGCCCCGCCTCTCCAGCGTATCGCGCCAAACGCCAAGCCGCCGCGGGAAGCAACAACATCGGCAACAAGTCAACCCCCATTACCGATCCAAGCCCCAATCCTGCTGCGCCCCATTCCTTCATGAGGGCTACCCCCACGAAGGCAGGAGCCAATCCTCCGGACACCAAATCCGCCATCGAATCCAACCATGCCCCTTGATTTCCATCTGCGCCCAAGGCCCTGGCCACAGCGCCGTCCAAAACGTCACAGAACAGCCCAAACATCCAAACACACAGCATGACCACAATGCCCATGACCCGGCGTTCAGCAATGCCAAAGGAGGCCATTAACCACGTATCAAAGCCCATTGTTGCCGCCCATTCAGAGGCAGCCCAGCCCAAATCAAATTCTGATGCCGCCCACCAAGCCACCATTGCACCGGCCCCCAAGTTGCAGAATGTCAAAAGGTTGGCAGGCCATGCGCGCCAAGAAACAGAGGAAGGAATAAGGGGCATTTCAAAGGGAAAAGTAATCCGCATGAAACCCTGCGGCTTCCCTTCCGTATATTTGCATCCCCGCCAAGGTGGGGAAAACAAATGAGGGTCTGGTGGCCGAGTGGCTAGGCTCAGCTCTGCAAAAGCTGCTACAGCGGTTCGAATCCGCTCCAGACCTCGAAAAAAAGAAGCCCGGTTTTTACCGGGCTTCTTTCTTTTTTACCGCTTTTCTACCCCGGTCAAGGACACTGGCTTCCAAACGCAGAGAGCACCAGCAAGATGTCGCTCACGCCCACAAGACCATCCATGTTCACGTCCACAGCACAAGATGCAGGGGCCCACAAACAACTCCCATCGTCCATCGTGGCTGTACTCAAGTAATTGATCGCCGCAGCGTAAGTGCAACCCGCTTCTTCTTCAAGGTCACAGATGCCATTGCCATTGCTGTCGCTTTGACAATCCCCATCGCAGTCGCCTAGGGCATCCCCTTGCCCTCCATTGCAATCACAATCGCCTTCGGGGATGTCACTGCAACCACAGTCATAAATCGCACCCGCACCATTGCAAATCCCACACGCATCCAAAACGCCAATGCAGTCGTCTTCGGTGTCGCAGATTCCGTCTTCGTCGAGGTCTGCATTGCACGTCCCATTGCACTCGCCAATGGCATCAAGTACACCCACACAATCGTCCACGTTGTCGCAGATTCCGTCTTCGTCCAAGTCCTCGGGACATCCACCTGAACACGTTTCACAACTCGCCCAGCACACTGCGGGCAGTGTAATCGCGTCGGACACAGTCAGCACGCGATTCACAAACTCTCCAGTCGTTAGCGTGCAAGACTCTCCTCCTGCAAACTGCTCAGAGGCGCCCCAATCAAACGTGGCAAATTTGTACTCGTACACCCCTGGGGCCCAATTCATAGTCACGGTCCAAATCCCGTCGCCTTCGGGGTCAGCCAATGGGTCCGAAATTGCGTTCCAACCGTTAAACGTTCCGGCCACGAAAACGGGGCCATCCGGTGATGAAGGGTCGTTCATGTCCACCGACAGGGTCACTGGAAAGACGCAAGATCCGTCATCAGAATTGGCCGAAGCATCGTAATTGACTGCGTCTGAATCAGTACAGCCAAGTACAGTCACACCTCCGCCATTGCCCCCGCCGTCACCAATTCCAGGGCGTGTTGCCAACCAATACAAGGTGTTGGTTTTGGTGTTGCCATCGTCGTATCCATTCAGAGTAGCGGCCTCATTCCAAGCCGTCACAGGGTCGATAACCGCATGGGCCATGTATATGAACCCCTTCCAACCCTCACCAAGACTCGGGCTGTTCAGTGCCGCCGACACCACCGGGTATTCTTCCTCGATCCATTCCGCGCGAAGCAACTCTTCTGTGATGGGCGTGTAGGGCAACATTTGAATCCCGTGGATGAACTCCACATTCGCTCCAAAAAAAGTGGTGTAATCCACTTTCATTCCCCACAGAATTCCCACCACTTTATTGGACGCGAACGGCTCGGGGTAGATGCCCTCTCCAGCATTGATTTGCCAGTACTTCCAAGTCGCACGCAATTCCGTCGCCAACATCATGCGGCCGAGGTCACGGATCCGGTCATCTCCTATGGCCAAGCCATACAAATACACCCCGTACCATGCGTTGACTGCCTCCGAACTGCTCTCTTGATTCCTGGAGTCGCCAAACTCAAACAGCCCTGCAGCCCAGGAGTGTCCGACAAACCAATCCTTATTGCGCATGTAGCCGAAGTGTGCGTCTGACCCTGAAGGCTCTGCAATGTCCCGGATCAATTCCAGCACCTCATCGCCCCATTCTGCCACCCACGCCGGATTGTCTTTGGCCATCGCTGCCGCCGCATAAATCCAGTAACCATAATGGAAATGATGGTCGTTGTAATACCCTTGACCAAAGGCGGCGCTGGGGTTATTGATGCCAGAAGACACCACCAAACCACCCCAACTCTGATCGTACAACAAGGGGTCTCCATTTGAGCCCGCCAGCCGCTGCTGAAGCGCCGGGGCTAGATTGCTTCGGTAGGTATTGGCGAGGGAAGTCTCCCCGAGTTCATCCGCAATGAGGGCCAACCTGGCGAGTGCCGAAAACTGCTTTCCCCCGAAGTAGGGGTCGGGCGCTGTAACGGCAAAGCCCACATCTTGGGCCAAAGCATCCCGGACGTCTTGCTCCAAATCAGCCGAAATGCCATTGGGACTGTCCCAAGCAATGGTGGTCAATGGCTCTGCCATGGTCCACGTGTTGCCCACGATCCCGGTCATGTCACCCTTCATGGTATTGCGCACAAGGCTCACCGTGGTGGGGGAAGACAGCACGTCCATGTGATGAGGCAAGGCCATCATCAGCAAAGGGCCCGACCCTGTCGATTCCCAATTGAACGTGAGTTCTCCCATATCTCCGGTGGCCGTAGCCGAAACTGAGCCCCCCGTTGGCGTTCGTCCAGCATGCGCATCCAACAAGGCAGAGTCGCCCCCATCTTGGAGAACAGCCGCACGAAGGATTCCCGTGAATGGCCCTGAAGCCACCAACGCCCCGCCAGAGGCACTCAGAGTAATGGAACTTGAGGCATAAATCACCCACGTTTGGCCGTTGTTCAGGCCCACCTCAAATCGCGTGTTTGTGTTTGGGGAACTGGCGGAACCTCCATTCAAAGAGGTGATGGCATGAACCGTCCCCAATCTTGGGGTCAAGGCTTCATATTCTGCAGACACGTATGCCATTCCCCTGACGAGGCTTGCGGCCATCGATCCAGGGCCATTTCCCCAACTCATTCTCACATGCAATGGGCCGTAATCTGTGACCTGCCGTGCAGGCAAGCCATTGACCGCGCCAAAACTGAGGTTCTCCGTGAAGTAAGTGAAAATGTAATTCTGCTCAACCACCTTCCCAGAAAAGCCAAAGCGCAACCCGTCGTTGTGTGCCTGCAGCAAATACGGCAACGCATTGACCGTATTGGTGCCTCCGCCCAAGACCATGTTTTGCCACCAGGCATTGGTCGGCAAAGGGACCGAAGTGTCGCTCCACAGGCCCGTTGGTGACAAGCCGTGCGATTGAGAAGAGAAAGAAGAAGGTGCCGTCGAAAGCGGGTCACCACCGAGCAAGTCTGGTTGGGCCCACGTTGCAGTAAAAACGGCCAGACAAAAGAGAAGGAAAACAGAACGCATTTGGTCTGTTTAAATTAGCCACTACAGTCCTCTCCCCCTCTTGATTTTAGTCAAATTCGCCCTTGATTTTTGTCATTGGTGGCCTCACACCTCCAAAACGGCGGCAATGCCCGGCAGGGTTTTTCCTTCCAATCCTTCGAGCATGGCACCACCTCCCGTGGAGACGTAACTCACCTTGTCTGCCAATCCAGCTTTGTTGACCGCAGCAACAGAGTCTCCACCGCCAACAAGGGTGTACGCCCCTGAATTTGTAGCCGCCACAATGGCGTCTGCAATGTGATTGGTGCCTTCTGCAAAACGATCAAACTCAAACACGCCCATCGGGCCATTCCACAAAATGGTCTTGCAATCTTCCAAAGCCGAAGCAAAAGCTTTGCGGCTATTGGCGCCAATGTCCATGCCCTCCCATCCATCGGGAATGGCATTGGTGGGGTGAGTTTGTTGGGCTGCGTCAGGAGAGAATCCATCGCCGCAGAGTGTGTCCGATGGCAAATGGACCTCGATTCCCTTGGCCTTGGCAGCATCCAACAACGCTAGCGCCTCGCCGTGCATGTCGGGCTCAACCAAAGACTGTCCGATTTGACCGCCTTGGGCCTGAACAAAGGTGTAGGCCATTCCACCGCCAATCAGCAGTTTGTCCACACGGTCCAATAGGTTCTTGAGCACGGCCAATTTGGAGCTCACTTTGGCACCTCCGATCACGGCGGCCACAGGCTTTTGTGCACTCCCCAACACCTTCTCCATCGCCTTCACCTCGCCCTCCATCAGGAAGCCAAAGGCCTTGTCCTCTGGAAAGAACTTGGCAATGACCGCAGTGGAGGCATGCGCGCGATGAGCCGTGCCAAATGCATCGTTAATGTAAAAGTCTCCGTTCTCTGCCAACTGGCCTGCAAAAAACTCGTCTCCCGCTTTTTCCTCTCCATGGAAGCGCAAATTCTCCAATACCGCCACTTCTCCTGGGGCCAGAGACTGGGTGACCTCGAGCGCATCGTCGCCAACGCAATCCGAAGCAAACTTGACGGAGCGCCCAAGCAGCGATTCTAAGGTGGGCAAAATGTGCTGCAACGACAACGCTGCATCGCGGCCTTTGGGACGCCCAAGATGACTCATGAGCACAACACTTCCACCGGAGTCCAACACGTGCTGGATTGTGGGCACAGCAGAGCGAATTCGCGTGTTGTCGGTTACCTCACGACTGCCATCCTCGGCAGGCTGGGTCAACGGCACATTGAAATCCACACGGATGAGGGCGCGAACGCCGTCGAAAGAAAGGTCTTGAAAAGCCATGTTTTGGCGGGTTGTAAAGCGAATGAGGTTCAGGCAAACAAAGTGGACCATCCCACGCGCTCAGCCACGCGAGCGGCCAGGTCGGCAATGGGGACACGGACCTGCTTCATGGTGTCGCGGTCACGTAAAGTGACGGCGTTGTCTTCCAATGTGTCGTGGTCCACGGTAATGCACAACGGCGTGCCGATGGCGTCTTGCCGGCGGTAACGGCGACCAATGGCGTCTTTTTCGTCGTATTGAACACTGTGGTCCAACTTGAGCAAGTTCATGATTTCGCGGGCCTTCTCAGGCAACCCATCTTTTTTCAAAAGGGGCAATACCGCCAACTTGACCGGAGCCAACGCTGGTGCAATGCGCATGACCACACGCTCAGATCCATCTTCCAATGTTTCTGTGCGCAAGGCGTTGGACAGCACCGCGAGGAACATCCTGTCCAAACCGATGGACGTTTCGACCACGTAGGGTACATAGCTCTCCTCCTTTTCGGGGTCGTAAAACCGAAGCTTTCGCCCACTGTGCTCTTCGTGAGCGGTCAAGTCAAAGTCCGTGCGGCTGTGAATGCCCTCGAGCTCTTTGAATCCCATGGGGAAATTGAACTCGATGTCGCAGGCTGCATCCGCATAGTGAGCCAACTTGATGTGGTCGTGAAAACGATAGGCATCCTCACCCATACCCAATGCTTTGTGCCATTGAATCCGCGCCTCCTTCCAGTAGTCGTACCACTTTGCTTGCGTTCCAGGGGCCACGAAAAACTGCATCTCCATTTGCTCGAATTCCCGCATGCGGAAAATGAACTGTCGGGCAATGATCTCGTTCCGGAACGCCTTGCCGATTTGAGCGATGCCAAAAGGCAACTTCATCCGACCTGACTTTTGCACGTTTAAGAAGTTCACGAAAATCCCCTGCGCCGTTTCTGGACGGAGATAAATCGCACCAGAATCGCCACTGACTGCGCCGAGTTCGGTCTTGAACATGAGGTTGAACTGACGCACGTCCGTCCAATTCGCAGAGCCGGTTTCGGGGTCTTTGATGCCCAAATCCAAAATCAACTGCTTAACGGCGGCCAAGTCCTCTGCATCCATTGCGGTTTTGAATCGGCCATTGATGTCGTCGATCTCGGCTTGACGGCGCACGCAATTCCCGTTGGTGGCCAGGAACTGGCCTTTGTCAAAATCATCTCCAAACCGCTTCTGAGCCTTGGCCACATCCTTGGCAATCTTGGCTTCAATCTTGCCGATGTGATCCTCCACGAGTACATCTGCGCGATACCGCTTCTTGCTGTCCTTGTTGTCGATGAGCGGATCATTGAAGGCGTCCACGTGGCCAGAGGCCTTCCATGTGGTGGGGTGCATGAAAATGCTGGCGTCCAAGCCCACAATGTTTTCGTGCATCCGCACCATGGCGGTCCACCAATACGCCTTGATGTTGTTTTTGAGCTCAACGCCCAATTGACCGTAGTCATAGGCCGCGCTGAGGCCATCGTAAATGTCACTGGAAGGAAACACGAATCCGTATTCCTTGGCGTGTCCAATCACGCGCTTAAGGTGGTCGTCCTGTTGGGCCATGTCAAATGAGGTCAGGGTGGAACTTTTGGGGTGAGCATTGCACCCCCGAGGCTGCAAAAATAGGCCTTCAGTGCGTGTGGACGTACCTTGGCCACATGGCCAACGAAGCCCTGTCCTCCAAGCGCATTGGCATCATCGGAAGTGGAAGCTGGGCCACCGCTTTGGCTCACCTGTTTACACGGCACGAAGACGCCTGCGAACACCCCGTGAACTGGTGGGTTCGGCGCGAGTCGTCTTTGAATCACATTGCAAAAACAGCCCACAACCCGCTTTATTTAAGGAGCCTTTCACTGCCCTTGGACCGCCTGAACATGTCTACGGACATTCAAACCGTGGTGGACAACAGCGACATCATTGTTCTGGCTGTACCCAGTGCATACTTAGACGACGCCCTGCGCGGAAATCAAGTCCAAGGCCTCGAAAACAAAGTCGTTTTTAATGCTGTCAAAGGATTGGTGACCGACCAGCATCACATTCCCGCGCGCTACCTGCATAAAATGATGGGGGTCCCTTACGGCAGAATCGGCTTGATCGCAGGACCCAGTCATGCAGAGGAGGTGGCGCGAGAGAACTGGACCTACCTGACCCTAGCCTGCTCCAACGAAAATTTGGCTCAGCATCTCGCCAACCGGCTGCGCAACCCTTGGCTCAGGACGCACACCACGGACGACATTTTTGGCATTGAGCTCGCCGCCGTACTCAAGAACATCTATGCTGTCGCGGCGGGAATTGCCCACGGCATGGGCCTGGGAGACAATTTCATTGCGGTGCTCATTTCCAACGCGTTAAAAGAGACCAATCGCTTTTTGAATGCGGTCAATGAAACGGCCCGAGACGTGAGTGCTTCGGCCTATTTGGGCGACTTGCTCGTCACCGCTTACTCTCCCCATAGTCGGAATCGAACCTTGGGAACCATGGTTGGAAAGGGCTACCGCGTCACCGGTGCGTTGGTGGAAATGGACATGATTGCAGAAGGCTACCCAGCGGCCTTGGGCATTCACCAAATCAACCAAAAGTTCGACGTGCCCATGCCCGTTGCAGAGTGCGTTTACCGCATCCTTCACGAGCGCATTGCACCCTCCATCGAAATGCGCATCCTCGCCGACAGGATTCACTGACAAACCATCTTATTCGAAGAAGCAACGAATCCTTTCCGAACTTGTTTCTTTAATCATGCGCACACTCACCTTCATGTTCCTTTTGCTGGCCCCAGCCCTGACCGCACAGGTCAGGTTCGTGCCCAACGAAGGACAATGGCCCGAGCATGTGCAACACCGCACCGAGGTGGTGAGCGGGGGCATTCAAATCGATTCTGACGGCTGGACCTGTTGGCAATGGGCTCCATCTTCGACACCCGACCACCACTCCGGTTCCAAACGCGGCGTGCTCTGGCAAGCCAAATGGTTGGGGGCCGCCTCGAGTGAAAGGAGCGACTGGGACAAAGGTGAAACCGACCCTGATGCTCTGCACTTTTACCTAGGCGACAATCCACAGCAATGGGCGGAGCACGTGCAGGCCTCGCGCCGCATTGAAAGGCGCGACCTGTGGGAAGGAATTGACTTGCGTTGGCGTGGAACGCGGTCCGGAAACGCCAAGTTTGAATTCACTGTGGCTCCCGGCGTCGATCCCAGCGCTGTAGGGTGGACTTACGCAGGAGTTGCACCACAAATCAACCCAGATGGAAGCCTGAACCTCGTCCATCCTTTGCACAACGAAGGGACGGATTTCTATGCTCAACTGGGCCGCCCCTTTGCTTATCAATTGAGAGGTGACGGGACAATGCTCACTGTGGAGTGTCACTACCGCATCGATGGCCAGACCGTGAGCTTAGACGTGGGATCCTATGACCCTCACTTGCCCTTGGTACTCGACCCCGAAATCACCTTTTCTACCTATGCGGGATCCACGGGAGACAACTTTGGCACCACGGCCAGCAATGGTCCCAATGGCGCCTTGATTGGCGGCGCCGTGGCCTTCGCTCCAGGCTACCCCACCACACCCGATGCCGTGCAGACCGTGATGGGCGTTTTCGAGGACGGCATTAGCCACGTGGCCATCACCGTGTTCAACGAAGATGGCAGCGGCTTGCTATACAGCACCTATTTGGGCGGTGGGCAAGCCGACATTCCGCACAGCCTCGCCTTCAACGAAGATTGGGGCCGCATGGTCTTGTTTGGCACCACCGGGTCCAGCAACTTTCCCACCACAGCAGGCGTTCACCAACCCAATCTGGCCGCTGGCCCCGCCACAGACGTCACCGTGTACGGCGTCGACAGTCAGCCCAATGGCGTCGACGGCTACATCGCCAGCTTCAATGCGACTGACTTTACCCTCGAGGCCTCTACCTATTTTGGAGGAACAGGCATAGATGGCCTGAACGAAGCACCGGGGTTACGCGCCAATTTTGGAGACAACTACCGCGGTCAAATCGACATTGGACCCGACGGTTCTGTGTGGATTGCCACCACAACCACCTCGCCCGACATTGACCTTCCCGGAAGTCCACCGCACGCCGGCGGGTTCGATGCTTTGGTAGCCGGGTTTGACCAAGACCTCACCACGTTGCTTTGCGGGCGAACGTTTGGCGGCAGCGGAAACGACGCAGCCTACAGCGTGGAAGTCGCTCCCGACAATAGTTTTGGCGCCTTTGGCGCGCTCGAGATCCTGGTTGGGGGCGGTACGACATCCAACGACCTTCCACTGCCAGGAGGGTCCATCCAGCCAGCGCCTGCCGGGAGTGTGGACGGCTGGATTGCGCAAATGAACGCCGGGCCCGATGACCTCATCGTTCAATTTGCGACCTACCATGGTCTTGATGACTACGACCAAGTCTACTTCGTACAGCGGGATTTGTCTGGCAGGCCCTATGCTTATGGCCAAGCGCGCGGCGGGATGCCCGCCATTGGCGACGTCTATGCCAACCCAAACAGCGGCCAATACATTACCTGTTTTCTTCCCGACCTCAGCGACATTGAATGGCAAACCACCATTGGCACAGGGTCCAACGCCATTGACATTAGCCCCACCGCTTTTTTGGTGAGCGAGTGCCAACAAGTCTACATCAGTGGTTGGGGCGGCCAAACCAATGCCAACTCTGGCACAGCAGACGTCGCGGGCAGCACCACCTTTGGCCTTCCCATCACCGACAGTCCATTCCAAAACAACACAGACGGCAGCGACTTCTACCTCGCCGTGCTCGCACCAGACGCCACTGACCTGGTCTACGCCACCTTTTTTGGAGGTCCATTCTCCAACGAACATGTGGACGGTGGCTCTTCCCGTTTCGACCAAAACGGAACCGTCTATCAATCGGTCTGCGCAGGTTGTGGAGGAATGAACGATTTCCCTTCTAGCAACAACGCTTGGAGTTCCAACAACCCTAGCCCCAACTGCAACATGGGGGTGTTCAAATTCGAACTCGGTAAGCTCAACGCCAACATTGACATCGACGGACCCGATCAATTCTGCCAAGGCGACAACGTTCAGTTCGAGAACAACACCAACGGGCCCGCGGCTTTTACTTGGGACTTTGGCGACGCCAACTTCAGCAATGAAGTCGCCCCAGAACACCTTTACGGCATCGCTGGAACCTTCGAAGTCGAGGTAATCGCCGAGGACACCACTGGGTGTTTAGAGTCTGACACGGCCTACGTCTCGGTCACCATCGCCCTTGCCGCAGAACCCGTCATTCAACCCGTAGACCCTCTGTGCTTAGGAGAATCTGTATCCCTCGCGGGATCGGGCAACGGCACGTTAATCTGGGGCGCCTCCAACAGCTTGAGCGATACCGACACCGATTCCCCGCTTGCCGAGCCCAACGTCACCACCACGTACACGCTTACAGACGCGACCAACTGCGGAAACGAAACCGCAGAAATCACAGTGGAAGTCGTCGACATGGCCACGACCCCAAGCGGAGACACGCAAATCTGCCTTGGAGATGGAACCCCGCTTTCCGTAACCAGTCCCGTTGCCAGCGCCCCCAATTGGACCTACGATTGGATGCCCACCAACGGCCTTTCCGATCCCGATGCCCCGGACCCCGTCGCCTCTCCCACAGAGTCCACCAACTACACCGTTACGGTGACCACCCCTGAAGGATGCGAGCGCATCCACAACATCAATGTCGATGTGGTGCCCGGCATCCCCGGCGACAACGTTTACCCGAATGTTCCCCTGTGCATCGGACAATCGATTGCGCTGTCTGCCGACGACGGGAATACATGGGTGTGGAGCCCCACCATTGGCCTCAACAATCCGGCCAGCCAAACCCCAACGGCTACACCCACAACCACAACCACATACACGGTGGCCATTTCCAATTTATGTGGAACCGGGACAGACGAGGTCACCGTGGAACTCATCGTTCCCGAAGCCTTCGCCGAGCCCGGTGGCACCGTCTGTGCAGGGGAAGCGTTCCCCGTGGCGGCTTCGGGGGGTGTGGCGTATCAATGGGTACCTGGATCGCTGGTCACCAACCCCGGAATCAGTCAAACAACCGTGGCCACAGCCACCAACCAGACCTTCACCGTGTATGTGACCGATTCCGATGGGTGCGTGGCCTCGGCCGAAGTGCAAGTCAACGTCTTCCCGCAGCCAACTGTAGAGGCCGGACCAGACCAAAGGCAAGACTGGTTGGAACCCACCTTCCTTTATGGCTCTGTTCAGGGCGCTGATGTTGATTCTCTCTGGTGGACTCCAGAAAACCCACTGTCGTGCTCCAGCTGTTTGATTCCCGAAGTCTTGATTCAAGACGACATGGACTTTACCCTTCATGTGATCGACGACAATGGCTGCCGGTCCGCGGACGTGGTGTCCGTGTCCTTCAATTACCCCTTGTACGTGCCCTCTGCCTTCACCCCTGACGGCGATGGGCTAAACGATGGTTGGCGGCCAGAAGGTCATTGGCTCAATGGCGCTGGCACCCACCTTTTGGGACTGCCAGATGGTTCCATATTGCCGAATTATCGGGTCGAGGTTTGGAGCCGTTGGGGCGAATGCATTTGGGCTTCGATTGACCCTCGAGCCTATTGGACAGGCGGCGTAGGCGGGCCCGGTGTCTCCAACAAAGTCAGTGCCGTGGGCGATGGCCTGCACCTGGCTCAACCCGATGTGTACACGTGGGTAGTGCACTTCCCCACAAGCAAGGGCATAGAGCGACGAACCGGCAAGGTCACGCTTGTGCGTTGATCACCTCAAAATCAAATCGGTGGTCGCAATGCGCTCCCCACCATCGACGAGGTGAACCGTGTATACGCCCGCGTCAAAAGGCGCTGCGGCCGTAAAGAAGATGCAAGCCTCTACCCGATCTCCATTGTAGTCCAAAACTCTCGCTGCAGAGGCCTGCGAACCATCGGTCATGCTCACGGGGCTGCGGTCACCTGGAGGAAGCATGCGGCCATCGGGGTGAATGACTTCCAGAAACAAAGTGCGCTCTCCCTTTTCCGCAATGCGGTTTTCCATGAGCGTAAAGCACGTCTTGATCATTTCGGCCCGCTTCGCCCGTGTGGTCTCACGCTGTGACCCTGTCGAAGCCACGCGTATGGCCATGGGGTTCAAGTCCATCGCCTGAAGAATGCGCCCAGCTTCAATGATGCCCTCCATATTGTCTTGCCTTCTGCGCAAATCTGCATTGCGCTCTTCCACCTCCGTTACCTGATTGGCCATGGCATCTCGCTCCATTTGCAGCGCGATATTGGCTTGATTCAAAGAGTCAATGGTCACGACGTAGCCCTGCATGATTTTCCGCAAGGTTCCCGTCTCTTTCTTCAGTTTTGACACGCTGTAATTGCGGTCCCTCACCTTAGAAATCAAACCCTCGATTTCGCTGCGTTGTGCGGCCATTTCAGCCATCATGAGCGAGTTCTCAATCTGAAGCGTGTCGTAGCTGAACCGCATTTTCTGCAAATCAAACTCCAACACCTCACGCTCTCTATTGCCCTCCTCAATCTCTTGCGTTTGCACGTCAATGGCGGTGCCTTGTTGTGAGACCTGATAGCCGAGATAGCCAACAATCAAGACCAATGTGGCGATGATCACGAAGTAAATAGAACGCTGCTGCATACTGCGAATCAACGCTTAAAAATCTCCTTTTCGCATGCCGTGAAAGAAGAATCCCCACAAGTTGTCGTGCGTTTTCAGCGGCCCGGCAACAAAGGGTAAAAGGCTTGTTCGGTGTGCAAGACCCGATGACCATAGCGGTTTTTGAGCACGGCAATCACATCAAACCGAACTTCCAAATGCCGCTCTGGGTGCCGGGCCAAAAACACCCTGGCCGCCCGAATCAGTCGCTCCTGCTGGGGTTTAGAGACCAAGCGGTGCCACCCTGCCTGAACTGGTTCCGTCCGGGTTTTCACTTCAACCAAAATCAGCCAAGGCCCATCCTTCAGTACCAAGTCCACCTCCATTCGACCCACGCGCCAATTGCGCGCCAATACCTCCCAACCCTTTTTCATGACATGGTGCAATGCGACCTCCTCGCCCCATCTCCCCAAGGTTTGTTTGTGTGATTCCATGATGTCGAAAGTCCATCACTGCCGGTGAGGAGCACCCTATTTTCGCACAGCAATGCACCCACGTTCCACCTCCGTTTGTTTTCGTTGGCCCCTGCGCTTCATCGCCTTGGGCACGTCCACGGGGTTGATGCTATTGGCCCTCCTCTTCTCCTCTGTCTCTTCGCTTTGCCATGCCCAAAGTCAGGCCATGGGGCAAGCCATTGGCTGGGTGGATTCGCCAAAAGGTGAAAGCAAGTGGTACGCACATTGGGGATACCACAGGGCCGAGTATGGCCGCACCAATCTCCGGTTGGTCGGCCCTGGAATTGACTTGACCTTTCATGACATGAAGGCCAAGGACATGCCCGCTCCATTCGACCCCAAAGTCCACCTGAATCCAGCAGCCTTTACCATTCCGCAATTCAACGCTCGCGTCGGACGCAAAATCAAGAATGGCGTTTCCTACCCTGGTGCCTTGTGGATCAGTGCCGGATGGGACCACCTGAAATACAAAATTCCCCACGCGGTGCACACGGTATCGGGCTTCATCAATCAAGCCACGTTCAACCGAGACGCCTTTGATTGGAATTGGCGAGAGTACAACTTTGAGCACTCTGACGGCATGAATTTTATCCGGGTAGCCGCTGAGCGAGACTGGACATTTGGGAAATCCGCAAGAACCCGACAAACGTGGGACACCGCAAACCAACGGTTTCGATGGGGATTACAAACCGCAACGAGCTTGGGCATCGTCCTCTGTGCCACCGACGTGCGTTGGGAGGGCGTCCGCACCAAACATTATTGGGCGGTCACCGGCTGGGGCATGAGCGCCAGTTTTGGAGCCTGGGCACAATGGGGGCGCATCAGGGCCATGGCGCGCGTGCATGCCGGTGGCCTCAACATTTCCAATAGCCGGTTCTTGGCTTCCAGCGACTTGAGCGGCGAAACCCCAATTACAGAAGGCACTGCCGCGGCTTTACTCGACGCCAGCTCCGCACGACACGCCATGACGTTCTTAGAAAAGGGGATCACCTTGGCGTATACATTCGGGCGAAAAGGAGGAACTGGTGCCGACGAACGCATCCGAATTGCACCGGTACGCTGAGCCGCTGTAGACACTGCGTATCTTCGCGGGTGACCCGCAACCCTCATGTCCGATCGTTCCCGTTCCCGCAAGCCACCTCGCACTGGCCGCTCGGAAAACCCCAGCCGACAGCGCTCGGAGAATTCCTCCCCTGAAAAAAGGGGCTTTGGCTCACGGAAAAGCTTGTCCGAAAAAACCCCAGACACCGGTCGTCCCGAACGTCCTGTGCGCGGAAAAGGCAAGCCATACGGCAAAGGCCCGGGTGCCGAACGGAAAACCCGCACGGGCGCACCGCTGAAGCCAGGGGGTGCGTATCGTCCGAAAAAGCGGCCGGCACTCAAAGACGTGGACGCCCCACTCCGACTCAATAAGTTCATTTCGAATTCTGGCGTTTGTGTGCGCAGAGAGGCCGACATGCTGATCACCGCCGGAGCAGTTACAGTGAACGGAGAAGTGGTCACCGCGCTGGGCACCAAAGTGCACCCTACCGATGAGGTCGTGGTCGAAGGGCAGCGCATTAAGCCCGAAAAGAAGCATTACTTGTTGTTGAACAAGCCCAAAAACTTCTTGGGAACCGCTGGAGACAAGCAGGGCCGAAGAACCGTGATGGACTTGGTGCAAAACGCCACCCGCGAAGTCCTGTTTCCCGTCGACAAAATGGAACGGATGGACACTGGCCTTTTGCTGTTCACCAACGACCCGGAAATGACCGAGCGCATGCGGGCAACCGGCACCAAAATCCGCCAGATTTTCCACGTCACCTTGCGTCAGAAAATGCGTTCTGAGCACTTGGTCGCCATGACCGAAGGTGTGGAAACCGACGCTGGCTACATCAAGGCCTCTTCCGCTTCCTTTATTGACGAAAACAAAAGCCCCAAGGAAATCGGAGTGGAAATGCACTCCAACCGGCCCAAAGCTTTGGCCAAAATGCTCACACACTTGGGGTATGACGTAGAGCGCCTCGACCGCACCATTCTTGGGCCGTTAACCAAAAAAGACCTACCAAGAGGCCATTGGCGCCTCCTCGACCGCGAAGAGCTCAACATGCTCCGCATGACCCTCTAACCCCACTTTGATCTTTCTGCTGTGTCCGATAGCCTCGTCATCATCCCGACTTACAACGAAAAAGAGAACATCACACGGATGCTCAACACCGTCATGGCGCTCACGCCAGTGCACGGTGATCCCTTCCATGTTTTAGTAGTAGATGATGGCTCCCCCGACGGAACGGGCGATTTGGTGCGCGCAGCGCAACAAGAACACCCCAGTCGCATTCACTTGCTGGAGCGCTCAGGAAAACTAGGCCTGGGCACCGCCTATATCGCAGGATTCAAATGGGGCTTGAACGCCGGATATGACTATCTGTTTGAGATGGATGCGGACTTTAGCCACAACCCCAAAGACCTCGAGCGCCTGCGTGAAGCCTGCATGAATGGAGCCGGGGTTGCCGTTGGGTCGAGGTACACAAAGGGCGGAGCAGTCTCGAATTGGCCTTGGCACCGCATCGCCATGAGCTACGGAGCCTCTTTGTACGTCAACACTGTGCTCAACTTGAAGGTCAAGGACCCGACAGCAGGGTTCAAGTGTTACCGCGCAAAAACACTGAAGACCATCCGTTTGGACGCAATTCACTTCATTGGCTATGCCTTCCAAATCGAGATGAAATACAACGCCAAACGGCTTGGCTTCTCTATCGCCGAAGTGCCCATCACGTTCGTGGATCGCGAGCTCGGAACTTCCAAAATGAGCCTCAACATTTTCAAGGAAGCCTTCATAGGGGTCCTTCAAATGCGCCGGTTCGACATTCGCCCCACCGACGAAAGCCAAGTCGCATGAGCCATTTGTTTTTAAACGCCACCCTCGTCAATGAAGGCCGCGTTCAAAAAGGAGACCTCTTGGTGGAAGGTGGACACATCGCTGCCATTGGCCTCGACCTTCAAAAGCACGAAGACCCCACCATTGCCCTGGCCGCATCCAAGGCCACCATCCACGATTGTCAAGGCCTTCATTTGTTGCCCGGCATGATTGACGATCAGGTCCACTTTCGAGAGCCTGGTCTTACGCACAAAGCAGAGATTGCCACCGAATCTCGCGCAGCTGTGGCGGGCGGCATCACTTCGTTTATGGAGATGCCCAACACCGTCCCACAAGCGTTGACTCAATCCTTGCTTCAAGACAAATACGACCGGGCATCCGAAGTGAGTCCCGCGAATTACAGCTTCTTTATGGGCGCCTCCAATGGCAACCTCAAGGACGTTCTGGAGACCGACCCCAAACACGTTTGCGGCGTCAAAGTGTTTATGGGCAGCTCCACCGGAGACATGCTCGTGGACGACGCCACTGTGCTCGAAGGCATTTTCAAAGAATGCCCCATGCTCATTGCAACGCACTGCGAAGACGAGGCCACCATTCGCGCCAATGCCGCAGCAGCCAAAGCCAAGTATGGCGAGGCGGTCCCCTTGAGTCAACACCCGCTGATCCGAAGTGCAGAGGCCTGCTACCGGAGTTCTTCTCGTGCCGTTGAGCTCGCAGAGAAGACAGGGGCACGCCTTCACGTCCTTCACATTTCAACCGCCAAAGAATTGAGCCTATTTGACGGAAAGAAAGACCTCAACGAAAAGCGCATTACCGCCGAAGCCTGCACCCATCACCTGTGGTTTACAGATGCCGACTACGCGGACCGCGGAACCCGAATCAAATGGAATCCAGCGGTCAAAACAGCAGAGGACAGAGCCGCCATTCGCGCAGCACTCAAACCCGGGGGTGCCATCGACGTCCTGGCCACGGACCACGCACCGCACACGATTGAAGAAAAAGCAAACACGTATTGGAACGCTCCATCTGGCGGTCCTCTTGTCCAACATGCCCTTGTCGCCCTCTATGAAGGTGTGGCCCAAGGGTGGCTCGACTTAACCGACATTCCACGCCTCACAGCGCACCGGGTTGCTCGCCTGTTTGACCTTCCCAACCGAGGTTTCTTACGGACCGGTTATGCCGCAGATTTTGTCTTGGTCAACCCGCATTCCCCATGGACAGTAGGGCCCGAGGGCATCTTGAGTAAATGTGGATGGTCGCCTTTTGAAGGAGACCGTTTTTCTGCCCAAGTGGCCCAAACCTGGGTCAACGGAATTCAAGTCTGGGATGGACAAAACATCGTGGAGCCCAGCGACGGTCAATCCCATGCCGGTCAAAGGCTCACCTTTGACCGATGAGATTCGCGTTCATTTGGCTTCTTCTCGGTTCCTTTTTGCTCGTGGGGTGTGACCCCAGGTTCAAAAACGACATTCCCCCTCGCCCCGAAAACATGGTGGCGCACGATACGTTTGTCTCCATTCACGCCCAGCTTCAACTGGTCGAAACGGCACACAGGCAGCACATGCTCAAGGGGGACAGAGAGCGGTCCAGGGCCCTTCATCGAGCCAGGGTTCTCTCCGAAGCCGGGGTCACCGATTCTGCCTTCACTGCAACATTCAATTGGTGGTACAACCAGCCCGAAGCCCTGCCCAGCATGCTCCAAGATGTTCAATTGCATCTGGACTCACTGGCCCGAAACAGCCAATGGAATTGAGGCAGTTCAGCCACGAGATGTGGCCGCCTTGACCACCTCTTGAATTGGAGTAAATGCGAATTCCGGCAATGTGCGTTTCAGCTTTGACGTGTCGTAGCCATGTCGCTTTCTCGTGTTTCGTGCCAGGTCCTTGGTCAGCAAGGGCGGCCTTCTTGTGACCCAAGAAAGCACAGCAGCCAACCTCCACCCCACCTCCAGCATCCAACCCGCCAAGGGTTTGGTGGGCGCAGCAACGTTGAGTCCTTCGGCGATCCAACCCATGAGGTCTCGGTAACTCACGTCTTCGGATGACACCACAAATCGCTCGCCCAGAATGTCTTTCTGACCGGCGTCTGCCGCTTTGTCCAAAGCGGCACAGACCGACAATACATCCTCTGCTCCCACAAAACCATTGCCTCCCACCGGATGGTACTTTCTTCCCTGAGCGGCGCGCTGGTAGACCATACCCGAGCTTTCCTCGTACGTTGCCTCTCCCAAAATGATGGTGGGATTCACCACAATCACATCCAGCCCTTCTGCCATGCCACGCCACACTTCCATTTCTGCAGCGTGCTTGCTCAATCCATAAGGTGAAGCGCCAGCTCCTTCAGCCCAGTCCGATCCCTCGGTGACCCTCAATTGCCCTCCATCACCACCTTGTGAACGGCCCAAGGCCGCCACTGACGAAATGTGAAACAAGCGCTGAACGCCAACCGCCAAAGCCGCGTTCACCACATGGGCCGTGCCCAGCTGATTCACCGCCTTGAGCATGGCCTCGTCTCCGGGTTTGAAGCTGACGCGACCCGCAGCATGAAATACACGGTCACACCCTTGCATCGCATCTTCCAGGTCCATGGGGCTCGACAAATCGGCCTGTCGCCACTCCAACGCGGCCCAAGCCTCGTCAAATTTCAAACCCAATTTGGCCCTCAAGAATTCGGCCGTTCGGGTCAAATCACTGCCTTCTCTATGCAAAGCAACAGTGGGCCAATTGCGCTCCAATCGCCAGGCCAAACGGTGCATTCCCACCAGGCCAGTGGCACCGGTGACCAATTCACGGGAAGGGCCGTGGCCCGGAGTGTGTTCGGACATTCGCTCCGAAGGTAACTTCCCACATCGTTCTCTGCCCGTGAAAGCCTCTCCACATATTCGAAGAATTCTCCAGCGCTTGCCGGACAGCCCAGGTGTGTACCAGCATTACGACGCCGAGGGAAAGCTGCTTTACATCGGCAAAGCGAAAAGCCTCAAGAAGCGAGTAGCGAGCTACTTCAACAAGAAGACCTACGAAAACGGAAAAACCCGACTGCTCGTCCAAAAAATCGCCGACATCCAGTTCATTGTGGTGGAAACGGAGGTGGATGCCCTGCTGCTCGAGAACAACCTCATCAAAGAGCACCAACCACGGTACAACATCGAGCTCAAGGACGACAAAACTTACCCCTCGATTGTGATCCGAAACGAGCGGTTCCCACGCGTGCACACCACGCGAAACGTCATCAAAAACGGGTCCGAATACTTCGGTCCATACGCCTCGGCCAAAACCATGCACGCCGTGCTGAACATTGCACGAAACCTCCACCCCGTGCGCACGTGCAAGTACGACTTGAGTCAAAAAAACATCGACGCTGGCAAGTTCAGAACGTGCCTCGAGTACGACATGGGAAACTGCAAGGCTCCCTGCGTCGGCAAGCAATCCTTAGAAGATTACAACACCGGCATCGACGCCATCCGAGCCATCTTAAGGGGCAACATCAAGACCCTGATTCATGCCGCGGACAAGGCCATGAAAGAAGCTGCATCCACCTTTGCATTTGAAGAAGCCGAGGCCCACAAGCGTAAAAAAATGGCACTGGAAAAATTCCAAGCCAAAAGCACCGTGGTCAACCAAAGCATTCACAATGTGGAGGTCTATTCGGTGGTCAGCGACCCCTCCGCTGGCTACATCAACTACATGAAAATCATGGACGGGAGCATCGTCCACGGGCAAACCATCGAATTGCGAAAGCGACTCGACGAGAGCGATCAGGAACTGCTCGAATATGGCATTCTTGAGTTTCGCAACCGAGCCCAGATTCACAGCCCGGAGATCTACACAAGCATAGAAGTCCGGCCCATTGTGTCCGGAATCAAATGGCACGTCCCATTAAGAGGAGACAAAAAACGACTCATTGAATTGTCCGAACGCAACGCCAAGTACACCATGCTTGATCGGCGCAAACAGCAGGAACAAGTGGATCCCGAGGCCGCACAAATGCGCATCATGGAGACCCTCAAAAAAGACCTGCATTTGAGCGAACTGCCCACGCACATTGAGTGTTTTGACAACTCCAACATCCAAGGCACCAACCCTGCCTCCGCTTGCGTGGTCTTTAAACGCGCCAAGCCAGCCAAGTCGGACTACCGGAAGTTCAACATCAAAACCGTCGTCGGACCCGACGATTTTGCCTCCATGGCCGAGGTTGTACACCGTCGTTACAAGCGTCTTGTGGACGAGGGAGAGCCGCTTCCCCAACTCATCATTGTTGACGGGGGAAAAGGCCAACTTTCCAGCGCCGTGAGCGCCCTCGAACAGCTCAACTTGATGGGGAAAGTGGCCATTATCGGCATTGCAAAGCGGCTTGAAGAGCTCTACTTCCCGGGCGACAGCATTCCGTTGCACTTGGACAAGAGGTCCGAGTCACTCAAGCTCATTCAGCGCATGCGAGATGAAGCACACCGGTTCTCTCTTGCCCATCATCGAAAGCGAAGAAGCGCGGCGGCATTGCACAGCGCTTTGGACGACATTCCCGGAATTGGACCCGCTACTCGTCAAAAACTGATGGAGACTTTTGGCACAGTCGACGCCATCAAATCAGCCAAGGAAGACGCCCTCCTTCGAGTGGTTTCACTCAAAGTGACCCAAGCCATCAAACGGTGGGCAACTGAATCGGATTGAACCCTGCTACAAAACGTGCGCTCACCGCGCCCACTCAAAGCCCTTGAATCCACCTGCGTGTGGAGAGGTGGTTTGACGTCGAAACCGTGACCAGGAATGCCCCGGAATGGACGTTTATGAATTGATGGCTCGAGGTGCCTTTGGGCAACGTTACAGATTGCAACGGGCGTCCAAGGATGTCCAACAACAACACTTCGGCATTGTCAATCAGAGGCGCATCAAACCGCAATTCTGCCCCTCCTTCTTGGGGCAACATAACGAAGTCAAAAGTGCCGGACAACCGTGGGCTCAATGATGCCGCGCCTGGAAGGCGGAAAACATCGTCTGCCAAGTTGTTGCACACCAAGACAGCCTCTCCGCTCTCCCCGTGGTTAATGAGGCCTTGCTCTACCGACAATTGGCTGTAAAAGCCCAAAACGTCTGCCTCAACATCCAAGATGAGCATCCCGTTTTCGATAGAGGACAGCACTTCGGTCTCTCCAGAATAATGGTTGTCGTCTCCCAATGCATGGACCTCATGTCCAACCGCGCCGTTCGAAACTGACTCCCCCTCCAAAGCAATGAATCGGTACCCACCAGACCAACCCCAGTGCATGCTGGGTACTTGAAGTGCCAAAGGATGATCCGCTGGCCAAATGGCGGGGTCTGCGTGGTTGTTTTCTGGGTCCACGCCCACGTAGAACTTGAGTCCTTCCACGGATTCTACACCGGTCACCTGCCCCAGCGGATGCACTTCATCCACAAAAGCATCTGCCAGCACATAGGCGCCATCCAAGGGCGTCTCTTGTCCGCCGTCGTGCACCAAGGTGAGCGAACTGAGGTAATACTCCAAGCGGTCAACCTGAACCAATTCGCCAAGGGGGGTGACCACAGGGGTGGCCCCATCAAATTCCGCCTGTCCAGCCTTGTGGTCAATGCGCAATCCCACCTGAGTTTGAGCCATGCCCGAAGACATCGCCACAACAAAACCAAAGAAGAGAGCAAAACGCATGAGCATGGGTTGAAGTATTTAAGATAAGAATTTTTCGAGGACTAGCTTTGTTCAATGGACGCGGAACGCACTGAAATCGGAACTTTAGGAGAATTTGGACTGATTGCCGAAATCACCAAAGGCATCAAGATCACCCGGGAAGAGACCATTCTCGGCGTTGGAGATGACGCTGCCATCTTGAAACCCAAAGAAGGTCATCACACCGTGGTGAGCACGGACATGCTCTGCGAGGGCATCCATTTTGACTTGAGTTACAGTCCATTGAAGCACCTAGGATACAAGGCGGTTGTGGTCAACCTCAGCGACATCTGCGCCATGAACGCCGTGCCCACACAGGTGGTGGTGGGGCTCGCCTTGTCCAACCGCTTCAGCGTGGAGGCCGTCAAAGAGTTGTATGAGGGTGTCCGTTTGGCCTGTACCCGCTATGGCGTGGACCTCGTGGGTGGCGACACCACAAGCTCAAAGGCGGGATTGGCCCTTTCCGTCACGGCACTTGGTCAAGTTCAACCCGAAAAAGTGACCCAAAGGGGAGGCGCAAATGCCGGAGACTTGCTTGTTGTGAGCGGCGAACTTGGCGGAGCCTACATGGGATTGCAAATTCTCGAACGCGAAAAGTTGGTCTTTAAAGAGGCACCTGGGGCTCAGCCAGAACTCGACGGCCATGAAGAACTGCTCGAGCGTCAACTCAAGCCCGAAGCGCGGACAGATGTTGTGGAAGAGCTCGCCAAACTCGAACTGCTGCCTACGGCGATGATCGACATTTCCGACGGCCTCGCTTCCGAAGCCTTGCACATCGCCGCTCAGTCTGGATGTGGCGTGCGGCTGTATGAAGACAAAATCCCGATGGCCGACAAGATGTACGACACGGCCCGGGACTTCAACCTCGACCCCACCATGTGCGCTCTCAGCGGCGGAGAAGACTACGAATTGCTCTTCACCGTACCCCAAGATCGCTTCGAAGACATCCGTAACCACCCCATGTTCTCCATTGTGGGCCACCTCACTGAGGACCAAGCCGACCGAACCTTGATTGCACGGAACGGCATGGAAACAGAGCTCAAAGCACAAGGTTGGGACGGCTTAAGTGACAACGATTGACCTGTTTCACCACGTTCGTGAACTTTGACATTCGTTATTTAGATTCTGTACAAATAGTGGCGTTACCTTTGCTGTCCATCCCCCGAAAGGGGGGTTTTTAGAGCCGAACGCATGATCACTGTTCACGAGAATGCCCGCGACCAAGTTCGCCGCCTGATGTCCGAAGCGGGCTCCCCTGATGGGAGCTTCGTTCGCGTTGGTGTCAAAGGTGGAGGATGCAGCGGACTGATGTATGAGTTGACCTTCGACCACCAGGAGCAAGAAGGAGACCAACGTTTTGAAGACAACGGCGTGACCGTCGTGGTCGACAGAAAGAGCTTCCTCTACCTCGTTGGCACAGAATTGCAGTTCTCCGGCGGTCTCAACGGCAAGGGCTTTGTGTTCCACAATCCCAACGCCAACAGAACCTGTGGCTGCGGAGAGAGTTTCTCTATCTGAACCCATTTAACATGAGTGCAGCAGAAGAAAATCCACTGTTGGATGAATTCACCCGGAAGGAGTATGAATTCGGATTCACAACCAACATCGAAGCCGACAAGGCTCCTCCAGGTCTGAATGAGGAGGTGATCCGCCTAATCAGTGCCAAAAAAGAAGAGCCACAATGGATGCTGGACTGGCGGCTTCAAGCCTTCGAGGTTTGGAAATCCATGGAAGAGCCCGACTGGGCCCACGTGAATTACGAGAAGCCGGACTACCAAGCCATTTGCTACTACGCCGCTCCAAAGGCGAAAGTGATGCTCGACTCCCTCGACGATGTGGACCCTGAGCTTCGCGCAACAATGGACAAGCTCGGCATCTCGATGGAAGAACAGAAGCGCCTGTCCGGTGTCGCGGTCGACTTTGTGATGGACAGCGTGTCGGTGGCCACGTCCTTTAAGGACAAGCTGGCCGAACTCGGCATCATCTTTTGCTCCATGAGCGAAGCCATCAAAGAACACCCCGACTTGATTCGAAAGCACTTGGGAACTGTAGTGCCAGTCAAAGACAATTTCTTCTCGGCGCTCAACTCAGCCGTCTTCACAGACGGGTCTTTTTGCTACATCCCAAAGGGCACCAAATGTCCCATGGAGTTGTCGACTTATTTCCGAATCAACGAAGCGGGAACAGGACAATTTGAGCGGACCCTTTTGGTGGCCGAAGAAGGAAGCTACGTAAGCTATCTCGAGGGCTGTACAGCTCCACAGAGGGACGAAAACCAACTCCACGCTGCGGTGGTCGAGTTGATTGCCAAGGACGACGCCGAAATCAAGTACAGCACCGTCCAGAACTGGTATCCTGGCGATGCAGAAGGCAAAGGGGGTGTGTTCAACTTCGTGACCAAACGGGGCATTTGTGAAACCCGCGCCAAAATCAGCTGGACCCAAGTGGAGACCGGATCTGCAGTCACTTGGAAATACCCGAGTTGCATTCTGAAAGGCGACGGCAGCGTCGGCGAGTTTTACTCCGTTGCAGTCACCAACAACGCCCAACAAGCCGACACAGGAACGAAAATGATTCACTTGGGTGCGAACACCCATTCGACCATCATTTCCAAAGGCATCTCCGCTGGGAACAGTCAAAACTCTTACCGCGGATTGGTACAAATGGGGCCCCGGGCTCGGAACGCACGCAACTTCTCGCAATGCGACTCGCTGCTTATGACCGACACCAGTGGTGCCCACACCTTCCCTTACATCGAGTCAAAGCACCCCACCGCCCGCGTGGAGCACGAAGCCACCACTTCGAGAATCGGTGAAGACCAAATCTTTTACTGCCTCCAACGCGGCCTCACAGAAGAACAAGCCATTGGCTTGATTGTGAACGGTTACGCCAAAGAGGTCTTGAACAAGCTCCCCATGGAATTCGCTGTGGAGGCGCGCAAACTCCTGACCATCTCCCTCGAAGGAAGCGTCGGCTGACCCCCCTATCATGCTCAAGATCGACAACCTCCACGCCCGCATCGACGACACCGAAATCCTCAAGGGGCTGACCCTCGAGCTCGGAGCCGGTGAAGTGCATGCCATTATGGGACCCAACGGGTCTGGCAAAAGCACACTCGCCAGCATTTTGGCTGGGCGCGACGAATACGAAGTAACCGCTGGAAGCATCACGTTTGACGGCGTTGACCTGCTAGAACTGGACGCAACAGAGCGCGCGGTGGCCGGTATTTTTCTTGCCTTTCAGTACCCCGTTGAGATTCCCGGAGTCTCCAACATCAATTTCTTGCGGACCGCCATCAACAGCATCCGTGAGCAAAGAGAAGAGTCTCCCCTTTCCGGCAAAGACTTCTTGGCCAAGGTCAAAGCCTGCGCCCAATTGGTCGAGTTGGATGGCAAGTTGCGCGACCGCTCGGTCAACGAGGGATTCAGTGGCGGCGAAAAGAAGCGGAATGAGATTTTTCAAATGGCCATGCTCGAACCCAAGCTGGCCGTTTTAGACGAGACCGACAGTGGCCTCGATATCGACGCATTGCGCATTGTGTCGCACGGCGTCAACACCATGCGAGACCCCCAGCGCAGCTTCTTGGTCATCACGCACTATCAGCGTTTGCTGGACCACATTGTCCCCGATCATGTTCACGTGCTCGCCGGTGGCCGAATCGTGCACAGCGGTGGCAAGGAGCTCGCTTTGGAGCTGGAAGAGAAAGGGTACGACTGGATTCTTGACGCACAATCCGAAAAGGCATGAGCGAAACGACCATAGCGCCAGCCAACGCCCTGGCTGCACGGGTCGTCGAAGCCGTCGAAGCTGCGGGTGTCCACAACGTGGCACCCCAACGAAAGGCCAATGCGGACACCGCACTGCTCGCCCTCGACTACCCCACCACTCGACACGAACGCTGGAAATACACCCGGGTTGCCAAGCTTCGTGATTTAACGCCCCAGCCAGCACATTCGCCGTCCACCCTGGCTCCCGTTCTTGACGGACTCGACGCCCACCGCCTCACGTTTGTCAACGGACAGTTCCACAGTGGAGAGGTCACCGATGCCAACGGCGTTTACGTTGGGCCCATCTCTCAAGCCTCGACACACCACGGTCAACAGCTCAATGCGCTGAACACAGACCACTTTGCAGACAACGAATGGTTTGCCGCCCTTCACGCCTCTGCGCCTCAGGATGGGGCCTGCGTGATCTTGCCAGAGGGTGGTTCATTGAACCGTCCGGTTTTGGTCCACCATCATGTCAGTGGCACGTCGACCATCTCTCAACCCCAGCACCTCATTGTGATTGGAGCGAAGGCCAAGGCCGAAGTGATTGTGTGGACAACATCGGATGCGAACTCCAGTGGGCTCATGAATGCCGGCATCACTGCCGACATTGCCGAACATGGGGCATTGAATTTGGAACTTGTCCAAGACGAACATGGACAGACCCACCACATTGGCCACCATCAATTCCGACAACACGCCTCCAGTGAGCTGACCGTCCGCACCGCGACAGCCCGGGCCCATTGGTTAAGGAATGACCTGCACATTGAGCAAGGCGGACAATACGGCCGTAGCACCTTCCACGGCTGCTATCTGCCCAGCGGAAATGGATTTGTGGACCATCACACCCGGATTGACCACGCACAACCCGACGGCCACTCCGATGAGCTGTACAAAGGCTTGGCCACCGACACCGCCACTGCAGTGTTCAATGGCAAAATCATGGTGCACCCCGACGCCCAGCGCATTGAAGCCTACCAGAGAAATGCCAATTTGCTGCTCGGAGAGCGCGCCGGCATTTACTCCAAACCTGAACTCGAGATTTACGCCGATGATGTCCGTTGTAGCCATGGCTGCACGACCGGACAATTCGATGCCGAGGCCCTGTTCTATTTACAGTCGCGCGGAATGACGGAAACGGAAGCCCGAAACTTGTTGGTTCAGGCCTTTCTTTCCGAAGTGCTCGATGGTTTCCGCCCAGAAGTCAAGGAGCACGTCGAACAGGTCTACGCAGAACGACTCGGCTGGAACTGATGAACCTTGTCCGCCTCGACCGGCTGATTGTCGAACGTGGCCTTGTTGCCAGCCGCCCAAGAGCAGAGAGGTTAATCACCGATCACGGCGTAAAAGTGGATGGCAAAGACATTCGCAAGCCGGGGAAAAAAGTAGACTCCAACGCCACCATTGAGCTGCTTGGAGAGGATCACCCTTGGGTCTCGCGGGGCGCACTAAAATTGATTGCCGCACTGGATCACTTCTCCGTTTCCGTTGAAGGCCAGAACATATTGGATCTTGGCGCCTCTACCGGAGGGTTTACAGAGGTCTGCCTAGCGCGAGGCGCCGCACTCGTGCACGCCGTCGATGTGGGCACCGATCAACTCGTCGACAGCCTGAGACAACATCCCAAGGTTCGCGACCTCCAAAAGACCCACCTCAAAGACCTGTCTTCAGAGGTTTTAACCCCCGCACCAGAAGGAGTGGTCATCGACCTGTCCTTCATTTCATTGGAACACGTGTGGCCCCGATTAACTCCATGGCTGGCGCCTTCTGGTTGGGGCATTGCCTTGGTCAAGCCTCAATTTGAAGTGGGGCCCAAGCATTTGGGCAGAAATGGCATTGTCCGTGACCCCGTTGTTCGTCAAAAAAGCGTGGACCGTTGTGTAGCCCAAGCCGTGGCCGCGGGCTTCCGTTGTGCCCCCCCAATTGACTCTCCGATTGAAGGCGGAAGTGGAAATCGAGAGTTCCTTTTGCACTTTTCTTGGGGCACTCCGCCTGAACCTTTACTTCGCACAGCGGTTTTCGAATGATGATGGTCTCTTCCCACTTGCCCAAACGCGTCCGCCAGGATTTCCCCATTCTTGAACGAAAGGTGCATGGAAAGGACTTGGTCTATCTCGACAATGCCGCCAGCGCGCAGAAGCCATTGGCGGTCATTGAGGGACAACGGGAATACCTCTCTAATTACCACGCCAACATTCACCGCGGGGCCCACCACTTGGCACAATTGGCCACCGAGGCCTTTGAAGGAGGTCGACAAAAAGTTGCCACTCACATTGGCGCTGAAAGTTCAGACGAAATCATTTTTACAGGGGGATCAACGGATGCCATCAACCTGGTCGCACAAGCTTGGGGGCGGGCCAATCTGAACGCCAAAGACACCGTGCTGGTGACCCAAATGGAGCACCACGCCAACATCGTCCCCTGGCAAATGGTGTGTGCTGAGCGTGGGGCTGAGGTGGTGCCCGTCAACGTGAACGAGGACGGCACAATCGACCTTGATCACTTCGCGCAATGCCTGAATCAGTACACGCCCAAAATGGTGGCCTTTGTGCATGCGTCGAATACGTTGGGCACAATCAATCCCGCGCAAAGCCTCTGCGCACAAGCCAAATCTGCGGGTGCAATGACCTTGGTGGATGGATCTCAGGCCCTCCCACATTTCGCCATTGACGTCCAATCCCTGGGCTGCGACTTTTACGTGGCAACCGGCCACAAAGCCTACGGTCCAACCGGCCTGGGCTTCCTTTATGGCCGGCGGTCCGTTCTCGAGTCTATGCCCCCATGGCGCGGTGGCGGTGAGATGATTCAACGCGTGAGCTTTGAAGGCACCACTTACAACGGGCTTCCACACAAATTCGAAGCGGGAACGCCACACATCTCTGGCGGAATTGCGCTGGGCATTGCACTCGACTGGATGAACGGTGTCGGAATGGAGGCCATTCACGCGCACGAGACCACGTTGGTTCAGCACGCCCACGCCGCACTCGGAACGTTGCCCGATGTGCGCATCATTGGAAACGCGCCAGAGAAAGTGGGTGTTGTCTCTCTCGTAGTCAATGGCATGCACCCATACGATCTGGGCACCTTGCTCGACGGTCAGGGCATTGCTGTTCGCACAGGGCACCATTGCACCGAGCCGCTCATGGACCACCTCGGCCTGCCCTCCGGAACCCTTCGCATGTCCTTTGCAGCGTACACCACCCGAGAAGAAATCGACCGCGCGGTCATTGCCCTTGAACGCGCAATGAAGATGCTCCGATAACCATGTCTGCCAATCTCATTTCCACCCGTCAAGAAGAGGTCATCGAGGAGTTTTCGCTTTTCGATGACTGGATGGACAAATACGAGCACCTCATTGAATTGGGGAAAGACGTCCCGGCCATTGATCCTGCTCGGAAAACAGACGAGCACCTGATTCGCGGGTGTCAGTCCAAAGTGTGGCTTGCGGCAGATGAAACGTCCAGCGGCACCGTCGAGTTTACCGCGGACAGCGACGCCATCATCACCAAAGGGCTTGTCGGCCTGATGGTGCGCATTTTTTCCGGGGCAGAGGCCCGGGCCATTGCAGAGGCAGAGCTGCACTTTCTCGACGCCATTGGGCTGCACCAACACCTTTCCCCCACCCGGTCAAACGGCCTGGCAAGCATGGTCCAGCAAATGCGTTTGTATGCCGCAACCCTTGCCGCGCGCCGCTCCTAAATTCACCCCATGCCAAATCAGCAAGATGTCATCACGGTCTTGAAGACCATTTTCGACCCTGAAATCCCGGTCGACATCTATGAATTGGGCCTCATTTACGAGGTGAAGTTCTCCGATGCCGAAGGCGGTCAAAGGGTCGACATTGAAATGACCCTAACCTCTCCCAACTGCCCGGTGGCCGAAAGCTTGCCCGCCGACGTCAAACAGAAGGTCCTCTCCATGGATGGGGTGGTCGACGCCGATGTAGAAATCGTGTTCGAACCAACCTGGACCCAAGACATGATGAGCGAAGAAGCAAAACTTGAACTTGGATTTCTATGAAGGACCGTGTCCCAGACAGCGAAACGTTTGACCCAGGCGCAGGCAGGGGTTTGGCCATTTTGGGCTCAACCGGCTCCATTGGAACCCAAGCCCTTGACGTGGTTCGCGCCCAACCCGGCCGCTTCCGCGTAGAGGTATTGACCGCTGGACGCAACGCCGACCTGCTCATTGAACAAGCCTTGGAGTTCAAGCCGAATGCCGTTGCCATTGCCGATGAAGCCCAAGGCCAAAAAGTCAGAGATGCCTTGTGGGAGCACGACATCAAAGCCTATGCCGGTTCAGATGCCATTGCGCAGTTGGTCGAAATGGACGGCATCGACATTGTTTTGACTGCCCTTGTCGGGTTCGCGGGTCTGCGTCCCACCATGAACGCCATTGCCGCAGGAAAGCACATTGCCCTCGCAAACAAAGAGACCTTGGTGGTCGCTGGAGAAATTGTCATGCAAGCCGCCAAAAACAAAGGGGTGGACATCTTGCCCGTAGACAGCGAGCACAGCGCCATTTTCCAATGTTTGGCCGGGGAGTTCCACAACCCCATCGAAAAGCTCATTTTGACCGCCTCAGGCGGCCCATTCCGCGGCAGAGACCGCCAGAGTTTGGCCGAGGTGACCAAAGCGCAGGCCCTCAAACATCCCAACTGGGAAATGGGCGCCAAAATCACCATTGACTCAGCCTCCCTCATGAACAAGGGTCTCGAAGTGATCGAGGCGCGTTGGTTGTTCGATGTTCAAGGCCCAGACATCGATGTGGTGGTTCACCCGCAAAGCATTGTACACTCCTGCGTCCAGTTCGAAGACGGCAGCATCAAAGCCCAATTGGGTCTGCCGGACATGAAGCTTCCCATTCAATACGCTTTGGGGTACCCGCACCGTCTACAGAATCAGTTCCCTCGCTTCAACTTTGCAGCTTACCCATCACTCACGTTTGAGGCCCCAGACAAGGCCACCTTCCGCAACCTTCAACTGGCCTACGACGCACTTGATGCCGGAGGCAGTGCGCCCTGCGTGCTCAATGCCGCCAATGAGGTCGCTGTGGCGGCCTTCCTACGGGATGAAGTGGGGTTCCTCGACATGAGCAACGTCCTCGAACATGCGCTCGAGACCGTGCCTCACCAAAGCAAGCCCGACCTAGAAACGCTGTTTGAATTGGATGCTGCCGCACGAACCGCAGCAGCAAGCCAGATTAAACGGTCATGATGTCCGCCTCTTTCGAGGAAATCCGGCTGTCTACCTGCTTCGTGTAGTCGTCTGTGAGCGACTGAACATTGGCCTCGCCAGCCTTGATCGCGTCCTCACTTGCGCCGTCGTCCTTGGATGACTTGATCGCATCGTTTGCATCCTTGCGCGCATTGCGAATCGACACCTTTGCGTTTTCGCCCACGGCCTTCGCTTGTTTGGCCAATTCCCGACGCCGCTCTTCTGTCAACATCGGAACAGAAATGATGAGCACTTCCCCGTTGTTCATCGGGTTCAAACCCAAATTAGAGTTGATGATGGCCGATGCAATGGGGTCCAACATGGACTTTTCGTAGGCCTGAATCATCAACGTTCTCGGGTCAGTCGTCGAAACGTTGCCCACTTGACTCAACGGCGTCAGAGACCCGTAATAATCCACCTTGACACTTTCCAGCATGCTCGGGTGCGCTTTTCCAGCCCGGATTTTTCGCAACTCCGTGTCGAGGCGCTCCATGGCCTTTTGCATGTCGTCTTTCGCCGATTCGAAGGCGAGATCAATCATTTCACTCATGTCTCAAACTGTTACGATGGTTCCCACCTCTTCTCCGGCAATGATTTTGAGCAGATTGCCTTGCTCATTGATGTCAAAAACAATGATGGGCAACTTGTTTTCGTTGCACAAGGTAAAGGCCGTCATGTCCATGACCTTAAGACCGCGCTTGAACACCTCGTCGAAAGTCAAAGAGCTGAACCTTTCGGCCTCTGGGTCCTTTTCTGGATCCGCTGTGTAGATTCCATCCACCCGCGTTCCTTTCAAAATCACATCGGCTTCGATTTCAATCGCCCGCAACGATGCCGCACTGTCGGTGGTAAAAAACGGATTGCCCGTTCCGGCACCAAAAATCACCACACGCCCCTTTTCTAGGTGACGCATGGCCCTTCTCCGAATCACCGGTTCCGCAATGGCCTTCATCTCAATGGCGCTTTGCAACCGCGTGTCCACACCAATGTGCTCCAAGGCGCTCTGCAATGCCATGGCATTGATCATCGTCGCCAACATGCCCATGTAATCTCCTTGAGTGCGCTCCATGCCGCCCTCGGCAGCTTGAACACCGCGGAAAATGTTGCCGCCCCCGATCACAATGGCACATTCCACTCCCGCTTTCACAAGGGCCTCAACCTCCCGCGCGTAACGGGCAAGTTGCTGATTATCAATGCCAAATTGCTTTTCGCCCATCAGGGCTTCACCACTCAGCTTAAGGAGAACGCGCCGGTATTTCATCGAGGGTGAATATCCGACGATTCAAAGGTCTTGCCCAAAAGAAAACGGGCCACCCTTTCGAGCAGCCCGTTCTTTTCTTTTTTTTTCTTCGAAACTCAGTCGAGGCTAACCCGGCTGAATCCAGTGATGGCGCGGTCTCCGCCACCTACTTCCTTCACGTAATCGGCTACGCTTTGCTTGTTGTTCTTGATGAAGGCTTGGTGGACCAAAGTCACCTCCTTAAACCACTTCTTCAAGCGACCCTTGGCGATGTTTTGGGCCATTTCTTCTGGCTTGCCTTCTTTGATGGCCAGCGCCTTGCCAATCTCCAATTCCTTGTCGATATCCGCCTGTGAAATGCTGGTTTCGTCCAACGCCACTGGTGCCATGGCCGCTGCCTGCATGGCAACATCCTTTCCAACTTGCGCATCAACCGCACCGTTGAAGGCGACCAACGTAGACAAACGGTTTCCAGGGTGGATGTACGCCACAACAGCGTCGCCACTGATCTGCTCGTACTTGCTCACTTCAATGCGCTCACCGAGGCGGCCCATCTGGTTGGTGATTTCCTCGCCGACCGTTACGCCACTGGGGTGGGCACAGCCCAACAATGCAGCAGTATCGGCGGGACACTCAGACACCGCAATGTCCAAGATGCTTTGCGCAAAATCAACGTAGTCGCTGTTCTTGGCTACAAAGTCCGTCTCACAGTTCAAGGAAATGATGCATCCTCGGCTTCCATCCGCACTGGTGGAAGCGAGAACAGCACCCTCGCCAATGGTGTTTTCTCCGCGCTTGGCCGCAATTTTTTGGCCTTTCTTACGCAGGATCTCGATGGCCTTGTCGAAGTCGCCTCCGGCTTCAGTAAGGGCCTTCTTACAATCCATCATGCCAGCTCCCGTATGCTTACGGAGCTTGTTGACTTCAGCAGCAGTAATGCTCATGGTCTTGGGGTATGGGGGTTCGAAAGGGCGCACGTTTGGTGCACCAGTTGTAGTCGTTGGTTGTCAAGTGAGCCGGATTAGGCCTCCTTGTCGTCTGCTTTGTCCTCCTTCGCAGGTGCTTCTTCAGCGGCAGGTGCAGCCTCAGCAGCAGGTGCTTCTTCAGCGGCAGGTGCAGCGTCAGCAGCAGGTGCTTCTTCAGCGGCAGGTGCAGCCTCAGCAGCAGGTGCTTCTTCAGCGGCTGGCGCAGCCTCAGCAGCAGG
>CBFHQM010000018.1:0-51996 GCA_965657965.1 uncultured Flavobacteriales bacterium | reverse complement strand
GGCGTCTGCGGCGGACCTGGAGCAATCTATACGTGTGGTTGTACCGATATCCCTACCGGAGACTGCGACTGTGATGGAAACCAACTCGACGCCCTCGGCGTGTGCGGTGGCTCCTGTTCTGCAGACGCGGACAGCGATGGCATTTGTGACGACATCGACGACTGTGTTGGCACCCTCGACGACTGTGGTGTCTGCAACGGACCGGGAGAGATCTATGCGTGTGGCTGTACCGACATCCCTGCTGGCGACTGTGATTGCGACGGAAACCAACTGGACGCCCTCGGCATCTGTGGTGGGTCTTGCTCTGCAGACGCGGACAACGATGGCGTTTGTGACGACGTCGACGACTGCGTGGGCGACCTCGACGCCTGTGGCGTGTGCAATGGACCAGGCAGCATTTACGACTGCGGATGCACCGACATCCCCGCTGGAGATTGTGATTGCAATGGCAACCAAGAAGACGCCCTAGGTGAGTGTGGCGGAACATGCACGGCCGACGTCGACAACGATGGCATCTGCGACGATATTGACGATTGCGTTGGGAACCTCGATGCTTGCGGCGTCTGCAACGGACCCGGTAGCATTTATGAGTGCGGTTGTGCGGACATCCCTGAAGGAGACTGCGACTGCGACGGAAGCCAACTTGACGCCGCGGGTGTATGCGGTGGAGACTGCTCTTCCGACGTGGATGGTGATGGAGTTTGCGACACCGACGAAGTACCCGGTTGTGACGACGCGCTGGCCGAGAATTTCGATCCAAATGCCACCGACAACGACGGTAGCTGTACATACCTGCCCGCGTCTTTCGATGGTTTGATCGCGGAGCCCTACCAACTCAACAGCACAGAATCAGGCACGCATACATTCCGAGTCTATGCGCAGTTTAGCAATCCCAATGACCAGCTTATCTCGGTCTTTGGCACTGCCCAAAACCCCTTGTCTGTCTCATCCTCCACTTCGTTCTATCAAGACGCAAATGGAGGACCAACGGCGGCGGGATCCAACCCTTTGCTCTACCCTGGGTTCCCCAACCTAGAATGGGACAGCTATGTCACCATCGGTGCGGACGATAACAGCATCAATGGTTTCCAAACGGCGGGACTGGACTTCTCCACCTTCGAAAACGGCAGCGCTTTGACTTCAAACCCCACGGCAGGGGGAAGTTGGTTTGTCTTCCCTGATCAAGAGCCCACGGCTTTCCCGAACACGGATGGCAGAGTGCTCATTGGTCAATTCACGACCGATGGAACGGTGACGTTGAACTGCAACATTCAGTATCGCGCGGCAGACGGCACCAATCCTCAAGCCATCGGATTGACACTGGTGTTCCCCAACAACTGCCCAGAGGACATCAATGGCGATGGTCTTGTGGCTGTAGACGACATATTGACGCTGCTGACCAACTTTGGATGCACAGGTCCATCCTGTGTTGGTGACCTCAATGGGGACGACGTTGTAGGTGTTGACGACATCTTGTCGGTCTTGAGCGCGTTCAGCACTTCTTGCTTCTGAACCATGCGGAATACGACCTTGATTGCGGCCTTGATTTTCTGGGCATTCAACACGTGGGCGCAGACCCCTTGCGAAAACGGTTTCGCGGCGGGCTACCCTTGTGACCAAGTAGACCTCATGGGGTTTGTGGCATCCAGCAGCCTTGGAGGTGGAGATGCCGAAGACCTTTGGGGATGGACGGACCCGCTGGACGGGAACGAATATGCCATTGTGGGCATGGCTGGAACAACCGCGTTTGTGGATGTCACTGCACCAAGTGCTCCTGTTGTGCTGGGCACCCTCCCCTCCCACACAGGGAGCTCTTTGTGGCGCGATGTGAAGGTCTACAACAACCACGCCTACATTGTCTCAGAGGCAACAGGCCACGGCCTACAGGTGTTTGACCTCACGCGACTGCGCAACGTTTCCAATCCCCCGGTCACCTTTACGGAAGACGGGCATTACGATGGTTTCGGTAACGCCCATAACATTGCAATCAACGAAGCCAGCGGCCGTGCCTATGCCGTGGGAACGTCTACGTTCAGTGGAGGCCTCCACATTCTCGACCTGTCCAACCCCACCTCTCCTACCCTCATTGGCAGCTTTGCCGAAGATGGATACACCCACGATGCTCAAATCGTGAACTACGCGGGGCCGGACCCTGACTACGCCGGGCGAGAAATCTGCTTTGCCTTCAACGAAAATACCGTGGCCATTGTGGATGTCACAGACCCCACAGATGCTGTGTTGATCAGCAACTCGGGTTACGCAGCAGCAGATTACACCCACCAAGGGTGGCTGACCGAGGATTCGCGCTATCTCCTCGTCAACGACGAAGGCGATGAAGGCAGCGTCAACACACGCACCTATATCTGGGATGTACTGGATCTGGACAACCCGATCCTGATCGGCACCCATGTCGGCTCCACTCCTGCGATTGACCACAATCTCTACAATCATCAGGGACACTGCTATCAAGCCAATTACCGGGCCGGACTGCGCATCTTAAGCCTGGATGACGTGGCCAGTGGCCAACTGAGTGAAGTCGCGCATTTTGATGTCTACCCGGCCTCCAACTCCGCTCAGTTCAATGGCGCATGGAGTGTCTACCCCTTCTTTGAGTCAGGCAACATCATTGTGAGCCACATTGAAGAGGGACTGTTTGTGCTTCGTGCCAACCTGACCAATGCCCCCCCTGCCCCACCCGCCGAGCTCTCCTTGGAACCGCTCCGCAACTGGCTCAAAGCCAACTGGTACGATGGTTACCACAACGATTTAGGCTACAATGGCGCTCGGGAACAACTCTACGGTTCTGTGGACGAAGTGGCCGGCCAAATTGCAGGTGTTTACACCGGATTTCAGCAGGCTTCTGAATTTGTAACCTTTCCCGACCCCATCAACGCAGAGCACCTGGTACCGCAATCCTTTTATGGATCCGTAAGCCCCATGCGCTCCGACATTTGGAGCCTGAGGCCGGCCCACGGATCGGCGAATTCAGCGCGGTCCAACAACCCCTTTGGTGAGGTGGACGATGCCGCTGCCCAATGGTATGGCGTCGACGGCCAAGGAAACTACATCAGCACTGGCAATCAGCCCGCCAATGCCGACGATTTTAGCGAGCGTTCCGGGGGCTTCTGGGAGCCGCGGGAATCCCAAAAAGGCGACGTGGCCCGGGCCGTTTTCTACTTCTACACCGTGTACCCTACACAAGCAGGATCGCTCTCGGGAATCGGAGACCCAGACATGCTCTACGCGTGGCACTTGAACGACCCCGTGGACGCCTTTGAACAGCAGAGAAACGACCGCATCGAAACTGCACAAGGCAACCGCAATCCCTACGTTGATTACCCCAATATTGTGTTCCGTGCTTGGTTTGAGACCACGGTGGTACCCGGATGCACCAATTCCAACGCTTGCAACTACGCTTCTACAGCAACCACCGACGATGGCTCCTGCATCCTGCTGGGTGCGCCATGCGATGATGGAGACGCGCTCACCCTGGGCGATGTCTATACCGATTGCGCGGCGGCCAACTATGGCTGCCAAGGTCAAGGGCCCCAAACTCTGTGGGAAGAGACTTTCGACGATTTCACTTCTCTCTCCTACGGTTACAACGGCAACACCAATACGGCCGCCAATGAGCCCGAATGGAGCATCACGTACGGCGGTGCTACAGACCATTTCTACACACTCAACTTTAATGGCGACACCATGTTTGCCGGCAAGGATCTCGACTTCGATTGCACTTGGACTTCTCGGGTCATCGACGCATCGGGATTCACCGACCTCCAAGCTTCGGTGAACTTGAGGGAAAGGGGGCGATGGGAAGGCACCGATTATGTCCGATTTGAAGCCCTTCTGGACGGCGAGACCGTGGTCTTGACCTCCATTTCAGACGACTTTGGTACCACCACCATCAATCCGGTCAGCATCTCAGACGCCAGCGAAGTACAACTGCGCATTGTGTCCAGAACCAATGCCAATGGCGAGTTCATTTATTTCGACGATGTGCGCCTCATCGGTGTACCGAACTGCGTCGATGCCGACAGTGACGGTTTGTGCGATGATCTCGACAATTGCACCGATGTAACGGCGTGCAATTACACCGACCCCTCCGCCGTCACTTGTCTTGAACTCGATGACTGTGGCACGTGCGGCGGACCCGGTGCTGTGCTCGAATGTGGATGCAACGACATTCCCGAGGGCGACTGTGACTGCGAGGGGAACCAGGCAGATGCGATTGGCGTGTGCGGTGGCGATTGTCCGGCAGACAGCGACAATGACGGCATTTGCGACACGGATGACGAGTGCTTGGGCCAACTTGATGCCTGTGGCGTGTGCAATGGTCCCGGTGCTGTCTTTGACTGCGGATGCAGTGACATCCCCGCCGGGGATTGCGACTGCGACGGCAACCAATTGGACGCCTTGGACATCTGTGGAGGCAATTGCGCTTCAGACGACGACAGCGATGGCATTTGTGACGATGTGGACAGCTGCATTGGCGGCCTCGATGCCTGCGGCGTATGCAACGGTCCTGGTGCCGTTTACGAATGCGGGTGCAGCGACGTCCCCGCCGACGATTGCGATTGCAACGGCAATCAACTGGATGCACTCGGCGTATGCGGTGGAGACTGCCCTGCGGACAGCGACCTAGATGGCATTTGCGACACGGACGAAATCGCGGGTTGTACGGATCCAAACGCATCCAATTACAACGACACGGCCACGGATGCTGACGGAAGTTGCACTTACGTTCAAGGGAGCTTTATCGAGCTCACAGCAGACCTGATTTCCGAAAATGGCGCTGGCGCTGGCCTCAACACTTGGCGGGTCTATGCCAAATTCAGCAATCCAGGAGTGGATCTGTTGTCTGTGTACGGGACTTCGGCCAGTCCCATCGACTTGAGCACATCCACGACCTGGTACCAAGACCCCCTTGGGTCGGGTGTTGGCGATGGAATCAACACCGCTCTTCTGACCGAGAGCCCTACCCTTCAATTCGACAGCTGGATCACCATCGGCGCGCAAACCAGCGAAGACGGCAACATCACCACCGTTGGACTCGACCTAACCTCCTTTGAACAAGGCGACGACTTGACTTCGGACGAGGTGGCCGGAGGCAGTTGGCTGGCCATTCCTGGCGAGGTAAACGGTGCATCACCCGATGCCGATGGCCGTGTGCTGATTGCCCAACTCACCACCGATGGCACTGTGGTCTTGGACTGCAACTTGCAGTACCGCGAACCCAACGGAGCGACTCCGGTGGCCACCGAATTGAGCCTGGTCTTTCAAAATGGATGCCCCGAAGACATCAACGGAAGTGGCATGGTGGACATCGAAGACATCTTGGCCGTGCTCACACAGTTTGGTTGCACTGGCAACTGCACTGGCGACCTCGATGGAGACGGCGATGTGGATGTGGCCGATGGCCTACAAGTTCTTGGCGCCTTCACCAACCTGTGCAACTGACCTTGGATACACCCTCCGTTTACATGGTGGGACCAAGGAAGACTGCATTGTCGAAGAAGCGATGACCTGACATCCAGAACGCCCGGAAAAGTGGGTTGTCAACGAGGTAGACGACGCTTCCTCTGCCCATGTTGTGGACACCTGCGACGAGCGAGCCCTTTTGGGCGGGAATGGACATCTCACCAGCATGACCACTGAAGGGCCGCCCCATGTCTTGCGGCGGCAACACGGCCACATTGCCCTCTGCTAAGGCGGCAAAGCGACGGCCCGAGGTGCGAAGTGTCATGTAGGTAGGGTCATAGCTGTCGGCCAAGGGATGCGTGTGGTCCACGGCGGCCTTGAAAATGGCACCCGGCAGGTCGTAACGAAGTTGATCCCGGCCCTGCGCCGCAAAGGGCAAAGGGTCGAGTCCTTGCGCCGCATTGTCGTGGGCGTTGCGCTCATCGGCCGCCTCTTGCACCTCGGCTTCCATGGCCCGAACGTCTTCGCGTTCGCCTTCTGCATACCGCTCAAGGCCCCAGCCATCCTGACCGGCAAACGCGCTGCACGCCCCACCAACTGCAACCAACTGTCCACCTTCACGCACCCAATCGGCCAAATCACCTCGTTCCTCTTCGTCGAGGCGATACCAACCACTGGGCAGAACCACCACATCCAATTCGTCCAAATCCAATTCATCCACAGCCCCCACCCGATGAATGGGATAACGCAAAGCCGTTTCGAAGTGATGCCAAATTTCACCCGCACTGAGCGAGCTCACACCGGGCCCCATCACGGTCGCAATGCGGGGCGCTTGAATGGCCTCGTAATGGCTGCTTCCAAAATCATACCCGGAGGTGACCCGACCCGAGCTGACTGCAACAGCAGAAACTCCAGCGGCCATGGCGGCACGGCTCATGACGCCCGCCAAATCTTGCACCCCCTCGTTGTTTCTGCGGGTAATCAAATAATCACCCGAAGCGAACACGCGACCATCCGTAGCGAATCCACTGTCGGCTCGCCGCACAGTCACCCCTTCATGAAGCAAGGCGGCCAGACCGCGGATGGCATGGGCACCTCCGCCTGGAAGCACCCACGCATAAGGGCGCACCGCATCGGTGACCTGCACGGTTTCGGTGGGTTCCGCCCAACTGCCCGCGACCGAAAGGGGAGAGAACAAGGCAAAAGCGTCCAAGCCCAGTGCGTGTGGCAAAGCCCAAGACGTAATGTCGTAAGTCATGCTGTCACTGAGCTCAGGATTTGGATCCATGAGTACCTGCAGAATGCCGCTGTGGGGCTGACGCGCATCCACCAGCAAATCCCCTTTGCGCACATTCCGCTTGCCCTCCCGACCTGAACTGTACGTGTAGCAACGCACAGAAGTGGCGGCAGGCGCCGAACCATAAGCAATGCCATTGGCCTCCAGCAACCTCCGCAATTCGTTCATCTTGGCCACATCCTGTCCCGCGGGGAAGACATAGCCTCTGTGCTCGCCATAAGGGGACTGCACATTGCGTTTGTGGTAATCCGCGAACTCGCCGACCAATGCCTCTGCACGGCGCGCACTTTCCTCGATGGTACTGAGTCCCGATTCATGGTGGTTCTCAATGCGGTAGCTCAGGGTCAAGGTGTCGCCAAGGCTGGTTGTGATGGCGCGACCAGCACGGCCACTTCCGCCCTGCTCGTAGGTCATGCCAATGGCCCCGTTATAGAGCGGCCAAGTGTCGCCATATGCGGGGTAAAACAAATCAAAGACCTCGCGGGTGAAGTACAGCGCGCCCCGCGCATCGAACCAGCGCGCATTGTTGGCGCCAATGTGCGCTTGGCACTTGCGCTGCCAAGGGCTAATGATTTTGTGGAACGGCTCTGCTGCTGGCGCGAAGTAATACGGAGAATTGACCCCTTGCTCATGGAAATCAACATGCACCTGCGGCATCCAGTGGCGGTATGCCGTGACCCGACCTTGGGTCTCGACTTGTGTCTGCCAAGCCCAATCGCGATTCATGTCAAACATGTAGTGATTGCTCCGACCTCCTGGCCAAGGCTCATCGTGCTCTACCGTGCCAGGATTGGCATCGGGCAAGCGTCCCGTCGTCTGGTCCTGGAAGGCCACATAACGGTCCCGACCATCGGGATTCACACAGGGATCGATGATGACCACGGTGCTCTCCAACCATTCATCCACATCGCGCCCCCCCACGTCGGTGCCCGATACAAGCGCATGCATTGTGCGCAGTGCAGCTTCGGTGCACACCGCTTCGTTCCCATGAACGTTGTAACTCAGCCACACAAAGACGATGCCCGGATCATCTTCGGACAGCCCCTCTCCTTGCGCCCTGGCAAGGTTAGCTTGACGCAAAGCTTCGAGGCGGCTGTGGTTCTCCGGAGAAGCCACAATCAACAAGCCGAGGTCTCGAAACTCCTGGGTTTGACCGTACTCTACCCACGTCGCCTTGTCGGACACAGAGGCCAAGGTTTTGGCGTAGTCCACCACTTTGTGGTGTCGGGTAAACCGATCCCCCAGTTCGTAACCAAGAAAATCCACAGGAGCGGGCACTTGAGCAGAGACAACCAAGGAAAAGGCACTCAGCCACGCAAAAGCGAAGACCAAGGGCTTCTTGTAAAAGGGCGTTGACATTACAAACAAATTTGACCAAACTCAGCCAACATCACGAGCATGTCTGCCGTGGTGACCTGACCGTCTCCAGTGATGTCGTTCTCGCAATCCACCAGACAACCGAACTCGCCAAGGAGCGCCAAAACGTCACTCACTGCGACCACGCCGTCCTCGTCCAGGTCTGCCTGGCACCCGGTATTCAGTGGTGTCCCCTCACAGCCATAATTTGGGGCGGAACAAGCTGTATAGATGTCGTCGTAGGTGGTGACGTCTCCGTCGTCGCAAGGGTCTCCCTCAAAGAGACAACTCCCGTCGTTCAGACTCGCCTCGGGATCATAATTGCATGCCGAACCCAAGGTGCATCCCGGAACTGCAACGGGCGTACCGATACAACCGTAGTTGGGGCCGCTACAATCGGTGTACATGTCGTTGAAGGTCATGGCATCTCCATCGTCACAGGGGTCGCCTTCAAAGACACAACTGCCATCGTTTGAGTTGGCCGCCGGGCTGTAGTTGCAAGCCGACCCTGAAGTGCATCCGGAAATGGTCACAGGCTCGCCCTCACAACCGTAGTTGGCTGCCCCACAATCGGTGTAGACATCGTCGAATGTGTTCGGGTTCCCATCGTTACAAGAAGCACCAAGAAAAATGCAACTGCCATCGTTCAAGGTGGCTTGCGCATCGTAGTTGCACGCCGAGGAAGCTGTGCAACCCGGAATGTCTGCAGGCGGCTCCCAAAACCAAGCATCATACACCCATTCGGGGTGGTCGATGTAAGGGTTTCGGTTGCCTTGCGCCGTTTCAGCTCGGTTGTTTCTCGTCAACTCCACCGGCGCAACTGGATCGTTGACGTGCCACTGATAAAGCACCTCAGGATCAACCAATCCGGAGAGGTCCCCAGCTTGCGTTGGGTACATGGTGTAGAAGTAGAACACGCTGCGCGCCACATCGCCCTTCATTTCTTCGCGCGGTTCCCAAACATCGCCCGAGCCTTCGCTATAGTCGTCGGCGTTGGAAGGCATGGAACCGGTGCTTTGATAGTCTCCCGAACCGTTGACACCATACCATTGAGCCTCTCCGTCAGGGACTTCGCCATAGCCATCATTGGAACGCGCCGAATTGGCAGACCCGTGGCATGGACGAATGGACCAAATGTCGGATTTCATGGGACTGGACGACCCATAAAAGGACTGTGGCACGATGTGCTCCGCGTTGATCGGATTCGGATAGGTCACAAACCCACTGGATTGCTGGAAACCGGTGTAAATGCATTCGATTTCTCCAGCATCGGCATCCACAAAGCCATACATCTGAATGCGCGCTTGGTTGTAGCCAAGGTCGTTGAAGTAACCATCGTACCAATTGGATTTGATCCACCCCCTTAACGGAGCCAGATTCAAATCGCCTGGGTCGTCGGGCTGCGCCCAAGCGGCAAATGGCATGAGACAAAACGTCCAAACAAGCAGACGAGAAAGGGGGAAATGTGCGGTCCTCACGGTGAATCTAAAATACGACGTTCACTGCATCCAACGTTCGTCTTGAACAAAGGCGCTGTCATTCAATGCCAACAGGAACATTTTGAGGTCGGTGCGCTCGTCTAAAGTCAGAGAGAACGGCGCAAGCAGACTGTCCTGATGCGCATGTCCAGCCCCCCCAACTTCATAATGATCGAGAACGGCATCCAAATCCGAGAAACGGCCGTCATGCATATATGGAGCCGTGAAGCCGATGTTCCGGAGGGTGGGGATTTTGAACGCCCCGCTGTCCTCTGGCGCCCCTGTGATCCGCCATCTCCCCGGGTCTTCTGACCAATCGTCCAATCCATTGTTGGCAAACCCATGGCTGGTAAACAAGGGCGGCGCATGACACCGGTCACAGCCCAAGCCGTTCTCTCCAAAGAGTTCAGCACCGCGGATCACCGATGGATCCGTTGCTCCGCCGGCTTGCCATGCATCCCAAGCCGAAGTCCCACTGATCAAACTTCTTTCGAATGTGGCCAGGGCTCGGGTCAGCACAAACGGATCAAGACTTCGGCCATAGGCGGCCATGGACTGCGCCTCGTATTCTGCGGCCAATTCCTCGCATACCGTGACCACGTTGTGGGCCATTTCCGAAGGCTCCTGAAGTGGAACCAACACCTGCATTTCCAGTGATGGCACACCGCCTTCCGACATAAAATAGGGCTGGTACGCCGCGTTGGTTAGGGTGGAGGAATTTCGATTTCCCGTCGTGCCAAACGCTCCCGGTGTTACCGCTTCTGGCGCGGCAAAGGCGCGGGATGGCAAATGACAGGAGCCGCAACTCACAGCGCCATCCAAAGAAAGTCGCTCATCGAAAAACAAAGCCTTGCCCAAGGTCCACTTCACATCGTCAAACGCGTTGTCCTCGGGAAAATCCGGTCGAGGAAAGGAAGATGGAATCTCCAAATAAACCTGACTCGGCGGCACCATAGGCCCCACGGTATCATCCGGAGGTGTGCAACCGCCCAAAAGCAAGGCCGTCAGGACCAGTCCAGTCCATGTATTGAGCCGATTGATCCCTCTCATCTTCACAAAGATGCAACTCCGCAGGAGCACCAAATGTTGCACAGGTCACAACTCCCCGTGGAAGGTCACCGAGAAATCCAAAACGGTCCACGTCTCCAATCCATAATCCCCACCACTGAATCGAGGCCCCAAGTGCCAAGCCTCTCCGTAGGGGAGCATGATGGACGACTGAAATGGCATCAAGTCTTCAAAAACGTAGATGTTGTCGAACCACCCTTCTGCCTGCAACTCCCCCAATGCGTTGTCCCCCGGTGTAAAAAAGAGGCTCTCATTGAACTCCATGTACCAGATGTAGGAATCCGAATCGGGATGATAGCTCACCTGTCCCGTGACGAAAGGAGTGGGACCGAAAAAGCGCACGTGGTTAAACTCAATGGGGATGTTGGTGATCATCCAAGTCTGATCAACCCAAGCTGTATCCAAGACAAATGCCCCGTCTTGGTTTTCTCGAAGCTGGATGTCCATGGCCGAAAGGGTAAACTCCACACTGTCCAGAGGCACCTCTCCGACCATCATCGCGTCGCAATGGACTTCCCAAGCCGAACGAACCACAGAATCAACGGGCTGTTCCCAAGCTGTCAAAAAGCCGGTTAAGTCGGCTGCAGATACCATGCCATCCCCATTGTAATCCGGATTCCATACTGATTGTCCGAAGGACGAGAAGCCCATAACCATGGCGCTCAACACGAACCCCAAGCGCGGCAAAACAAAACGAAACGGCATTCCTGGATGAATTTGGGTGCTATAATTTACAAACCAAATTGCAAAAAACCACTCCTTAAACTCATTTATTCACGACCAACTCCCCGGAGCCAACCACCACCAAAGGAGTAAAATGAGGCCGAGCGTGGTCAAATTTAAAACCACGCCAATCCGCGCCATGTCCACCATTCGAATCCGACCCGACGAGAATACGATTGCATTGGGCGGGGTTGCCATGGGCAACATGAAGGCTCCACTGGATGCCAAGGCAACCGGTGCCGCGAAATACAAAGGATTCACCCCCATGCCCAGTGCCAATGCCCCGGCCACAGGAGCCAGAAGTAAGGTCAACGCCAAATTGCTCATGAGCTCTGTGGCAAACAATCCAATCGCCGTCACCATCACCAACATCGCCCCCACCGACCACCCCAAACCAGCGGCGCCATCGGCCATGTCCGATGCCCATCCGGCCATTTCAAACCCCTTGGCCAGCGCCAAACCTCCCCCAAAAAGAAGGAGAATGTCCCAAGGCAACCTGCCCAAGTCCTCTTTTTCCAAAATGGGGATGGTCCGCCCCTCCTCTCGACTTGCCCCGGAAGGCAAGGCAAAACACAAAACAGCGGCGACCACTGCGACAGAAGTGTCGTTCAATGCCATTCCAGTTTCAGACAAAAAGTGATTCAGAGGTCGACGCAGGATCCAAAGGGCTGCCGTTCCAAAAAACAGACACATGACCCGCTTCTCTCCAGTCGACATTCGCCCCAATTTCTCGCGTTCTGTCTCGACCACCGATTGGGCCCCTCCGCTCCCCTTTCCCCTGGGCATTTTGTAGACCACCACCATCCAAAGAAAGACAGCCAGCAGCACCGCCATGGACACCGGAAGTCCCACCATCATCCATTCAACAAATCCAATTTCAATTCCAAAGCGTTCGGAGGCTACGCTGGCCAAGGCGGCATTCGGCGGGGTCCCCACCAAGGTGGCCATTCCCCCTGTGTTGGCCCCGTATGCCACGCCCAAAATCAGTGCATTGCCCCATGGAAGTGTCCCTCCTTGTTCTTCGAGCAAAGCGAGTACCGCCAAGGCCATAGGCAACATCATCAATGTGGTCGCGGTATTGGAAATCCACATGCTCATGAGCGCTGTCGCCAACATGAAACCAAACAATGTGCGCCGAGGGCCACCGCCCAGACGATGCAGGAGATGAAGGGCGAACCGACGATGCAGACGATGGCGCTCCAGCGCCAAGGCCAGGACAAATCCTCCCAGAAACAACCAAATGAAGCGAGACCCAAAAGGTGCAGCCACCGCTTGGATGTCCATGACGCCGAAGGCGGGAAACAACGCGATGGGCAAAAGACTCGTTGGCCCCAACGGCACCGCACCTCCTATCCACCACCACAACATCCACCAAGCCGTTCCGGCCAGCGCCGCCTGGTTCACCTCTCCCCCAGATGGCAGGAGCAAAAAAGCCAGCAAAAAACCCAATGGGCCGCCCCAGATTGACGCCTGTTCTCGAAGTCTCATGGCATGAGGGCGATGTAGACAGGAAGGTGATCCGACATGTAGAAGTCGCCCAAAATCTGCTCCTCGGTACAATACCAAAGGACCTCGCCACCGTCGACCAAAATGTGGTCAATCCGGGGAGCACCGCGCAAGCCACCGGTGCGAAAACCGGTGAACGTTCCAATGCCCGACCTGCACCGTTTTTTTGTCGCGTCATGCGCATCGGACAACCGCCCCGATGTGAGCCTTTTGAGCGCGGGGGAACCCGGCTCCGCATTCAAATCGCCCAACACCAAATTCACATCGGCTTGACTGCCCGAGATGCGAGAGGAAATCAAATGCGCCGAAGCTTCTCGCGCCTGCTTTCCAACATGGCTAAAGTGGACATTGACCACCCTAAATACTTGGTCGGTCTGCCTGTCGTTCAACACCACTACGGTCGCCACGCGCGGCAAGACCGCATCCCAACCCACAGAGCCCACTTCTTCCGGGGTGGGACTGAGCCACAGTGTTTCGGAATGAAGCAAGTCAAAGCGGGAACGCCGCCAGAAAATGGGGCAAAACTCCCCTTGCTCTTTGCCATCGTCCCGGCCCACACCGTAGTAATCGTGCTCCGAAAGGCCAGCCGCCAAATCGGAAACTTGGTGCACCAGGGCCTCCTGGAACCCGAGCAAATCAAAGTAGGACACCGAGCCCACGACCTTCTCCTTCCGCTCATCCCAAGTCAAGGGGTCCGTGGGATTGTCGTACCGAACATTGAATGTGACCACAGCCACCTCGTCTGGATGCTGGCCCCACGCGGGGAACCCCGCAGAGACCACAACCAAAACCAGGAAAATCCATTGCAGAAAAGACCTCGACATGATTGGCAAGTTAGCATGGCGAAGGGCCGTATTTTTACCCCTCAACTTGGCCTTGTGCCACAAGATTTCATTCCCGTGGCACGCAAGTCTCGCCTCTTTCACAAAGGCACCCTTCTCGAATTGGACATCCTCGATGTGGCCTACGGCGGCAAAGGCCTCGCCAAAGTGCCGACAGAGGAGGGTGATTTTACTGTTTTTGTTCCCAACGCCATCGCGGGTCAACGCGTCCGCGCCAGGGTATCCCTCTGCAAAAGACGATACGCCGAAGCTCGAATTACCGCAGTACTCAAACGGGCGCCCGAAGAGATTGAAGTGCCCCATCAGGCCATCCCTGGTGCGCCATACATTACCCTACCCCTTGCGGTGCAGAAGGAGCACAAAGAGCGGACAACACTCGATGTGTACCGCCGCATTGGAGAAGTCCCCAACCTCGAAGCCTGCTACGAAGGCTGGATGGACTCCCCCTCTGGATTCCATTACCGCAATAAAATGGAATACAGCTTTGCGGCCATTGGCAGGTCCCCTGGCGACGACCCCGACGCGGAGTTTTCGGACGGATTCTTCCTCGGCTTTAAAGCCCGTGGCACATGGTGGGCGGTAGAAAATCTCGACCGAGACAGCGGTCTTTTTGACCCCGCATTGGAATCTTTGATGCCCGTGATCCGTCAACATTGCGCGGATTCAGGACTTCCGCCTTGGCACGCCCCCAAACGTGAAGGGTTTTTCCGTTTTCTTGTGGTCAGAAGAAGCCTCTCAGAAGATCAGTTCCTGATCAATTTGGTGACCACTTCCGATGGCCTGGACCAGTTCGACACGAAGGCTTTTGGAGAACTGTTGTCCACTCATCTCGAGGGGCGACTGGCCGGATACATTCATACGCTCAACGACGACAAGGGAGAGCGAGTCGAGACACGAGACGGGTCCACTCATCACATTTCGGGACGAGACCATGTGGTGGAGCATCTTCATGGCCTTGCGTTTGAAATCCGAATGCGCAGCTTTTTTCAGACCAATCCCCGCTGCGCGGAGCGGCTTTATGCGCAGGTCATGGCTTATGCTTACGCAGAGCCCATGCCCGATATTCAGGCGCCTGACCCCGTTACCATGGACCTGTTTTGCGGCACCGGCACCATCGCACAACTGCTGGCCAGACATGGCGGTGTTGGGACCCAAGTGGTCGGGGTCGACCTGATCGAAGAGGCCATTGCCGACGCCCGGCGAAGTGCCGAACGCAACGGCGTAAAAGGGCTCGACTTCCACGCCGCAGATGTTGGACGCTTTCTTCTTGACCACCCCGAATACAAAGGGCGCATTGGCACCATCGTGCTCGACCCACCGCGCAGCGGAATTAGCCCCAAGTCCCTAAGAAAAGTGATTCGGCTTCGTGCACAACGCATCGTTTATGTGAGCTGCAATCCAGCCACCCAAGCGCGTGATTTGGTGACCCTGCGCGAGTCCGGCTACCAAATGAAAGCCTTCAAACTGGCCGATCAATTCCCGCACACAGCCCACGTGGAAGCAGTGGCACTGTTGGAATACGATGCCACCACCCTTCCCCAAAAGGACGGAAAACCCGACCTTGCAGAGGAATGAGTGCCACAACCACCAACCCCTCCGGCGAAACGGTGATTCTGGATGCGCAGCGAATCGAGCGGTGCATTCAAAGAATTGCAAGACAACTCCTCGAAGATCATCACGAGGCCGAGCGCATCGTCATTTCTGCCATCGACGGACAGGGAACTGTCCTCGCCGACCGCATCGCCATTGCGCTCAGGGACATTGCCCAAAATGACGTGTTGCGTTGCACCCTGATCTTGGACAAAGACGCCCCACTTGACCATCCTGTTCGCCTCACGGACGAACAGCACAACGCCTTTGATCTCGGGCTCATGAAAGGAAGCGTGGTGATTGTGGTCGACGATGTTTTAAACAGTGGGCGGACGCTCCTTCACGCTGTCGCACACCTGCTCCCCTCTCGCCCGGAGCATGTGGGAACTTGCGTTTTGGTCGACCGCATCCACCGACGGTTTCCCATCCGTGCCGATTATGTCGGAAAGAGCCTGTCCACCAACCTCAAGGCGCACATCGATGTTCGCTTGAGCGGCGCAGGGGTGGATGAAGCCGTCCTTATGGACTAACGTCCCATTTGGCCAGAATCAGGTCGCGAACAGACCTCAAACGCGCATCATCCAAGTGTGCTGCGTCCACAGTGATGTTGGCCTTTCTATAGTGCGGTTCCCTTTGGGCGAGATGCCCTGCGATGAAACCGGGAAGCGCCTCCTCTGAGATGCCCACCAGCAAAGGCCGCTCGTCTGATTTCCCTTGCAAGCGCTGGGCCAACTGCGCCGCGCCCATTTGAAAGTAAACCACGGTTCCATTGGCCCGCATAAAATCCATGCTCCCCGGATGGCACGCGGCACCGCCGCCTGTGGAAATCAATGCGCCCGAATGTCCCTCCACCAAATCCATGAGGACGCGCTGCTCCGCTTTGCGAAACTCCACTTCCCCCATTTGATCAAACATGGTGGGAATCGAAACTCCAAACGTCGAACGCAAGGCTGTATCCGTATCCACGAAATCCAAACCCATGAGCTGTGCCAAACGCCTACCGCTGGTGCTTTTTCCGGCCCCCATGTACCCCACGATGAACACGCACCCCTGCTCCATGGCGGGAAGATAAGGTGCCTCAACCCGAGACTAGGCTACCCCAACACCGACTGCACATCGGCTGACGCCCATGCTTTTTTGATTGCGTAAGGTCTCGCTCTGCTCGAAACCGAGTTTAACCCGCTGATGGGCATGGACGGATTTTTCCTCCTCTGTTTGGCCTCAAAGCACCTCAACGCTGAACATGACCCGGCCACCGAGAATCCCTTCCAATCGGTCTCCCGATCGAACAGCAGCCACACCGGAGGGCGTGCCAGTGAACAGCAAGTCTCCTGTTTTCCATGTGCTGTACTTCGAGACATGTGCAATCAAATCGTTGACCGGAAACAACATGTCCTTGGTTTGACCTCGCTGAACCTCCTCTCCATTGCGCAACAAAGAGAAGTCCAGGTCTTGAACCTGTCCTCCCAAATCCACCAGCGGGATAAACTCCTGGGACACCACAGCGGACCCATCAAACGCCTTCGCTTTTTCCCAAGGCTTTCCAGCCGCCTTCAGTTCTGACTGAACGTCTCGTGCTGTAAAATCAATGCCAAGCCCTACAGCTGCATAACAGCGCCCCGCATGCTCTGCCGAGATGTACTTGGCCGCCCGGTCAAGGCGCACCACTACCTCCACCTCAAAATGGCAATCCTGCGTCCAATCCGGAATCGAAAAAGGGTGATCCTTGTGCAAAACAGCGCTTTCCGGCTTGAAGAAAAACAAGGGTTCTGAAGGCACTTGGTTGCCCAACTCTTTGGCGTGGTCGGCATAGTTCCGGCCAATGCAAACAATCTTCATGTCGCAAAGGTGCACATCTAAAGCGCGCCCACGACTTCCATTAATCCATGGTCAAGGTCACCTCTACCCTCCGGTCAAAAGCCCCGCCCCATTCGGGCCTTCCCTCTCCAAAGTGAGCGGCATTGACCCGCTCCATCGGAACGCCTCGCTCCAGCAAATAATAGCGCACCACTTGCGCACGACGTCGACTCAACTCCATGTTGGTCCTCGCGTTTCCTGTGGCATCGCTGTGCCCGGTCACCAAAACGCGCAGCGATGGATAAGCAAACATCCATTCAATCAGGGCGTTCAAGCCGTATTCCGCGCTCAAACTCAGTGCCGCACTTCCTTCCGGGAATTGAAGTGTAAACCGTTCGGGCAACCCTTGGACTAACCCCGAAGCTTGGGGCTGCTGCGCCCAACCTCCATCAAGGCCGCGCTCCGGAAATCCACCCCCAATCACCGGCAACGTCGCTGGCGCGCGGGTGCCTCCTTCGAGCTGATCCACACGCTCTGCCAGCGATCGAATGGCTGCTGCAAGGTCTTCGAAGGCACGATCTGACGGTGGCTCTTGGCCATTCACGCCAACCCCTGAAAGGCCATCGAGAGAGCTGCCGTCCTGGACACCGGGCCCAAAATCAGGAACGGGATCCACGGCCAAAGGGTCTCTTCCGCCTCTCATGTCTTCCCAATCTCGCCGAAGGTCTTGCCTAACCTGCACCCCTTGGGCCAATGTCGCATTGGCGAACACGCCCACATCCATGCCCACCAAGAGCACCACATCTCGCAAAGCGGATTCCACCTGATAGTACTGCCAATCGGACATTGCCCATTGGTCGGGCTTCGGCGGGATTTCCAAACCGTCCAAGTCCGCTACTGCCAGTCGAACGCGTGAACTGAACTTTTTGAAATCACGCATGTCTCCCTTGAAGTAATAGGGAGCCGATGCTTTGACAACCTCCCGCATGGCCTTGAGCAGACGAGAAGGGGAAGTTCTTAGGCGAACGGTTCCAGCCTCCAGCGATACGTCGGCTTGTAAGCGCGCCTCAAGCACGTCCACTACAATCGATTCGTATTGGCGAACTGCATCTTCGTTGCCACCCTGCGCAAGAACAGGACACACCACACCCGTGCACAAGGCCAGGAAAAACCCAACCCACAGACGGTCAATAAGATGGAACGGCATGGCGCCCGCAATTTAACTCATTATGAGCCGACACACATGCCGCTCACGAAGCGGGGGGTCACTTCCCTTGCCCACTGAGCACAATCCACACTGTGTAGGCCAAGATTTTAAAGTCCAAGCCCAGTGACATGTTCTCGATGTAAATCAAATCAAACCTCAAACGCTGGACCATTTGCTCCACGTTTTCCGCATAACCAAACTTGACCTGCCCCCAAGAAGTAATGCCCGGTCGAACCTTTTGAAGGTGCTTGTAATGCGGAGCGCGTTCGGAGATCAAATCAATGTAGTGTTGGCGCTCTGGACGGGGCCCAACAAGCGACATTTCACCGAGTACGACATTGAAAAACTGTGGGAGTTCATCCAGCCTCGATTTCCTGAGGAAACGTCCGACCCCAGTGATGCGAGGATCATGGTCACTGGACAACTGAGGACCATTCTGCTCTGCATCCATCCGCATGGACCTGAACTTGTGGATGGTAAATGGCCTGCCCCAACGGCCAATTCGTTCTTGGTGAAAGAACACTGGGCCATTGGAACTCAATTTGACCGCCAATGCGATGATCAAAAGCAACGGCGCAAGAATCAACAAAGCCAAGGAGCCCAAAATCACATCCATCCCTCGCTTAAAAGCCACTTGCCAAGCGGGCATGATGTCCTTTCGAATGGCAATCAGTGGGGCCCCGAACAAACTCTGCATTCGAACCGACCCCGACAGGATATCGTAGTTGTCCGGGACGATCTTGACTCCCACATCCGTGCCTTCCAGCTGACTCAGAATGGACTCCAACTCCCCATGCCGCGTGCTGCGCACAGCCAGGATGACGTCTTCAATGTCCTGCTCCTCGAGCAAATCCAACAAATCAGGCAACCCGCCCAAACAGGGAATTCCCTCTCGGCCCTCGCAGGTTTCACCTTCTGCGGAGACGAACCCCACAAAACTGAATCCTGGATTGCGCCGGAGCGCCTTGATCTCTCGAATGGCATTGACCCCAAGATCATTGCACCCGATCACCAAAGTGCGAAAGCCAATTTCACCCTGCTGCACCTTCCTTACCGTGGCAGAGGTCAGCGGCATCCGCACGGCCAAAACGCAGGTCAGCTGGCCAAAGAACAACACAAATAAGGACTGGTAATACTGGGTGTACGACGCAATTTGATCGTCCAGCATCAGGACAAAAAACAACGTAATGGACCCCACAACGGTTGCCCACAAGACCTGCGAAACCTCCTGATACCGATGTCGACGCAAGGGACTGGAGTGCATGCCGGATAAGCCATATAAACCGACCCAAAACATGGGCACAAACAGAAGGCCGTAGACAAAATTCCCGTCCTCAAAAAGCTGTTTTGGGACCCACGTCTCGAGGTAAAGCGGACTTGCTTCGAGGAAACGCTTCCGAAAAAGGAAGAGCCATGCCCAAGCCATGGCAGACGCCAGAACATCACCCAAAACATACTGGGTGGCCGCCCACCGTCCACGCACCCGCGCTTTGAGATTAGACAGGCCCGGTTTTGGTTCTTGCTTGGACATCTTAATAGGTCAGAATCCTCAAATTGTCCAATCCCACGGTTCCTGTTGACCGTCCCGCCTCGAGCACACACTCAACGTAGACCTCAAAGTGATCTGCACCGCCTTGCGCATTCACGAGCGAGGCGATGTCGATGTAAATCTTGTTCCAAACTGGTGTGATGCCATCGTCGGTCGGGCTGAGCACCATGGCCGGAAGCTGTGATTCCTGCCCGTTTCGGAAACCATAGAGTCCTACAATAAAGGTCTGATCACAACGATAGTCCAATTCCAGAAAGGCCGGCAAATTGATTTGAAGGGCGTATTCCTGCTCTACGGTGCGCACGCGGGCCAGCTCAGAACCTTCCGCCACTTCCAAACGCCCCGACTTCAACCCCTCGAAAACAAAACCTTCATCACCAACCCTCTCCACACCTTCTCCTCCCACCAGAGAGCCAAAAACATTCGAGTTCTCAAAATCCTCGATGGGCACATAGCGCACATTTTCGACGAGTGTTGGCTCCGGAATCAAGGTGTCTCTCTCACCGGGCTCTATCTCGGGATAATACTCCAAAGTGGTAAAGAAGGGATACGGAGCCCTGCGGTCGCTGAGTCCATTTTCGCGAATCCCAGCAAGCAGTGTCACAGCTCCACCCGATAAATCTTCTGGTAAAAGAGGCACCACAGCAGGGAGAGGGAAAACACCAACAACGTCGGTTGCGCTGTACACCCAAACATCGGTAATGTTGCTCGATGCAGTGCCTTGCAGTTCACCGGGGACGTACTCTACGTCGGGAACCACCAAATAAGTGGGCACGTCTTGCCCTGGATTTAGCAGGGAACAGCCCCACAACCCCAATGCCACAAGGGCGAATTGAAAGGGCTTTAAAACACGTTCAACAACGTAGGGTTTGCGCATGGTTCAGTCCGGTGGCCTTGGCCAATCTCACGGCGAAATTAGACCTTGATTATTGCCCAAACGATGGAGGCGGAAGAAAGCGTATTGGCGAACCCTGAATGTTTTCAACACTCTTTTTCGGAAGAACCACTCAGCGAATCACCATAATGTGACCCGACTTGCGAATCATTTTACGCACCTGGGATGTGGGGTCTCGGAAAGTGACCTGGAACGCATAAATGCCGTCTCCGACATAAAACAGCCGCTCATCCAGAGGGCGACTGTCTTCGCGATAGCCCCCTGTCCAGTACTCTTCAACGTTGTTGGTTTGCCAAATGAGCCCGCCCCAGCGGTTGAACACCTTCAAGTCATACTCTTGAGGGGCACAGTCCAGTTTCGGACGCCAAGCATCGTTGACGAGATCGCCATCGGGTGTAAACGCGCTCGGCGCAAAAACCGCACAACCACAAGGCACCTCGACCACGGACGAAGAGTCAGTGACTGTGCCGCAATCTGTGGAGTATGAGGCGATGTAAAGGCCATCCTGATTGACTTGACGACTGGCTCCAGTTACACCATCACTCCACAATACGGGCTCGGGCAAGCCCGTCTCGAGAAACACCACTTGATCGGGACAAAACTCCAACAATTCAGGCAAGCCCATCTGCGGCAATGCCCCGGATGGAACGACGATGTTGGCGGCCACTTCGCAGCCTGACTCTGTGACCACGGCTTGGGCAAAATACACGCCGGGTTCCATGACAGTTAGGCCACCTTCTAGGGCCTCTTGCCCATCTACAACCCAATCATCCCAGCCAGTGGGAAAAGGGATGAATGCAAATTCACCGGGGCACAAAGGCGAGACATCAAACGAGGGCACATCGCCCGCTCCGGACAAGACAAAAGCACTGTCTGCGCTCGCACACCCCTCAAAAGCCGACACCAAAACGCTCTGCCACCCTTCGTCGTCACCCGACCAGGTCCAATCTGTATTGCCATTGGACCAAAGTGGAGCAAAGCCGACCTGAGGGTCCACGGTCAAACTGACCACCGCTCCAGTACAGACCAGTACTGTATCGGGCAGGGCCAAAACAGGGGGAGTCAACACGTCCACCTGAATGCTCAAATCGGTCACAACACCGCACTCATCCAAAACACTCGCGACGTAAGTTGTTGGCGATGTCGGTGAGGCTTCAGGCTGAATCAAACTCGCGTCATCCAACCCATCTACAGGACTCCAGACGACACTGGACTCGCCATCTATGGTCAAGTCCAAGGTGGCCGAATTCCCGGAACACAGCGTGAGAGAACTGGACAGGGCTGAAGCCTCTGGAACAATGGCTTCCACTGTGACTAAAGTGTCAACGGAGCAGTCCGTGGACACTTCAGTGGCCTCAATCACAAAATCACCTGCCTCAACGAGCCAATTGTCCGGCATGGCGTTTCCATTGACTGTCCAATCTTCGAATCCCCCAGGCCAAGGCACCAAACTGTCTTGACCCAGGCAAAGTGGCGCAGTGGAGGGCCACGCCCAAGGTTCTGGGATCAACAACTCGACGAGTGTGCTGTCTTCGACTTGACAGCCATTCTCTCCTTCGACGGTCACCACTTGCCACCCGGTATCACTCCCAGTCCAACTTGCCGTTTGCGTTCCGTCCGTCCAGTTCACCGACACCACATCAGCCGGCACTTGTGCTGTCAGCTCAACATCACTCCCTGCGCAGAAGGAGGCGCCATCGGGCAAAGCAGGATCGGGAAGAGAACTAACCTCGACCAAGGTTTCCGCGGTCAAGGTTTCCCCACACAAATCTGTCCATGTGGCCGTATACAAGGTCGTGGATGAAGGGGCAGCCAGCGTCACGGCTTCATTTGGCGACACCAACCCTTGGACAGGCGACCACGAAACCGTCCCAGCTTCGGCCTGCAGTGCCAACTCTACGGTTTCACCCTCGCAGACCACATGCTCTGGAGGCAGGCTCACAGAGGCGGAAGAAATGCAGGCAACCTGTGCGTTGCTCGACCCCCCGGTAGAACCCGTGAAGCCCCACCACAACTCGCTCTGGCCGCCGAAAATCTCGTCTGCAATGTCCAAGACCAAGGACAATCGAAGTTCACAATCAAAGTACAATTCAATCACGGTCGTACTGGGGTCCCACGTCAACTTGAAGCGATGACCTTGGCCATCTTCAATGTTGGCGCCATCGGCTCTGGCCGAAACAGGCCCGGCCAAATTGAAGTAAGGCGCATTGTGCCAATTCAACCCGTCTCGATGGAAGGCAACATGGTCTGCCGCGGGGTCGCCCACGTCGTTGTTTTGCCAGGTGTCAATCTCAACGCCGAAACTGGGATTAAACCCCTCAAACCCGAGCCCTCCGCCAGCGACACCGATGGCATAAGGCCCGATGGATTGCATCACAAAAACAACGCCATCCGCGCCATCTGCATCCGCGTCACCCAAATTCAACTCTACATCGATCGTGAACGCAGAAGCCAAGTCAATTTGATCGTTAAACCAAACGGCGCCCAACTCCCAATCGTTGTCGTCTGTGATTTGGTAGCAATCTCCGCCGAGGGATTCCGCATCCCCCACAAATGTGCACACAGGTTGACCTTGCCCTATCCAAGGAGCAAAAACCAAAGCCAACAGAAAAAGCAGTGCGCTACGCATTGGGACAAAAATAACCACACCACGGACATGGAGGTTGCCTCCTTCCGCCCAAAAACGCTTGATTTTCGGTGATTTAGGCAGAAGCGCCGCCAGAAGCTTTGGCGTGATCAGCGAGGAACTTTGCCAATCCGCTGTCGGTCAAGGGATGCTTCAGGAGCCCTTTAATCGCACTCAAGGGGCCTGTCATGACGTCTGCACCAATTTGAGCACATTCAATCACGTGCATCGTATGGCGCACGGAAGCCGCCAAAATCTCCGTCTCAAACATGTAGTTGTCGTAGATGCCACGAATCTGCTCAATGAGCTGCAATCCATCGGTAGAGATGTCATCCAATCGACCAATGAAGGGACTCACGTAACTCGCACCCGCCTTGGCGGCGAGCAATGCCTGACCCGCAGAAAACACGAGCGTGCAATTGGTTCGGATGCCTTTGTCGGAGAAATAACGCAGTGCCTTCACGCCATCCTCAATCATGGGAACCTTGACCACGATGTTGTCGTGAAGGGCCGCCAACGACTCTCCCTCCTTGACCATGTCCTCAAAACGCGTACCGATTACTTCGGCACTAACATCACCGTCGACAATGTTGCAAATGTCCACATAGTGCTGGAGCACGGCACTCGGTTCTGAGATGCCTTCCTTGGCCATCAGGCTAGGGTTGGTGGTCACTCCGTCGAGGACACCCAAGGCCTGGGCTTCGCGGATTTGGTCGAGGTTGGCTGTGTCGATGAAGAACTTCATGGGATAGGGTTGTGAATCGCGCCGCTAAAGTAGACTTCAGAGTGCCCATCGAGGCGCGTCTTTCCGTCGGTATTTGTCCACCACCAATACCGGGTACAACCGACCATGCAAACCGCCTGCTCCTTCTTGCATAGTGGCTACGCAAAGCCCCAAAAAAGACCCGCGGTCGAAGTCGCAACCTGGCCAGCCGCGCGAAGACGAGGCGTCCACCCGACTTGAAGTGCAATTGCCCGCAATGCATTTAATTGCCACATGCTTACCAAAGAAGAAAAAGAGAACATCAAACAGGCCATCGACAAGAAAGCACGCGACTTGGATGCACGCATTGAGGAATACAAAGAGCTCACCAAACCCATTCCCCCAAGCGACGCGATTGGGCGAGTTAGCCGAATGGACGCGATCAACAACAAGTCAGTGAACGAGGCCGCCCTTCGTCAAGCGGAGAAGCTCAGGCAAGGCCTTCACCGCGCCATCAAACGGTTGGACGACGAACGGTTCGGCCTGTGCAATGGCTGCGGAAAACCCATCCCCACTGGCCGATTATTGCTGATGCCAGGTGCGATTTCCTGTGTGCGCTGCGCCGGATAAAATTGCCAGATTTTGGGTTGGAAAGGCGTCCAGTTTTCGCGAACTTTTACGCATGCTCATTGAGATTCACCCCGACAACCCCGAAGCCAAAAAAGTCGCACAAGCTGTGGCATTGCTTGAAAACGACGGCGTCATCATCATTCCAACAGATTCTGTGTACAGCTTTGCCTGCGCCCTGGGATCCTCAAAAGGACTTGAAAAAATGGCGCGGTTGCGGGATTTGAACCCTGCCGAAGCCAACTTCTCTTTGATCTGCGAGAACTTGAGCCAAGTCAGTCAATATGTCGCCCCTTTGTCTCAGCCGATTTTCAAGTTGATGAAACGCGCCTTACCCGGGCCTTTTTCGTTCATTCTGGACGCCGGCGTTAAAGTGCCCAGAATCTTTCGGAAATCGAAGAAGGAGGTGGGCATCCGTCTGCCCGACCACAACGTTCCCCGCGCCATCGTGGAAATCCTCGGCCGCCCATTGGTGGTGAGCTCCGTACTCAACGACCAAGAGGAAACCGAATACATGACCGACCCAGGCTTGGTTCATGAGCGTTACACGAATCAAGTTCAAGCCGTAATCAGCAGTGGACTTGGAAATCTTGAGGCCTCCACTGTCATCGATTGCACCTCCGGAGAGGCCGTGATTGTAAGAGAGGGACGCGGAGTGCTTGAAGGCGTTATCTGACATTCGTCATTGTTTGTATGCGGTGTTGAAGTCGCCCTTAATTTTGAGCATAGCCCGCCCTGAATGCCGCGACTCCTTCTCCTCTTTCCGCTCATACTTTTTGTTGTCTCTCCGTTTTTTGCGCAGCAATCGCTTGCACAAAATCAATTGTGGAGTGCGGAGGCACTGGATTCTCGGACCCGTCCAACCGTTAAAGCGGAAGACGCTTACGGCTTAAAACTGGACGCCTCAGTGTTTGAAGACCTTCGAACCCGCCGCCCGGAAAGGGCCACCATGGTGCTCCCGTTGCCCAGCGGAGACGTGGTGCTCCGTTTGCGTCAATTCAACGTCCTTTCGGATGCGTTTGAAGTGGCCGCTACTGGTTCCGATGGATACAAGACCCAGCCCTTGTCGCCACGGATTTTGACCTACGAGGTGGAGGGGGACGTTTCTGGCACGGTTGTTCTTTTCAAAGATCACGTTTTGGGCACCTTTCGCATGGATGGCCGAAGGTGGGAATTGAACCGCAGAGTGGGTGCCTTGCACGCTTTGTTTCCGGTCGATGCCTCGCGGGATGAACGCACCTTCACTTGTGGTGTCGAAGATCAAGCCGATTTGCCCCGTCATGGTCATCACAACAAGAGCATGGGACAGCGGGCCAATGCCCTCGCGCAATGCATTGAAGTGGGAATAGAATTGGATCTCTATACCTACCAATCCCTGGGATCCGACCTAGATGACGCCGTGGATTGGGCGCTGGCCATCTTAGCGGCAGTCGATCAGATTTACCGCAATGAATTGGACGACTTGGTGACGCTGAATGCACGTTTCGTTCACGTTTGGATGTCGGAAGACCCCTATGCGAGTGTTGTCAATGATGGTGGCGGCCTGCTGGGTGCATTCAACTCGGAATGGAACTCCAACCCCAACTTCAATGCCATCCCGTTGGATTTGAAGCACCTCTTTACCACCCGAACCAACATTGGCACGGGCGGCATTGCCTATCTCAATGGCCTGTGCAACAGTTACAATGCCGGCGTCAGTGGCAACTTGACCACCACCACGAGCTACAACATCAACACTTACGCCTGGAATTTGGATGTCGTTGCCCATGAAATGGGACACAATTGCGGTGCAAACCACACCCACTGGTGCGGATGGCCCGGCGGACCCATCGACAATTGCGGCTCCCTCGAAGGGGATTGTGGCGGATACACCAACAACCCCACCGGCCAACTCGGCACCATCATGAGCTATTGTCACGCCATTGCTGGCGGAAGCAAAAACCTCATCTTCCACCCTTTGGTTGAGGACAACGCCCTGATTCCGACGTTCAACTCCGCCAGCTGCATTGGGAGTTGTGGACCACTGGTCACAGAAAGTACCGACTTGCAATGTGGTGACGCCACGGCTTGCAACTACACCGCTGGTGACGTGGGCACCGCTGGATGTGTTTACGCCGGAGAATGTGCTGAATGCGGCCCCGACGGCAATGTCGTCGGCGGTCTCGAGCTCGACAACCTCACGGCCACCCTCGCCGGAACGGGAAGCCAGAGCTACACCTTCGACGCCGACGGAACGGTCAGCGCCATCAACATCACACTGGACTTCAACAACCCACAAAGTGGCAGCTCCTGGCCAGGCGACATGCTCCTGGTGCTGTGCACTCCAAACGGGTCCTGCGTGCAAGTCGGCGGTTATGATGTGGATGCGGGATTCCCATCAGTAGGCGCATGGCCAAGTGGATGGAACACATCCGCAGCGGGAATTTATTCCGCAAGCGTTTCTCTGGACGCCAGTGCCCCCTCTGGTGCGGGGACTTGGACCGTGCAACTCATCAACGGATGGTCCTCTTCCGGCGTGGTCGAATATGTTGCTGACTTTCAATTTCCAGGCCTTTGCACAAACGACTCCGACATCCCCGGTTGCACTGACCCCTCAGCCTGCAACCACGACCCTTTGGCCAATTTGGAGGATGGCTCATGCTTGTACGATGACGCCTTGGGCGTCTGCGGCGGCGATTGCAGTGCAGATGCAAACGCCAATGGCATTTGCGACGACGCTGAGGCCTGTGGCGAGTCGGCCTGTGGCGAAGGCACCCATTGGGATGCCGCGATGGGCTTGTGCCGATCCAACTTGATTACCTGCATGGGAGACCTCGACTTCAATGGCATTGTCAATGTCAATGATGCATTGGCCGCATTGGGGGGGTTCGGCGACGACTGCGGAGCACCCGATGGACAGTCTAGCTGCCCGTCTCAAATGTGCTGCAATGAGGCGGCTTGTGGCACAGGCACGATTTGGGACCCCAGCGCTCAAGAATGTATCCCTACCGACAATTGTCCAGGAGACGTTGATCTCGATGGCATCGTGACCGTTTCGGACATTCTCGATGTCTTGTCCGCATTTGGCGACACCTGCGAGTGACGTTACCCAGACATTCCTGACCGGGCCGCAAGCATGGGAACGAAAGCAAAGGTTCCGTGTGTGCGCCGCGTAAACGTGGTCTCATCTACACGCAGAACTTCGGTCATGGTCTGCTTGCCCTCTCCCGCTTCCGCATCATTGAGTGGAATGATCAACCGCCCGCCAATCGACAACTGCCCCATAAGGGCCTCTGGGATGAAGGGGGCACCACAGGTAACCAAGATGCCATCGAAAGGAGCAAACGCCTGCTTGCCCTTGTATCCATCGCCGTAATAGCAATGGGCACGGTAACCCAATCGCTTGAGAAACGGCGTGGTTCTGTCGTAGAGCTCCTTTTGCCGCTCGATGCTGTGCACCTTGAATCCCATTGCAACCAGAACAGCGCATTGATAACCGCTTCCGGTGCCAATCTCGAGGACTTTTGCACCGTGCTCCAACCCCAAAAGTTCAGTTTGACGCGCCACAGTATAGGGGTGGCTAATCGTCTGTCCTGCACCAATGCGGAAAGCCTTGTTGTCGTATGCAAAGTGCACAAACGCATCGTCCATAAAATGGTGGCGAGGGACTTGGTCCATGGCCTCCAGCACACGCTCATCGGCGATGCCCATTTCGCGCAGTTTGCCCAGCAACGCTTTTCTTAAGCCTTTGTGCCGATAGGTATCAGATAGGTTTGCTGCAGGGGTCGCCATGGACTTTCGAATTTATTCGATGTAGCCTCCGGGATTCGCTGTGGAAATCACGCCTTGCCAACATGCGGCCGGGGGCAATCCGACCGGGTACATTCGCACCCCATGTCAGAGTTACTTCGTATCGGAATCCTCGGCGCTGGCCACCTCGGCCGGATTCACTTGCGATGCCTGCAGTCTCTGCCCGAAAAATGGACCTTGATGGGGCACTTTGACCCCAATTCAGAAGCCAACGCGGCCACCAAAACCATGGCCTCGGAAGAAGGCTGGGCGCAACCCTCTGCACCGTTCGCTTCCACCAATGCGTTGATTGAAGCATGCGATGCCGTGGCCATTGTGACCCCAACCGAACACCATGTGTCCTTGGCCGAACAAGTCCTGCTTGCAGGCCGCCACTGCTTTATTGAAAAGCCAGTGGCCACAAGCTATGCAGACGCCCAACGTCTCATCGGCTTGCGCGACAAAGCCGGTACCGTGGTCCAAGTCGGCCATGTGGAGCGGTTTAACCCGGCCTTTCAAGCCACCCGTCTTGAACTGAATCAACCCCGCTTCATTGAAGCCCACCGTTTGGCGCCTTTCAATCCCCGCGGCCTAGATGTCTCTGTGGTGTTTGACCTCATGATCCACGACATCGATCTGGCGCTGCACGCGCTCGAAGGAGAAGTGGTCCGAGTGTCGGCCAATGGCGTGGCTGTGGCGGGTGACACGGTCGACATCGCCAACGCGCGCATCGAATTCAGCTCCGGTGCCGTCGCCAACTTGACGGCCAGCCGCGTGAGCTTGTCTCCCATGAGAAAAGTGCGGTTGTTTCAGCCGAACGCCTACCTCTCGGTGGACTTGCTGAACCGAAAAGCACAGGTGGTCCGTTTGGAAGAGGCGCCAGCCGGAGAAGAAAGGGATCCTTATGGACTCTATTTGGACGTACCGGGCAAGACTGCCCGTCGTCTTCACATCGAACAACCCGACATCAGCGAGGCCAATGCCATCGCCGATGAACTCGCAGATTTTCATGCTGCCTGCACCGGCTCCGCTCCTTGTCAGGTCTCCCTCGAGGATGGCTTGGCCGCATTGCGTGTGGCACAGGACATCATGGATCGCATCAAAGAATCTACCCCATCATGACTAGAAATTGGTTTACCTGTGTCGTCAAATACGTGCGCCCCGGCGTCGACGGCAGCGAAGAGAAAACAACCGACCAGCTCCTTTTGGACGCCTACACCTACACCGAAGCCGAAGCCCGTTTGGTGGGCATTGTAACCGACGTGTGCACTGGGCCTTTCGAGGTCAAGTCGATCACCAAGAGCAACTACGCCGAAGTGGTCCGTTTTGACACAGGAGACAAGTGGTTTCGCGTCAAAGTGGCCTTAACCAGCTTCGACGAGCGCAGCGGAAAAGAAAAAGAAGCGAACCAATTCTTCCTGTTCAGCGCAGACGACGTCAAGGACGCTTACGACAAGACCCGCGAGTACCTGAAGGGATCCGGCATCGGCTTTGTGATTCCCGCCATCAACTACACCAAAATCAGCGAGATCTACCCCCAGAGCGAGGAAGGTTCAACGAACATGACGGCGGCGGATGGCTATGGCGCAGTTCCCGCGGATCACCCCTCTATCGCAAAGCCAGAAGAAGACCTGGTCCCTGCAGGGGTCGACCCGGACACCGGAGAAGTCAACTGAGCGCACCGGCCCTCATGCCCACTCCCAACAGGAGCGATATGCCCCTGTGGACTCGCAGTGCTGCGTAAAGTCGGCGTAGAAGCCATCGTTGCCCAATGTGGCGCTGTCCCCGATCACGAGCAGGTGCATTTTGGCGCGGGTCATCGCCACGTTCATGCGGCGGTGTTCCGACAGGAAGCCCACGGTTCCATCTGCATTTGAACGGGTTAGGCCGATGACCATGATGTCGCGCTCCTGGCCTTGGAATCCGTCCACCGTTTGAATGGTGAGCCGACCTTCAGAAGACGCCCGCTCCGCGTGAAGCAGGTCTTCTAGTAGGGTGACCTGGGCTCGATAAGGGGCGATGACACCGATGGTGGCCAACGGGTGAGACGCCATCATTTCGCGTACACGGTCCACAGTAAAGGCGGCCTCATCGGGATTGCTCACACTGGCGTGAGACCGCCCCGTGGTGTCCGCTTGCGGATTGGCACGCTCCTCATCCCATCCTCGGCCCGCAGTGTCGATGAAAGTCAAAGGTGGGAGATCTCCCAAAGTGGCATTGGCCACAACATCGGCCGCCTGCAACTGCCCCCCGTAAAACACCCGATTGGGGTAGGCCATAATGTCGGCGTGCATTCTATACTGGGTGTCCAACAGGTGCACGTTGCGGTCGCGTTGGATGGCCTTTTCCAACAAACTGACCGCCAATCCCGCCTTGATGGCTGCCGGGTTTTTTACTGTAGGCGGCAACTGCGCTGCGTCTCCTGCCAACACCACTCGTTCTGCTGCGCGAATGGGAATCCAAGCGGCAGGCTCCAGCGATTGTCCCGCTTCGTCCAAGACCACGGTTCCAAAACGACGGCCCCGAAGCATGCGATCCGCCGCACCAACCAAGGTGCAGCACACCACTTCTGAGGCCTCGACAGCCCGCTCTGCAAGGAAGCCTTCCAATCGGTCCGCCTCCTTCCTCAGGTCGCGGGCTTCTGCGTAAGCGGCCCGCCGAGCAGCCCTCTGTTCAGGACCAAACGAACGAAATGCTTTTTCTGCTTCTCTTGCCGCCTCTTCGGCTTGCCGGCGGAAAGCCTTGACCTGCTTGTGCTCGGGGTCCGCCGCCACCAGGCGATCGAGGGTCCTGTCGACCACAGCTGGATCGACCCGCATGGGGTGTCCAATTCGAACAACCTTGAGGCCTACCGCCCCCAACCGTTCCACCAACAGGTCCGCTGCCGCATTGGATGGCGTGGCGCACATTACCCGCTCGCCATTGCGCACCAAGGATTTAACGAGCTGAACCAAGGTGGTGGTTTTGCCTGTTCCCGGCGGGCCATGCAAAGTGGTCACCTCTGCGGCGGTCAAGGCATGGGCCACGGCCCGGTTTTGAGAGGCATTCAACTGAGGATGCGCATACACAGCAGGTTTTGTCGGCTCCGGCGAAGCGAAGCCCAGCAATACCTCCCTCAGCGTCGACAACCGACTGGATTTGCCATCGCGGCCCGCATTGAGCACATCGGACAAGGCACGGGCCATCTCTTTGAAACTGCGCTCATCGAAACGGGCATCCATCACCCAAGAACGGTGCGTGGCTTGGTCAGGAAGGTCTTGCCCATCCAACACCACCTCCGCGTCCATCCCTCGAGCAGACCGAACAATCCCACGATATGAAGCGGTTTCGCCTTTGCTGTCGTCCGAAGTCAGCTGAACTGCTGAACCCGACCTAAACGCTCCGGGTGCACCTGACTCTCCTGTCAATTCCAAGGTGGGCCTTCCTCCCAAGGTGAACGACGTTCGGTTGACGCGAACCGGAGCCCACGTTAAGCCTTCTGCTTTGCGATTGGAAACCGGCTGCCCATCCAGTATTGCGGCATAGCGCGCTTCTTCGGCGCGGTGCTCCAAAACAAGGGCCTCCGCCAAGGCGGAAAGCTCCGCGATGCTGTCGCGGTGCGCCATTACCTGATCACTGTCTTGAACGCAGAATCTGGAGGGAACCGATGTACCGGAACCCATCTCCCGACGGGGTGATCACCCCGTTATGCTCAATGTCCTCAAGGGGAAGAGAGTATGAATTGATGTCCAAGGTGAGGTAATACACTCCACCTGAAGCCTCATCTTCATCTGGGGACCAGGTGTTTTCGTAATCCTGCTCATAATGGACCAACTCTCCCCAACGGTTGTAGATGGAAATTGTGGGGCCGAGCGTGCTGATGGCATTGCCCTTGATTTCAAATGCATCGTTCTCTCCGTCTGCATTCGGCGTAAATACATTGGGGATCGCCTCAATGGCGCAAGGACCAAAATTCACGTCGAAGCTCATGGCGTCCTGCCCAATGCAGGGAGCGGCCATGTTGACTGTGACATTGTAGGTGTCGGTAGCCGTTACCGTTAAGTTGCTTCCCGTTTGGTTGGGCAGCACCCCGTTGATTCCGGAACTCCAAACAAACTCGAGGGGCCACTCAGAAGGGGCCAATTCGGGCACCAAAATGTGATCGTCTCCGATGCACAAGCCAAACAGCGTCTCGTCTGGGCCAAAGACGGGCGGCGCGTAAAGGCCCACCGGAACTGTTGCGCTGGCCAAACACTCGTCAATGTTGCCACCACTCATGTTCATGGTCACGGTCACGTTGACTGGAGAATCCAAGCCGTCGATTGTAGCAGAAGCTTGGCTGTTGTTGCCTGACCCTGGGGCCACAACACCGCCCGTGGTTTCCCACGTCCAATCCACATTGAGCCCGGGCGTTACTTCCGTGGTCGCAGTGAGGCCAACCGGGACACCACACCAATTGTCGGCTGCAGTCAAGTCTACAGTTGGTGCAGGTTCCACAGTAACCACCAGGGTATCGGATGCCGTGCATCCGAAATCGTTTGTGGCGGTGTAGACATACTCGAAAACGCCTTGATTTTCGGGCAGAATGGCAATGTCGTTACAATCCCCTCCATCGTCTACAATGAAAGGTCCCGTCCAAAATGAACTGTCACAATCCGCACCAATTTGGGGCGTAAAAACGATGGGATCTGGATAGAGTGCGGGATCGAAATTGATGTACCAGTCAAAAATGAAGCCATTGTCTGAGCCCCAACTGTCGCAGACCTCAATCGTCCAGGTTCCATTGAGCGGACAACCTTCGAGCAGGGTCCAAGGCTGAACAGACTCATACGTTCCTGTGGGAAGTGTCCCTCCGGCGTTGTCTGCCCATGTCCCCCCTGTCGCATCCGGCGCCCAGAAATAGTCGTAGCCAATTCCGGGATCGTCGGGTTGCGTGTCGACGTCTACAGGCTCACCCAAAAAGGTACCGCCTCCTCCTTGCTGGTGCACTCCCATGGAGCTTCCATCTGGACAGATGAAGGTGACCGAAATGTCCCCCATAAAACTGTGCTCAAAATTGATGAACATGTTCTCAAAATCATCCACCGATCCGATGACCTGACCTGGGTTGAAAGCCGTAAAAACAATAGACGAGGTAAAGCACTGTGTCTGATCGTCAGGAATAAACAATCCTCCACCCAGGTCCACGTTGGGCACATTGTCGTAGGTAATGCCCTGTGCTACCCCGTTGACATCGTACTCCTCTCCAGCGCAAATCTGCAGGTCCAACGTGGTGCCCTCAAAACTGGTCGGCGTGGACACCAAAATCAGATGGTCCACCAAATTGTTATTGGTGCACTCGTTGTTGTCTTCTAGAAACAGCTGAACGTTGTACGCTCCCGGCTCGTCGAATACATGGGTCACTTCCGGCCCGGATTCGTCGGTTGCTCCATCGTCAAAATCCCATGTCCAATTGGCAATCAGGAAGTCTTCTGCAGCGGTCGACCCAGTCCCATCGAACTGAACTTCCTCCCCCACGCAAATTTGAAGCGGCACTGTTTCCAGAACTCCCCCCACTGTTGAAACCACATTGGCTTCCGGCCGCAGACAAGGCTCCTCGCAGGTGACCTCCGCTGTCCAATTGGAATTCTCTGTCGCATCGGACGTAAACTGCCAGGTGATGCAGCCCGACGCATTGGTCACGTCGTCCATTTGACTCCAAATGTCTTCTCCTTGCAAATCAAACCCTGTGAAGACGCCATCTGGCTCTCCGACCGCTCCGTCGGACAGCCACAAGAAGAGCGTGTCTCCACCCCCAAGCGCAAAAACGTTGAAGTAGAAATTGATCACTGGGTCGGCCACCATGTCCGGGCAAAAGGTCATGGTGAAATCCGAATTGGGAGACGCATCGCCCGAGGTCAGGCCATTGTCTACGAAAAAGTAATCGCAGTCGGTCAAAGTCCCGCCCTGCGAAATTGAGATCTCCTGTGCTTCGACAGTTCCTCCAATCAAAACAGCGGCAAGCAACAATGGCAAGCACAAGTGGACAAAAGACGTGTGGCGCATGGCGTTGGACATACTGTGCATTATTTGTGCTTTGCTTTTTGGGCAAGATGACGTTCAAACAAGGTGACGCAGCGTTCGGTGCTGTGAAACTGGATCACACCCCGGTCACCCACCCTAAAGTTGCTCGGCAGTTGCGGATTGGCATTGTATTCGATGGCGAAATCGCGCGGGTCGAACGACGCTGGATCAAAACTTTCGGCAGAAAACACGACGCCTTCTTCTGTTACAGAAGCTGTACCCTGAAGGTCCAATAGTCCATCTGCTTTCTCCAGCCCTTGAGTGAATACCCACCCTTCTGTCGCTACAAATTCTTCAAAATCAAAGCCTTGAAGTGAAGACTCAGCCTTTTCACTGTTTTGAATTGCGGTGTTTTGCGCCTGTACCACAGGCGACACCAAGGCCAACATCAAAGATAAAATCGGCAGCAAATGGTTCATTTTCAGCATGTCAAAATCTTAACGCAGGAATGAGACAAAAGGTCGCATAGGAGTTGTTCGAAATTAGCACATTTGCGACCTCATGAATTCTCAAGCTATGCGACTTATTGAGGTGTCCAACAACAAAACTAAGCGCGCCTTCCATGCCGTGCCCCAATTGATCTATGCCAAGGACGCCAATTGGATCCCGCACTTGAGGCAGGATGTGGACAAAATATTCGATGAGGACAAGAACCGACTTTTCAAAAAAGGCGGTCGGGCCAAACGATGGTTGGTTTGCGATGCCGAGGGGAAATGGGTGGGCAGAATTGCCGCATTCGTGAACCACAAGTACAGCAAGGGCATGAAGCAACCCACTGGAGGAATTGGGTTTTTCGAATCTACAGACGACGACCAAGTGGCCGATTTGCTTTTCGACGCCGCCGAAACCTGGCTTCAGTCCGAAGGGATGGAAGCGGTCGACGGGCCCATCAACTTTGGAGAAAAGGACAAGTTCTGGGGACTGCTCACCGACAACTTCACCGATCTCCCGAGTTATGGGATGAATTACAACCTCCCTTACTACGTGCGGATTTTTGAAGCCCGAGGATACCAAACTTATTACGAGCAATACATTTTTGGCCGCGATGTCCAAATGGGTGTTCAAGAAATTTTTGAGCGCAAGCGCGCCCAAATTGAGTCGAAAGGACGCATGAAAGTGGTCACGGCGAGGGACTTGACTTCCGAAGAATTGGCCTCCCATTTCTGTACCGTCTACAACAATGCTTGGGGCGGTCATCATGGCTTTGCCAAAATGCCACTAAAGCAAGCACAGCGTACCGTAAAGGCACTCAAACCGGTGATGGATCCCGACATCATCTTTTTTGCCTTGGACGGCGACAAGCCCATTGCCTTCTACGTCAACATTCCGGAACTCAATCAAATCTTTCGGCACGTCAATGGCAACCTCAATGCCTTTGGAAAATTGAAATTCTTGTACCACAAATGGCGGGGCACCCCAGACATCATTGTCGGGTTGGTATTCGGCATTGACCGTGAATATCATGGACAAGGCGTCGATGGATTTTTGATTGACACCGCCGGCAAACAAATGCAAGCCAAAGGGCAGTACGTCAAGACGACCCTGACTTGGATCGGTGACTTCAACCCCAAAATGATCCGGATTGCCGAAAACTTGGGCTCTGTACGCACCCGAACTTACAAGACGCTAAGAAAAATTTTTGACCCAGAGCGCCCATTTGAGCGGATGCCCGTGGCCAAATGACCCTTTGCTGAACAGAAATATCGCGTGGGGTTTGTGGGCTCAAGATTACGTCTATCTTTGCCCCCCATTTCGCGGGCTCAAAGGGGCGCGTGAACACGGGACACCCCCTAGCTCAGCTGGTTAGAGCATCTCACTTTTAATGAGAGGGTCCTGGGTTCGAGTCCCAGGGGGGTGACCAGCCCAGGTGCTGAAATTGGTAGACAGGCATGGTTGAGGGCCATGTGTCCGTTAGGGCGTGCGGGTTCGAGTCCCGCTCTGGGCACAATAGCACAAAGAAAGCCGCGATCTACGCGGCTTTTTTTATGCCCGAATCCCTGGGCAAGGTTCGCCACCTCAGCACCGCCTAACAGGAGGGACAGTCGTCCATAAACCACCCGTGGGGATTCAGCCCGCACCGCCGCGACACACCGCAGAATTCGGGACTTCGACTTCTTCTCACCGTGTCCAAAGTACACGCCTAAATAACTCTATACCAGTGAGTTGAACCGTAATTTCGTCAGGGGAATGTGTTAAGTTCGCACACTGCCCTTCGGGCCAAACCGAACCTTTCCATGGCCAAAAAAGTCAACTTCATTGTCCTGTCCGCCCTCATTCTCACCTCGTGGATTGGAGGCCTATACCTAACCCCACATGTAGAATGGAACGGGATCATGACCACCAATCCAGCAGATGTAGCTTGGATGGTGGTGGCCAGCGCTTTCGTTTTGCTCATGACGCCCGGCCTGGCCTTTTTCTATGGCGGTATGGTTGACCGAAAAAACGTGATCTCGACCATGCTACAGAGTTTTGTAGCCCTGGGTGCAATCAGCATCCTCTGGGTCATTGTGGGATTTAGCCTCTGCTTTGGGGACAGCATTGGGGGCATCATTGGCAACCCTTTGACCCATTTAAATTTTAAAAATGTCGGTACACAGCCGCACCCTGAGATTGGGAGTGGCATCCCATTCCTGTTGTTTGCCTTGTTCCAATTGAAGTTCGCCATCATCACCCCCGCCCTGATTACAGGCAGCATGGCAGGAAGGATCCGGTTTCGCAGTTACATCCTCTTTATGGTTCTTTTTTCCCTTCTCATTTACGCCCCGCTGGCCCACATGACTTGGCATCCTGAAGGGCTGCTCATGAACCTTGGCGTACTCGACTTTGCTGGTGGAACTGTGGTTCACATGTCTGCAGGGTTCGCTGCTTTGGCCGGCGCCGTCTTTCTTGGCCCTCGGAAAAACCCGCGCTTGGAACACGCGAACATCCCCTTTATCATACTTGGAACTGGTTTGCTTTGGTTTGGCTGGTTTGGATTCAATGCTGGGTCTGCTTTGGGCGCAAACAGTGATGCGGTTCTGGCGTTCGCCAATACACACTTCGCATCAGCTTCAGGCATGATCACGTGGATCTTCTACGCGCGCTTTAGGGGACGCAAAATGAATGCCGTTGGCGCCTGCATAGGCGCCATTGTTGGACTTGTGGCGATCACGCCTGCTGCGGGATTCGTCACGATTCAGGAGAGCATGCTGATTGGCTTTATTGCGGCTCTTGTCTCCAATTGGGCCATTTCTCGACAAGGGCAGAGCGGCCTAGACGACACCCTTGACGTCTTTCCTTCTCATGGTGTAGGCGGAATGGTCGGCATGCTTCTTACGGGCGTGTTTGCTGCCGATGTGGGCTTAACTTCAGGAGCAACCGCAACCTTTGGCTGGCACATCGTCGCATTGCTTGGGGTGGCTGCATTTAGCTTCTGTGGCAGTTTTCTGTTGTTCAAACTGGTGGACATGATGATTCCCGTGCGCGTTTCTGACTGGCAGGAGACGCTGGGATTGGATGAAAGCCAGCACGGAGAGACCCTCGCTTGACTTCCCCCCGCTTTTCTTCGCAGGGCATATTGAACGGGTGTTTTACCATCGATTGCAAAAGCAGTTTACGCCATGGCCTTCGCTGAACTATCTTTGCCCCACAAATTGGCGATGGACTTGCGGCAGCGCATGGACGGCATCGCCTTCATGAACACCCATACATTTTGTCAGATTTTCATTCGCTCGGATTGAGCGAACCCCTCATGAGGGCCCTCGAACCCCTTGGTTACGAGACCCCCACCCCCATTCAGGCCCAAGCCATTCCTCATGTCATCCAAGGTCGAGACGTTCTCGGCGTTGCACAGACAGGCACAGGAAAAACAGCCGCATTCTCATTGCCCATGCTGCACCGCCTGGGCAGCAGTGAGAACCGGGACCAACGCCGCCCCATCCGCGCATTGATTCTGAGCCCCACGCGTGAACTCTCCGCTCAGATTGGAGAGAGCATCAACGACTATGCCAAGCACATGCCCATTGACCACACGGTCATTTTTGGCGGTGTGAAACAAGGCAAACAAGTGGCCGCATTGAAGCGTGGCGTAGACATTGTTGTGGCCACCCCAGGCCGTTTGCTCGACCTGATTGATCAGGGCTACATCAACCTTCGACAACTCGAATATTTCGTGCTTGACGAAGCCGACACCATGCTCGACATGGGCTTCATCCACGACATTCGGAAGGTGATCAAGCTTTTGCCTCCTCGCAGACAGTCTTTGTTTTTCTCCGCAACCATGCCCCAGAACATTCAGGAGCTGGCGGATACCATCCTGATTGACCCGCTCACGGTCGAAGTGGAACGGCGCAGTTCCGCCGCGGAATCGGTGAAACAAAAGGTCTTTTTTGTTCGCCAAGCCGAAAAGAAGCACCTGCTTGTGGACGTGCTCAAAGCACCCGATGTGAGCAGCGCTTTGGTCTTTACACGGACCAAGTACGGAGCGGACAAATTGGTCAAGCACTTGCGTAAGCAAGGCGTGCGCAGTGAAGCCATTCACGGCAATAAGTCTCAGCCTCAGCGCGAAAAGGCCATGAAAGCCTTCAAACGCGGCGACCTCGGCGTTTTGGTCGCCACGGACATCGCAGCACGCGGCATCGACGTTGACGACCTCAGCCACGTCATCAACTACGAAATCCCGAACATTCCAGAAACCTATGTGCACCGCATTGGAAGGACTGGTCGCGCAGGCGCAGCGGGCATTGCCATTTCCTTCTGCAACGAAGACGATGAGCGGACCTTCTTGCGGGACATTCAGCGGCTGATTCGGAAAGAGGTTCCCCTCGACACCGATCAAGCCTACCACTTAACCTTGCCCGCCATCCCATTGGACAGCGGCAGCCCAAGTGGACAAGGCGGACAGAGCCAAGGAAAGCGCAAGCCAAAAAGCCGCCGTGGAGGACAAGGTGGTGGATCCAGCTCCAACCGTGGTGGACAACGCCGAAGTGGCGGTGGTCAAGGCGGAAATGGCGGAGGAAATCGCCGGCGCAGCGGAGGAGGAGGACAGCGTTCATCCAGCTGATTTCCCTCCGCGGACATGCGGCTCAGAGACGCCTATGGGGTGATTTTCAAGGACGACCCCCTCGGTGAGATTTCGCACCACGGCCGGTTCATGGGCGTCTTAAAAGAAGACATCACCATGGCCATTGGCCGTCCTTCCCATGCCATCTGATCATGAATGGATGGTCGGGCTCGTCGACTTTCGAAAGCCGCGGGAGCAAAACGGGAAGGTGCAACGACAACGCAACCAAGCCCAAGCCTCCAAATTATGAAGGCGCAGTTGGGATGTGACTTGGACAGGACGCTCCTAAGAAGGCGTATTTTGCAGCCGTGCGCAAATGGCTCCCCATACTTGAATGGCTTCCGCAGTATCGCGGGGCAGACCTTAAAGGGGACCTCCCAGCAGGCCTAACTGTGGGCGTCATGCTCATCCCCCAAGGCATGGCTTACGCCATGATTGCAGGACTCCCCGTTGTCTATGGACTCTACGCGGCTCTGGTTCCATTGTTGGTCTACACGGCGATGGGCACCTCCAAGCAATTGGCGATAGGTCCCGTCGCTATGGATTCCCTTTTGGTGGCTGCCGGACTTACCGGGCTTGCGACAGCAGGAACTGACCGCTACATCGAACTGGCCTTGCTCCTGGCCCTCATGACAGGACTCATCCAACTGGCCCTCGGCCTGCTTCGCATGGGGTTTCTGGCCAACTTCCTCTCCAAACCGGTCATCAGCGGATTCACCAGCGCAGCCGCCCTGACCATCGGCTTGAACCAACTGCCCAATCTGCTCGGCGTGACCATGGAGCGGAGCGCTCAGCTGCACGTTCTGGCCCTCAGCGCATGGCATTCGGCGGGCGACCTTCACGCCCCCACCGTTATGGTAAGCCTCGCAGCCATTGGCCTCCTCTTGGCCCTGCAAAAGTGGGCACCAAGGATACCTGGCGCCTTGGCCGCCGTTGCCCTCGGAATCATGGCTGTTTCATGGGTTGGACTTGACCTTAAAACCGTGGGTGTCGTGCCCAGTGGCCTCCCACAGCTTCAATTCCCCAACATGCTCTGGCAGGACATCCACATGTTGATCCCCATGGCAGGAACACTGGCTCTGATTGCATTTATAGAATCCCACAGTGTAGCCAGGGCGGTGGTTCACAAAGAAGCCAACGCGAACCTAGATGCCAACCAAGAATTGAGGGCCCTAGGGGTCGCCAACGCCCTGGGTTCCCTGTTTGGTTCTTACCCCATTGCTGGCGGGTTTTCAAGGACAGCCGTGAATGCAAGGGCAGGATCTCGCACACCCATGAGCGGGCTGATTTCCGCTGCGGTGGTGGCTTTGGCTTTGACCTTTCTAATGCCCGCTTTTCAACCGCTGCCCAACGCCGTATTGGGCGCCATCATTGCCGTGGCGGTTTCCGGCCTCTTCAACTTTGGCTACTTCCGTAAACTCTGGTCTACGCACAAGGCGGAGGCCGTCCTGCTCGCCGTCACGTTTTTGCTCACGGCCTTCACGGGAATGGTCATCGGCATTGCTTCAGGCATGACGCTGAGCTTGATTCTGACCCTCTACCGCACCTCCCTCCCACATGCCGCTGAGCTGGGACTTGTCAGTGGCGTCTATCGCAATCTCCAGCGGTTTCCGCAGGCCCAAAAAACCAAGGAGGCAGTCATTCTTCGCTTTGATGGCCCCCTGAATTACGCCAGCCAAGCCCATTTTAAAGAATTCGTCCTCTCACGCATTGCCATTCGGCAAGAAGAAGGGACCTCAGTTATTCGCGTCATTCTGAGCGCAGAATCCATCCCACACTTGGATGCCACCGCGTCTGCCATGCTCGAAGACCTGCTCGGTCAACTCGAGGAATGCGACATCGCCCTCCACATCGCAGGCGCCATTGGACCTGTCCGTGACGCCATGAAACGCGATGGACTCATGGACCGAATGGGCGCTGACCGTTTTCACACTGGGCTCACCACGGCCATGGGGCACCTCGAGGCCGATGAACACAGAAAAGGTGTCGCGACCCAAACCTTCAACGCCAAGAATTCTTAGAGACCCTTTTCGGTCCATGAATTCCACCGAAATTCGCACATCTATGAAAGTCGAACAGATTTACACCGGATGCCTCGCTCAAGGGGCGTATTACATCGAATGCTGTGATGAAGCGGTCGTGATTGACCCTTTGCGTGAAGTGCAGCCCTACTTGGACCGCGCCGAAGCTGGAGGAAAAAAGATCAAGTACATTTTCGAGACACATTTCCACGCCGATTTCGTCTCGGGCCACTGCACCTTGTCAGAAAAGACCGGAGCGCCCATTGTTTTTGGTCCGAATGCCCATCCTGCATTTGAGTCGACGAAGGCCAAAGACGGACAAGTATTTCAAGTCGGAAAGGTGACCATTGAGGTGTTGCATACCCCAGGGCACACCATGGAGAGCACAACATACTTGCTCCGCGATAAAGCAGGCCAGCCACACGCCATTTTTACGGGGGACACACTCTTTTTAGGGGACGTCGGCCGACCAGATTTGGCCCAAAAAGGCGCCGACATGACCCAAGAAGAGCTGGCGGGGACCCTGTACGACAGCCTGCGCAGTAAAATCATGACCCTCCCCGACGAGGTGATTGTTTACCCCGGTCATGGAGCCGGGTCTGCTTGCGGAAAAAAAATGAGCGCGGAAACGGTGGGCACGTTGGGTGATCAAAAGGCCAACAACTATGCCCTGCGCCAGGACATGACCAAAGCCGAATTTGTGCGGGAAGTCACCGACGGACTTCTTCCCCCTCCAGCATATTTCCCCTTGAATGTCAAAATGAACAAGGAAGGCTACGTTGCGATTGACGAAGTGATCGAAAGAGGCTCACAAGGCCTATCTCCTGCTGCATTCGATGCTGCTGCCAACGAAACTGGCGCCGTCGTTTTGGACGTCAGGTCCATGGATGAATTCGCCCAAAAACACATTCCCCGGAGCACCTTCATCGGACTCGAAGGGAATTTCGCACCTTGGGTGGGCGCCATGATTGTGGACACCCAGCAGCCCATTCTCTTGGTTTGCCCTGCGGCTCAAGTAGAAGAAGCCATCACCCGGCTTTCGCGCGTGGGCTTTGACCAAGTATTGGGCCACCTCTCTGGTGGAGTCGAAGCCTGGTCCAGTGCGGGTTTTGAGACCGATCACATTTCATCTGTCTCCGCAAATGAATTTGCGGGCAACATGAAACAAGACGCCATCAACGTCATCGACGTCCGCAAAACTGGCGAGCATCAGTCAGAACATGTCTTGGGCGCCGAGTCCATTCCACTGGCAACACTCAGCCAGCATTTGGCGGAGGTCCCCTCCGATGGCCCAGTATTCGTGCATTGCCTATCGGGTTACCGCTCCTTGATTGCCCTCAGCATTCTCAAAGCACGTGGACGCCACAATGGAATCAACGTGCTCGGTGGATTTACGGCCATTCAAAAGACGGATTGTTCCATGAGCGACTACGTCTGCCCTTCCACTCTGTAAGGTTTGGAGGAACGAAGGTGCGGGTGTAGTTTTGCCCTCTCTGATCCCATCAGAGGTCACACCCAGGTGGCGAAATTGGTAGACGCGCAGTCTTCAGGTGGCTGTGCCTTCGGGCGTGCGGGTTCGAGTCCCGCTCTGGGTACTAATCCCTCTGAAACATATGTTTTCAGAGGGATTTTTTGTTTTTGGACGTTTTTACCTGATTGGGACGAATTCTACTGTAATCCCTATCACGACTTCAAAGTTGGGTTCGATAATATAGAATTACGCAACATTAAATGGCTTGACAGCATACTATTTAATAGGAAATATCTACTTTTATTCTTATGAAATTATGTTTTATAATGTACCCTTGGGAAAGAGTACATCCTGCACAAGATTCTACGATTCGAATCATACATGAAGCCGTAAAAAGAGGTCATGAGGTTTCAATCACACATCCGTCAAACCTGACGATTAGAGATAGCATAACACTAAGTTTGTGTAAGAAAATTTCACTTGGAGAAAAACTCACAACCAGTATGACTGCTTTTTACAAGACAGTACAATTCGATTCTGATATGAGAGAATTAAGTGAGTTTGATGTCATCTTTATGCGTGAGAATCCACCACTAGATGGGCTGGTTTTAAATTTCTTAGACTCCATAAAAGATGATGTTTTTATCATCAATGCCATTGATGGATTACGAGAAGCAAATAATAAGATTTATACGGCTGCTTATTCTGATCCCAATCACGAACTAATACCCGCTACACATGTAGCTAAGAACATTGATTATCTCTTACGAATTATCAAAGAATCAGAAAATGATAAAATGATTATGAAGCCATTAGATGGCTATGGAGGTAGTGGTGTTATCATCATTGAAAGGACTGCCATGCAAAACATCCGCTCTTTACTTGATTTTTATATTAATAGAGATAATGGAAAGTCTAATTATGTGATCCTTCAAGAATATGTCGAAGGTGCTGAAGAAGGTGATGTTAGGATTTTGATGTTAAATGGAGAGCCTATTGGAGCACTCAGGAGAAGACCTATTAAAGGTGACGTTAGGTCAAATATTTCAGTAGGAGGAGCAGTTGAAAAGTATAAACTCACCAAAGCAGACAAGATGTTATGTAGGGAGATTGGCGAGAAATTGGTAAGAGATGGAATCTATTTTGCAGGGCTTGATCTAATTAATGGTAAACTGATTGAAGTGAATGTCATGAGTCCAGGTACAATCACTGACATCAATAAACTCAACAAAGTCAAATTGCAAGAAAAGATTTTGGGCTATTTGGAAAAAGTAGTTGAAAGTAGAAATGAATTAAAGCAAGAGTTTAAATTTAGACCTGAGACACTAGTAGATAATGCAGAAGTTAAAAATTAGTGAAATAACTAAGCTCATAGAGAAAGAGCAGACTTTTGAAGCTTTAGCCTCTGATCATTCCTTTAGCATAAAAATCAATAGGTATGTACCCTATTGCTGTACTGCCATTCATGACGGAACCAATCTGCGAGATCAAATAAAAAGAAAAATTGCCATTGATGATTACGGCAGATGGTATGAAGAAGATCCACATACAGGCCAGTTTATAGACTCACTTCCTATCACTATTGTAGGATTAGATTCACGTTTTGAATATGATCTGAATAGGAAACCTGAAGACTGTATCTATGAGGAAGCATGGGGTAAAAAAGTATGGAAACGTACACTTACACCATCCGAAAAAAAAACAAGCCTACAAAAACATCATAACTTTTATAAAGTTGTTCATGCCTTGGTTCAGAAACTAGAAGACCTCTATGGCTCTTGTGTTGTTTATGACCTACACTCCTATAATTATCAGCGTTGGGATAGACCCGTGCCACTCTTCAACATAGGTACAGAGCGAATTGATCGCTCAAAATATGGGACATTTATTGAAAACTGGGAAACTGAATTAAGCTCAATTTCTCTATCAGGTATCCAAAACCAAACAGCAATTAATGATGTTTTTTTTGGTAGAGGTTATAACCTTGAATTCATTACTCAAAACTTCTCGAATACACTCGTTTTAGCCACTGAGATAAAAAAGGTATACAGCAATGAACTGACTGGTGAAGATTACCCTAAGTTAATTCGTGAACTACAGCAAAAACTCAAGCAAGCAATACTTAACAATGCGCAATATTTCAGTGAAGAGAACACCAATTGGAAATCAAAAAATAGTGTACACTTATTAGATAAAAAAACGGATCCTGCTATTGTTTCAGTGGACAAAAATCTCTTCAAGTTGTTGAAAGGTTTTGAGTTATTAGCCTATGTAAACCCTATTAATACAAATTCTGAACAAAAACGATTCGTCAAAAGCAAATACACAGAACTTCCCAAGTTTAAATATGCGCCTATTAAAATCAACCCATTTGAGCTAAAAAAGCAATTAAATTCGCTTAAAATTCAGGAAATTTCAGATGTCTCTATTCGTCAAATGTACGAATCAGTAATCAACAGTTATTTTGATAAAATTGACTTATTATCAGCCTTAGGTACAAGGAAATTTTTATACAACTCTTTAAGATACTTTGGCAGGCCAAGTAAAAAAGACTTGACCAACGCTCAATATATCCTTCACTTGCCAGATATACCAAGTGAACCGAAAAGAGTACCTTTTTTATCCATGGATGAGGCCATAAGTACGTTTAAGAATGCATTGGAGGACTATGGGATTAATTGTAAAATCGAACTGAGTAATCGGGTGATATCACAGGTAATGGTACTCAATTCAAAAAAAACCATTTTAATCCGCCCAGATGCACAATTCACAAGAAAAGAAGCCAATGCCCTCATAGAACATGAAATTGGGGTGCACATGGTGACTACTCAAAATTCGTCTGATGAGAAGTTAAAAATTTTCAATCTTGGTTTGCCAGTAAATACCATGACCCAAGAGGGATTGGCCCTTTTATCCGAATACTTAAGCGGTAACATTACTCTGAAAAGGCTCAGAAAAATAGCCTTCAGAGTAGTTATTACAGATATGATGTGTAGTGGTGCTGATTTCATAGAATGTTTCAATTATCTTGTTAATCGACATAAAGTTTCAACTAATGATGCTTACACTATTGTAACAAGGATTTTCAGAGGTGGAGGGTTTACAAAAGACTATTTATACCTGATCGGATTTGAAAAAATATTGAAATTATGGAATTCTGATGTCAACCTGTCTCCCCTTCTGGTTGGTAAAACATCTCTAGATTTCTACGATACCATCAATGAGATGATTGAACGAGAAATGATAGCAAAACCAAAACATATGACCAAAAGCCTTGAGCACCCTGTAGACTATAAAAACAATGAAATCTATGAATATATTATTAGTGGATTAAAATAATAAGAAGTATTGAAAAGCTGATTTAAAATAGACAGGAAGAGCTTAATCAATTAATCGTAACGACAAATGAGACTCCAAATTGGGGCCTCTTTTTTTATGCAACCTATCCGTCGCTCCGCCCGTTTGTCCCACACAAATCAAAACCGCTGTCGCATGCGCCTTCTTTGCTGTACCGTACTCCTTGCTCTTACCGCTGGCGCTCGCGCGCAAACCACGGCCATTCCCGATCCGAATTTCGAGCAAGCCCTCATCGACCTCGGCTTTGATTCGGGCGAGCCTGATGGGGTGGCGCAGAACCTATTTCTGGAGAGCATCATTCTGCTCGACATCCCCAACCTCGGTATTGAAGACCTCACGGGCATCGAATCGTGCACCTCACTCGAGCGCCTCTACTGCCAAGACAACAACATTTCCTCCATTGACCTGAGCAACAACCCTTATTTGTGGCGGCTCTACATCAACGACAATCAGCTCACCAGCCTCGACCTATCCGGTCATGTTTACTTGGAATATGTGACCTGCCACAACAACACCCTCTCCCATTTGAACATCGAGGATTGCCCTGCCATTGAAACGCTGTTTGTCCGCTACAACGAGTTGAGCTCGCTCGATGTGAGTGGATGCCCCAACCTGCGTGGCTTGTTTTGCTCCACGAACCAATTGAGCGTCTTGAATGTCGATGCAAATCCAGCCCTTGAAAGCCTTTGGTGCGGAAACAATCAGCTCTCTACCCTGACGCTGAACAATCATCCCGAACTGGAGTTTCTGACTTGCCCAGACAATCAGTTAACGTCGCTTAGCCTTCATACTTCGCCTGCCCTCGAGGAATTAAACTGCGCCAACAACAACCTCTCTTGCTTGAATTTGAATCCGGGATCCACACTCTCACTTGAGATTGACGACCGCAAATTCATGGCACAGGGCAATCCTGAACTGTATTGTGTTTCCATCTTCAATCCAGAAGGGGCACAGAAATACTTGTCCTCTTTCTTCGACAACCAAGTCACCTTTATGACCGAGTGCGACGATGACTGCGGGATTGTCAGCGTGGGACGCCCCATGGAAGATTCAAGCCCAAAAGTGGTCGCCACTTACGATTTACTGGGCCGCCCAACCGACATCCGCACCTCCACCATTCTCCTTCAGCGTCTCGAAAATGGACAAGTCAGGAAGGTGCACTTTTCGAATTGAGCCAACTCATCCAAAAAGGGCACAGCGGGCCGTTTAGGTGTAAATCACCCCAGCAGCCACGGTCAATCGCGTGGTGGGATCCACCAAGATGAAGGACCCTGTGGCCCGGTTTCTTCGGTAATCGTCCACCAAGACAGGAGCCGAAGTGCGAATGCGCATCCGCGCGATGTCGTTCATCCCCACTTCGAGATCATCCTCCATTCGGTGGAGCGTGTTGATGTCGAGCTTGTACACCACCTCTTTCACGACCGCTTTCACTTCGCGCGAGGTATGCCGCAATTCGAACTTCGCACCGGGGCGCATGGGACGATCTGAAAGCCAACAGACCCGAACGTCAAGGTCCTGAGTGCTTTCAGGCTGGTTGTTTTCACGAACCAACATGTCGCCACGGCTCAAATCAATGTCATCCTCCAAAGTCATGACCACACTTTGCGGCGGGAAAGCTTGCTCTACTGTCGCCTCGCCGATGGCAATGGACTTCACCCGGCTGGCGATGCCACTTGGCAAAGCCAACACCTTATCGCCCACTTTGAATACGCCGCCCGTTACGCGACCTGCATAGCCACGAAAATCCCGATGCGCATCGGTTTGAGGACGGATCACATACTGAACCGGAAACCGGCAGTCTTGCAAATTCCGGTCCGCAGCCACGTGAACCTGCTCCAAGTGATTCAGCAATGTGGGACCATCATACCATGGGGTATTGACGGATGCGTCCACCACGTTGTCTCCCTGAAGCGCACTGATGGGAATGAAACGGATGTCGGGAATGTCTAGGCGGCTCGAAAAGCTGCGAAACGCATCCACGATTTCCTCGTACCGCTCTTCTTTCCAGCCGACCAAATCCATCTTGTTGACGCACACTACCATGTGCTTAATACCCAACAAATGCGCAATGAAACTGTGGCGATGGGTTTGCTCGAGCAAACCTGCGCGCGCATCCACAAGGATAATGGCCAGGTCGGCGGTTGAAGCCCCTGTCACCATGTTTCGCGTGTACTGAATGTGCCCGGGAGCATCGGCGATAATGAACTTCCGCTTGGGTGTTGCGAAATACCGATACGCCACGTCAATGGTAATCCCCTGTTCGCGCTCTGCCCTCAGCCCGTCTGTGAGAAGCGACAAATCCGCCCCATCTGTGCCACGCTGGGCGGAAGCCTCCTCGATGCTGTCGAGTTGGTCTTCAAAAATTGTCTTGCTGTCGTAAAGCAAGCGCCCAATCAGCGTGCTCTTGCCATCGTCTACGCTGCCCGCAGTAATGAAGCGGAGAAGTCCTTGTGCCATGATTGTTGTCTTGCTTCTTAGAAATACCCCTCCTTCTTTCGGTCCTCCATGGCCGACTGACTCCGCTTGTCGTCCATGCGACCTCCACGCTCGGTCTTCCGAGCAGCGGCCACCTCGGCGATGATTTTTTCCAAATCGTCCGCGTCACTCTCCACAGCCCCTGTGATGGTCAAGTCACCCAAAGTGCGGAACCGCACTTGCAGCTTTTCAGGCGTCTCGTCTGGACGCAGATTCAAGTATTCGCTGTTCGCGAGGATTTGACCCGCGCGCCTAACCACCTCTCTTTCGTGGGCGAAGTACAAACTGGGAATGGCAATGCTTTCGCGCAAGATGTAGTTCCAAATGTCCAACTCAGTCCAATTGTTGAGCGGGAAAACACGGAAGTGCTCTCCAGGCTGGTGCTTGCCATTGTAAAGGTCCCACAGTTCGGGACGTTGGTTCTTGGGGTCCCATTGGCTGAAGTCATCCCGGTGGCTAAAGAATCGCTCTTTCGCCCGGGCTTTTTCCTCGTCTCTACGGGCGCCGCCAACACAAGCGTCGAACTGATGCGCTTCGATTGTGGAGATCAAGGTGGGGGTTTGAATCCGGTTGCGGGAGGCATTGAAGCCCTGCTCTTCGGCCACTTCTCCCGAATCAATCAAACTTTGAACGCTGCCCACAATCAACTGAACACCCAGCTCCTCAACCAAGCTGTCTCGAAACTGCATGGTTTCGGGGAAATTGTGCCCCGTGTCAATGTGCACGAGCGGCATGGGTATTCGGGCTGGAGCGAATGCCTTTCGCGCCAAATGGGTCACACAAATGCTGTCTTTGCCTCCACTGAACAAAATCGCAGGGCGCTCGAATTGAGCGGCCACTTCTCGCATCACGTATATGCCCTCCGCCTCGAGTTCATCGAGGTGACTCATGTTGTATTCACTCATGCTTCGTTTTTCTTTCTTCCCAGCTTGCTGTAGCGAAACCAAGCCCGCTCATGGTAATAGTAGAGTGCCATTTTCAATACACTCTCCAATACCGCCACAACACCAGCATCTTTGACGTCGCCTGTGATGAAATAGGTGATGGTAAACGTGGTAATCGAAGCGATGATCCGCCAAGTCACGGCTTTTGCCAAGTGTCGCTTCCGGGATGCCTTTTCGTTCATTTTTTAATTCCCACCTATTTGGTAGGTTAAAGGTCGGAAAACTCTGCAATAAGCGCCACAGAATCCGGCACAGAAATGTTGGTTGTGTCAAGAGAAAGGCAGTTTTCCTCTGGGGCCTCGTACGCAGCGCTATGAAAATGCTCTCGGCCTCGGATGTCAGTCGTGTGCACGAAGACCTCGCGGACGTTGGCCCGACTCTTGAACTCTTCACGCAGCCATCGGAAAGGGGCCACCACGGACACAATCACCACACATCCTTGGCGGCTCAAGTACAAGGCAATGTCTTGTGCTCTTCGAATGTTCGCCTCTCGTCCAGACGCACTGTAATCTGTATTGGCTGTTAAGGACCTCAAATCATCCCCATCAACCAAAAACGCAGAATGCCCATTGGACTTCACATGTTTCAGCATCGCCCGACCCAGCGTCGACTTTCCGGCTCCGGGCTGCCCCGTGATCCAAACAATGCGCTGCTCTCCGCTCATTTTTCAAAAATACAACGTCCAGCACACCTTATCGAGCACCTCTACTTCAAGGTTCTCCATGAATCTGAAATTTATTTTTATCACTTAAACTACTATTAACCAGCAATTTACGTTCTTTTCTCAAAAAAAGACAGCGGAATTTGTAACCAAAAACAACGTCCCCAAGTAAAGGGTAATGGTTTTGGTTACAGCCGCTCCCGCAAGGGAACAGGCGATTTGGTGAAACGAAGGGGTCCTCGAACGCGAGGGCCCTTTCTCATTTCAGGCCTTTTTTTCCCAGCGCTCAGCGCCCTGACCTGTTCTTCTGGTGCTCGCCAAAAGACACAAACATGTGAATCCACATGGACCGGCTCATGCGCTGCAACACGGGCAACAAAGCCAGCAAGGTGGCAATCCCCGAGAACAAGAATGTTTTGGGATGTTCGAAGAAGCCATTAAACTCAATCCAGCCCAATGCACCAAAGGTGTAGAGCGCCACCAAAACCGCCACCCAAAGCGCCACGGTCAAACCATAGTTCACATATGCGGCACCGAAATAGAACCCTGGTTCACGCGTGAAACTGAGCCCACACTGTTCGCAATGCGGCCCCATGGTGTTGATTGTCCGCCAGCGATAAGGGTTTTTGACGCGAAAGAGCCGCCCCTCCCGACAAGAAGGACAGCGATTGCCGAGCATGCTGGCCAAAAACGAACGCGGTGCGGTTGCCATGCCGCAAAATTAAGCGCAATCGAAACCGATCCCGGTGATTCAAGTTACCCTTCGAGATGCTGCAAACCGACCATCTCACTGTAGGGTCCTTTGGCTGCCATAAGGCCCTCGTGCGTGCCCGACTCCACCAAACGTCCATTGGACATCACCACAATGCGATCCGCGCGGCGGACAGTCGACAACCGGTGCGCAATCACAACCGCTGTTCGGCCCTCCATCACCTTTTCAATGGCCGCCTGAACCATGCGCTCTCCCTCAGCATCGAGTGCACTTGTGGCTTCGTCCAAAACCAAAATCGGCGGATCATGATACAAAGCCCGGGCAATGGCCAATCGTTGGCGCTGCCCACCAGACAAACGCCCTCCACCATCTCCAATGGGCGTCTCCATGCCGTCGGGCAAAGCCGAAATGAACGCTGTCGCATTCGCAATGGCCGCCACTTCCGCCACCCGCTCCACATTCAGATTCGGATCGAAAAGCGAAATGTTCGCAGCCACTGTATCGTGAAAGAGCAAAGGGTCTTGGGTGACAAAACCAACGTGCCTGCGCACATCTGAAGTCGCCAACTCCCGCAAATCCACTCCGTCCAATTTGACTTGACCACTTTGAGGATCGTACAGCCGAAGAAGCAACCGCGCCACTGTGGTCTTCCCACTGCCAGAGGCTCCGACCAAAGCCACGGTCTCCCCTTTCTTGACCGTGAGACTAAACCCATCCAACGCGGGCTCTGTCGCACCGGGATAAACAAACCGGACCCGATCCAATTCCACTTCATTCTCGAAGCGAAACGGCTGCGGAGCTGCGGGCTCATTCACGGTC
>CBFHQM010000017.1:0-53587 GCA_965657965.1 uncultured Flavobacteriales bacterium | reverse complement strand
GAGAGCGAGGCAAATGGTGGACCTCCACACCTTATAGTTCTCTTGCTTTTTACCGGGAGCTCAAATGGACAACCAACAGCGTTTCCTCGTCTTACACCAGCAGGAAGCACGGACATTCTGTGCGTTGTATCCAAGACTGAGGCAAATCAGCCGCCTCTTCTTTTTCCAATTGAACGTCTCTTTATCCTCGCCGTATCATATATATTTTTGTTTAACTTTAATATGAGATGTCGCGTCTTTTAATCTTCTTGTCTTTGATTGTGGGGGCAGTAATCTGCAGGGGACAAACTACGCCGGTGGCTGCAGTCACCAACTTGAATACTGGCGCGGTCTACTTGACGATTCAAGAGGCTGTGAACGATGCCGCAAGTGGAGAAGAATTGCAACTTGCTGCAGCACGATTTGTGGAACACGTGGCCTTCAACGCCCCCGTTGCGCTCTTAGGGAGTCCGAATGGGCTTACCATTATCGATGTTTCGATGGAGATCGGTTGGGGAATCACATTCTCCAGCGACAACGTTACGCTCAGGGATGTCACGGTCATCAGTGGTGGCATCAATACTGAATATGCCGTGCACAGCGAGCCTGGTATTACAGGTCTGACCATCGAGGATGTCGACGTTCTCAATTCAACCCGAAGTTGCATTGACCTCAACGGTCTGACTGGTCCCGGTTTGAATGTCATCCGAAACGTGAGCGTTTCGGGCAGTGCGGTGGGGTATGGATTGGCATTGAGTTCTTGCTCAAACGTGTTGATCGAGAACCTGACCAGCAGCGGCAATGGCTTTGGCGACATTGCCATCATGGAGTCCAATTACTACAGCCAAGAAATTCAAGGGATTTCTTTCCAGGGCGAATTGGATTTAGAAGGGCCACAGAATCTGGGAGGAGGAGGAGTGGTCATACAAATCCCTTCTGAGGTTGCCGCTGTAGGCATGGGGCCAGGTTTTGCCATCAGCATGAACGCCAGCGGGTTCCATCATGTCTTGGAAGCTCCCGGAGGTGACTTGCTCGGGTGCATTTTGGCGCACGACGACGATGTTCGTGCCATTGCCTTTGCATTGGGCGCTGCAGTCAATTCGTTGGTGTCTTACGATTTGATTTCGCAAGAAATGCAGGTCTTCCCCGGGATGTTTGTCCAAAGTGCCATCAACGCAGCTTCAGAGAACGCAGTGATCAAAGTGGAAGTGGGGGCCTCTGACTCTGTTGCCATTGACGTGGACCGGAGTGTGACCCTATTGGGCGCCAATGCGGGAATTTCAGGTCTTGCGGCATCAGCAAGGGATGTTGAATCGGTGCTCCCGGGATTCGCAGTCACGGCAGGAAGCCCCATCATTGATGGATTCCGCATCCAACCCAGCAGTGGCAATGCCGCAGAAGTTCTGCCCGATGCCACGGGACTCACCTTACGGAACAGCATTTTGATTGGCCAAGATGTGCAGGGACAAGTGGGCTTAAGTTCCAGAAATACGACCTCACTGAATGCAGTCAAAATCACCAAGTTCGACGAAGCCTTGGTGCAGAACGGGGGGCAGTTGGTGGTCCAGAACAGCTTGATTAAGGAGAACAACATTGGCATAAAAATGGAGCACGGTCCGGGGGAATTTGGTTCCACGGACGTCCAGAGTTCCACCTTTGAAAATGCGGGCGGCAAGGCCATTCTGTTGTCCCAGGGCACAGCGGAGGACTCTTTTGCGTTGTCGAATTGCACTTTGAACCTTCACACTACCGCATTTGAGCAGGCGTCATCGTCCGACATTGTCATGACTTTGACCGACAATACATTTTCAAATTCGGAAAGTCAATTGACGGGCGTCAGCAGAGAGGCCACACTCGCGTTTTGCGCGTCCAATAGTTTTTCTCCATCGTTGCGCATCACGGGTTGCACCGACAGCAGTGCCGACAACTTTGAGCCGTGTGCAACCATCCATCAAGGCTGCCAATACCTTGGTTGTACCTCGCCCAAGGCTTGCAATTTCAATCCAGATGCCAACACCGATGATGGCAGCTGTGACCTTATTTCCTGTGCAGGGTGTCCACTTGGGTTTGCCTGTAACTATGATCCGGATGCAGACCTGTACAAAGTAGAATCTTGCGATTTTTCCGGATGCGAGGGCAATGGCATGGCCACAGACGGTGAGGACCGGTCGGGTCTCATGTTGGTGGCAGGGTGCACCCTTCCTCAGGGGTGTAACTACAATCCCGATGCAGATGCCGAAGATGGCAGTTGCACGTTTGACTGCTACGGCTGCATGGATGTTGCGGCTTGCAATTATGATGCGGCTTTCACGCTTGCGTCCGACGAAACCTGCCTCTACATCGCCGACCTGTATCCATCGGTATATGTGGGCTGTGATGGCGTGTGTTTGAACGATGTGAACGACAATGGCGTTTGCGATGAAGAGGAGATCAATGGATGTACCGATGGTCTGGCTTGCAACTTCTTGGCGGAAGCGACCTTGGACGATGGAACCTGCGACTACACATCATGTGCGGGGTGCATCAATCCTGCGGCCTGCAATCACGATGCGGAGGCCACGTTGTCGGATGGGTCTTGTGACTACACCTCTTGTTCAGGGTGTTCCGGCGCCTTGGCGTGCAATTATGACAGTACGGCCTTCATCGACGATGGGAGCTGTGTGTTTCCTGTCGACCTCTTTAGCAAAGCCTATGTGAATTGCGAGGGAGGGTGTTTGAATGACTTGGATGGCGATGGCATATGCGACGAAGAAGAAGTGGGTGGATGCACGGATACAGAGGCGTGCAATTTTGAAGTGGAGGCGACCGACGACGATGGGACGTGTGACTACACGAGCTGTGCGGGTTGCACAGATGAGTTTGCCTGCAACTTCAATCCCTTTGTTACCCTTGACGATGGCGGATGCGAGAGCCCAGAGGACCTGTATCCCGATGCCATTGTGGATGGCGTCTCCGTGGTCGACTGCCTGGGTCGATGCAACAACGACACCGATGGAGACAGCGTGTGCGATGAATTGGAAGTGACAGGGTGCACAGACCCTTTGGCTTGCAACTACGATGACGGGCCTTACACGGATACCGACAACAGTTTGTGCAACTACACCGATGGGAATTGTGACACGTGCGAGGAAGGTGTCGTGGTCGACCGCGACGCCGATAACGACGGGGTTTGCGACGACGATGAAATTGCCGGGTGTCAAGATGATTCAGCCTGCAACTTTGACCCTGCGGCCACCGACAGTGACGACAGCTGTATCTACGCCGGTGGCCTTTGTGAGTCCTGCTTTGACGGCGGGGTGATTGTCAATGACCAGGACAATGACGGGGTGTGCGACGCAGACGAAGTGACGGGGTGTAAAGACACCGCAGCCTGCAACTACGATGACACCCCGACAACGGACGCAGACAATACGCTGTGCACGTTTGTCGACGGGGCATGTCAAACGTGTGAAGGCGGCCTGATCGTCGTTCACGACGCAGACGGAGATGGGATTTGCGACGACGACGAACTGCCCTGCGTTGGAGATGTCAATGGCGATGGACTCCGAGGGGCCGCCGACATTTTGGAGATCCTCTCCGGGTTTGGATGCACGTCGGAGTGTGGGGTTGCTGATCTCAACGAAGACGGCTTGGTGGCCGCGAGCGACATCTTGCTGGCTTTGTCCACCTTCGGTTTGCCATGCCCCAATTGAGGGGGTAAGGTGAGGGCCGACGAAGGCTCAATTTGATCGCACGGACCCAATTGGGGTCAAGGGGTCAATTTTGATCGGAGACAAATTGCTTTTCGACCGAACCATCTGAGTAGATCAAAAACACCATTTGGTTGTGTGCGCGTGTGACTTCACGGCCAGTCACATCTACCCTTTTTACCAAGCTTTTCGGCGCAGCATTGGGGTGCGACCCCACATTGGAAACGTCTTCTACGGTTACGTTAAATTCGACCAGATCGGAGAGGCAAGCATTGAGCGACGACATTTTCCAGTTGTAGTAGAAGTAGTAATAGGTGTACTGGTTTTCTCCCGCAATGGTGGTGCCGGTAATGCTGGCCAGTCCGCCAATGTCGTAGGGGTAGTTGACTTCTGCGCCATTGTCGTCGCGCCAGAGGAGCGGCTGTTGATCGGCTGAGCGGATTTGGTATTCCTCGCCAGCGGGAAGTTCGGTGTTGAGCACAAACACATTCAGACCAGGGGACAACAACTGGGAAGTGGTCGAGACCACAACATCGAAGGAGTTGACGATTTCAATGGTGGCTGTGCCGCCGCCTTCGGAATAGACCTCTACAGATTCGAGTATGGCGTCTGAGTGCACATCAAAACGGAGCCAGTTCGCGTTGTTGGTGTGGTGCTGTCCATTTTCAAAGTCGGGCTCGGCTTTGCCGCCACTTTGGTTGTATTCACCGTTGGAGTTGGCGACCCAGATGGATTGATCTGTTGGTGCGAGGGGAAGGGTAAGGGAAGCACCAATAGACAAAGGATCAAGGTCAGTTTGATTGGCGAACCAATGCGTGCCATCCTCCGCTGTAAAGGTGACGGGATCCGTGGTTTGCACCGCGGATTGAGCATCTGGCGCTTCGATTTCAAAACAGGAGCCATCGTCTGTGGTGGCCAATTCGGAATAGTTGCATGCACTTTCTTCGGTGCATCCGATGCAGAACAGCGCCTCTCCTTCACACCCGCCACATTCGTTGAAGTCAAGGCACATGCCGTTGTCCTCCAAGGCTGTTGGGTCAAAATTGCACGCCTGTGGATCGGTGCAGCCCAAGTCACTCAGTTCGTTGGAAAGACGAAGCAAAAACAGCCCCTCCTCGATGTGTGAGACCGCGATGATGCCGGACGGGAAGTAGGGGTAGTTGGACCAAGTACCATTGAATTGGGCCGCATCACTGGCGGGGTAGAGGTCGAAGTAACCGACCTCTTCGAGTTGCCCACTGGCAATGCCGGTGGCATCCAAGACCCGCAACCCTGCGCGGTAGTTGGATTGATAAATCAAAGAACCGAGCACATACATGTTGTGGTCGATGGCGCGGGATTCAGAAACAAACGTGCCGATAAGCTGAGGTGTATCTAGACTGGTTACGTCCCAAATAAAGGAGGTGGTGTTGGTTCCGAAGTCTTGTTCGTCTAACTCATCGTTGCTGATGAAATAGCGATGGTCCTCGGTCAGCCATCCTTGGTGGGTGTAACTCGAATTGGAGTAGCCCGTGGAACTGATGAGCGTGGCGTCTCCGGCATCGGTGACATCGACGATGGTCACGGTGTTTTCGTTGCAGCAGAATGCGATTTCTTTTCCCGCATAGGCAGCATCGGGGCCGATGTAAGAGACCACTTGGGCATCGTGGGTGTATCCGTCTCCTGCGAAACCACCAATCAAGACAGGATCGGTGGGGTTGTTGATGTCTACAATGTTCAATCCGCCATCAAAAGAACCGGTCCCGACGCCATAGGCACGGCCGGTGCTTTCGTTGATCACCACGTTGTGCGCACTTCCCCATCCCGTGTAAAGGGCGTCGGCAACAATCGTTTGAGGCGGGTTGGTGATGGAGCTGAGTTGGGTCAAGTCGACCACCTGCATGCCGTGTCCAGAGGCTTCGGAAACGATAAAAGCGTGGTTGTCGTGAACCTTAATGTCGCGCCAAAGCGAGCTGGACGTTTCGGTGGGAAGACTGGCCACCAAAACTGGATTCATTGGATCAGAAATGTCCACAAAAGCGGTGCCATTGGTTCGTCCTTGCAAGACATACTCTGTGCCATCCACAGGATCGACCCAACCCCAAACGTCGTTCATTTCGCCTCCTCCAAGCTCATCCACCCCCATGAACCCCATGAGTTCGATGTTGTTGCAGGGGTAATCACCGGCCATTCCGTTCACGCATGGCGTTTGCCCAAGCGTTGCAGAAAAAGTCAAAAGCGAAGCGAATGTGACGAGTTGTGCTTTTTGAAACATGCGGCAAAACTAGGCGCGACTGGTGTCTTCAAAACGATTTGGGGCTTGGGAAAGTGAACACCACGGCTGGGTGTTCATCCTTCTTTTTTTTTCTTCTCAAATTTCCGAGTGTGGATGTCACATTTGATGCTATTAAAATGTATTACACCAAAACGCGTCAATTGAAATGAAGAACCTTTTGCTTTTTGCGTCCGTCATGTTGACGATGAGCCATGCACACGCCCAGAATTCGGTGGTCCAGCTGACCTCAGAGAACATGGCCTTTTTTACCGTCAGTGTGAACGGAATGAGATTGGCTTCTGAAGCCTCAATCCACCAAGAAATCACGGGTTTGCAAGAAGGCGGTGTCTACAATCTTTTCATCGATTACGTGGCGCCTGAATATTCGGATATCCAAACCAAACTCTCCCTTTCTGCTTCAGGCGGACAGGGATCAGGCATTTACAACTTTACCATTCCTTCTTTCTTTCAAGATGGACTGCGTTTGGACGGTTACATGTCAACCTCAGGCGGAGGCATGTCCGGCATGGATCAAATCTCCATGAACGTGAATGTGGATCAGTTGGGCATGAACGTAAACATGAACATGAGTGACGGCAACTTGAGCTTGGGCATCCAAGATCAGCCAGAGCAACCCGCTGCTGTCCCAGTTCCAGCAGTCCCGGCTCCAGCCGCCGCTGCACCTCAGCAGGCTCCGGCACCCCCTGCGCCTGTCCAGGTGGTCTATGTGGAAGGTTACACGGGACGCATCGGATGTGAGCGCCCAGTTGGGGCGGATCGTTTTTCTGGAATGATGGAGACCATCAGCGATGCGGCATTTAGCGACGACAAGGTGCGCATCGCCAAGCAAATTATCCGCACCAATTGCCTTGTGATTGAGCAGCTCGTCGAGATTCTAGAGGAAATCACCTTCGATGAAGGACAGCTCGATTTGGCCAAGTTCGCCTATGAGCACATCTATGACTTGGAAAATTACTATCAAGTTTATGGCGTGTTCTCCTTTAGCAGCAGCGGTGAGGAGCTCGATGAGTACATCCAAGACCGGGAGTAAAGCCTGATTCTGCGCCCATCACACGACGGGCAGAAGCTGGGACGAATCCCAGAATGATGTTTACCTGCAAGCGGCCATGACGATGGTCATTGTCAGTGACATGAAAAAGGGACTGATTTGGAGCCTACAGTGAACCGCGGCATAGTTGGCCGCTCAAACCACTCGCTCCATGACGACCCTTGAATTCAACCAGCGGAAACAGACGCTCCATGGCCTTGCCGAGGCCATGGAGCGTTCTGCTTTTCAAAACGCTTTTCTCCGCGCGTATGGAGAGGAAACACAGTTTGTTCTCAAAGATATCTTCGCCAGGGAAATTGCAGCGCCGATTGCGCTCTTGCGAAAGAACAGGGAGGAGGAGGCGTTGTTGATTGGGCGAAACTCGCTGTCTAAGGTGGCGGTCATGATGCCCAAGAACGGCTTGGGACTGACGCTGGTAAAGGCCGTTGCAAGTGCCTACCTCATGGGCAACGAGGTGGTGGTCTATTTTCCGTCTGCCCTCAAAAAGACCGCTGAAATCTACCGGGATTTAATGGTGCCGCTGCTGACAGGGGTGACTTTGGCAGAGCGTGGACAATCGGGGGTGTCGTTTTTGCACGCCTGTTTTCACGATCCCGAGATTCAGGCTGTGGTGATTTATGGTGACGACGCATGGATTGAGGCGTATCGCCCCTTGGCAGAGAAGACAGGGACCAAGTTCATTTTTGAGGGGCCGGGCAACGATCCCCTGGTGGTCATGCCAGATGCTGACCTCGACGCAGCGGTCGAAGGGTGCATCGCAGGCGGTCTCAACAATGGGGGGCAGTCGTGTTCTGCATTGGAGCGTTTCTTCGTTCACGAGTCGGTTTACGCGGAGTTTTCCAAACGCTTGATTCGCCGCGTTCATTCTCTCACGCTGGGTGATCCACAATCGGCCAAAACCGACATCGGTCCATTGGTATCGGATGTGGTTCGCGCTCGAATTTCCGCGCAAGTGGCCGCTGCCAAGGCGGCGGGTGCGACCCTCGAATTGGGGGGAGGAGAGGTCTTGGAGCCCCGAACCGGATTGACCATCGTGGAGCCGACGGTTCTTACAGGATGCCGTGTCGATATGGATGTGGTGGCCAGAGAGACCTTTGGCCCGGTCTTTCCTTTGGTGTCCTTCAGTGGGACCGAGGATTTAATTGCGATGATCGACCAAGCCGAATATGGGTTGAATGCGGCCCATTACGGCACGGCGCCGGAAGGGTTGGTGGACCATCTCAACGCCACACACCGCAACGTCTACGCCAATTCCCACGCGGCAAGCGCCTGCAATTTGGGCTCGCGCCTGATGGATGGGGGGTTTCGTAGGTCGGCGCTCATTTGGGATTTCAATGCCGACGAGCCTGTTCGCTCGGGTAGACGACATTTGACGGTAGAATTGAGCCGTGCGGCCTAAACCAGAAGACCATGAGATTGGAACCTAAAAGTGTAGACGACATGCGTCCGGAGTGGGTTGCGACGCTGCAGCGCATCCCTGGCGATGGGCTCAAGGGCCGTTATGCACCAAAGAATGTCTTGGGCATGTTGATGCACAACCCCAAAACGCTCGGTGCCTTTTTGGAACATTGGGTCTCGTCCAAGTTGGACATGGGTTTTTCGGTGCGCGAACAGGAGCTTGTGATTCTCCGGATGGCCTTGCATTACGATTGCAATTACGTTTGGAAGCACCATGTTCCTGTGGCCAAAGAATTTGGGGTCACCCAAGAGGAACTGAATGCAGTGCGCATGCTTCCGTTGAATGGAGGCTTCAATGGACGGGAAACTGCCTTGTTGGCCTTGACCGATGAAATGGTGGTGCACCGCAATGTGAGCGACAAAGGATGGGCGCTTTACACCTCTGAATTGAGTGACGCGGAAGTCATTGACTTGATTTCTCTCGTGTCACAATATGTGCTGTTCAGTTTGGCCAACAATGTGCTGCGGGTAGACGTAGAGCGCAATCTCGACGAGATTGAGTCGCTGCGTGAGGGGGCTTAAAGTCCTTTGCTGACCCTGTCGGATGAACTCCGGCCAAGGCGACCAGTCACTCCTTGAAGGGTGTCACATTTTGAGGTTTACAGCGGTATTTCTGATGGCGGGACTCCTTTTCACGGACGCCATTTGAAATGCAAGGTGATGATGTTGAAGAAAATGTTGGGATTGGCTCCGAAGTTGGAGTTGAACGGGGCCTATAGTCCATCGCGTGTCGCCTTGAAATTGGCCACGGTTGAACGGACCAATTTTGAGAATCTGGCTTACGACGCCTACTCAGGTGCACGGAACAAGGTGCTCGTCATTTTCACGGAGCAAAGCACCATGAAAATGAAAAATGGCAAGCGATTTTCCACCGGGAATCATCCTGTCGAGGCGCTGCTTCCCATGCTTCATCTTGAAAACGCGGGATTTGAATTTGTGATTGCAACGCCAACGGGAAAGCCAGTGGCTTTCGAAATGTGGGCGTTTCCGAAACAGGATTCCCATGTTCAGCTGATTTACAATCAGTTGAAATCAAAGTTTGATCGCCCAAGAAATTTGGCGGAGGTTGTGCGTGAATCGCTCTCAGATGACCCGATGTACGCGGCGGTTTTTGTGCCGGGAGGCCATGGCGCGATGCTCGGCATTCCCGAAGATGAGAATGTGGGCAGGGTGTTGAATTGGGCACACGAAAAGGGGGTTTTTACCATCACGTTGTGTCATGGCCCGGGTTCCTTGTTGGCCACCGTTTCAGACAAGGGAGACTTCCCTTATGCGGGATATCGCATGGCCATTTTTCCAGACTCAGTGGACAGGATGACCCCCATGATAGGCTACTTGCCGGGGCGCATGCCCCGAGGGTTGAGTGAAACGCTCAAAGGCCTTGGCGCAGTCATGGTCAATAAAAAGGGCGACGACACGGTTTGGCGCGATCGGGAGTTGATCACTGGAGCCAGCCCGTTGGCATCCAATGAGCTTGGGAAGTTGGCGGTGCGCACCTTGCTTGCAGAGTTGAATTAGAGTCCAGCAATGGGGGCGAGCCTGTATCTTTTGTGCATGGAATCGCATATGGGGAAGAGGTACATTCAAGCAGCAGCACTCACTTCGGCACTCTTGCTTGTTGGCGCATCGTGGTCTCAAATGCCCACAGTGGACATCGATTTGACCGCGACCGATGTGATCAGTCAAGGAAATACGGGAACGTGCTGGAGCTTCAGTACCACGAGTTTTTTGGAGAGCGAGGCCCATCGAATCACGGGTGAATTGCATGACTTTAGTGAAATGGCGAGTGTCCGGGTGATTTACCCAGAAAAGCTTGCGCGGTATATACGCTACCACGGACATCATCAATTTGGCCCAGGCGGTTTGTCTCACGACGTGTTGCATGCGGCAGCCAATTACGGCATCGTGCCTCAAGGCGTTTACTCGGGGGGAAATCAAGGCGAGGACCATGACCACAGTGCCCTCGACCGACAACTCAAGAAGATGGCCAAAAAGGGGGTGAAGGCCTCGGTTGGACTTGGTCCGGAGGGATTCTCTGAAGCGGAGGCTGTTTTGGATGCGCACTTGGGGGCATTGCCAGAGTCATTCGAATACCGAGGGCAACGTTGGACGCCGATTTCGTTTCGGGATGCCATGGGCATTTGGCCTGACGCCTATCTCACATTGTCGTCGTACACCCACCACGATTTTGGGGCGCCTTTCATCTTGGAAGTACCCGACAATCATGCGCAAGGTGCCTTTTGGAATGTCCCGCTGGACGACCTCGAAAACACGGTTCACCATGCCTTGGAAAATGGCTACACAGTGGCATGGGATGCCGACGTGAGCAATGCGGGCTTTTCTTTTTCCGACGGCTGGGCCATCATGCCGGAAATGGCAGACACAAAAGAGGACTGGACGTCGTTGGACGCGATGCCACAAGAGCCGACTGTGGGTCAATCTCTGCGTCAAGCCGCATTTGATGCGCAAGAGAACACAGACGACCACCTGATGCACATCGTGGGACGTGCGACGGACGCAAAAGGCCGACGGTACTTTGTGATCAAGAATTCATGGGGGCAGGGCAATGACTTCGGGGGAAAGCAATTTGTGTCAATGTCTTATTTCCGGCACCACACCATCGGCCTCTTGGTCCATCAATGCGGGGTTCCAGCGTCGGTTCGTCAGGAAATGCAGGGCGGCCGCCGAGCCCCGGAACTTTATCCTTCCGCGCTTTGTCCGATGGATTGAGCGAGCTTAGGAATTCAGTTTTCCAGCGACGAAGCCAGTGGTCCATGCGGCTTGAAAGTTGAACCCTCCAGTAATGCCGTCTACATCCAACACTTCACCGGCGAAGTAGAGGTTGGGAACGACTCGGCTTTGCATGGTCTTAAAATCAACTTCGGATGTGTCCACGCCACCGCAGGTCACAAATTCCTCCTTGAAGGTCGTTTTACCCCGAACGGGATAGGTGTCGTTGAGCAGGGTGTTGACCAGTTTGTTGCGCCCTTTTTTACCCAGTTCGAGCCAGGCAGATTCTGGATTCAGTCCTGATTTCTCCAAGAGGTAGATCCAGAAGTTCTTGGGCAAATCAAAGGGGCAGGCGTTGGCCATTTTTTTCTTTCTCGAGGTCGCCATGGTGCGGTCCATTTCGGCCACCACGTCGTCCGCATTGGCGTTGCCGACCCAGTTCACTTGAATGGAGAAGCTGTAGCCGCGTTGTTCCAATTCACGTGCTCCCCAAGCCGAGAGTTTCAAAACGGCTGGACCGCTCATGCCCCAATGGGTAATGAGAACGGGCCCTTGATGGGTCAACTTGGTTCCTTGGATTCGGACAATGGCGTTTTGAACCACCAAGCCCATTCTTGCGGTCACAGATTCCCCGGGCATGTTGAAGGTGAACAAAGAGGGGACAGGTTCGCTAATGTTGTGCCCCAGCTTTCTGAGCCAATCGAATCCACTCGCCTTTGGACTGCCTCCTGTGGCCACGACCACATGGTCAAAATGTTCGCCGTGCAGGTCAAAACCGCCATTTTCTGACTGGGGTAGGATGTCCGATACCGGCGATTGAAGTCGGATGTCAATGCCTTCGCTTTTGGCCTCCTGCATCAAGCAATCGATGATGGCTTGGGAGGTGTTGGCTTCGGGAAACATGCGGCCGTCTTCTTCGGTTTTGAGGGGGACACCACGGCTTGTGAACCAATCCACAGTATGTGTGGCATGAAAGGTGGAAAAGGCTTTCTTGAGTGGCTTGCCACCCCGCGGGTAGTGCTTGGCGAGCAGGGCCGGGGAAAAACAGGCGTGCGTCACGTTGCAGCGGCCACCACCCGAAACCTTGACCTTAGACAGGAGTTTATTGGATTTCTCGAAAAGGACAACGGTGTGATCAGGATGGTGGGTGGAAACAGACAATGCTGCAAAAAAGCCAGCAGCGCCGCCGCCGATCACGGCTGTTCTCCTTCCTGCGGTGCCTACCATGCGGCGAATGTACCTCGAACCCCCGTGGTTTTTTCGCCAGGACAGGCCTATGGGGATTGGGCGGAGACGACCCATGGTGCGCCGATTGCTCCACCTAGACTCGGTGGTGGTTCGGCAGAGTCACCTGTTCAATTTCGGAATGTCGGTGCGCTGTTTGCGCGACGATTGAGGAAGGTTGCGGTTTCCCATTTGCTCGATCGGGCATTTGCAGGACCACATGCGTGCGGCTTCTTGTGACCCAGAGCCGCTGTTTTCGAAGGTGGTCCTTGCTTATTGAAAGACCCGCACGTAGTCCACCGCCATGAACTGGGGAAAGGTGGTGGTGGCATCGGGGTAGCCCGGCCATTCACCACCGACGGCCACATTCAGGATGAAAAAGAAGGGGTTGTCGAAAGGGTAAGGTTGGCTGCCCGTGACCCCTGAGGTCACCGAATAAAAGGGCTGATCATCGATGAGCCAAGTGATGCCCTCTTCGCTCCAGTCGATGGAAAAAACGTGGAACTCGTCGGCAAAGGTTTGGCCCAAGGGAAGGCTGGTGCCTTGTCCGATGTAGTTGTGCTGTGTCCAGTCCGCTCCGAAGTGAAGCGTGCCGTGAACCGTACTGGGCGACGAGCCAATGAGCTCCATGATGTCAATCTCGCCACAAGCGGGCCAGCCCGAAGTGGGGAAGTTTGCTCCCAACATCCAGATGGCGGGCCAAATGCCTTGGCCATAGGGGAGAATGGCCCGAACGTCGATGCGCCCATGTTCGAACTCCTGCAGCCCAATGCTTTTGAGGCGGGCGGAGGAATAATGAACGCCTTCTTGCTTGGCGACAATCAGCAAGTGGCCATCGGATACATAGGCGTTCTCACTGTTGGAGGTGTAGTTCTGCAGTTCGGCATTGCCCCAGCCGCTCGCTCCGAGGTCGTAAGTCCAGTTTTGCAAGTCAATGGCTTCACCATCAAATTCATCAGACCACACCAAGGTTTTGCCGGGATAGTTGTCGGACGAGACATGGCCTTCATTGTTCACGCCAATCAGGGTGTCGTCGTTTTTGATGGTGCCAATGGCTTCTTGGACACCGCCGGCCAAAAGGGCTCCGCTGGTTCCGGTAATGACCACCCGAAATGTCTCGTCATCTTCGGCAATCTCGTCGATTACAATTTCAACGGTAATGGTGGCCGACGCTGTCCCGCAGGGAACGATCAAAGAATCTTGAACGGCAACAAAGTCCAGCCCCTCCTCGGCTGTGAGTGACCGGGTTTCGAAGTGGACTTTAATGTCTCGTGTGGTGGCTTGATTCAGAACCAGTGGGAATTCGAAGAACCGATTCTCTTCGTTTTCAAGCCCGTTGATGTCGATTGGGAATTGAATTTCAGGCACCACAACAGGTCCCTCTTCCGGCTGGCAACCTGCCCACAAAAGGAGGAGGGGTAAAGTCAGGAAAAGCGCAAGATTTCGCAGGATGCTGTCACTCATGGTCGTGAAGATAAAATGGGAAAGGCGTTTCACAGGCTGATTTAGTGGGCTTTGTTCCCGCGAATGACCGCTTCGGGCTTGGGAGTTGCAGCTAAAGTGTACAAAACACACCAGTGGGCGTGTCCTGTGCTATTTTCAACGCATGTTTTCTCGACTCCCTTTCTTTCGTTTTGTTGCGGCTACATGTATGATTTGCTCCATGCTTCTCCCGAGATCGTCTTGGGCTCAGCATCGACTGTCTACCGAGGGTCCTGCCATTGTGAACGAGTCCGGAGAAACCGTCTTGCTCAGGGGGATGGGGCTCGGTGGATGGATGCTTCAGGAGGGGTACATGCTCCAAACGGCAGGGTTTGCCAATGCGCAGTTTGAAATCCGCAACAAGATTGAATTGTTGATTGGAGAAGAAGCCACGAATGAATTCTACGCAGCTTGGTTGCAGAATCATGTGACCCGAGCCGACATCGACGCCATGAAGGCATGGGGGTTCAATTCAGTGCGCCTGCCCATGCACTACAACCTCTTCACCTTGCCCATCGAACAGGAGCCGGTCGCCGGCGAAAACACGTGGCTTGATTTGGGTTTTGACTTGAGTGACAGCTTGGTTTCTTGGTGCAAGCAAAACGAGATGTACGTGATTTTGGACCTGCATGGCGCGCCTGGAGGCCAAGGCTACGATGCCGCCATTTCTGATTATGACCCCACCAAGCCTTCCCTGTGGGAAAGCCCAGACAACCGAAATAAAATGGCTGCGCTATGGAAGCGTTTGGCGGCACATTATGCAGACGAAGATTGGGTGGCGGGCTACGATCTTTTGAATGAGCCAAACTGGGATTTGCCCGGAGGCACGGCGTTGCGCAACCTTTATGTGCAGTGCACAGACAGCATTCGCTCCGTAGATGCCGACCACATCATTTTCATTGAAGGCAATTGGTGGGCCAACGATTTCTCTGGCCTGACTCCTCCTTGGGATGACCAATTGGTCTACTCTCCACACAAGTACTGGAGCCACAACGATGTGGAGTCTATGAATTTTGCCACAGGCATTCGCGATGAATTCAATGTCCCTCTGTACCTCGGCGAGAGTGGGGAGAATTCCAATGTTTGGTTTCGGGACGCGATTCACCTTCTCGAGGACCTGGGCATCGGATGGGCGTGGTGGCCTTTGAAGAAAGTGGCGAGCATTTCGGCACCATTGTCCATCGAGAAAAGTGCAGAGTATCAAACCTTGTTGGACTATTGGAGCGGAGATGCGGCTCAACCGAGTGCGGAATTCGCCACGGCGGCCCTCATGGACTTGGCAGAAAAACTAAAATTTGGGAACTGTGTCCAGCAGCAAAATGTGGTGGACGCCATGTTCCGCCAAGTCCAGTCCGATGCCTCCGTGCCTTTTAACGCCGATCAAGAGGTGCCGGGCTTGATTCACGCCACGGATTTTGACATGGGCGCAGTGGGCGCTGCCTACGGAGACATTCAAGTGGCCAACTATCATGTGAGCTCTGGCAATTACACAGAATGGAACACCGGCTGGCAATACCGGAACGACGGTGTGGACATCACATTTGCGACGGACCCGGTTCACAGCAATGGATACAAGGTGGGATGGATTGCTACAGACGAGTGGATGAAATACACCGTGGAGGTGACCACAGGTGGCCTTTACGACATTGACCTTCGCGTGTCGGTCTCAGAAACAGCAGGGTTGGTCCACCTTGAGACGGAAGGGACGGATGTCACATCCTATGTGGAATTGCCGCTGACGGGCATTCCGGGGGGATGGCAAACGGTGACCATCGAGGATGTCTACCTCGAAGAAGGTCCTGTGGGATTGAGCTTTTGGGCAGACCAAGGCGGGTTTGAGATGTCCTACCTCGACTTCTCCTTTACTGGAACGCCGGCATCTCAAGTCGCGATGGATGTGGTCAATGCCAAAACCGAAGATGCACAGCATGTGGCATTGACCTTGAACAAAACGCTTCAATTGCCATTGATGCCCGACCTGGGAGCCTTCACACTCTACGCCGATGGAAGTCCATTGACTCTGCTCTCCATGGAAGCGGTTTCGGAAAGCAACAGGGTGGTTCAATTTGAAGTAGAGGAAGCCATGGACGCCACCATGGACCTGACCCTGACTTACGCTGGAAATTCAGTCATGGGGCCCGATGGTAGTGCTTTGGTTGCGTTTACCGAAGAAGAGGTCTTCAACGACCTTGATTTCCGCTATGCCATTCCAGGATGGATTGAGGCCGAAGGCTTCAGTACCCAAATGGGGGTAGAGGTAGAGGCCACAAATGACAACGGCGGGGGGCAGAATGTGGGCTTTCTCGATGTCGGCGACTTTATGGAATACCCTGTTAACGTGCGGTATACAGGGGACTATACCTTGAATTTTAGGACGGCATCGGAGCAGGATGGCGCAGCTTCCTTGGAGCTGATTGACGCCCAAGGACAGAGCACGGGCTTAGGTGAAGCTCAATTTCCAGCCTCTGGCGGATGGCAGACGTGGGCCACGTCCAGCAAAGAAGTCTTCTTAGATGCCGGGATTTACTTGTTGCGCATTCAAATCACAGAATCACCGTTCAACTTCAATTGGCTTGAATTCGAATACGAGGATGAAATCGAAGAGGGAGGCATTACCTCTTATCAGTCCGTGTTGGTGTATCCCAATCCCGTTCAAACGGGTGAGGTGACGGTGGGCTTCTCGGTTTTCTTTCCACAGGATTTGACCTTGTCTGTGTACGATGCCAGTGGGCGTCCGGTCTATGGTCAGACCTTCGAAGACGTCACGACCATCCAAGAGACGTTGACCTTGAACGGACTAGCGGCTGGTGTTTACGAGGTGTTTATTCATGAGGAAGACGGGACGGTGAATGCGGGACGATTCCTGAAGTCGCTCCGCTGATTCTCGTCTGACGCGTCATTTGGCTCGATGGCATTGGGCCAGAAAGGCGCATTGTGCCTCCTTTACTTGCTCAAGATTGGCGACAGCATCGTCGGGGCTGTTCGCTCGGGATGCCTTTGTTGCGGTTGGTCAATCCGCCCCGTGGATCCGAGTACTTTCCGAGCACAACGCCCATTTTCGGTTTTAACGAGGGTGAAAAAAAAAGGGAACCGGTCTTTTGACCGATTCCCTTTCCTCAATAGATGCGAGAATTACTGTGCGATCAAACGCATGGTCCAGTATGACTCTTCGGGTACTTCGCCGTAGTCCACCGTGATGGTGAGGCGCTCGACTCCATTGTTGTTGCTGTACTCATAGACCTCGTAAGTGATGCTGCTTGCGGGGGTGCCTGTGCCGTCATCGGGAAGCTCACCGCCATTGAAGGCCTTGTTGAATCCAAGGAAGGCACCAACGCCATTCACCGTGATTTCGGTGTCGGATGCGGTAAAGGCGTGGGTCCCTGCGGCAAACGCATCGAGTGGCGCGGCAAGCAGAGTCTCATCGAGGCACTCGTTGCCACCACCGAGATAGCCCTCTGCCCAAATCACACCATCTGTGACGTAGTCCAGTGTTCCATCGTTGTAGAAGATCCACTCGTCGTCCATTTGGCAGGAACGTTCGACAACGCCGTTGGCGTCGATTCCTCCCCACCAGTCGCCGCAGCCTTGGCACGGTCCAACGTAATAGCTGGCTTCGCCATCCAAACGCCAAGTTTTGCCTTCTTCGCTTGAAATCATATCCATGGTGAAGACGGCAGAGCTAATGGAGATGACTTGACTGTTGTCGTTGATCTGGCCTGCATCATCGCTGGCAGTCAGTGTTACCGTGTAATCACCGTCCATGGCATAAGCGTGTACAGGGTTGGTCTCCACACTTGTGGCGCCATCGCCGAAGTCCCAGCTGTAGGAAGTGGCGTTGGACGAAGAGTTGGTGAACGTCACGTTCATTCCATCTTTCACGTAGGAGAAGTTGGCTGTTGGCGCAGAAGAAGGGATGGGCGGCAAGTTGGCCTCATCGTGGTAGTGCACGAGGTAGAAGTTCCAAGCGCTGCCATCGGCACGCACAAGGGCGAGGCCCATGCGGTCAGCGATGTCTCCTTCTTCGGTGCTGATGATGGTGAACAACTTGGTGGAAGCGGGGACATAGCTGTCTCCGTTCTCCGTCTTGTTGCAGAGTCCGATGTAGGCGCCAAAGCCATCGATGGAAATGGTGTTGGTGTTGGTGTTGTAGTCGAAGGTGTAATTGCCTCCATCGGCAAAAGCACTCAGGTCTTCACCGTTGGGTCCAGTGAACACGCCTGGGGCGCTCTCGTCCATGCAGTTCTCGTCGATGCCCAACCATCCGCCGTTGGCGTCGGAGTCCACAAACAGAGTGCCGTTCGTGCTTTTTTCCCATGTTCCGTCGGCGTTAAACGTGTAGCTGTCGTCGAGGATGCAAGGGCGATCTCCGAGAGGGGTTACCCCACCGAAGGACCACCAGCTGTTGTCGCCAGCTGCAGGTCCGATGCCCAATGCCACTTCTTCACGGTCCAAATACCAGGTCTTGCTGTCTGTTCCGGAAAGGAACAGGCTGGCGGTGTTGGGGTCTGTGATGATGATGGATTCGGTTTTGGATGCTGAACCATCGAGGCCCGTCGCAGTCAAGGTGACTTCATATGTGCCGCCTCCATCGAACGTGTGAACTGGGCTTGTTTCCGTACTGGTATTGCCGTCGCCGAAGTCCCATGCGTGGGATGTGGCATTGGCGGAATAATTGGTGAAAGTGACTTCGTTCCAATTGGTTTCGCTGACTTCGTATTGGAAGCTGGCAATGACGGCCGAAGGCTCCGGTAAGGGGTCCTTTCTGCAGCCGAACACAACTAAGCTCGCAAAAATCACGAGGCCGAGTCCTTGAATCGTTTTGTTCATGGTCGTTTGATTTGTGTGGTATGGTGTTGTTTGAATGGGGTCAACGCGCCGGGCTCAATTGAAGAGGGCGTCGTCGGGATAAGTGGTCAGCCCTGTGGCAACTTGTGTCTCTTCGAGGGCAATGGGCAACCAGAGGTCTTCGTTGCTGAAGTTGGCTTCTTTGTCCCCGTCGCCGGTAAACAAGCTCCCTTGAGCACGTCCTGAGCGAACCAGGTCGAACCAACGGTCTCCTTCGCAGGCCAATTCAGCGCGGCGTTCATACCAAATCAAGTCGAGGAGGCTCCAGCCTTCTTCGGCCATGACGGTGGCTGCCGTGCGGAAATTGCCGGTGTTGTCGCCAGGTCCGGCAGCGCGCTCCCGCACGATGTCGATGTACATCTGCGCAGTACCATCGTCTCCAGAGCCGCGGTGCAAGGCCTCGGCCAGCATCAAAAGCACGTCGGCGTATCGGAACACGTGGGTGTTCTGTGCCTTCGTGAGGTGCTCATTTCCACCATTGACATTGGTGCCAGCGAAGGCCTTGAGATTGGGGTATTTCTCCTGCCAGTATCCGGTGTAGTCCACAGGGTTGTTTTGGGTCATGTCGATGATGGGGTCGCAGCTGGCGCCGGCATCGGCCAAGTCCTGTGCAAGTTCCGCTTCGGACAAGATGGCCACGTCGCGTCGGTAGGTGTCGTCTTCGAGGAAGTGATCCCAGAGGCCCTCTGTAACGGACATGAATCCCCAGCCGGCCTCGTAATCGGGGTGGTCAGCGCACAATCCGCGCACACCGCACAACTGAATCATGCCATTGCCATCCACACCTTCCATCCAGCTCCAATCACTGGACCAGAGTGGATTGTGTTGGATTTCGAAAACCGATTCCGTGGTGTTTCTGTTGTCAAAAACAAAGAGCGACTGCATGTCGTCTTGCAGTTGGTACGCGCCCAAGTTCACGACGGATTGGAAGGCGTCCGCAGCAGATTGGAACAGCACGGGGTCGTCACCTTTCAAGTCTGCCCAATACAAATAGGCCTTGCCCATGAGGGCGTATGCGGCCCCTTGGGTGACGCGTCCTTCTTGGCCACTTGGGGCCACCAAAGGCAAGTGGGGAAGGGCCGCTTCGCAATCCGTTACGATTTGCTGCATGACCTCCGACAAGGTGCTGCGCTCCAGGTTCATGTCATCTGGCGTCAAGCTTTGGTTCACCACGGGAATGGGGCCGAAGTGACGGAAGAGTTCAAAGTGGTAATACGCACGCAACCACTGGGCTTGCGCCTTGTATTCGGTCACGGCTTCGGATTCGATTTCGGTCAAGTCTAACAGAGCATTGGCTCGGCTGATGCCGATGTAGCTTTTGCGATAGATGGGGTGGATCACCACATTGGAATTGGTGTTGGTGAAGTCGTCCAACTCTTGCCAGCCAGGCTGGTCGTTGTTGGAAGGGTCTCCACCCGCATTGGCGTTGTCCGAACGGATTTCGCCCATCATGGTGGGGGAGATCCATTGGCCGTATGCCATCGACCAGCCAATAGGGTCATAGACCCCAATCAAGGCCGAGGCCACTTGGTCTTCGGTCTGATAGTAATTGCTGGAAAGGAATTCGTTGACCGGGTCTACGACCAAGCGGTCTTTGCTGCAAGCGGCCAGCAGAAGCGCGAGGCCAGCGATGACAGTGAGGTTGCGAAAGAGGTTGTTCATTGTCGTACGCGATTAAAATGAGACGTTGAGGCCGGCTCCGAAGGAGCGATTGTTGGGGTAAAATCCTTTGTCGATTCCCGTGTCGAGAATCCATCCACTGGTGCCGATATCCGGGTCGAATCCGCGGTAGTTGGTGACCGTGAATAGGTTGTTTCCGGTCAAGTACACCTTGACTTCTTTCATCTTGGCGCGGTGCGTCCATTCCTTCGGGAGCGTCCATCCGAGTTGGAGGTTGCGGAGGCGAAGGAAATTGCCCTTTTCCACATAGAAGCTGGAGGGGCGTTGGTTGTTGTTGGGGTCCGTAGACGTCAACCTCGGCAATTCTGCACTCGGCGCCTCAGGCGTCCAGCGGTCCAACCAAAAGGTCTGCATGTTGGAGAACGTCACATCAGAACGCTCATAGGTCCGGTAGATGTCGTGTCCAATTTGGCCATTGAAAATGGCATTCATGTAGAAGTTCTTGTAGGTCAAATTGGTGCTAAAGCCGATGATGTGCTTTGGCCAAGGGCTGCCGATGTCGCCAATGTCATCGGAGTTGATGATGCCGTCGCCATTGGTGTCCAAAAAGCGAATGTCTCCGGGTTCGGCATTGGGTTGAAGCAGGTCTCCTTCTTGGTTGATGTGTCCGAAAATCTCGGCTTGAGATTGGAAGATGCCATCGGCTTGATAGCCCACAAAGTGGCCCACGGCGTACCCTTCGGTCATGCGGGTAATGGCGGTGTTCCGGACGGGCCATCCCCAACCGTTCAAGTAGCCGGTCTCTCCCGCCACGTTCACCACCTCATTTTTGAAGTGGGTGTAGTTCAATTGGGTGTTCAGGTCCCATTCGCCCTTGGACATTCTGTAGCCGATGCCGAGTTCAATGCCGCGGTTCAAGATCTCTCCGAGGTTGGAGGTGGGGTTGTTGGTGGCGCCGATGTATCCTGGGATTTGCTGTGTCATCAACAAGTCCTTGGTGCGCTTGCTGTAAACATCGGCTTCGATGTTCAGCTTGTTATCGAAGAGACCCAACTCGATTCCAAGGTCGAGCTGCTCGCTTTCCTCCCATTTCACATTGGGGTTCGGTGGAGCGGCCAAAGCCGTACCTGTGCTCAGCGCCTGCTCTTCGCTGCCGAAGGAGTAGGTAAAGGCGTTTTGGATTCGGGCGACATAGCTCAATGGAGAAATGCGGTCGGAGCCATTGACACCCCACGAAGCGCGCACTTTCATAAAGCTGATTTTCTCTGAATCCTTGAGGAAGTCTTCCTTGGAAGCGACCCATCCGACCGATGCGGAAGGGAATACACCGTAGCGGTTGTTTTCTCCAAAATTGGAAGACCCATCTCGACGAATGGTGGCAGAGAAGAGGTACTTCTCGTCAAAGTTGTAGAGCAGACGAGAGAAGGAGCTGATCAGGGCATAGTCCACTGACGCGCCGCCAAAGGCCAAGTCCAAGGTGTCTTGTCCAGAGTCGATGTAGTGGAAGTTGGGGTTGAACTCCGCATCTGCAGGAATGTTCGAGGTGGAGCCACCGACCTGACGGAACTCGTTGGCCCGGTAAGAGGTGCCGACCAGGACATCGATGTTGTGCTTGTCTTCTACAGTCGTGGTATAGTTGGCCGTGTTCTCCCATTGAATGCCTTGGAAGTTGCCAGAACCTTGGCCCACATCGTTGGTGAGGTTTTGCGCCGCTGGATGGAATTCATAACGGGGGGTGAAGTACCGGTAATCGTACCAGTTGAGGTCGAAGCCAACATCAGTTTTGACACGCAAACCTTGGATGGGTTGGGCCTCGAGAAAGACGTTTCCAAGAATTTGGTCCGACTTGTTGTCGCCTCCGGCCAAGTAAAGACGGCTTAACGGGTTGATGTATTCCTTCTGTACCCAGGGAGACTGAGCAAACCCAAATTGACCTTCTTCATCGTAAATGGGGGTGAGGGGGTCGTAGGCGAAGGCGTCGGATTGGACGCCACCGAAGGCGCTGTTGGTTCCGATGTTGTTGTTCTGCGTCCGGTTGAGGTAAAAGTTTTGGCCAAGGGTCAACATGTCCTTGACCTTCTTGGTGGAGTTGTAGCGCAAAGCGTAACGCGTGTAGTTGGACTTCTCGCCGCCAATCACGCCGTTCTGGTCCCAATAGTCCATGGACATATAGGAGTTCTTGCCAGAAGCCGTCACCCGGTGATTGACCACTTGCGCAGAATTGAAAATGGCTTCCATCCAGTTCGTGTTGCCCGTCAAGGCGTCTCCGAAATCAGGAAAACCGAGAATGTCCAAGGCCGAGGTTTGATTGCTGTTGGCAAACTTTTCTCGCATCAACACCACATAATCTTCTGACCCCAACATCTCGGGCAACTTCCAAGGGTTGGAATTCAAGTAACTGTTGGAGTAGGTGATGCTGCCTTCGTCTTTGCTGCCACTCTTGGTGGTGATGATGATCACGCCGTTGGCGGCACGGGCACCGTAAATGGCGCTGGATGCGGCGTCTTTCAAAACGTCCACAGATTCTACGTCACTCGGGTTTAGGTTGTCGATGTTGCCCACTTGGAGCCCGTCTACAACATAGAGCGGAGAGTTGTCTCCGTTGGTGCTGATTCCGCGAATCAGGATGCTTTTCCCAGAACCGGGTTGGCCACTGGATTCGTTTACAATCAAGCCGGAAGTCAAGCCTTCGAGGCTCGATGTAACATCGGGCACAGCGATGCCTTCAATGTCTTTGGCGGTGACTTTGGAAATGGAACCGGTCGAGACCTTCTTTTTCTGGCGTCCGTATCCAACCACAACCACTTCGCCAACGAGCTCGGCATCCATGTTGAGGGTCACGGTCATGGGCGCTCCCGAGGTGACATTCAGGGTTTGGCTTTCGTAGCCGATGAAGCTGAAGGTCAAGTTGACGGGCAGGCGCTCCACTTTCAATGTGAAGGTGCCGTCGACCCCTGCACTGGCACCTTGTGTGGTGCCTTCGGCGAGAACGGTTGCACCGATCAAGGCGTCTCCGGATTCTCCGTCTAAGACGGTTCCAGTCAAGGAGAGGGTTTGGGCTGAAATGGTTGACCAACTCAGGGCAAACATCAAGAAAAAAAGAGACTTGCTCCAAAGGAGAAGACAGCGGTGACTTGTGTTCATGGCAATGATTTGCTAGCAATTACTGGCCTTAGCGCGGTTTTTGTAGTGGTGTTGGGCCCGCACCTTGAATTGTTGGTGTACAATGTACACAGAGGCTTCAGGTTGTCGCGCTCAATGTGGCATTAAAGTTGAAAACTGGCGCCTGAGTTGGCTGCTGAGGCGATTGAATTGAGAATCTCATTGCGCCCGGTTCGAATTCGACTTTGAATTCAAAAGTGGAGCAGGTCCGGATCCAGAGAGGTCAATGCGACGTTCCCCCTTGTTCTAGCCAATTTTTCTGGCTCAGAAGAGCCACCTTCTGCCGACGGTGACCATTCCGAGGGACAAGGCCGACACGCCGTCCCAATCGTAAAGCCGGTCTGATTCGGTGCTGTACAACACGCCGTAAGGGGACAGTTCAAAAGAGAACGCCCATTCGGTGCATTTAATGTCGCTTGCACTCTTTCCCCGGCGTTCGAGTCGGCGCAATTTGGCTTTGCTGATGTCCCGGTTGCAGCGTTGGGTCGGAATGCCGGTTTGGACGTAGGCGTGGAGTGGCCAGATGCGAACGCCAGTGGAGAGACTCCATCCAGAACCCCATCGTTTTCCAACTCCGACTTTGGCTGTAGCGAGGGTGGGAAAAGCGAGTCCGATTTGAGCATCGACAAAGCCCGCGTCGCTGAAGAAGGTCCGTTTGCCGATCAAAAAGGACGTGCCAGGAAAAATGAACTCACCATCGACGGCGGCGACGCCCCAATTGGACTCGATGTAACGCTCTTTTACTTGTTCTTGAGCACGGGCGGAGACCGCCACCAACGTGAGCACGCAAAGAAGCGTAAGGAATGCCTTTGGGAAAGCGCTCGTAATCATGGTGCAATGGTAGCTGTTGAGGTGGCGTGTGCTGCGATGTCGGACGGATTCATGCGCATTTTCCTGAATTGGCCAGTGTGATACAAGGGCGCTTGGTTGTCGTAGAAGTCACTAAAGGGATTTCCGGATTGCCCAGTGGGCAAGATGCTTTCCGCGGCGTCGATGTCGTTAAAGTCAATGCCAATCCGCATGGAAGGCCCCGAAAAGACGCTGTAGTCCACCGCTTCCTTGAGTTTGAACTCGTATTTGCACAGGGCATCTTTTGCAGCGCCCAAACCAAAGGGGCCTACGTTCAACCAGTCTCCAAGCACGGGAACGTCGGACATCGCGTGTTTGTGGGTGACGGTGTGGAGTTTGTTGTAATGCCAGTGATGGGGGTCGTTGCCCAGTTCGGCGGTGAGGTCCGCAGTGGCTCGAGTCAGGGCCAAACCAAGAATGTCTTGTGCTGTTTCCTTGCCATCGGTGGACACGTCATCCCACCAGGGTGCGTCTAAATTGGCCAAGAGTCGGGGAAAGGAATTTTCGCTCACGATGGTCTTGTGCCAGGATTCAAAGGGATTCACATCGGTGCTGTCGGATGCGCGTTTAAATTCATCTTCCATGGCCCCTTGGATCGTGCGGTACATCCAACGGTAATACAACGTGGGCGCGGTGTCTTCGCCAAGGTGGCTGCCATCCCATGCTTTAAAAGCAGAGAGAACGGAGGCGGTTTGGGAGTCCAAGTCTTCTGCGTTCACCAGGGCCACCATCCGGGCAGCATTGTCCCGGTAAACTGGCGAATGGTGGTCCAATTGTAAGGCTTGGGCTTGCTCTAGGGTCCAATTGTTTTTGGTTTCCATGGCATCGATGATGCCCGCTCCCCGAGTATTTCCAGCGTAGTAATGACCGGGATAGTGAATCCCGGCGACGCTGTCCGGTGCATTGTTGGCGGAGTACACATATCCACAGCTGGGATTGACTGACTGAGGATTGAGCGAAAAGGGGTACCACCCTTGGGGGTCGTTCTGAGGATCGGTACCGTCAATTATGGTTTTGGTGTCCACATGGGCAGGGCGAATGGGCAACTTGGCGCTCGCCCACCAGGCGATGTTGTCTTGGTCATCGCCGTACATGAGGTTGATCCCCGGCGCGTGCATGATGGACGCAGATTGGGCAACCTCCTCCATGCTCTCGGCCCGGGAAAACCCGAAGAAGGCCTCGTGGAGTCGGTTTTCGGGATACTGCGTAAAGGTCCACCACATGGCCACGTCGTCCTCGATCAGGGGGCCGTGGTGGGTGCTGCGCAATTCAAAGGTTACCGCTTCTCCGCCGGACACTTCAATGGTTTCAGTCCGGGTTTCGAGGTCGCGCCATTCGTTTCCGAAGAGGTACTGGTCACCTTCGATGGTCTCCTGGTACAAGTCAATGTCGTCGTTCACGAACATGGTAATGCCCCATGAATGGTGACGGGTGTGTCCGATGGCGGGAAAGGGAAGGCCTGCGAGATGGTTGCCATAGTACTCCACATCTGGGGTCACAATGTGGGCTTCATACCAAACCGAAGGCTGGGCATAGCCCATGTGGGCATCGTTGCAGAAGATGACCTTACCGCTGGCTGTTTTGTCGCCGCCAATCACCCAGGCGTTGGATCCAAGCCATTGAGGAACAGGGCGCAAGGCGTCTAGTCGGTGGGCTGTGGAGGCAATTGAAGTCAGGTCTTGCCTTTGAACCGGAGCGGACATGTGCACTGTCTCATCGGGGGTTTGGGGCGTGATCAGGGTGTCTGGCGGTGTCCCAAAAACGGGAATCCGGGTAAACCCATCTGGGCCGAGGGCGAGGTCGGCCATGTAGGCTGGACCTAAGTTTTGCTTCATCCAATCGAGGATGGGCTCTGTTTTTAAATGGATGGCAAAGCTGTAGGCCATGAATCCCGTGGCGCAATAGACGTCGTGCGTGTCGAAGGGTTCGGGTTCGGTGCCAAGCAATCGGTACTCCAATGGGGTGTCACCTTCTGCGATGAACCGATTGATGCCCTTGAGGTAGGCTGCCATGGCCGATTGTATGCGCACAGGCGCTCGGGTAAGAAAATCCTCGGCGACTCCTTTGGCGGCTTCGTTCATGCCTAGGGTGCGCAAGTATTGGTCGTTTTCGATCATGTCGGGACCAAGCAAGGCAGAAAGTTCACCGCCACCCGCCCGGCGAAGAAGGTCCATTTGCCAAAGTCGTTCAGCGGCGTGGACATAACCCAACGCATACATGGCGTCGTTTTCGGAGTCCGCATAGATGTGCGGCACGGCCATGTCGTCAAAGACGATGTTCACGGGCGCCGACACTGCATCCGATTGCAGCGTAAAACTGTAATCGGTGCCGCTGGATTGAACAAAGCCGAGGGTGCACAGGATCAGCAAGACCAACAGCAGGCCGAGCGCTTTGAGGACATTTTTCATGGCGCGATTCGTAGGCGCTGAAGGTACTGCAAGGCCAGGGGATGATGAATGTCATCCTCGTGCATGATGCTTGTTACGAGAGGAGGCAAAACGGTAGGCTTGATTTGTCTGCACCGAACCTCCCTAGCCATGAATCCACAATTTGACATCCTCCATCGCGTCGTTCGAAACGGCATGAACAAAGGCATTGGAAACGCATCCGTCCAAGCGGCCCGGGCTGGCGGTACGCGCATTTCAATGGAGGGCCAGGATTTTTTGAATTTTGGTTCGTGCTCTTACCTCGGTTTGGAGCATCACCCTGACTTGATAGAAGGGGCGATCCAAGCGGTCCGCGAATACGGTACACAGTACAGTTCCTCCCGCACATACAGCCGCATTGCGCTGTACGATGAGCTTGAGGCCGTGTTGTCTCAGATTTTTGGTGGATTTGCGATTGCCACTCCCACCACGACCTTGGGCCATCAGGCGGCTTTGCCGGCGTTGGTTGGACCCAAGGACGTCATTTTGCTCGATCACCACGTTCACGCCAGCGTGCAGAATGCAGCCCGTTTGGCCCAGGCCTCGGGCACCACGGTTCGCTTGATTCCACACAATGACCTCGATGCTTTGGACCGATTGATTGCCGCGTACGGCAGTTCGGGAGAGCGCGTATGGTATTGTGTAGACGGCATCTACTCCATGTTTGGAAATGGGGCCCCTTTGCAGGAGCTGTCTTCTCGACTCAATCAGCATGGTCATTTCCGACTGTATGTGGACGATGCCCATGGCATGAGCTGGTCCGGTGAACGGGGTCAAGGATATGCCTTGTCTCAAATGGCGCTTCACAAAAACATGGTCTTGGCGACGTCGTTGAACAAGGCGTTTGCATCTGCAGGTGGGGCGTTGGTCATGGCCCGCTCGGATTGGCACGAACGGGTGCTTCGAACAGGAGGTCCGTTGCTTTTTTCAGGCCCCATTCAACCGCCTATGTTGGGCGCTGCATTGGCTTCGGCTAAACTGCATTTGTCGGGGGGACTGGCCCCTTTGCAAGCGCGACTTCGCCGCAACATTGAGGCCACCCAAGAGGGACTTTTGAAGCGGGACCTTCCCTTGGTTTGCGATTCGCCATCTCCCATTTTTTACGTGGGCTGCGGATTGCCTGAGTACACCTATGATGTGATCAAAGGCCTGCGGGAAGATGGATGCTATGCGCCACCGGGTGTTTTTCCGGCCGTGCCCATGAAGCGGGGAGGGGTTCGGTTTACTGTAACCGCGGGTCACAGTCAGGCCGACATCGATCGGTTTTTGGACGCCATGGCCCATCACCACCCCCGTGTGATGGCCAAAAACGGCGTGGGTCGAGCTGACTTAGACCGGCTTTTTGGCATGTACTCTAAGCAGAAGACCAGAGGCAATGCCAAGGTCAAAATGCCAGCTAAACTGAAGGTGGAAGTGGCCTCGACTGTGGACGTGTTGAACGCCGATGAATGGGACGGGTTGTTGGGCCGTCAAGACGTGGACAGTGCTGCAGGTTTGCGGCTTCAAGAGTCTTTGTTTGCCAAGCCATCGGTTCGCTTCCCTTCGGACTGGGTGTTCAAATACATCGTGGTTCGCGACGCCGCCAATCGTCCAGTGTTGGCGACCTATCTCACGGTTTGTCTCACCAAATCAGACATGCTATCGAGTGCTCAAGTTTCGGAGAGAATGGAAGTGTTGCGTACCGAAGATGCTGGGGTTGGACAACAAAAAATGGTGATGGTGGGCTCCTTGCTGAGTGAAGGTGGGCTCTTCTTGGACCGGAATCATCCGGCGCACTTGGCTGCACTAAAGCAATTGGTGAAGGCTGCGGAATCCATTCGTTCCGAGCATGGAGCCGAGGGGGTCATGATTCGTGGAATCAAAGCAGAAGGAGAGGTGGAAAGCACGTTGTTGCAAGAGGGCCATGTGCGCATGGAGATGCCGGATACGCACACCATTTCAGACGTGCAATGGAACTCGCCGGAAACGTTTTTACGGGGTTTAAAATCAAAGTACCGTTACTGTGTGAGAAAGGAGGTTTTGCCTTTCGAGGATCAGTTCGAAGTGCGGTTAGGGAAGTTGACTTCTGAGGCGGACATCGACCATGGGTATTCGTTGTATTTGCAAGTCAAAGCCCGGGCCCGTGAGATCAATACGTTCGATTTGCCGAAGTCACTTTTTGCAGCCTTGGTGCGTCATCCAGACTGGGACGTGTTGAGTCTTCACTTGAAGGAGGGCGGTCCCAAGGACAAGGCGGTGGCGGTCATGTTCAGCCACCGCAATGGTCCGCGATATGCAGCCAAGTTTGTGGGGCTGGATTACCGTTATCTCGACTCACACAAAGTTTACAAGCAGGTGCTGTACCGCACCGTCATGCGCGCATCTGAATTGGGGTGCACCGAAATTCAGCTTGGCCTTACGGCTACTTTGGAGAAGAAAAAACTGGGCGCTTCCGTCTTGCCTCAAGCGGGATTTGTGCGCATGGAAAACCACTTCATGATGGACGCCCTTCAATGGGCATCCTAGGGTCCATTGCCTTTCTTTCGGTTCCAAGAAAGTGAGTGAATTACGACCACTTCGGTCCGGTCAGCGAACGACCAGGCGAAGGGTCTGGCTGGCGCCTTCTTGGGTCTGCATTTGTCCGAGATAGGTACCCGCTGTCAGGTCGCTCAAATCCAAGGTGGCCTGTCCCTGACCACCTTGGGACAGCACCTCCTGACCGAGAAGGTTGCGGACGGTCATGACCCAGTTGACATCCGCTGCCATGCCGGAGATCATCACGGATTCTTCAGCTGGGTTTGGAACGAAACGGAACGCCATCCTCCCGGACGCCTCGGCGATGCTTGTCGCAGAACAAATGGACACCCCAAAGACGTTCTCGGCAGCCACATATTGCTCGACTTGGTCGACGAGGATGTTGCCCTCTCCATCTTCCACTTGGTAGCTGTAATAGTCAGAGTAGTAACCACCATTGACCTCGAAGCTCACATTGTCTCCATCTTGGATGTCCACGTACCCAATCAGGGCGTTTCCATTGAACCAGTATCCCCCAATGACATCTGCAAGGGCGGACCCATCATAAACGAAGAGGCTTCCTGTGTACCAACCTCCGTAATCAGAGTAGAGGGTCACTTTAATTTCGCCGCATTCGGGCGCTTCGTCGCACGCTTTAAGCCCGTATACGCCGGCTGCAGACCCAAACTCGGAACTTGAATTGGTTGGAGAATCCGAGTCGAAGAGGATGGCGCCCTCGGCGTCCGTTACCTCAAAGTTCCCTGGCCATCCATTGAACTCGGAGATGTAGTTCATGTCGACGACCGAACCTTCGTTCACGGCGAAGGCATAGCTGTTGGAGAAGCCGTCTTGAACAGTGGGTTCTCCCACGAGCACATTGTCGACCAACACTTGCATCACGCCACTCCAACCTTCTCCGTCCGGCGCGTTCATGTTCAGTGTCCAAGTTCCACAAGTGCCCACGGGATTGGGGAATTCGAAGTTGATGACCTCGTTTACCACATGGACGACTCCGTTGTAGGCGAGAAGGTCGGGTGTGATGACTTGGGCGTTTTCTACGAAAATGCCGTCGTCGTTGACAAAGGTGTAGATGTTTTCGCCTCCATAGCTGACAAGCAGGCCGTTGTTGCCGAGTTGATCGCTGGTCAGCGGCGTCTCCACGATGTGTCTGCGCAGGATCTCGTCCCAATAGGGGGAGTCGAAGAGGTCGTCCACGTTGTCGAACCCATTTTCCTCGGCAAAGGCGAAGATGGCGTCATCGGTGGGTGCAAAGACGGTGAAGTGGCCGGGCGCGTCTTCGTTGTCGTTGATGACCGGTTGACCGATGAGGTCATCGTTGAGCAGGTTGGCGTTGATTTCCTGTTCGAACAGGGTGTGATCGGGACTGTCGACGACAATCTGGTAGACGGTCGCCTCGGGGGAGGTGGAGGGGGCCATTCCGTAATCGATGATGTGGATCACGCCGTTGTCTGCAGTGTAGTTGGTTTCAATGATGTTGACACCATCGATGGTCAATCCACCGTTTGCATTTTGTCCCACCAGGACATCCTCTCCGAGGAGAGTGGGCAGCGACATGCCGGGTTCGAGGTTTTCGGCCAGATAGACACCTTCGATAAAGTGATAGCTGAAAATGTCTTGGATGTCGGGAATGCTGAGCATGTCAAAACTGTTCAAGTTCAACATCTCTTCGAGCGCATCCACAGCAGCATCATCGGGCATGAAGACGGTATATGCTGCCACGCCATTGAGTGCGGCTGCACAAGAGGGGCAGGAGTTCTGAAAGGCAAAACTGGACGCGAAGACGTCCGGGGCGCCTTCCTGATTGTTGCTCCATTCCAACAAGAGGTCCGCCAGGGTAAAGGCATCAACGGTAATGGTCCCCGCCATTCCCAATTGGGCTTGTAAGCCGAGGCTGGAATCGAAGTTGTAGACGCCTGGGACATCGAATGTGACCACACCTGCGCACGTTCCTTCTTCTGTTCCAAAGGTCTCTTCTAGGGAGAAGCCAACTGGATTGTTCCATGGCTCACCAGTCAAAGTATTGGAGACCCCATTGACGTCGTGGGTGCCTTGAACGTTGACAAACGCCACTGTTTCTCCAGGTAGGATGGTCAGTTCTGAGGGGGCAAAATAGAAGTCGGCCATCGCGATGATGTGATCGGCTTCACATTGAGATTGACCTTGGACGGAACAAAAAGTCATGCTCAGCATGACCAAAATGCGGGTGGAAAGCTTCATCATTTCTAATTTGAAAACAACTTGAGAAACGAACATGTGACATGAGACCAAAGTTCATTTTGGGCAGCGGTGATTTTTTTCCTAGATGTCCCCATCTTCAGCCACAATGAAGAACCCTTTGGCCCTTGTTTTACTGGCGTCATCCATGTGGCTCGGTTGTTCCGCGCAGAACAACGTGTGCTTGCCTGTGGAGGACAATCCGTTCTCTAATCAACCTGCTTTTGCTCGGTTCACTCAATCCGTGCACGTTCTCGAATGCTTCCATGTCTTGGCTGAGCCGATCATTTCCGAAGCGCAATTGTTGCATGTGGCCAGTGTGGTCGCGGACTTGCTCGACCAAAATGAAGATGGCCTGGCCGATGATCCTCAGCTGCAGTCAGCCTTGGCCAATGGCGGGGCGCTGATGCCTGTTTTGGCTTACGAAGGGTCTCCCGCAGAAGAGGACCTCTGGAACGAGTACGAGGGCGACGGGATTTCCGCGGTGCTCTATGCTGATGAAATCGACCCTTCTCAGCCCGGGCATTGGGGTGCAGATGCGACAGTGGAAGAGGTGTTGCATACCCTTCATCATGTTGGGCACGTTGAGATGTATCCGGCAGCTTTTGGCTTGGAACCCAGCAGCTCCCTGTTGTCGGAAGCCATGGATGTGGCGCGGTCAGGTCAATTTTTGGAAGTGCCAGAGGCTTACCCAGAGGCTGCGTGGTACCACTATGACGACGAGACGTGTGACTATGGGTGCATGGCCATCGAGTACCTCTATTGGGCCACGGTGACCGAGATGGGCATCTTGAATGATGTGGAGACAGCCGAAGGCATTGCCGATGAATGGGAGCTGTATTCGCCCCCACTGCTGGAATCCACAGATGTGCTGGTCCACGCCTTGATTACGGACACTCAATACCAGCTCCCATTGCAGGCTCCCGATGGACAGTATTGTCCAACTCAGGTGGATGTGATGAATGAAGGCCAGGTTGATCCGGTGTTGATTGAGGTCTTGGACCTGTCGGGCAAAGTGGTGCCCATGGCCGTTTTCGAGGGGTCGCCAAGTCGGTTGTTTATTTGTCGGTACAGCGATGGCACTTCGCGTCAGGAGATGGGCGGACGACGCCAGTAAATGGGTCAGCTGCCCCTATACACCTCGGCGAAATGGACATTTCCGAACTGAAGATTGTGGCTTACCAGCCACGCTATGCCACGTCATTTTTTGAGCTAAACAAGGCTTGGTTGGAGGCGCATTTTTTAATTGAACCCTATGATTTGAAGGTGCTCCAGAACCCTCAAGAAATGGTGCTTGACAGGGGCGGAGACATCTTTTTTGGCACGATAGGCGAAGAGGTGGTGGCCACATTTGCGCTCACGCCTTCGGGGCCTGCTTCCATGGAGCTCAACAAGATGGCGGTTCGAGAGGACTGGCAATCCAAAGGGATTGGTCATCGGCTTATGTCTTTTGCTCTGGCGCATTGCGAGTCATTGGAGCTGGAGTTCTTGGAGTTGTATTCTCACACCAAACTGCAAAGTGCGTTGCACCTCTATCGCAAATTTGGTTTTGAGGTGGTCCCTGTTCCAGCAGACTGTATCTATGAGCGGGCCGACATTCGCATGCAGCGTGCTCTGCACACAACGGCATGATGGACAGTCGTGGAGGGGCTGGACCTCGGGTTTCTTGTTCTTGATTAAGGTTCAACGGTTGGAGACGCGGTTGTTTTGAAGACATGAAAAAGACACAAACTGCAGTGCGCATTCTTTTGGGCTTGATGCTCGTGATTTTTGGACTCAATAAGTTCGTTGGCTTCATGCCCTTACCCGCCATGGCCGAGCCAGCGGGCATCTTTATGGGGGCGCTTGCTGCCAGTGGATATCTCCTTCCGATTGTGGCCGTCGTGGAAATCCTGGTCGGAATTCTGTGCTTTGCGAACCGGTATCAGCCTTTGGCCCTGGTTGTCCTTTTTCCGGTCATGTTGAATGCCTTTCTTTTTCACTTGTTCTTGAATCCCGCGGGCATCGGAGGGGCGGCTTTGGCGTTGGGCATGAATGTCTTTCTGCTTTTTTCGCACCGGGAGGCGTTTGCTGCGCTGTTGCGCCAGCATTGACTTCGGACGTACTGTGATTGCAGACGGACATTTTGCGGCCGAACAGGTTAAACCTTGATGTCCATTGAGCGTCTACTTTGCAGTGGGCTTTTTTAGGAGACGTTTCCTGAATCTAAATCCGCTGCCTGCAATGATTCCAACTTCCTTTTCTCGTCACATTGCGACGAGCTGCTTCTTTTTTTGGGGTGTGTTGTTTGCTGTGAATGCCCAGCAAATGGATGGCTTTGCGCTGTACAACACCAACAATTCGAGCACGGCATACTTGATTGATGCCGAAGGAGACATCGCCCACACGTGGAGTTGTCCCACTCAGGCCAATTACGCCCTGGCCCTTCGAGACAATGGCAACATTGTGCGCGGCTGCGTGAACAACAGCAATCAGTTGAATGGCGCCGCAGTGGGGGGCAAGGTTCAAGAATTGGATCCCGAAGCGAATGTGGTTTGGGAGTTCAATTACTCCACGTCAGAGGTGGTGACCCATCACGATTTGGCGCTGATGCCCAATGGTCACGTGCTGTTGACGGCGTGGGAAGTGGTGGAAGGCGAGGAGCTCGACAACTTGGGCTACACCGGAAATGGAAGCAAATTGGCGACCCATTTTATTGAAGTGGCCCAGGATGGAACAGGCGGCGAAATTGTGTGGGAATGGCACATCAAGGATCACATGGTGCAAGATGTAAATCCGGATTTGGAGAACTACGGACAAATTCTGGATCATCCTGAATTGCTCAATGCCAACCTGTCCACTGGCGGGGGCGGACCTCCAGGTGGAGGTGGCAGTGCCTCTGATTGGTTTCACGTGAATGGAGTCGACTACAATCCCGATTTGGATCAGATCGTATTCAGTTCGCGTTTCTTGAGCGAAATCTTCGTGATTGACCACAGCACCACCATTGAGGAGGCTGCGGGGCATACAGGTGGCAACAGCGGTCAAGGCGGTGACTTTTTATACCGCTGGGGAAAACCCGCGAATTATGGCGCATCGGGCGCTCAAGTCATCACGTCCGCCTGCCATGATGCGCGGTGGATCATCGACGATGGTCGGCCAAATGGTGGATTCATTCAGGTGTTCAACAACTCTGGAAATGGCGGTGGATCGGCAGTTGATGCGGTGGATGCACCCCATGAGGGATACAATTATGCACACACGCCTGGAGCGGCTTTTGAACCCACCAGTTATTCATGGCGCCACGAATGCATGGCAGATGCGCCGGGCCAATCCGCCGCAGACCGCATGGCCGACGGCAACATTTTCGTGAATTTGTCCAGTGGCCAAGGTGGCGCGGGGTACATGTATGAAATGGACATGGAGGGCAATTTGCTTTTCCAGTACAATGCCCAATCTCAAAAGGCTTTTCGCTATCCCTGCGACCACCCCGGCATCCAAGCGCTGCTTGCTAACCCATGTGGTGAAGCCACAGGTCTAAACGAAAGAGCAGTGTTGAATTGGACCGTTTTTCCCAATCCTGCATCGGGAGGGGTGGATTTCGTTGGTGAGTTCGGTTTGGACGGTTTGGATGAGGTATCTGTCCGGGATGCTTCGGGTCGGCTTTTGCAAACGGCGACCCGCGTGAATCGCATGGATTTTGCGCATTATGCGCCGGGCGTGTATTTCTTGGAAGCGCGCAATGCAGGGAGCTCAAGCGTGCGCCGCGTCGTCATCCAATGAGGTGCAAATTCATCGGATTGCTCTGGCTCGGATGCTGCAGCCTGAGCATTGCACAAGCCCAGTCAGACTTCTTTGACCTGACGCACCTGCCGGAGATCAACCTCCTCTTTGCGGAAGAAAATTGGGACGCCACATTGGATTCGTTGTTCTTGGCCGGCGACGAGGGGAGGATGACCGCAGATGTGGAAATCGATGGGACACTCTTGGAGGGGGTCGGTGTGCGATACAAGGGGTTCAGCTCCGTTAGTGTGGACAGGGATAAAAACCCGTTCAACATCAAGCTCAACTACACGCATGATTCTCTCAAGTACCAAGGGGTCGACAAGGTTAAGCTGGCGAATGTGATCCAAGATCCGTCTTTTTTGAGAGAGGTGCTGTCTTATCAGTCGGCTCGCCGTTGCATGCCCAGTGGCAGGGCCAATTTCGCCAAGCTGTTCATCAATGGGCAGTATTGGGGCCTCTACACCAACACAGAATCTGTCGATAAACAGTTTCTGGATCGACATGAGTGGACCACCACGGGGCCATTTTTCAAGGCCGCCCCGGTCAGCTTGGACTTGTTCGGAGAAAATGCCAACCTGAGCGATTCACCTGGCGACATTTTGGCGCCGTATTTCGATTTGTACGAAATGAAGTCAGAGACCGGTTGGGTGGACCTGTATGGCCTGATTCAGACCTTAAACAACGCACCAGAGGAAATAGAAGAGGTGTTGGATGTGGACCAGACGCTGTGGATGCATGCGTTGAATTACGCTTTGGTCAACTTCGACAGTTATGTTGGGTACGCGCAGAACTACTACCTCTATGCGGACCATCACGGCCGGTTCCAGCCCATTCTTTGGGACATGAACATGTCGTTTGCGAGCTTTCGTTTGACAGACGCTTCGGAGTACTTCGACGGTTTTAGCATGGAAGAAGCCAAAACGCTGGACCCGCTCACGCACTTGAACAACGTGTCGGTGTTTCCGCGGCCCCTGCTGCGCAACCTTTTTGAGGACGACACTTTTCGTCGCATGTACATGGCGCATGTCCGGACCATTTTGGTGGAGGACTTTTTGAGTGGCAGTTATATAGAGGAGGCCGAGTCTCTGCGCACCTTGATTGAGCCATGGGTGGAATTGGACACCAACAAGTTTTATGGTTTTGATGACTTCCAGGTCAACCTGGACAGCACAGTGTCTGATTTGGTGGACTACCCGGGAATCACCGATTTGATGTCGGACCGGGTGGCGCATTTGATGGCGCTGCCGGAGATGGCCGAGGTTCCGACCATCACAGAGGTGGACGTATTGATTCCGTTGGAGTTTGGTGGGGAGGCGATTGTGGGAGCCATGGTCGATGGGGCACAGGAGGTGCGGCTTTACTACCGCTTTGGTGCCGACGCGAAGTTCGAGTGGATTCCCATGAATTGGGCGTTTTCCGGTCAGCACATTGGCGTGGTGGAAAATGCCGGCAACGTTTTCGAGTACTACATCTATGCGCAGAGCGAAACCGCGGGTCGGTTCTCTCCTGACCGCGCTGCTCATGTGTATTACCGGGAGGAAGCAGCATTGCCCGAGGGGACGGTTGTCATCAATGAATGCATGGCCAATGCCCTTTCGGGAAACCTCGATGGCGATGGCGATGTGGAAGACTGGATTGAATTGCACAATCTCACGCCCACACCCGTTTGTTTGGGGGGGCTGTTCCTCTCGGATAGCCTCGAGCTTTTGCAGAAGTGGGCCTTGCCCGATGCTCTCATTCCCCCCAATGGCTATGCGTTGGTTTGGGCCGATGAGGAAGGAAATGAAGGGAAAATGCACGCCAACTTCCGGGTGTCCTCATTGGGAGAGACCGTCTTGTTGAGCGATTCCACAGGAACGATTTGGGACCAAGCTACACTCCCGGAAAGTCCCATCGATCAGGCATGGGCCCGCCTTCCAAATGGAACGGGGCCGTTTGATTTCTTGGCGCCAACACCGGGTTGGGAAAATGGCGTGGTCGCGGTATCCGAGACGGTTCAGAATGGCCCCTTGGTGTTTCCCAATCCTGCGCTTCACGAGGTTCATTTTGTTTGTTCGGCTTCCTCGGCTTGGAAGGCGCGGATCATGAGCCTCAATGGTGCGGAGTTGCGCCAGCAGTCTGGCCATGGTTTCGGCGGGACATTGAACACCTCTGATCTCCCGGCCGGCATTTATGTTTTGCAGCTCGAGCAAGGCGGCCGCAGGACCACACACCTCATTGAACACCCCTGATTCATGTCGAAATCCCCTCTCTTTTTCTGCTTCGTTTTTCTGTTGCCGATTTCGATCCAGGCCCAAGTACTGACCACCTTTACCCTCTTGGACGGTTTGCTCGACAACAACGTGCACAGCATTTGTCGGGGCACGGGAGAGGACCTTTGGTTGGGCACGCAGTCGGGCGTGGCCCATTTCGATGCGGGGTCATTTTTGACCCCCATTACCGTTGAAGATGGTTTGGTTCACGAAACTGTTTTTGCCGTTTTGTGCGATGCTTCAGGGGACATCTGGATGGGGACCGACTTTGGTTTGAGCCGTTTTGATGGGACGACATGTGTCACGTACACCACAGACAATGGCCTAGAGGACAACCGTGTGAAACACCTTTTTGAGGACACATCGGGCGGGATTTGGATTGCGCACAACGATGGTGTTTCTGTTTTTGACGGCGCAGACTTCACCCATTACACCACTGCAGATGGCTTGCCATTTGGCGGGGTCAATCACATTGCTCAAGATGGGGCAGGGAACATGTGGTTCGGCACCGGATTGGGTGGTGCATTTGCTCTGGTCGATGGCGAATTGACTGGATACACAGCAGATGCAGGCTTGCCCAACAATTCGGTTCGGTCAATTGCATTAGACCAAGGAGGGCGCAAGTGGATTGGCACCAACGAAGGCATTGTGGTCTTTGGCGACGACAACACAGCAGAGGAGACCCACCTGTCGCTGATTGCCCTTCCGCCACCTCATGAGATTAACCCCGTCGAAGACATTGTCATCGATGGTACAGGTCGTGCATGGGTAGGGGTATATGTGGACTACTTGGTTTCCGTTGGGGGCGTGGCGTATTTCGATGGAAATGACTGGGTGGACTTCGATGTGGACGACGGTCTGGCCGGACCCAATGTGCGTGGGTTGGCCGTGGCCGCCAATGGGGACGTTTGGGTGGCCACGAGCACCGGAGTAACGCGTTTTTCGGGTACGCCAGCGCAAGCAATCACGCTCACAGCCGGCGGAGTTGAGGTGTACCCCAATCCGGCCACAAATCAATTTTTTGTAGAGGGGACGGAGGGACATGTCGCTGCCACGATGGACTGCACACTGCGAGATGCCATGGGGCGCGTTGTGGGGGTTGAAAGGGCCGCCGGAAGCCGTTTGATTTGGGACGTTACGCACTTGGCCGGCGGAGTCTACTTCCTGAGCATAGCAAGCGGTCAAGAACTGCAAACTCGGCGGGTTTGGATCCGAGGTGGCGAGTAAGAATTGGACCGGATTGACGCCTTGTGAACCCGGTGCGAAACGTTGGGGTTGACCTTATGCCTTGCGTACGAATTGGGACTTGAGCCCCATCGCGCCGAAGCCGTCGATTTTGCACGAGATGTCGTGGTCTCCTTCTACAAGGCGAATGTTCCGGACTTTGGTGCCGCCTTTGACGGGCTTGGAAGCCCCTTTGACCTTAAGGTCTTTGATCACAATCACGTCGTCACCATCTTGGAGTGGATTTCCGTTGGCGTCCTTTACGACAGGGGCTTTGTCTTCCTCTTTTTCTTGGAATGCACTCCAGCTGTGTCCGCATTCGGGACAGGTCAGAACCGCACGATCTTCATAGGTGTAGATCGATTGACAAAGGGGGCAAGGGGGCAGTTCGGACATGGACTCAATTGAGACCGCAATATCCGCAAACCCGATCAAGCCAAACGTATTTACCCCGTAATGTGGTAGCCTCCATCAATGTGACGGATCTCTCCGGTAATGCGCAGCCCTGGTTGCATCAAATGTGCAATTTCGAGAGCGAGGTCTTCAGGTAGTGCATTTCCGAGCGGGCTCATTTGCTCCGCTTGCTCCACGTCTTTGGGTTCGAGTGTAGCAGTTCCCGCCTTGCTCCCGAGGTAAGGCGAAAAGCGCAAGGCATTTACGCGAATGCCGTGACTCCGGCCCAATTCATCGGCCAGGGCGATGGTGATCCGTTCCAAAGCTGCTTTGGCCACACTCATGTTGCGGTAGGGGTGGAAGGTCACCTTCTCTGCGGCGATGTAACTCAAGGAGCAGATGGACGCCCCCCTTTGCAAAACGCCAGAATGGAGCAAGTGGTGGGTGATTCGAATCAGCGAAAAGGCGGAGACGCCCAGCGTGTCGCTAAACTCTTCTTGCGTCACGTCAAGAATGGGTTTCACTTGCTTGTTCCGAATGGTGCGGTCCATGGCAATGGAATGCAGGAAGCCGTCGAGCTTCAGTCCGCGGGCACCCAAGGTGGCCGCCAAGTCCACCATGCTCTCCTCTTGCGTGGCGTCAAGAATACAGATCGGCGTGTCTTCGCCAAGTTCCTCCTTGACTGCGTCGCGAAAGGCCTTTTCGTTGGCATTCAGATACGCTTTGGCCTTGTCGGAGAGGTCACCGTGGTGCGGGGTCACCCCCAAACCTGCGCAGACCACACGGCCGCCGCGGGCCACAATGGCTTTTGCGGCGTGCATGGCGAGGGATCCGGCATCAGATATACCGGTGATCAGGAAGCGTTTGTTTTCGAGCATGTTCAGCACTTGTAGAGTGCGGCGCCCCATGTCCATCCCGCCCCAACGGCAGCAAAGAGGAGGTGGTCACCGGGGTTGAATGTTTCTGATCGCCAGGTCTCGTCGAGCACAATGGGAATGGTGCCGCCCGAAGTGTTGGCGTAACGGTCCATGTTGGTCCGCACTTTTTCCCAAGGCAGTCCAACCCGCCGTGCGATTTCCTCGAGGATGCGAATGCTGGGTTGGTGGGGCAGAAGGCAGTGAATGTCGTCGACGCTCAAGCCAGCTTTGTTCAGGACCGATTGAATGGTTCCGGGGACTTTGCCTACCGCGGTTTCAAACACGGCTTTCCCGTCCATTTGGAAACAGTGCAAGCCCTGTTTGAGGGTGTCCTCTGTGGTGGGCGTTTCGCACCCGCCTGCGGGAACCGTAAAGCCATCTTTTCCAGATCCGTCACTGTGCAGTTCGAACTGAAGAAAGCCGCGGTCCTCTTCTGTGGCTGTCAGGACAATGGCGCCGGCACCATCGCCGAAAAACACCGAGTCCCTGCGGTTCCAATCGGTGATGTTGGAGAACGTATCTGCTCCAATCACCATCACGTTGCGGTACATGCCCGAGGCGATGTATTGGCAGCCGGTCGAGAGTGCGAACAATGCGCCGGAGCAGACTGCCGAGATGTCGAATGCAACGGCACGAGAAGCTCCAATTTTTTCTTGTACCGCGCATGCTGTAGCGGGAGCGGGACGATCGGGTGTCGCAGTGGCAAGAACGATCAGGTCGATGTCGGTGGCCTTGAGCCCCGAAGCCGCGAGGGCTTTGAGCGCGGCGCCGGCAGCGAGGTCGCCGGTGGTTTGCCCTTCAGTAATTCGCCGTTCTTTGATTCCGAGTCGTTCTTGAATCCAAGCGTCATTTGAACCGACTTTTTCGAAGTGGTCATTGGTCAGGACTTTGTCTGGGACACAAGAACCTGTTCCAAGAATGATGGCGTTTGGCATGGGGCACAATATTCGGTGGCAATGATAGGGCGAAAACCACCTAATCTATTGAGGAACAGGCGTGTACAAAATACACGAAAGTGAAAGTTTACACGCTTTACCACGGAGACCTGTATGATGTCAACAGGTGCAGTTGCATTAACTCGGAGACGGTTCAAGGTGCAAACCATCTCTGGTTTTTGCGCCCACTCCAAAGGACATTCAACACCATCGGAACTGGCCGATGGTGCTGCAGCATTGGGGATTGTTAGCGGAGGAAGGGCAACTCTGAAGCTCAGGGCTTCAGCGATCAAAAGTGGTGGCTTTCCGTGAGAAGTTTGGTACACAATTGGTACATTGTGGGATGGAGAGGCGTTTGGCCATGGCGGTTAGAGACAAGTTTGGTGCGTCAATTGTGACCCGTGGCGATTGTGAGGTCCTTTCTGATCGGATTTTAGAGGCCACGGACGAGCTGGTCAGTTACAATACCCTGCGTCGACTCTTTGACTTGGCAAAGCCGGTCAAGCCCCGACGGCAAACGCTCAATATTCTTGCTGTTTACTGTGGTTTTAAGGATTATCCAGCCTTTTGCAATTCCTCGGCTCCTTTGGCAAGATGGAAGGTGGCACAGGAGATGTTTGTCCTGCTGGACCAAGACAGGCTCGAGGATGTCCTGGAAGTTTTGGAGACGGCTTCAGACCATGCAGAACGCATGGATTTGTTGGTTCAATTCAGCAGGGAGTTGCTCTTGAATGGGCGATTAAAAGCGTTCGTTGGACTCTTCGATGCCCCAACGTTTGACGTGCAGAAATGGGAGTATTCGCATCAGTTGCACTTCGCAAGTGCTGTTGGGTTGCTCTGTCGCAAAGTGGAGTTGAATGAGGATGCGGTGTTTCGCAATTCAAACTTTTTGCAAAGTGTGTTTTTGACGTTTGTGGACTACGCCAGTCTCAATGGGTTTTACGGGAAGTGGTTGGATCAAATAAGCCAGATGGACCTCGGTTTGGAGGTGAATACTTTTTGCGAATGCTTGAGCCGTTTTCGTTGTCTGCTCAATGGCGAGCCCGTTTCTGAATTCAATGCAGATGGCTTAATCCAGTCGGACTTGCACCCCATTTTGCTGAGTCGGGTTTTTTCTGTGTGTTGGATGTGTGGAGACCGAGATCCAGCAGCATTGTGGATGACCTTACACGGGGAATCCCACGTTGGCGTGAAGGTGCCGCTTTCATGGTTGCATGAAATGGTCACATACGCACTCATCGTGGGAGACATTGAATTGACGGAATGGATCTTGGAAGAGTTGGAAGTCGAAAAGCAGTCTTTGGCCCATTTTGAACACCATCATTGGCATTTGCTGATGTTGTTGAAAATGGCACTCGCCATTCAGCGCAACGAGATGGACCAAGCCGCCTTGTTCCGCTCAAAGGTGGACATCAGACAAATTCGGCAAGGTTATCGTGAATTAATCGAGGTGGTTTGGATGAGACTTTGTCTGGCGTTTCCGACGGATAGTGGCAACACCAGCCGCGCGTTAATTGTCAAACTCAAGGCCTTGGGTTATCCATTGTTGAATGCCGATTGGGTCGATGGATATTTTGGTTCGCCAGAGGAGAAAGCCCGCAATAAGGAGGGGTAAGCCAACGCTGTCTTTAATTCCTCGTGTGGTCGTGTATGATATTGGCGAGAAAAGCGCATCTTGAAGGTGTGAATACGATGTTCTTCCGGGCGTTGGCCCTTCTGGCAAATGGGGTGCTTTTCCTCGGTGTTGCGCTGGGTCAATGCAGCGCATGCGATGCAGACCCCAATTGTTCTTCGACCGATGGCTTTCCCACATTGTGTCCCCTTGAACTCCCCAATGGGACGGCAGGGCAAGACTATGAGACGGTCATCACCTTTTATCTGCCATCAGAAATCACCGACCCGGGATCCGGGTTGGTTGCCACGCTGAACAGCGTCGACGTAACCAGCATCACCGGTATTCCTCCCGGAATGACGATCGAGTTGGACGATGAGGATGCTTTTTATGAGCCGGCTGCAGGACAGAATAGTGGTTGTGCCACTTTGTGCGGCTTACCCTTGTATTCCGGGGCTTTCGAAATTCAAATCGGCATCATGGCCATCGTGACTGCCCTTGGTTTTGAGCAAGAGGTCCCGCAGAGTTTTGCTTTGCCGTTGATCATTGCACCAGGGGATGGGGGGACGTCTTCTTTCACCTTTTCTCCAGCTTCTGGATGTGGTGTGGTGACGGCGGATTTCGAGGCGACGGTGTTTGGAGAAGGCAATCAAATCACAGATCATACTTGGCTGTTGCCCTCTGGAGAGGTGGTGCAGGGGGCCATGCTGAATGCCATGGTCTTTGATGCACCTGGCGCCCACGTTGTCACCTTAGAGACCACCATACTCAACCAAACATTGGAGCAGGTCGAATTGGTGTCCACAGCCAACGGTGGGTGGGATGATTTTTGGCAAAATCCAGATCCCTACTTCACATTGAAAGATGCCAATGAATCGGTGGTTTACACATCCAGCACCATCGATGCCTCTACATCGGGAATTTGGACGGGGTTGGGCATTGTCTTGAGCAATCCCCCTTACTCCATCGATTTTTATGATGAAGATTTGCTCGATGGCGACGATTGGCTCGGATGGACGTCGATCACGCCCAATGGCCCGGGAACGATTTCGCTCAACGCGAGTCCAAGCAGTGGCGTGGCCACCATTGGCATGTCTCCCATGGTTTTTGTCCAGGATTCGGCCGAGGTTTGGGTCAATGCATTGCCAGTGGTGGAGGTGGTACAGTCTGGACCAAGCAGTCTCGCGTGTGCAAACGACAGTTTAATCCAGTACCAATGGTGGGCTGGGGACAGCTTGGTGGCGAGCGGTGGCGAGCCCACCTTTTCGCCGGATTTCAGTGGTTTCTACTCGGTGGTGGGTTTGGATTCTGCCGGATGTTCGGCGACCTCTGACTCCGTTCTTTTCTGTCTGCCCAATGCGGAAATGGCCTTGTCTTTGGTCGAGGCCAACGGCTCTCCGATGGCCTTGATTACTGAGCCCAACCGACCTTGGTGGGTCTGGCATGTCAATGGGGTTCAAATGGACACCCTGTTTGCTGCTGGTGACACTTGGTTCCCGCTTGAAAGTGGATGGTATTGGGTCGATTCCGAAACGGAGCTTGGGTGCACGACGGTCAGCGATTCGATTTTGGTCTGCTGGCCTTTACAGGCGCCCGAGGTGGTGCAAAATGAAGCGGGGGACCTTTTGGCGGACGGCGCATTTTTGACCTACGAATGGTGGCTGGACGGCGCCCCCTTGGAAGGAGAGAATGGTTCGATTCTAAGCAACCCAGAAGAAGGTGAGTACGTTGTTTACGTGACTGACATGGAAGATTGCCCGTCTATGGGAAGTGCACCGGTGACTTACGTTGGGATTGAGACCACAAAAGGCCGAGTTTTTGATGTTTATCCCAACCCCTTCACTTCGGCGGTTCAACTGGATTTCTCGGCGCATTTCGACGGCGGCCAGACTTTGATTATGTCGGCTACTGGGGAGGTCTTGTTTCAGCAGACCATTCAAGGCGGCAAGACCCGTTTGGACCTGCGCGATTGGCCAGAAGGGGTTTACTTGATTTCCGTGGTGGACGCGCAGGGCCGCACTTCTGCGGCAAAACGCGTTGTGAAGCAAAATCAGTAGTCCAACAAGGAGACTTTTTTCTTCGGCGCATTGATCGGTGGAAGTGCTGGTGCAAGATGCATTTTGAATGCATCGCCGAACTCCAAGGTTTGGGGGCGTTACAAACGGGCAGTGCGGTCGTTTTGCTTATGGTTCTCGTACCCTGGAAGGCTCACTCGACCTCGGTTTGGTGAATTCGTTCAGAATGGAGTGCTCCGAGAGCCGGTGGCCGAATTAAGTTCGCAACATGCCTTCTGGAATTTTCGCATTGCTCGATGACGTGGCCACGATCATGGACGATGTGGCCGTCATGACCAAAGTGGCTGGAAAAAAAACAGCAGGTCTTCTAGGGGATGATCTTGCGGTCAATGCAGAAAAAGCGACGGGGTTTGAGGCTTCTCGAGAATTGCCTGTTCTGTGGTCCATCACCAAAGGGTCTTTTCTGAACAAACTCATCATTTTGCCGTCGGCCTTCGTGCTGGACAGCATGATGCCTTGGGCGCTGGAGCCTGCCTTGGTTTTGGGCGGGACTTACCTCGCTTATGAAGGGGTCGAAAAGGTGGTTCACGCGCTTCGGCCGGGGCACAAAATCAAACCGTCAACGGAGCGTCCAGATGAACGCACTCGAATTCGTTCGGCTGTTTTGGTGGACTTTATTCTTTCCGTGGAAATTGTCATCATCACGCTTGGGTCTGTCGTGGGGGCCGACCCGGTGGTACAAGTGGCCACAGTATCGTTGATTGCATTGCTGGCCACCGTGGGCGTTTATGGATTGGTTGCCCTGATTGTTCGGATGGACGATGTTGGACTCCTCCTCCTCAAGCGCAAGGAACGGGTATCGCGCACCATTGGGCAAGGTTTGATTCAAGGGTTACCTCTGTTGATTCGCGTGTTGAACGTGGTCGGAACCGCGGCGTTGTTTTTGGTGTCAGGGGGCATATTCCATCACCATGTTGAGTTTGTCCATCACGCTTTTGAGGGGGGGGCAAGTCTTCTGGTGGATGTTCTATTGGCCACAATGGTGGGGGGCGTCTGTTTGGTGTTGGTGAGCTTGGTCAAGCGCTTGCGTGCCGTTTTTGGTTGAATGCCCCGACCAGAAGGGCATTGAGATGTCGAACAACACTTCGCTTGTTGGGCGCACGTTACAGTGGATTGGACGAAGGGACCCAAAGTCAATTTGAACGTTTGTCCCAGGACAGTGGTTCTTCGTTTATGGGACGCAAACGCGACTTAAAGAACATTCATCCCAAGCGGCCGCCGGCCATGCAAAATGAAGACCCTGAAGACCTCAATGAGTGGGGCGAGGAGTTGCACAGGATGACCGAGCACAGGCGCCGCACTCACGAACGTCATCGTCCCAAGTCTTAAGGTCCATTCCTTTTTTGGAGCTTAGCTTGGGTGTGTGAGTGAATTGGATGTCATCATTGCCCCATCTGAACCGAGGTATTGGATTGCCTTGGGTTCCTGCTTGGTCATAGGGTTGTTTTTGACCAGGTTCGTCCATCGTCAGAAGGGGAAGCATCCAGGCATCCTGAGGGCAATGGGCGCCACGATGCTGGGGTTTCAGCTCATTGACTTGGCATTGGCTTTGACCCATTCGGATTTGGGCTTTTCCGTCCACCGATCCCTGCCTTTTCATTTTTGCGGACTCAATGCGATTTTGCTTGGGTGTCTTTGTTTTAAGATGAGCCGGACTGTTTTCGCTTTTGCAGGATTCATGGGCATGATTGGCGGATTTCATTCTGTTGTTACACCGCAGTTGCCTTCAGGAGATGCCCTGCCTTTGTTCGTTTTGTTCTACGCCAAGCACGCCGCCTTGGTGTTTGTTCCAATCATTTTGTCTCGATCGTTCGGGTTCCGGTTTCGGCGTTGGGATTGGCTTCGGGCATATGGCTTGGCTGTCTTGGCCTCCACAATCATGATGGGATTCAATGCCATTTTGAATCTCGGGTTTCCCCACCCTCAGGGGTTGGTGGCCAACTACATGTACGTGTGGGAGGCGCCTGTGGCCGACAATCCCTTGGTTTTCGATTGGGGTTGGCCGTGGTATTTGTTGCCCTTGCATGTGGCCTTGCTGGTCCATTTGGTGGTGATCAATGCACTCTTTAGAAAAGGCCTTCCCGCCATGTCGGACGGCGCACCCTTGCGCTGGTTTGAATGAGGATGACGCGAGGCGAGTAAAGGGGAACGGTTGGGAAGCAGGCATGGAAATTTATTGGTCCATGCATTCTGTGCTTTGATGGCTTTTCATTGGATTACACACCTTGTTCCCAATATTGGTGCATGCGCCAAGTCTTGATTTTGTTGTTTTTGGTTCCGCAATTGTCATGGGGACAGAATGTTGAGTCGCCTGTGTTCAATCCAGATGTTGATGGAGACGGGTGTTTTTACACCAGCGATTTGATCGAGTTGTTGTGTCTGTTTGGCACTTGCGGCGTGGAGAATATGGATGCAGCTCCCGGCTTTCATCCTTATTTCATGGAGGACTCTTGTTACTCCGCATTTGATTTGCTCCCGTTTCTGGCTTTGTTCGAGACCTGTTCAGGAGAGGGGCAGCCTTGGTCTTGCGGTGAACCTTGGGAAGACGGTGGGCAGACTTACGAGACGCTGCTGTTGGGCGGAGAATGCTGGTTCGCACAAAATTTGGTTGCGACAACCTATGCCAATGGAGATGTGATTGACCTTGTTTTGGACCCTACAGAATGGTCCACATTGAGCACGGGTGCCGTTGTGATTTATGGAGAGGGTGATGGTCCTTGTACGGAATTGGCACCCATTGATGCTTGCGACGACGAGGTGGCCATGAACGCCTATGGAAGGCTGTACAATGGGCATGCAGTCGTGGACAGCCGAGGGGTGTGTCCATCGGCGTGGCACGTGTCTACCGACGCAGACTGGACTGCACTGGAGGAGGCGCTCGCGGACTTGGGCTATGAAGGCCAAGAAGGGGTGGCCCTGAAATCCAGTGAAGGCTGGTACAACTCAGGCAGTGGCAGCGACATTGTTGGTTTTGGTGCTGTTCCTGCGGGATATCGATTCAAAAACAATGGCCTGTTTTTGGACGCGGGAGCCAGCAGTTACCACTGGACTTCCACGGATTCAGGCGGGGAGTTGTGGTACCGCTTCCTGAACAACGGAAACTTGGACATGGATCGCAATTCCGGAGACATGCGTGGGGGATTCTCCGTGCGGTGCGTTCACGATTGACCGCAAACCGCTGCAGACCCACTCAAAAAGTGGAATCCAAGCAACGGACCGCATAGAGTGGGCTTCCGGTTTACCTTGTGTCACATGAGGGAAGAAAACCTATTGCGAGAAGCGGCATTCAATCCGCGCATCAAGAAGTACATGTTTACCTCTTTGGCTTTGGCTTTTGGCTTGCCGATTGTCTCGCTTCCACTGATGCTTGTGTGGGTTTTGGGCTGGGGACAATGGGTGACGCGGTTGCATTACAACAGCTTAAAATGCAGTTTGACCAGTCGGCATCTGCGGTTTTCCAAAGGGCATTATTTTAAAAAGGAGAAGACCATTCCTCTAGAAAATATTCAGGATCTCACTTTCATAGACAATCCGATTCTCAAGTGGTTTGACCTTCGGATTCTCAAAGTGGAAACGGCCGGAAACAGTGATCAAACAGGAGCCGACATGAAACTGGTTGGCATTGTCAATGCCGAAGAATTTAAAGAAGAGGTCATGCTGGCCCGAGACCGTTTTCAAGAGGGGCGGCTGCACCCCGTGCATGCCGTTTCGTCGACCGACGATGGTGTTGTGGACGTTCTAAAGGACATTCACGCTTCCATTGAAGCGTTGCGAGCAGACTTGGCCAAAGGAGAGGCCAATTGAATGGGGATGGACTTGATTTCAAGGATTCAACAGAGACGATATGGCAGGAGACGAGACGGCTTTGTTTAACCGGTCTTTGCAACGCTTGACCCCTCGCGAATGGATCCTTTGGTTGTCTTTGGGCCTGGTCATTCAAGCCTCGATGTGGGTGTGGGGTGACCTTCATCAAGAGGGTCCGGAGCAAGCGATTCGATATGCGGCGAGATACAGTGGGCGCTTTTCGTTTGTGGCTTATTTGGCCTCGGTGACCCTGCTCTCCCAATGGGCCGGAGACCCAAAGAAGTGGAAGCCGGCCTTTGTCGCGTCCTTGTTTTTTGCATGGGTGCACCTGTTGCATTTCGGATACTTGGCCACCAACCTCGCTTGGAATGCAATCGTGCCCGAAGTCGTTAAAGCCATCGGAGGCGCATTGGCTTATCTCACGCTGTTGGTGCATCCACGGGTGCTGATGATGCGCGGGTGGCGCCATGGGTTTCATGCTTGGTATGTGTATTTCGTTGGGTTGGTGATGGCGCTCACATTTGTGGCACGAATCAAAGGGGAGTTTCCGGGGGCGCCGGCTTCACCTGTGCATGGCTGTGGCATTGTTGCCGTGGTCTTGGCCTTGGGCATGTTCACCAGAAAGCGTTTCTTCCACCCATGAACCGGAACCTTCTTCTTTCGAGCTTGGCCTTTGGTGCGCTTAATTTTCTTGGATTGGCCATTGGAGGCTTGGCGACAGGCCCTGGCGTGGCTTCGCTATGGTACGCGTCCTTGGAAAAAGCGCCGTGGACCCCTCCAGGCTGGGTGTTTGGGGCGGCGTGGACATTGGTTATGTTGGGTTTTACTTGGTTTATGACCTGCTGGTGGGCGGAGGCAAAGGCCCGCGGTGGGACGCCCGACGTGCGCAAGGCCTTTGCTGTGGCTTGGATATTGAATGTGGCTTGGAACCCTCTTTTTTTTGGCGCCCATGAAGCGGGTTGGGCTTTGATTGAAATCGTGGCGCTTTTCGGGGTCATCATTGGATTGGCGCGGCATGGATGGTCCAAGATTGGCACGGCCCGTTGGGGCATAGTCCCGTACCTGATTTGGCTTTGTGTGGCCACATCTTTGAATGCATACGTGGTTTGGGCCAATCCCTGAACATCTTTGACGCCATGATGGTCCGACTGATTCCTGTTGTTCTCTTTTTCTTCATCCAGACAGGGGGGCTTGCCCAAGTGTCCAGTGTTGAAGTGCCGATGTCCACGCGCATGGCTTTGTCCGAGTTGAGCGCTTTGGTCGAGGTTACGTCCGACTTGGACAAGCTTTATGCAGAGGCCTCAGGTCAATACCCTGTGGCCAGAATGCACGGTCGACTGATGGTTGGCTTTGTGGGGCGCGTCCATGAAAATGGCACCGATATCGAAGCGATGGCGGCGATGGGGCCGGAAGTATATGTAGGTGCGCAGTGTGGGGGCATTCTCTCGTTTAGAGTGGACATCCAACACCTCAATCGGCTCGAAGATTTGGAGCTATTGGGCTGGCAAATGGCGTCTAAAGCGGCACCAGATTTGGAAAAAGCCAGATACGGAACGCGTACCGATAGTGTGCACGCTGGACTGGGGCTGCCTCAGGCATTTACTGGTGAAGACGTCTTGATTGGCGTTGTCGACTGGGGGTTCGACTATACCCATCCCATGTTTCTGGATACGGCCTTAACAGCCTCTCGCATTCGTGGGGTTTGGGATCAGTTCCGAACGGGAGGCCCAACGCCAGAGGGCTTCGACTACGGCCGCGTTGGCGAAACGCCAGAGGACTTGGTTGCCATGGGATCGGACACGGCCAACGTATACAGCTACAGCTATCATGGAACCCACGTGGGCGGCATTGCCGCAGGTGGCGGAGCGGGCACAGAACTGATCGGAATGGCCCCAGCTGCAGAGTTGCTGTTTGCCACGTTTTTGGTCGACGAGTCGGCCGCCATGGACGCTTTTGCGTGGATGCAAGACGTCGCCGAGGCCGATGGCAAGCGGCTGGTCATCAACATGAGCTGGAGTTTGCCTCAGTTTGGAACCCGCGATGGATTGGGCATGATCAATCAATTCATCAATGCCATGTCCGAGGAGGGTGTGGTTTTTGTGGGGTCGGGCGGAAACAATGGCGACAGCGACTTCCACCTTGCACATGCGTTCGCGGGCGATACGCTGCGGTCGAAAGTGCAGTTTTATCCCGAATCCGCTCATCCGTCTATGTGGGGGCAAAATTTGACAATGTGGGGTGAGCCTGGGGAGTCGTTTGAAGCGGGATTTATGCTCACCGAATTGGGGACTCAAGTGGCCCAAGAGAGTCCGTGGTTCAGCACCTCGTCTGGGCCGTTGATGTTGGATTCCATCTTGGTTCAGGACGGAGACACCATTCCTTTTGATTTGGTGGTGGAAGACGCCCATCCCGACAACGGTAGGCCGTATTTGCGGTTGAGAATCCGAAAGGGGACATCCTCGCTTGGGGTGGCGCTTCAGTTGCACGCCCCGCAGGGCTTGGTTCACGCTTGGAACGTGACGCATTTGTCCAACGGCGTGGGAAATTGGGGGCAAAATTTTCAGTCCAACAGCTCGGGTTGGGTTGCGGGCGACCCAGAATACGGGGTGTCGATTCCGGCCAATACCGAAAGCGTGATTGCTGTCGGCGCCTATTATTCGGAATACCTCAACCCAGTGGGCAATGAAGGCGGTGGCACCTTGGCGAATTTCTCCACGCTTGGCCCTACCATCGATGGGCGAACCAAGCCGGACATCTCTGCACCCGGAGTCTCGGTAGAATCGTCGATCAGTTCGTTCACTGACGCCAATTATAACATGAGCGAATCGGTTGAATTCGAGGGAGTGACTTATCCTTTCGCTCGGTTGTCGGGCACCAGCATGAGCGGCCCTGCGGTGGCTGGAATTGCGGCGTTGTTGCTGGAGGCCAACCCTTCGCTCTCTCCTTTCGAGGTCAAAGAGACACTCAAAGCCACAGCAAGACAAGACAATTACACTGGAGACATTCCAGTGGGGGGCAGCCCGGTTTGGGGTTGGGGAAAGGTCAATGCCATTCAAGCGGTCATGGGAGCATTGGGCATTCAATCGGCTCCGTCTGTTGGAAACGGGATACGGCAGGGCATTCAGGTTTGGCCCAACCCTGTTCGAGATGTGGTTCACTTGGAAGTAACGCCCTCAGGGACATCTTGTGTATGGACAGCTCTTGACCTTACCGGACGAGAAATGGCCGCGGGCAAAGCGGGATCATCTTTCCAAATCGACGCTTCTCAGTGGCCGGTTGGGGCCTTCTTACTGAAGGTGGAAGCAGAGGGAGGAATGGTCCAAACTTTCCGCTTGGTGAAAGGCTAAAATTGCGGCCAATCCTTAGCGTTGGCGGGTCATCTTTGTTCCATGTCCAAGGTCAAGATTTTCCAGCCCGTTGAGCAAAAAAAGCGCGAAGCGGCAAAGGCCCCCAGCACCGATGCGGAGGCGTTTCACGCGGTGGTGAATTCAAGGCGAAGCGTGCGCGTGTATGCCGACGATGCGATCCCGGATTCTGTAATGGAAGCGTGCATGGACGCGGCGTTGAAGGCGCCAAACTCATCCAATTTGCAGACTTGGGAGATTCACCATGTTGTGGATCCAGAGAAGAAGGCCGCCTTGGTTAAGGCATGCTTGTCTCAACCTGCTGCGGGCACGGCATCAGAACTGGTCGTGTTTGTGGGAAGGCCTGACCTTTGGAAGCGCAACAATGGATGGATGCTGGAGGCGCTTGAGCGCCGTGAAAGTGTTCCCAAAAGTGCGCTTCAGTACTACAAGAAGATCACACCATTGGCCTACGACCAAGGTTGGATGGGGTGGCGAACGCCATTCAAATGGGCCATCACCCGTTGGCGCGGCATGTCCAGACCATACCCCCGCGAGCCCATTGGCAAATGGGGCATGAGAATGTGGGCACACAAATCAACAGCGTTGGCCTGTGCCCACTACATGTTGGCCATGCGGGCGCACGGATTCGACACTTGTCCGATGGAAGGCATGGACAGTGCGCGAGTCAAACAGCTTTTGGGTTTGCCCAAACAGGCCGTGGTGACCATGGTGATTTCTGCAGGTAAACGGGCAGAGGGCGGTGTGTACGGAGAGCGAATGCGGTTTGATTCGACCCATTTCATTCACCGCCATTGATTCGTCGATGCCGATGGATAGATTTCACGGATCCCGCCGATTTTGACAAACAGGGCATGGCCCTGTTTGAGAAGCTCCAGTTTAACCTCAGATCTTGTGAAGGGTTCCAGTCTGAGGGTTTCCCGTCAAGTGGGTCCCTGATCTCTAATCTGAAAAGAGATGGTTTGCCAGAGAACAAGGATCGAGTCAGTGGTCAAGGCGTGAAGGGGCTTCAGAGAAGTGAAAAGCCCCTCAAACCTGAGTCTGAGGGGCTTCCTTCTTTGAAAATGTGGAGCTTGATCTTCAGTCTAATGCAATTGGTAGACCGAGCGCGATAAAGCTCCTAGATTTGGATTAAGCCTCCTTCTTGGCTTCACCTCGATTGTATAGGATGCCGATTACCGCACCTGCGGCGGCCATGAGTGGAATGTTGACCAGAATGTCTTGAAAGGCTTCACTTGCAGTGAACAGCGTGGTCATGGCCACGAAGCCCAAATTCAGAAACCCATTGGCGGTTAAGGCCACGATGGCCCCATGCTTGGCTCCGCTCGCGGCAGAAAATGTACCGCTGACTTGAATCACGTAGGCGGTCAAAGCCACATAGAGCGCATTGGCGACAATGCCGAAAATCATATCGGGCTCTGCGTTAAAACAAGGTCCAGATGGCATGTCCATGATCCCCATATAGTAGACACCACTGAGGATGAAAAAAGTGACAAAGCCAGCAAGGAAAGGGAGAACGTGTTTCATCTCAGAATAGTTTCCGCTAAGTTGTTGATTTTGAGAGGTCCTCAATGAAGAGCAAACAGATGTTCTTCACCAATGGTGTGTGAATGAGCATTTTTGCTTTGGTCTTATTTTGTTCACCATGTTGGAATCCAAGTGTTCTCAAGTCGGTTTGAGCGGAGTATTGTGGGGGGTGTTCCTTTTGTTTTTGGGCGGGGTTGGCTGTG
>CBFHQM010000016.1:49257-54354 GCA_965657965.1 uncultured Flavobacteriales bacterium | reverse complement strand
TAAGGATTCGGGCTATCTTTGGCGGCCTTAACGGTGGCTATAGCTCAGCTGGTTAGAGCATCGGTTTGTGGTACCGAGGGTCGTGGGTTCAAGTCCCATTAGCCACCCAAAAAAAACGCCTGGTCCTGTGGACCGGGCGTTTTTGATTCAAGCGAAAGACGCGCTCAAGGGTGTTGGCCTGTTAAATCAGCGCACCCAAATCTCCCAACCCAATTGGGGTTTGAGATTCAAAGCCTTCACCAGAATTGACACCGATGAGTCGCCCCATGGTGATGTCGCGGCCACGAACAGCCGCCATGAATTGCGGCGTTGAAATGGGTGTCGCCAGGTCAGATGCACTCGGCACAGCCGCCGCCAATGCCGGGTCTGCGCCCGGTACAAAAAATTGAGAAGCATAACATGCGATGGCCGCATACTTGGCCTCTTCGTCGCCTGTGATGTCCATCACGAACGTGGGCTCTCGGAACCGGTCTTGTATGTAGTGCAAGACGTGCTTGGGTCGGTGCGCTTGTTGCGGGGTGCCGTCCGGCTCATGCGTTTCAATTCGCGCCAAGCCAGACAAGAAACAAGCGCGATGAACGAACTCTGCAGCCCGGCCATGGTCTGTGTGCCGATCAAACAACGCATTGGCCAGAACGGTGCGGGGCTTGTGCCTTCTCACCGCGCCAATCACCGCCATGATCACGCGCTCGTCGTCTTCTGGAAGGCCGTCTTTGAGTTGGAGATTCTCCCGAACAACCAGCCCAAGCACCTTGGCTGATGCCGCCGCTTCTTGGTCTCGGAGGTCCGCTGAACCCCGCGTGCCCAATTCACCGCGTGTCATGTCAATGATGCCCGTTCGCTTGCCTTGGCGGGCAGCCCGGATCAAGGTCCCTCCTGCGCTCAACTCCACATCGTCTGGGTGTGCGCCGAAGGCAAGCACGTCCAGTGGCTCATGACTCTTCATTGACCGAAGGTCGTGAATGTGGCTTACTTGCCTTGCGCAAAGGCCACGATTTGGTCCCCCATGGGATTGGCCCCCGACTTTAAGGAGGAGATCAAATGTCCCTCTCCATCGACCAAGAATTTGTGGAAGTTCCAACCCACATCATGGTTGCCAACACCATTGCTTTTGGCATCACAAAGCCATCCATATACAGGGTGCTGGTTGTCACCTTTGACGTCAACTTTCTCCATCATTTGGAACTCCACCCCATAGTTTTTCGTGCAGAACTCCGCAATCTCCCCTGCCGAGCCTGGCTCTTGTCGACCGAACTGATTGCAAGGGAAGCCTAGAATCACGAAGTCATCTCCGGCATGGGCTTCATGCAAAGCTTGTAGCTTTTTGTACTGAGGCGTGTAACCGCAGCGCGAGGCCGTATTCACAATCAGCACACGCTTTCCTTTCAGGCTTGAAAACGCAAAGGTTTGGCCATCGAGTGTGTTGGCAGTGAGGCTGTAGAAATCAGACATGGACGTGGTAACAGAATAGTGTGCTTCTGTCCCCCCAGTCACGGCACCTTTAAACATACCAAAGGCAGCAAGCCCAATCAGGGCGACGAGAGCAACAGTAACATAAATCATAGAACGAATCATGGGCAAAGAACACGCTAAACTGAAACATGTTCGCGCAAATCGTCCAAGTCTTTGCCACAAAAACAGCCCAAAACAGAAACGCCCCGGCTTTCCGGGGCGCTTCAAACAATTGGAAAAAACCTCATCATGCTCGTGTATAAAGACTTGCAGGTCTCGGTTTCATTTAGTTAACGCGAAAACCTGCCTGGAGGTTTCAACAAAACCCTCTTTTTTTTATCATGACTAGATATGACGCCCCCATACCCGCATAGTGTATCTTATTCCGTCAATAGGATTTGAACAGAACAGCAATTGACATTGTTGCCTTGCACATGAGCGCCTCGCCCACCTCCTCTCTCGACGTTGCTGTCATCGGCTCTGGCTTTGCCGGATTGGCTGCAGCCACCACCCTTGCCAGTCAAGGATTGAACGTTGCCATTTTCGAACGGCACGATCACGCGGGAGGCCGTGCACGAAAATTTGAAGCAGAGGGGTTTACGTTCGACATGGGTCCCAGCTGGTATTGGATGCCCGATGTTTTTGACCGCTACTTCGCCCAATTTGGTCGAAAGGTCAGCGACCTCTACGACCTCAAGCGCCTCGACCCCTCCTATCGCGTAGAGTATGCGCAAGGACCACTTGACATCCCCGCGGGCATCGATCCATTGGCGGACATGTTCGAATCCATTGAGCCTGGCGCAGGGGCTCAACTTCATCGCTTTTTGAAAGAGGCCAAGACGAAATACGACATTGGCATGGGTCGGTTCGTGAACAAACCGGCACATAGCCCTCTCGAATTTGCTCGCCTCGACATCCTTCGCGACGCACCTCGGCTTCAACTCCTGCGCAGTTTCAGCGACCATGTGCGGAAACATTTTTCGGATCCGAGATTGATTCAACTCATGGAATTCCCGGTGCTGTTTCTGGGGTCAAAACCTCAAACCACTCCGGCGCTGTACAGCCTCATGAACTACGCCGACACCGCGTTGGGCACTTGGTATCCAATGGGTGGAATGCACAAAATCGTGGACGGCATGGTGCAAGTCGCCGAAGAACAAGGGGTCACCTTCCACTACAACTGCACAGTCGAAGCCATTCTTGAGGAAAACGGACAAACCACGGGCCTGAGGGTTGGTGGCGCCAATGTTTCCTGCGACCGCGTGATTGCGGCATGTGATTACCACCACGCAGAACAAAATCTCCTGCCCAAATCTCACAGGAGGTATTCCGAAGAGTATTGGGACAAACGGGCCATGTCGCCCAGTTCCCTACTCTTCTATATCGGAGTCGACCGCAAAATTCCTGGGCTCAAACATCACACCCTGTTCTTCGACACGCCATTCGATGCACACGCAGTGGAGATTTACGACGAACCTGCGTGGCCAAAAGACCCGTTGTTTTACGTCTGCGCGCCAAGCGTTACAGACCCGTCAGTGGCACCCGAAGGACACGAAAACTTGTTTCTTCTGGTTCCAACGGCACCAGGGATGGCCGATGATCAGGCCGCGTGCGACCGCATTTATGGCCAAATCATGGACCGATTGGAAAACCGAATGGGGATCCCCATCCGTGAGCACATTGTCTATCAACGGCAATTTGACCAGAGGCAATTCATTTCGGATTACAGCGCATACAAGGGGAACGCATACGGATTGGCCAATACCCTTCGGCAGACAGCGTTTCTGAAGCCGAAATTGAAATCTAAATTGCCGGGAACTTGGTTCGCGGGACAACTCACCACACCGGGACCCGGCGTGCCCCCGAGCATCATCAGTGGCCAAGTCGCCGCCAGCGAAGTACTCAAGTCCAAAGGAATGAAAGGGCTGCCCGAGAAGGTAGAAATCGAACAAACAGAAGCTTCGCCCGTTTAATACTGCACCTCCAATATGAACGCCCGTCCCCCCATCCCCGACATTCAAGCGCAACAGGTCCGACCTGTGTACTCAAAGACTGCGCAAGCAAACGCCGTGAATCAGGGACTGTTGGATACTGGAAAGCCGCTGTTTGACCAAGTATCACTGCGTTGCAGCGCGCTCACTACAAAAGCGTATAGCACCTCTTTTAGTCTTGGGATTCGGATGTTGGCTCCAGAGTTGAGGGGTCCCATTCATGCCATCTATGGTTTTGTTCGGTTTGCAGACGAAATCGTGGATGCCTTTCACGATTACGACAAAACCGAACTTCTGACTCAATTTAAGCAGGACACCTACCAAGCGATTGAAAAGCGGATTTCGTTAAACCCCATACTGAACAGTTTTCAGTGGGCCTTTCACACGTATGGTATGGACATGGCCCACGTGGACAAGTTTTTGGAGTCCATGGAGCGTGACTTAGACCAGACCGCTTACGATCGAGATGGTTACGACGATTACATCGTGGGCAGCGCAGAAGTGGTGGGTTTAATGTGCCTGTCTGTGTTTGTGGAAGGTCGTCATGACCAATACGAAGCCCTCCTTCCCCATGCGAGAAGCCTGGGTGCCGCATTCCAAAAAATCAACTTTTTGCGTGACCTGCAAGCCGACTGGGAAGGTTTGGGCAGAACCTATTTCCCCGGATTGCACCTGAACGACTTCGATCATCAGGCCAAATCGGCCATTGAAGCCGAAATCGACCGCGACTTTGCCCATGCCTATCAGGGCATCATTCGACTGCCCCATTCCGCGCGCTTGGGGGTCTACATGGCCTACATCTACTACACACGTCTGTTTCGTAAAATCAAACGGTTGTCTCACCAACGCGTGCTCCAAGAGAGAATCCGGATTCCCAACCGCCAAAAGCTGATGCTGCTGATGGGCTCCTATTTGCGACACCAGTTCAACTTGCTCTGAACATGGCGACCGCTGCACCCAAGTGGCTCACCTTCCTTCTTCTCGCAGCGACACTTCCCGTATGCGGTCAATGGCCTTGTGATGCCCTGCAGGCATTGCGCGCTGGGTTCATGGATCACAGCACTTTCCAGCAAGCCGAGGACACGGAGAAATTGGCCATCGAATTGGCATCTTCTGCTTCCGGAGACTGCAAAACCTTGATTGATGCGCACCGTTGGGTGTCCCTGGCAAGAAGTGCTGATTTTGGATTCAACCCGGCAACGAAATTGCAACGGCTCAACGCCGGATTAAAAGGTCTCGATCAATTGATCGTTAGAACGTCCAGATCTTCTTGAAATTCAAGCCTTGAGGTTGAGCATTACAGGCACTGCGCCCCGCTTTCTGGGCGTTGACGACGATTGGGAAACCGACCTGGCCGCGCTGCAGCGCTTGCTGGTCAATGCACACTGGAAGAATGCCCCCCTGTATTCGGAATGGATGCGGGATTTGGCCAAGCAAATTCAACAAGAGAGAACATGAGTGTAGCTGCCGAAGAGCACGTGGTTCTGGTCAACACACTGGACCAAGAACAAGGCACAATGGAGAAAATGTCTGCCCACAAAAAGGGGACATTGCATCGTGCGTTTAGCGTATTCATTCTCAACAGCAAAGGCGAACTGCTTTTGCAGCAGCGCGCTCATCACAAATACCACAGCGGAGGACTTTGGACCAACAC
>CBFHQM010000016.1:33543-49238 GCA_965657965.1 uncultured Flavobacteriales bacterium | reverse complement strand
AAAGGAGAGACGGTTGTCGATGCGGGCATTCGTCGGCTGAACGAGGAAATGGGCATGCAGTGCCAACTGGCCAAAGGGTTCGACTTCATTTACCGCTCGGAATTAGACGGAGGCCTAATCGAGCATGAGTTTGATCACGTTCTGTTTGGACGCAGTGACTTGGCCCCAACCCCCAATCCCGAGGAAGTAGCAGAACATCGCTACCAAACCTTCGCCTCCATTCGAGAAGAAATGGGCGCGCATCCGGAGCGATACACAACGTGGTTTCGAATCTGCTTTGAGCGCGCCGCTGAGCACCTTGGAAAGTGAGCAGGGTAGCGGTCATTGGAGCAGGAATCGGTGGATTGTCCACCGCCATTCGCGCCGCGGCGTCAGGACGCGAAGTCACGCTGTTTGAAGCCAGTCCGGAAGTCGGCGGAAAACTGCGTCAACTTGAACTCGGGGCCTACCGCTTTGACTTGGGTCCCAGCCTGTTCACTTGGCCCACCCTCCTATTGGACACATTGGCCGCTGCAGGCCATCACGCCGCTCCGTTCGATTACATCCAATTGGATCGATCCTGCCATTATTTCTGGCCAGACGGAACCCGCTTTACCGCATGGCGTGACCGCGATCAGCTTGCCGAGGAGATTCGACACACCTTTCAGATGGACCCCACACCCGTGCTCCATCACCTGGACAGCAGCCAGAGGGGATTTGACGCCACGCGGAAGTTGTTTCTCGAGCAATCCCTGCACGAAGCCTCAAGCTGGCGGCCATCTGTGGCCATCCCCCACATCACCCGCGCACTTCGTTCATGGCGAGACCTTCCTTTGACAAGGAAACTCAACGATTGGAACCGCAAAACCGGGCATCCGCATCTTCAACAGCTCTTCAATCGCTATGCGACCTACAATGGAAGTGACCCCTTCCGGGCTCCCGCCATGCTTCATGTGATTCCACACCTCGAGTTTGGGATGGGAACCTTCGCCCCGGAAGGCGGCATGCATGCCATTGTAGAGGCCTTACACCAGACGGCATTGAACGTCGGTGTCGACATTCGAACCCAAACACCCATCAAGAAAATCGAAGTGTCTCGGGGACGTGTTCTCGGCGTCAGAAGTCAAGATGGGCAAGTCCACAAGGCCAACGTTGTGGTTTCCGGAGCCGATGTAACCCCCACATACCAACGCCTGCTTTCCGAACAAAAGCAGCCTCATCGTATTCTCTCCGCTGAACCATCTACCTCCGGCGTAATTTTCTACTGGGGCGTGCGGCATCCAGCGCCTGATTTACATCTACACAACATCCTTTGGGCCAAGGACTACCGGGCAGAATTCCGCGCCCTTTTCGAAGAGAAGACCATCGCAGATGACCCCACCGTGTACATCAACATCGGGTCCAAGACCTCTCCAAAAGACGCCCCCGAGGGCGCTGGGAATTGGTTCGTGATGGTCAATGCACCGGCCGACTGGGATCCCCGTGGACTGGATGACTTGAGACGCCGCGTCGAATTGAAAATCAAAGCCATGACAGGCATCGATGTCGCCCAACATCGAGAATGCGAGCACATCCTCACTCCCAAAGACATTGAGGCCCGCACCGGCAGCCACCAAGGCGCTCTTTACGGGCCAGCGAGCAATGCACCACTGAGTGCCTTTTTGCGCCAAAGAAACCGCGACCGAAAGATCAAAGGACTCTATTTTGCCGGGGGAAGTGTTCACCCCGGCGGCGGAATCCCGCTTTGTTTGCTCAGTGGACAAATCACCCACGAACTCATGAATCAACATGACCCCGTCCATTAAGAAAGGTGCATTTGGCATCGCTGGAAAGTGGGGCAGCCTGCCCGTTTGGATGGGGCTCCTGACCTTTCTCCATTTGGTGGGATTGCTTGGGGTGGTGGCATACGACCCCACACTGATTCTCAATCTCACCCCCATCAACCTCCTGTTTTCGACAGTGGTGATTCTCGGGTTTGGCTACCCCGAGGGCGCATGGCGCTGGGCATTGATTGCTTACATCACCTATGGCGTCGAGGTAATCGGCGTGCAAACCGGCTTCCCCTTCGGTGACTACGCCTATGGCTGGCGCTTGGGGCCACACATCTACGACACACCACCCATGATCGGCGTCCTCTGGCTGGTCACGCTCATGGGCACCATGTATTGGGCGCAGCGCTTGGTTGGGGACAAAGAAGACACGAAATCACACTTGTTTCGGGCCGCCCTGACTGCCACCTTGATGGTGGCTTTTGACCTGATTATGGAACCCGTGGCCACGAAAGCAGGTTTTTGGAATTGGAGTGGAGACCACATCCCCATCAAGAACTACATTGCCTGGTGGGTCATCGCTTTCGCCCTGGCCTGGGCTTGGCGAAAGACCTCTCACTTGAGAACCAACCGAGCCGCGGGTTTGTTGCTGATTGTACAGGCTTCTTTCTTTATCGGCCTGCTTGTTTTGCCATGGAAATCGTAACCGCATCCCTTGTTGTTCTCGCTACATTCTGCACCATGGAAGGTGTGGCATGGGGCGCCCACAAATACCTCATGCACGGCGCCATGTGGTACTTTCATAGAGACCATCATCAGCAAGAGCCCGGATTCTTTGAAAAGAACGACGCCTTCTTTTTGATTTTCGCCGTCCCGAGTGCCTGGTGTTTCGTCACCGGCAGCATTCACCAAGACTTTCGATTCTGGATTGGAACCGGGATCGCCGCCTACGGCTTGTGTTATTTCTTGGTTCACGACGTCTTTATCCACCGCCGCTTCAATTGGTTTAGGAACGCCAAGCATCCCTATTTCGCCGCCATTCGAAAGGCGCACAAGGTTCACCACAAGCACCTCAACAAGGAGCACGGCGAGTGTTTCGGCATGTTGTGGGTTCCCCTCCAGTTTTTTCGACAGGCCAAGAAAGCCCACGCGGCAAAATCGCTCAGCAAAGGATGAATCCGCACTACCTCTACCTCTCAGTTGACTTGGCTGTTATTGCCATCCCTTTGGCTTTGAGCTTTGACCGAAAGGTGAGGTTTGCACGGTTTTGGCCAGCCTTGTTTCCCGCAATTGCCGTCATGATGGCCCTCTTCATTCCATGGGACATCGCATTTGCCTCTCGGGGCATCTGGGGATTCAATGAGGCCTATTTGTCTGGGGTTTGGATCCTGGGATTGCCCTTGGAAGAGTGGTTGTTTTTCATTTGCATCCCCTACGCCTGTGTCTTCACATATGAATCCCTGAAGCACTACATCCCCAATCCCCCGGGGCGGCCATTCGCCATTCCTGCTTCTGCCCTGTTGGCCACCTTGACGACCGCCTTGGCCTTTTCGTTCCCTGACCGCGCCTACATTGTCGTCAGTTGCGGCATTACCGCATTTCTAAGTGCAGGCCTTGCGCTTGTGGCCGCACAAAAACCCGAAGTAAGAAGGTGGAATCACCGCCTGTGGTTTGCCTACCTGCCCTTGCTCGTTCCTTTTGTGGTCAGCAACGGTGTCCTTACTGGAATTTCCTTTTGGGACTATCCCTTTTTGAATGACAACGTAGGTCAAATTCAAGACCAAATCGTGTGGTACAACAACGACCACAACCTTCAGTTTCGACTGTTCTCGATGCCCGCAGACGATTTGATTTATGGCTTTTTGATGATCGCCATGACCATCATCGGCTACGAAGTCATCGCAAAAAAAATCGGATTGGTTACCGGCTCGGCACCCGGAGCTCAGCAGCTATAAACCGGTGGTCACTCAACCCATCCCCTCCTGTGGCATAGGACAGCACCTGCCACTCGGGGTCGACCAACAAATGGTCGATGCGAATGCCCGGCAAAGCGCCTTGCCAAGTCCCATCGAGGCGAAAACCGCGCACGTCATGGGCGTCCCTCAGCGTTGACCGCATCGCGGTGACCGACCAACTCACAGGAGTTTCGTTAAAATCACCGCACACCATGACCGGATGTGGACTGGCCTTGACCGCATTCAGAACCGCCGTGACCTGATCTACCCTTTGCGAATAGGCTTGTTTCATTCGCGCCCACATCCGCTGGCGCCCTGCGGCATCCGGAACACCGCCCTCCAGCGCTTGGTAGTCTTCTGAGTCAAAATGCAGACTCGCAAAGTGCACGTTGAAGACACGAAGCGTGTCCCCTTCCCAAAGAATGTCTGTGATGGCACAGGCGTTGTTGCTTCGGGTTCCAAAACGAATGGCGTCGCGCCCCACAATGGGATGTCGGGACCAGGTGGATACACCAAATTTTCGACCTGCCTTTTCTCTCGCCCACACGACATGCGAATCGACTTGGTCTTTCTGACTTGTCTTCAGCGCCGTGCGCATGGGCTCTTCCACAGGAAAGGACGCGGGAGAGGCTGCTTGAAAATGCTCTTGAACGCACAACACATCTGGTCTTTCGCTACGAATGGCAGAAAACAAATCAGACTTGACACCGCCCAACCAACCGTAACGATCGAACAAACGGACATTCCAACTCATGCACTTGAGCGCTTTGGTCTCCTCCGACACCACGGGCATGCCTCGACCAAAGTCACCCCAAGTGCTCTTAAACAGCGAGAACGACAACACCACGGTGAAACCAAACGCCATCGCCGATCGCCAACGGCCGAATCGCAGCGCCACAATCACACCGAACAACAGCAAAACACCGAACACAGGAAACCCCAAGCCAGCCAACGCCGGCAAGGGGAACACGGAAGGCGACACCCATGTAGCCAACTGCGCCACCCAAACGCCCAACATACCCACCGCACCAAGTGCCAGTCCCAATCGCCCCTTCTTGCTCCTCTTTTTCTCTGCCATTTTCAGAGGTCTCCTCCAAACTTGAACAGAAAATCCTTCTCTTCTTTGGTCAGCTGATCATAGCCTACACGGCTAATCTTGTCGAGAATCCGGTCGATGCGTTGCTGCCTGGCCTGTTTCTCTGCGTTGAATTCTTCGTCGGTTTGCGCGCGTTGCGTGCCGCCAGCGACATCCACCTTTCGGTGCACGGCCTTCATCCCCCCTTTCGTCCCACGTGACCGCTTGACCTTGGGTTTTTGCTTTGAGGAACGGTCAAACAACGTCACCAATTGGTCGATCCAACGCTCGAGTCTTGCCCCCAAATCCACATTGCGCTTCATGCCGCGCATGTAGGCATATCCATAAATCGCACCGCCAATGTGCCCCAAGTGTCCGCCAACATTGCTCCCATTGGACAAGGCCACATAATCCAAGACGACATAAGCCAAAGCAATCCACTTGAGCTTCACGGGCCCAATCAAGAACAATCGAATCACCGTGTCCGGGACATAGGTTGCCGTGGCTACCATCAAGGCCATTACTGCCGAAGACGCGCCCAAGGCGTATCCACCTTGTGGGAACGCTGGAACCAGATTGGTGGCCACCACATAGAGCAAGAAGCCCGAAAACCCACCCATGAGATACGTGCTTAACGTTCTCCGGTCGCCAAAAAAGGAACGAAACGTCCCCCCCATCCACCACAGGATGAGCATGTTCATGACCAAGTGCCACACTTCCGTGTGGGCAAACATGTGGGTCAGCGCACTCCAAGGGCGCATGACCAATCGCCCCAAGTCGGCGGATGTGGCCAGGCCGAATGCCCCGGGCAAAACAGGCAGAGGCAAGCCCAGCCCTATCAACAACCGCAACGTCGCCAAAATCAAAAACACCAGGACGTTGAACATGACCAACCTCACGGCCATGCCTCCCGATGCCCAACGCGACCTCAAATCATCAGAAATGCTACTCATCTTCTTCCCTCACCAACGCCGCTTTTCTCAATAAAATACGTCGCGGTCCTTTTGCCACTTTTTCAGCAAGATGTAACCAAAGATCATCCCCCCGAGGTGCGCAAAATGCGCCACGTTGTCGCCTGGGTTATTGTCCAATGCCAACATCAATTCAAGAGCACCGTAGCCCAATACAAAGTACCGAGCCTTGATGGGAACCGGAGGAAAAAGCAATTGCAATCGCGTGTTTGGAAACAGCATGCCAAATCCGAGCAACAACCCAAACACCGCTCCCGATGCACCTACAACAGGGATGAACATGCTTCGCGCTTGGGCCAAAGCCGCGCTGTATCCCAAGTTGGGATAGATTTCCTCGACCCGAGGGAACCAAGTCCCATAGGTGCTGTAAAAGCCATAGCCCACCACAACTTCGTGCAAGAAGAAGGCACCTAGACCGCAGGCCAGGTAGTAATTCAAAAAGCGCTTAGGGCCCCAGACCCGTTCGAGCTGTGAGCCAAACATGAACAAGGCGAACATGTTGAAGAACAGGTGACCCAGACCTGCATGCATGAACATGTGGGTGATCACTTGCCAAGGCTGGAATTGGGGCGCACTGGGATAGTAGCCCGACAACATTCCCGCCAATCCCGGAAAGAGAAAATGGGTCGTCACATAGAAAATTCCATTGACGATCAACAGGTTACGTACAACAGGCGTGGCTTGACTGAACATGCGGGGTGAATCAACGGAAGCGTGAGGCCACGGCTTCCTGGTCAAAGGTAGCGATGGTGGCCCGTCCCCAAGGGTCCCGATCGGGTTCTTGGCAAGCAAACAGACCGTCCACCAAATCCAACATTTCCGACCGGGTTAAAGTTCGTCCCGAAGGAATGGCTGCCGCTCTTGCCAGTCCAGCCGTGGCGCGACTGGCCCTCAACTCGGCATCCACTTCGCCGGCTTCTCTTAGCTCCTCCAAGATGGCGTCCATGAGCGCTGCCGGGTCGCGCTCTGCAGCTGCCTGCGGCAATCCCAATACCTCGACTGTCGCTGAATCGGGAAATTCCACCTCGACCCCGAGTGCTTTGAGGCTTTCCTTGGCCTCTGTAAGCAAAGCCACATCCGCCGGTCCCAACTGCAGTACAGCCGGGAAGAGCAACTGTTGCGCACCTTGACCTTGCGTGGCGGGTGCCGATGAAAACCGTTCGTACAAAATGCGGGTGTGGGCCCGGTGCTGGTCAATCAAAACCAACCCACTTCTTGTGGCGGTCACAATCCATCCGCCAAACAATTGAAACAAGGGCCTTTGATGGTCGTAATCGCCCCCCGACACCTTTTCTTCTGACCCCAGATCCGTTGGGGTCTCCGAAAAAACCAACCGCGCTCCTTCTCCCGCATTTGACTGAGTTGAGCTCTGCTCTGACGCAAAGAAGCGTCGGGTCGCCTCTATTCGATCGGCCTTGAACGCATCGCGACTTCCAGGGAATGTCGACGACGGCATTCGCGTGGCTCCGCCACTTGGAGCAGGAGACTTCGCCTTGAAAGGATTGTAGTCTGGGTCCAGTTTGATTTGTGGCTCTTCTACCGTTTGACCCGGGCGTGGCGGTGCGATGTCGAACGCAGTTTCGGTGTCGAAGTCCAAAGAGGGCGCCACGTGGAATCGACCCAAAGCACGCTTTACCGCCGCCTGAAGAATGGCCACAATCGGCCGCTCCTCTTGGAACTTCGCCTCCACTTTTGTGGGGTGAATGTTGACGTCTACCCGACGCGCATCGACCTCGAGGAAGAGCACGTACAGAGGGAATTGACCTGGCGTGAGCAGGCCGTCCATGGCCCGCAATACAGCCGCGTGGAAGGCCGGGTGTTTGATAAAGCGGCCGTTCACAAACAGAAACTGTTCGCCTCGCGTTCTTCGTGCAAATTCTGGCTTCCCCACAAAGCCCGATAGCCCTACCACATCGGTTTTCTCATCCACCGGCACCAATCGTTCATCGTACTTGGTGCCAAACACGCGAACAAGACGCTGCCGCAAGGATCCCGAAGGCAAATCAAACAACTCCCCTTCATTGTGGCTCAAACGGAAGGCACGATCCGGGTGGGCCAATGCAATGCGTTGAAACTCGTCGATGGCGTGCCTCAATTCGACCGGGTCGCTTTTCAGGAAGTTTCGCCTGGCCGGCACGTTAAAGAACAAATGCTTCACGGTCATCCGTGTGCCCACTTCGCAATGCACAGGTTCGATGGGCTGGTGTTCCCCGCCCTCAACCGTGAGACTCAGTCCCAACTCATCTTCCGCACGGCGGGTCCTGAGTTCCACCCGTGCAATGCTGGCAATGCTCGCCAAAGCCTCTCCACGGAATCCCATCGTGGCCAGACCCAACAAATCGTCGGCCGACCGAAGCTTGGACGTGGCGTGCCGTTCAAAGCACAATGCCGCATCCTCCGCCCCCATGCCTTCGCCATTGTCCTCCACCACAATGCGATTCCGACCGGCGTCCTTGAGGGCCACCGAGATGCGCTGAGCGCCGGCGTCCAATGCGTTCTCCATTAACTCCTTGACCACAGAAGCCGGGCGCTGTACCACCTCGCCTGCAGCGATTTGATTGGCCACGTGTTCGGGCAGCCTCTGGATTTGGGTGTCTGTGGCCGTGCTCATTCTGGTTCGATCATCAGATATTCCTTGGCAAAATCTGTGGTCTCTACCCACTTCAATCCCAACCATGCTGCGTAGAGCAGTACCCCCAAAATCACCACACTCCTGAGCATGGCACGCCGGCGTGACCGCCTGAGGTTCGCCAATCTCCCTTCGCGTTCCGAACGCGTGCTCCCACCCGATCGAAAACGGAGCTTGCGGGGTGCCGCATCTGGATCTCCACCTTGAACCTCTTGTTCAATCGCTTCTTTCCGATCCTTCCACTTCAAAGCACGGGAATCCACATGCGCCGAGCGAAACTTAAAGTTTCGAGGAGCACGGCGAACGTTGCGAAAAGGACTGGGCAATCGAGGGGTGTTCATCCGTTCCCCAAAGTTGAATGCGCTTTGTTGAATTCCTGCAACACTTCATCCACAGCGCGTCCACCACCCGCACGTTCAAGAATTTTTTGAAGCACGTGGTCCACTGCACTGTCCGGACACGATGCCCCAGACGTCAACAAAATGGTGGGCACCTTTCCTTCCTGCACACTTTCTGACCACCAAGTGTCCGACACTTCTTCTCGGCCACTCTTGAGGTTGAAATGCCCGAGTGCGCCGTCCTCTCGAAACTCAGAGGCGCCGCGGACATACCACGTGGACAACCTCTCTTCGCACAATTCAACCAAGTGACTCGTGTTGCTGGAATTGTAGCCCCCGACCACCATTGCAAAATCAATGTCCGCCTCCGCAGACTCTAGCGCGCCAGTGGTGGCCGTTTGATTGTCGAGCGTGGCATAACACAAAGTGTCTCGGGTATTCGCAAAACGTTCCGAATTGCCCCCATCTCTTTGCTCAAGGGCCGATTTAAGATGGTCTGCAATGGCCTGTGTGTCGCTGGCGAGCATGGTCGTTTGATTCACAACGCCAAAGCGTTCGAGGTCCCGAGGCACTTGAAAGTTCGCACTCGCTCTGCCACTGAAGTGGGCATCAAACTCACCCCAATCGCGGTCACCCCGAATGAACTCCGCCAAGACGTTCGCCTCCTTCATGTCTTGAATAACCAAGGATTTTGCAGTTGAACTGCTGTGACTGAATGTGGCCCGGGTCTCTTCGTGGGAGGGCTTGCCATGGATCACCACCGAGTACTCCTTTTCGCCAAGCTGGGACGCCCTTTTCCACACCTTTTCTACGAAAGGACAAGTGGTATTGTATTTCTGGATGTCGACCCCAATGGCTTCCAATTTGGCCTCCAATTCCAGCGTGGTTCCAAACGCCGGCACGATGACCACATCGTCGGACTTGAGCGATTCGAAGGGCGTAATGACCCCCCCTTCGGTGTCCATGAGAAACCCGATTCCTTGGGATTCCAAATCTGCATTGACCTCAGGATTGTGGATCATTTGGCTCAACAGCCAAAGTCGTTTTCCTGGATTCTCCGCCACCGCCCGGTAGGCAATTTCGATGGCGTTCTCCACGCCAAAACAAAAACCAAAATGCCGGGGCAGCACAAATTTTACCGAACCAAAATCCAATAGGCTAGGTGCAAAGTCTCTTTTCCGTGGGTCACCCAATTTTCGAATGGCTTTGACTTTGCCAATCACAGGGGACCGATAAGCTTCGGGAATGTCAAACGTCCGCATCGCAACGAAGGTAAGATTCGCTGTTGCGTTGCCCGCACCAAAACCCATGGAATGACGGAACCTGCAGCCTCTCCTCTTGCGGCCCACCCATTGATCGCCCGCCTTTGTCGTCGAGATCACCAAGGAGCGGGCCGGACAAGGAAACCTGATGACCGCGATTGGATGCGCAAAGCATGCCCGTTCAACTGATGTCCGACACAAAACGAAACCTCTTCGAGCTCCATCCGTATTACCACCACAATTGCAGGGAACAGACCTTCCAGAGGTGCTGCCCGAAGTGAACATACTTGTCCCGCTTCTGCGGGGCTAAAGCCACCTGAAGAAAGGGCTGCGTGCAGCTCGATTGAGGTAGATGTGGTGAGAAAGGGCTGCTGGAGGGCGGCCCTTTCAATTTCCTAACTTCCCCAACAACCACCTGTATCCCGCACAAAATCGCGGCGTTTGGCCTCTGCACGTGTACACGAAGGACGCCTTCCCCAACTCGGACGAAACCACCTTCGACGCGCCCGACATGCCGCCCACGCCTCGGACTTAATGCGCAGTAAGAACGCACCATCCTTGCTCAAAAGCCACTCCGTTTCTGTGCCATTGAGTTCCACATGAATTTCGGGGTGCGCTTGCAACCAACGGACCAACAAAATGTCCACCACCTCCTGAACGTCAGCACAGGTTTTTCCCCGTTTGTCTCTGCGGAGTGCCTTCTTTGCCCAAGCGTCCATGGACAGGGCCATCTCGGCAGTCGCCACCTCCATCATGGGGTCAAACGGTGGGGACTTGCATGGCCCGGAAGCCAAGACCACAGGGCCATGAACCGCACTCACCAAGGTCAAGATCAGTCCCAAAGCACAGGCGCGGAACATGATCAACGCCCTTCGGTTTCTGTGAAAGCCACACCTTCTTCGGCAAGCCCTTTCAACAAAGGCGCGTACAGCTGAGGAGAAGTAGGCAACAAGACACCGGTGTCTTTCCAATCGCCACGCATCCACATCCGGGCGGCCAAAGCCAGCGGCAAGCCCACAGTCAGCGACATCGCCGTGTGCACTTCGTCTTCGCCAATGTGAACCAAGTGGGATGTTTTGACCTTGTCCTCCCCTTCGCGTGTGCGGTACCGGAAACGATGCCACATCACAATCATGTCCAAATCCCCTTCTCCCAGAGCCCACTTTTTCTCGAGCAGGGCTTGCAAGATGTCCGCTGGAGACCCCGTCAGCTGATCCGGCACGTCTTCCGAAAACAAACCCAACTCTTCCAGCAGATCCAACGACTTTTCCGAAGCTCCTGTGATGTTCTGCACGGCATTTCTAACAGACGCTACATCCGCATTCTTTGAGACACCACCGGTAAAGCCCGCAGTAAACTCTCTCCACGGCGTGCCTTTCGGGAGGGAAACACGCGCATCATCTCGGTTCATTCCGAGCTGGAAAATGGCGTCCCAACCGCCACAAAAGCCTTCGCCGCGCAACGTACCTCGCACCAAGGAGTCAATCCCCTCGAGCCCGTAAATCTCTTCGTACGCCAAGCTGTCTCTGTTGGCATAACCCTCAAAGCGCCCTGCGCCAGGAACATCCACAGGAGTCACCTCCTTGAACAAACGATGGGGTGGCAGCACCCGGATGCGCCCTTCTTCCTTAAAGGTTGCAGATCCGCCCTGCCCTGCGAGCACCACATTTCGCGGGTTCCACGTGAATTTGTAATGCCAAGGGTTGTCGTCGCTTTCAGGGGCAACCAAACCTCCTGTGTAGCTCTCAAACCCCGTCAATTGAGCGCCTTGCTCGCGCAGCCCGTCGATGACGTCCATCGCACTCAGATGGTCAATGCCTGGGTCCAGCCCCAACTCATTCAAAATTGGAATTCCCGCGGCTTTCGCCGCGCTGTCCATGGCCTTGATTTCGGGAGATAAATAACTCGGCGTAATCAAGGGTGTTTTTGTCGCAATGGCGTCCTTGGCCACCTCTGGGTGCAAGAATGCGGGCAACATACTGATGACCAAATCAGCTTGAGCAATCTCCGAGCGTCGCGCCTCTGGATTTTTCGCATCCAGCGCAAACGTGGTCGCACGGTCATGGCCTTCCGCTTTTCGCGCCGCCAACTCTGGATCCAAATCACCTATGCGAACCTCAAAATTTTCCGCTTCTGAATTTTGAAGCAAGTGACGAATCAAAGAAGAGCTAGAACGACCGGCTCCGAGAATAACAATGCGACGTGACATGTCTCAAATTTCGCAATTCCACGAGGCCCATTTGCCACAGCCCAAAAAATACTGGCACGGGACTTGTCCACAAGAAGGGCAACACTCCCGTATTTTCGACCTTCATAAAGCCCAGCTCCCGTGATTCGCTCCCTCTTCCTGCTTTCTGGTTTGGCTCTCCTGCTCTTGTCCTGTAACGGTCCAAAGAGCGTAACCAAACGCGCCAACGAATTGCAAATGGCAGGCATGGACCGCCAAGCTGCAGACCTGTACTACTTGGCCCTCCGGAAAAAGCCCGGTTACCTCGACGCTATGGTTGGTCTTAAAATGGCGGGACAAGGCGTTCTGGATGCCCGTACCGGCGAGTTTCAAGGTTACGCCCTCGGTGGACAGCGCGCAGAAGCCATTTCCACTTACGAGGACATGACCCGCTATGTCGCCAAAATGAGCTCCGTCAAAGTCGACCTGCTCATTCCCCCTTCGGTGGTCAGTTCGCACGCCAACCTTGTCGACGATCACCTCATAGAATTGGATGCTGAGGCCCACGAGCAACTGGCAGCCGAAGATTTTGCTGGCGCGCAAACATCACTGGAAGAAATCATCCGGTTGGACCCCACTTACGGGGACGCTGCGGCACTTCTAATTGTCGCCAAAGCCGAACCCCAATACCGCGCCGGTAAACTGGCCTACGAGGCGGCCTTATTCCGGAAAGCCTCAGCCAGCTTCAATGGAGTCTTAAAGCTCGACAGGGCCTACAAGGACGCCGCAGCGCTTCTCGCCTCCGCTTTGGAGGAAGGCCGTTTCAATGTCGCCGTGACCTCCTTCGATTCCAACGCCAATCAAAAAGACATTGCCCTTGAAATGCGCAGCGGCATTCAAAACGCGTTGCTCAACACCACCGACCCTTTCATTGGCGTGGTGGACCGAACCCTTCGGGAAGACATCATTGCCGAACAGGAGTTGTCTCTTTCCGGCATTTCTGATGAAACTGTCGACGTCGGCGGTCTCGCAGGAGCCAAGGCCATCCTCACCGGTGCCGTCCTTCAATTCTCCTCCGAGACCTCACGGCCGATCAGCACCACCCGAAACGCCTTCCGGAAATTCTTCAAAGAAGTCGTCGACGATGAAGGCAAAACAAGAAAAGTGGCGGCCTACGCACCGGCGAGATACACCCTGCACAATCAAAGCCGGACCGTTCAACTCAAGTTTGAAATCAAACTGGTGAGCACCGAAACTGGCGCTGTCTTGATGTCGCAAGTCGAACAAGTTCAAGTTGAAGACGCCATCGAGTTCGCCGTAAGCCAAGTTCAGGCAGGCAGCCTTTACCCCGCTCGCTCCAATGGAGAAGTTGACCGCAGCGGCAACCGCAGAATGAAACAATTGTTGAGCGCCCCTCGCGAGCTCAAACCAGCCAGTGCGATGCGGAATCAATTGGTCAATGAAGCCATTGTACGCGGCCAAAGAGACATCGAGAAATTCCTCGCGAAGCACATTCAATGACCCTGCGCTCGACCCTTTCCTTTTTTGGCGCGTTGTCTTTGCTGTTTCTCTCCAGCTGCGGACAGCAAAAGAAGCTGCAAGAAACGCCACCTCCAGAGTGGGTGAATTCTCGCCCCATTTCGAGCAGTTACTACATCGGAATTGGCAGTGCGAACACCAACATGGCGCCAGGCGAAGCTTTGCGCAGCGCCAAAGAGCGCGCTGCCGCTGACCTGGCCGGAGAAATTGCCTTGCGCATAGAGAGCGCTTCGCTCTTGGAAACCGAGGAGCGAAACGGAAGGATTCAAGAAGACTTCTCCAGCACCATCACAAGCCGAGCAGACGAGCGAATTGCAGGGTTTGAAGTCGTTGACGTTTGGGAGAACGCGTCGGGATGCCACGTTTATTACAGACTCAACAAAGCCCGCCACGCCGCTGCGCGAAAAGCGCGCCAAGAGGAAGCGATTGCAACCGCTCTGGCCGAATTGAAATCGGGAGACGCGGACCTGGCCCAAGGCCAAATACCGAGCGCCCTCAATCACTGGGGTTCTGGCATTCTCGCGCTGGAAGAGTTTTGGAATGAAGTGAACAAGGGCACCTATTTGGGAGAGACCCTGACTTTGGAGCCCCATTTGATTCGCAAAATGCGAGAGGTTTTGCGGAACATCGAACTTGTTCCCGCAGTCAATTCCGTTGCCCTTGAGGCGGCAAACAACTTCAAATTCCCATTGGGCATCCACGCCACCCTTGACGGCATGGGCGCCCCCTCCATTCCCGTTCAATACAGCTATCACAACGGGACCTACCTCAAAAAAGCCACGGAGTTCACCGATTCAGAAGGCATTGTTGTAGCCTTGATCGAAGGCGTAGCGCCCGATCGACCCCATGTGAATTTCACAGCCAGTCTAGATGTAAAGCGCCTTGTCAAGTCTGCGGCATTGACACCTGTGATGTTGGATCTGATTGGCGAAATCAATGCACCAACGTTTCGCATCCCCCTCGCCGTGGTCTTGCCATCGGTGTTCATTCAAGCCTCGCCTTCGTCTGATTTAGAACCGCAGCAACACGACGTCCTGATTCAAGCCCTTCGTGGAAGTTTGCTCGAAGCTGGGTTTCTCATGGGCTCCTCCTCTTTGGCCTCTGATTTCACCATCAGTTTTAACCTGCGGTCCGAGCGCAGAACACCCAGTGGTGATTTCGGCAACTTTCACACAGCCTACATCGCCGGAAGCATCGCGCTGCACAATGCCAGCGGAAACCTCATCCGAGAGACCGCTTTGGAAAAAGTAAAAGGCGTGCAATTGGACCCCAATGCCGCCATGAATTTGGCGCTCTCCAATGCTGCCGAGGTCGTCGAAAAAAAACACGGACCTGACCTCATTCGTGCACTGCGCTAACAAACTTGGCACGATATTGGCCATACAATCTGTACAACAACGAAAACATCCATCCCATGACCCGCACAACCACCCTTGCCCTTTCGGGCCTTGTCCTCGGCCTTGCCGTTGTCACCACTGGCTGCAAAAAGAGCAAAGAAGTCGCCAAGCCCAAAGGCGAAATTGAAATCGTGGAGTATTGCACAGGAAGTGAGTACCAGAGCAGCAGCAAACATTTCCGATCCAGTGCAACCGGTGAAAGCCAAGACCGCGAAATCGCCAAGAAAAAAGCACGGTCCAACGCGGAATCTCGCTTGGCCAAAACGGTGAGCGTCACAGTGAAAGCAGTCACAGACAACTACGTGTCGAGCACCGAGTTCAACAACCGGGAAGAAGCCACAGAATCTTTCAATGAGCTTTCACGCTCAGTGGTCGATCAAGAGCTTCGCGGTGCCATCGCGATTTGCGAAAAATTGACGCAACGCGAAAATGGGATCTACGTTTCCTACGTGGCGCTGGAATTGAGCGGAGAGAAGTTGGCTTCCAAGTACAATGAGAAAGTATCGGAAGACGAGCGCATCATGGCCGAATACAACTATGAGCGTTTCAAGGAGACATTCCAAGAGGAGATGGACAAACTCGGCAACTGAGTTTCGCATCGCCTAAAGTCACTA
>CBFHQM010000016.1:24495-33526 GCA_965657965.1 uncultured Flavobacteriales bacterium | reverse complement strand
GGCGCTCTTTTTTATGCCTCCAACGTTTGAAGCCAAGCCTTGAGCATCCCACGACCACCCGGCGTAAGGACACTTTCTGGATGGAATTGCAGCGCATACAACGGCCGTGTTCTGTGTCGCAAACCCAAAATCAAATCCGGCGTCTCAAGGGCTTCTGCAGTCACCACCCAGCAAGCGGGCAATGTGGCCCTTTCAGCGCACCAGCTGTGGTAATGGCCCACCTCAAATTTGTCGCCTGCATCCGCCATCAATGGTCCGAGGTCTCGGCGGACCGCCACACTCGAAACACCATGACGCACCGCCTCCATCTGGCGTAAAGTGCCTCCGCTCCATTCCACAAGCGCCTGCAATCCCAAGCACACCCCGAGCATGGGATGGCGCGGTGCCCAGGCCGACACCAAAGCCATGAGCCCCTCACTCTCTGTTGGCAACCCCGGTCCGGGGGACAGCACTATGCCATCGAACCCCTGCGCATCCTCTGGAGCACACTCCGCCGCCTGACGCACAGTGACCACTGCGCCATGACGCTCCAAATCATGGGCCAAATTCCAAGTGAAGGAATCTCGATTGTCGACGAGAAGAATGCGACGGGCAGACATGCTGCAAAGGTTCGTAGAAGTTGGCGATACTTGCACCATGTCCAAACCCATTGCGAGCTACAGTCCATTTAGACGCGCCGGTGGCACCGTTTACTGCAGCGGTCAAATCCCCTTGGTTCCGAAAACAGGCGAATTGCTGTCCGCCAGCATTGCCGAGGAAGTCCACCAGGCCATCGACAATTTGGAGGCCGTTCTGGTCTCTGCCAATTCAACCTTGGCCAGCGTGGTCAAAACCACTGTTTTCCTCATCGATCCGCGGGATTACGCGGCCATGGACCAAGCCTACCGCGCAAGGTTCCCAGACCCACTCCCCGCAAGGGAGGCTGTATTTGTGGCGGGTCTACCAAAACAAGCCCGCGTAGAAATCAGCGCAGTGGCCTTTGATTGAACACCATCCCCTCTCATCTGTCCTTTTTGTAGAGTCCACCCCACTATGGCCATTCTTCGTAAAATCTTGCACTACGCCAATCCATTGAACCTCTTCCGAAAAAGCGAAGGGGAAGGCGTCAACCTCCGGGTCATGCACGGCATCAACAAGGTCTCCATGACCCTGTTCCTCTTGTGTTTGATTTACTTGATGATCCGGACGCTTAACCGCTGATATCCAGCCCTTTTTCGCTAGCGGATCAAACCGCTTCCCTGAAAACGCTTGTCGAGTTTGACATCCTTGAGCATGGACGCTTTGACCGCAAGGCGCAGCTGAAGACTCTGCTGTATCCCAAAGGGAATCCAGCGAGCAGAGAATTCCCAGCAGTGCAAATCCCACAACAGGTTGACCTGCGTATTGGTGAACTCCTTGGCCTTAAAGTCATACCCCGAGCCCACCGTTAATCGCCAATCTTCGAACAAGGTCACATCCCCATTCAAAGTCAAGTTTTGCGTCAGAATGGTGGTGTCCTGTTGCGTTGCTGTTTGCCAGTTTCGCTGCAGCCTCATGGTGTAGCCCGTGCGGAGGCTCCAAGGAAATTCCCCCTGGCCTTTCCAACTGCCATTGACAGAGGCGTTCATGCGCTTCAGGCGCAGCGGAGCCCCCCCTTCTTCCCAAAGAAAACGGTTGATTTGCGCACCTGTTGAATCCCGCGCATACACACTGTGTGCAAACCCAATGTTCACCGGAAATTTTCCTGCCAACGTTGTAAATCCCGAACCCGTAATGTCGCTCCACCGCAAGGAGTCTGCCTGCAAATTGTGACTGGCCCGAAGGCTCAGATTGTCGATCAGTCGCACCTTCCTGACCTCTCCATTGCGGTCGCGGATCTTGGCTTCCAAGTTGTTGTTGAGGGTAAAGTTCAAAGCCCCTTGCGCACCCAGTTCTGATGGCGTGTACAGCCCCGGAGCCAGGGGGTCGTAGACCTCCAGCACACTCCCATCCAACCCCAAGACCGTGTCCCTTCTCTGAAATGCGGGATTGTAGCTGAACCCGACCTGAGGCGTAATAACATGTCGCAGGGCACGCAACCGGCCTTCCTTTCTGTTGTTGAAGGTGCCGTAAAATTTGGTGTTGGCGCTGACCCCCATTCGCCAGTCCCCGTCGGCGTAAAATCCGCGCAACGTGTCGGTCACCACACTGTCTGGCACATCCAAACTCACAGCCTTGTCCAAGGCCGCAAAATTCCAGTACCCATTGTAGGAAACGTTGGGCGTAAAGCTCACAAAGCCGGCCTTGATTTGAGTCGATGCTGTCGCGGTGTGCTTGACCCCCGATGTGGCGCGCTCAATCAATCCGCTCAAGCCTTCCTCGAACAGGGTGCTGTCTGTTCCGGTCACGCGTTGTTCGGACTTGAGCGCATAGGTCATGCCAATGCGATCGTACCATTTTCGCGTGACCGCGTTGGGGGCAAAAATCCGCGACAACGGCAATTCAAATCGACTCACATTGACCCCCAATGAAGGCACGACCAAATCCACCCGCCCTGTATTGCTGTTTTGGTTGTGTCGCGCTGTGGCAGTAATGCTCACAGGCTTGCCTGGAATGGAGGCATTGTAGTTCACACTCGAGGAGAAGGAGTTGGACAAGAAGTCCTCCTGAGAACTGTTGAGTTGAGAACGGAAATTCCCACTGGAGCCAAAATTGACATTGGCATTGAACCGGCCATTTGGTCGGGCTTTGGGGTCTTGGCTGTGGCTCCACCGCACAAAGAACTCTGTCCGACGAGAAGAACCCGGATCACCTGCTGTTCCGCCAGACACAATGCTCGAACGGGACAGTTGGAAATTCCCGCTGAACCGATAACGGTAACGGTATTGAGCGGTTCCCGCCAGGCGCCATGTTCCTCGGCTGTAGATGTCGCCTTGCAGCCGAGCGTCCCAATGGTCCCCCAAGGGCTCGTACCACCCTAAATCCTTGATGAAAAACCCGAGGTCTTGCCCGTTGCCAAAACTGGGGAAGATGAGTCCCCGGCTCCGCTCGTCTTTTTGGGGAAACCAGAAAAAAGGAAGGCCAATGGGCAGGGGTAGTTTCCTGACTTTGACATACATCGGGCCGCTCACCACTTTTTCGTTGGGCACCAACATCCCCCGAGTCAGGTGAAAATGAAAATGCGGATTGGGCGCATCGCAAGTTGTGAATTTGCCCCCCTTCATGAAGATTCGGCCATCCGGAAAACGCTTGGCACGCTCGGCATGAAAGGTTAACTCTCCCTCCTTGGTGACGGCGTGCTGACTGAGGCCTTTGCGGCTCTCCAAGTCGTACCTCAGGCGGTCTTGCGTAAACGACTTCCCTCCCTGTGTGAACACCGGACGCCCCACCCAAGCCTCTGCACTATCGGGCACGCCCATCGCTTCAATTTCACGAAGACCTGCGAAGTAGTCGATGCGCGCCGCTTTCAATTCAATGCCCGCGGTCTCCACCAACGCTTCTCCATGCAACGCCACTTGCTCTTCGCTCACATAGAACACGATGCTGTCGGAAGAGCTGTAAACAATGGGGGCCTCGCCAACTGGCAACAATGAGTCGGGCGGCGCGATCCACGGCAATGCATTGAGGGTGGGCGCAGGATGCTGCGCGCGGCTCAATTCCGCGGCTGAGTCCGGGCGCAATCGACGCACAAAACCCGGCAAATGGGCGGCATCTTTGGCACCGTCCAGCGGGCGTTTGGCCAACTCAGCCAAGTTGGCAAACTCCCCCGCGGGCGATTGGTAGAGCGTAATGTCTGTGAGTCCCGAGGAATCCAACGCCATCCGAATCTCCGTGCACGCTGCACGGTTGGCCTGCGCCAACGGCATGGGCAGTGTATCGCGGAGCGACTCTGCAATGGCCGCACTGTCGGGGTCTGCGAAGTACAGCGTGCGACCGTTGCCCGTCATCCGTAACGTGCGCAATTGGCCATCCTCAAACTCGCCATCCAAATCCCTTCCCGACAATTGATGTGGAAATCCAGATGCCGAGGGACTCACCAAAAGGGCATGGCCGCGCACTTCCATTCTCTCGGGCTGCCCCTCTTCCAAAAACAAGCGAATGGAGTCTCCCGTCAATTGATCCTCCCCATTCCACATGACCGGATTGCCGCTCAGTGTCACATCCTCTTGTGCAGCCGACCACCTGAGCTCCCTCGCCGCAGCCGTGACTTCATCGAAGTCCAATACCGCACCAAATGGCGCAAGCAAAGTCCGTCCCGATTCACCGTCGGATATGTCCAAACCCGGACCGCGGACCACAAGTGGGGCGTCGCCTTCGAGCAACCAGGCCATCGCTTGGCCCCTCAACTCCACATTGGACATGGTCTGTCCTTCGGTCTCCCGAGTAAAACGAGCCGAATCCCCAGTGAGTCGATAGGCTCCGGCAGTGTCCTTGAGCAACACATGACCAAAAGCCAAACTCAAACTGTCTTCTACAACCAAGCTGTCCCCAAAGACAGCCAAGTCACCATCCATCCATTGCGCCGTCGACATAGAATCGCCAACAAACCAACCGCTTTCCAATTCAATGTCCCACTGCCCTCCTGCGCATTGGACACCTCCTGATGGGTATTCGATTTCTGCCGAAACTGGCAGGTCGAGTCTGCGCTGTTCGGGCCAATACGCCAACTGCTGAGCACGCACAATCAAGGAGTCCAGCGACAAATTCACATCTCCTGCAAACCGGAGCCGCCGCGTTTCGCGCTCAAAAAAGCCCGACCAACTGTCGATTTTTTCCTGGGCTGTGGTGACCGTGCCGCCGCCGTCGAATGTGGCTTGGCCTTCGCGAAAATCATACCTCAGATCCTGCGTCACCAAGGTCCGAACATTGTCTTTCTCTGTCCGGTCAATCAATTTGACCTCGCGCCCCTTTAAGGTTCCCACCCCGCTGTCCGGGTGCAGAACCAACTCATCACCAAGCAGGTCGACTGCGCCATCCTGCGCCACGACTTCCCCCATCAATTGGAAAACGCCGCTTGGAAATCGCCAAGCGCTGTCGCAAGCCACTTCTGCAGAGCCCACAGCCAACAAAACATGGCCAATCAGCCGCTGCCCTTGGACAATGTCGGGGTCCCGGCTGATCTCATCGGCACTCAAAATTTGAACCTCGACCGCCTGCCCCCAAAGAACAGGAGACAACCAACCCATCGCGAGCAAAAGAAAAGTGGTCCGCACCACGTTGTGCATGGGAGAATCAACGCGAAAATCGCGGGCACGGTATGGTAAGACGTTTTCCAACAACGCACAGCGCAAATTCGAAATGCAACAGCACCTCAACGCATGTCAAAGCTAGATAGATTCCATGCTAGAAAGGCCATGCAAAACACAAGCGTTCCAAAAGCAGACATGGGCTCCCCTTTACAGCCCACGATGGCGCGGGCTCACCGCGTTAAAGTCGCACTCGGATGCGCGGCCATTCTCTTCCTGAGCAGTGCATTCGAACCCCCAATCGAGCCCGCAATGGTGGTGGTCATCGACGCTGGGCACGGAGGAAAAGACCCAGGAAACCTCGGCACAGGACGCTACAAAACCGCTGAAAAAGACATCACCCTCGCCGTGGCGAAGAAAACGGCCGCCTACATCACAGAACGCGTGCCCGAGGTGAAGGTGATCATGACCCGAACAGGAGACACCTACCCTACTGTCCCTGGGCGAGTGCGCATCGCCAATGAGGCGAAAGCCGACCTTTTGCTTTCGATTCATTGCGACAGCTTTACCAAATCCACAGCCAAGGGAAGCTCAAGCTGGGTTATGGGACTGGACATTAGCGAAGAAAGCCTGCGCATCGAACAAAAAGAGAATGCCGCACTCTACGAAGACACCCCAGACGCCGCAGAAAATTTTGACCCCGACGATCCCGACACATTCATCGCTCTGGCTTTGAAACAGCAGATCTACCTGGACCGAAGCTTGGAACTCGCGGATTTGATTCAAACACAGTTCCGGGAGCGCGTGGGCCGCAAAGACCGAGGCGTTCGTCAAGCGCGTTATTATGTGACCGCCTACGCCAACATGCCGAGCGTCTTGGTGGAATTGGGCTTCTTGACCAACCCCGTGGAAGAAGACTTTCTTCGTTCCGAACAGGGCCAGGACTATATGGCCAGCGCCTTGTTCCGCTCGTTTAGAACCTATGCCGACCGCTGGTTCACCTTGAATTCTGCTGTGGAGTCTCAGACTTTACCTGCCCCAGAGGTCGAGCCGGACGCCCCCGTTGTGACCGATCAACCCGCATGGCTCGCCAACGTTCAAAATGACTGCGTCGAGGGGATTTGTTTCTCTGTTCAAGCCGCCAGCAACCGCTCAGGCGCTCCTCTTGTGGATGACAAAGGCCACGAAATCCCGCATGTGGTCAAACAAACATTCGGAAACGTTTACAAGTACCGGGTTGGCTCCACCTCTTCCTATGCAGAAGCTTGCCGGTTGCGCGATAACTTGCGTAAGAATGGGTTTCCCGACGCTTTTGTGCTCGCCTTCGATGGTGAACAACGAATAGCGTTGGACAAAGCCCTGAATCAAACACGTCACTGACGAGCGTACTCGGCATGCAAAGAGGAAAAGAACTCAAAATCGGAATACTCGTTCTCCTGGGGGCGGGCATCCTCATTTTGGGTGTGAATTACCTCAAAGGCTTTAACCCCCTTGGACGTGGAACGGAGTTTCATGCGATCTACAACCGGGTCGATGGACTCGCTGTATCCAACCCTGTCATTGTGAACGGGTTTAAGGTTGGACAGGTCGCGAGCATCAATTTTGATGCACGCGGGAATGGGGCGCTTCATGTGACCTTTTTGATCGACGAACCCAACCTCCAGTTGACCCAAGGGACCACCGCGAGAATCGTTTCAAACGACCTGTTCGGAACCAAGGCCATCGATTTAATCGCTGGAAGAGGTGCCGGACTTGCCCAAACTGGTGACACCTTGATCGCCGACATTGAAATGGGCATTGCCGAATCGGTCAAACAAGAGTTGATTCCACTTCGCCAACGAACAGACCAACTCATTGCGGGCGTAGACGAGATTTTGCTCAACCTTCAAACTGTCTTCCAAGACAGCGCGACACAGGGGCTGCCCAAGGCATTTGAAAGCATTCAGCGTACCATGCAAAATTTGGAGAGCACCTCCAAGACTTTGGATGTGACTGTGGCGGAAAACAGAACCGCGCTCAAGGGCATCATCGACAACATGGAATCCCTGACTGGCTTTGTGAACAGCCAACAAGGCGCCCTCTCCAATGCCTTGGGGAATTTTAGCCAGATTTCGGACTCCTTGGCTGAATTGCAACTCTCTACAACCCTTCGCCGGGCAGATCAGTCGGTCGCAGAACTAAATCGCCTGCTCTCGGGTTTGAATGCTGGAGAAGGAAGCCTCGGAAAACTGCTCAAGAGCGACAGCTTGCACGACGGCCTCGTCGCCACAAACAAAGAAATGCAGTACTTGATCAACGACTTGTACTTGAACCCTCAACGCTACGTTCGCGTTTCGGTCTTCGGCGGAAGGGAAAAGCGCAACTGGAGCAAAAAAGAGCTCGAGCGGTTGCAACGGCTCATCGACGCAGAATTGGATGAGCGCGACGCTCAGTAAGCTCAACGGAACCTCTTAAATCCTCGACATGCCTCATTTCGTCGGACAACTGATTTTCGCGCTCCTCTTGGGCACTGCTGGGGTGATCTTCGGGCGTCGCATCGCCACGATCCGACGCAACATTAAACTTGGACGCGACATTGATCTGACCGACCGCAAAAGCGAGCGTTGGGCGACGATGGCCCGCGTGGCTTTGGGTCAATCCAAAATGGTGGTGCGTCCCGTTGCCGGCATCATGCACATCGTGATCTACGCGGGATTTGTGCTCATCAACATTGAAGTGCTGGAGATTCTCGTAGACGGCCTGTTCGGGACCCACCGTGTTTTCGCTCCGTTCCTTGGATCCTTTTACGACGTCCTGATCGGCACCTTTGAATGGCTCGCCCTTGGTGTACTCGTGGCCTGCGTGGTCTTTTTGGTCCGTCGAAACCTTCTGCCCATTGCTCGGTTTCGCAGCCCCGAAATGAAAGGCTGGCCCAAAAACGACGCCAACATCATCCTCGGCGTAGAGGTACTGCTGATGTTTGCTTTCCTGTCCATGAACGCCGCCGATGGCATCGCACAGCATCGCATCCTTGAAGGGGTCTGGAACAACACCCATCACTACATCGGAGCGGGTGCATTTCCGGTGAGTCAGTGGTTGTTCCCCCTCTACGCGGGTCTTTCCGACGCCGGCATTGTGGCGCTCGAGCGCGGCGCTTGGTGGTTCCACATCGTGGGCATCCTTGGCTTCTTGATTTATGTGCCCTACAGCAAGCATTTCCACATCTTCTTGGCCTTTCCCAACACCTGGTACAGCAACCTAGACCCCTCTGGAAAGCTCGACAACATGGCCGCTGTCAAAAAGGAAGTTGACCTGATGATGTCGGCCGATCCTTATGCCGCCCCACCTGAACCTGAAGGTGAACCTGCCGTGCCCGCTCCTTTTGGCGCCAAAGACGTCAAGGATTTGACTTGGAAGCAACTCATGGAAGCTTACAGCTGCACTGAATGTGGCCGTTGCACCTCCGTCTGTCCAGCCAACAACACAGGCAAATTGCTGAGCCCTCGGAAAATCATGATGGACACCCGAGACCGGGTGGAAGAAGTCGGCCGTGCCATGGATGCCGCCGGCGGAAGTTGGGGTGAAGGCGATGGCAAAACTTTGCTCGGAGACTACATCTCCGAAGAGGAACTTTGGGCCTGCACCAGTTGTCAAGCTTGTGTGGATGCCTGCCCAATCAACATTAGCCCAATGGGCATCATTTTGGACATGCGCAGAAGCCTCATCATGGAGGATGCCAAAGCCCCTGAGCCCATTACGGCCATGTTCAACAACGTCGAAAACAATGGGGCCCCTTGGGCATTTCCTGCTGCAGACCGCGGAAAATGGACCGATGAGCTCTCTTCCGAATCTTAAAATCTAACATGGCCTTAACCGTCCCTACCCTTGCCGAAATGAACGCCCGTGGA
>CBFHQM010000016.1:0-24488 GCA_965657965.1 uncultured Flavobacteriales bacterium | reverse complement strand
ACCGATGAGCTCTCTTCCGAATCTTAAAATCTAACATGGCCTTAACCGTCCCTACCCTTGCCGAAATGAACGCCCGTGGAGAGCACGCCGAAGTGCTCTTTTGGGTTGGATGTGCTGGAAGTTTTGACGACCGTGCAAAACGCATTACCAAAGCCATCGCCAAAATCCTGCATGCAGCAGAGGTTCCTTTTGCCGTCCTCGGCGCAGAAGAAAGCTGTACCGGAGATCCGGCCAAACGTGCAGGAAACGAATTTTTGTTCCAGATGCAGGCCGCTGCCAACATCGACGTTCTGAACCGATACGAGGTCAAACGGATTGTGACCGGCTGCCCCCATTGCTTCAACACCTTGAAGAACGAATACCCCGAATTGGGAGGGAACTACGAAGTGAGCCACCACACCCAATTCATCCAAAAGCTCATCGATGACGGCCGTTTGCGCATAGCCGACGGCAACCCCTTTAAGGGACGCCGCATCACCTTCCACGACCCCTGCTATTTGGGCAGAGGAAATGGAGAATACAACGCGCCACGCGCCGCACTCCAAGCACTGGACGCCGACTTGGTCGAGATGCGCCGGTGCAAGAAAAATGGACTCTGCTGTGGCGCAGGTGGCGCTCAGATGTTCAAAGACGCAGAAAAAGGCAAACGTGAGGTCAACCACGAGCGCACCGACGACGTGCTCGAAACTGGAGCCAAGGTGGTGGCCACCGGTTGTCCCTTCTGCAACACCATGATGACCGATGGTGTCAAGAACGCAGAAAAAGAAGGAGACATCGAAGTCAAAGACATTGCAGAATTGATCGCGGAAGCCGCCGATTTACTGTGACCCTCTCTTCTGAATCGAACCCGCAATACACGCATTGCACTCAACATTGAACCATGGCCTTACTCGAAGGAAAAATTGCGCTGATCACCGGCGCCTCTCGCGGCATCGGAAAATCCATCGCCCAACGCTTTGTCCAAGAAGGCGCCACAGTCGCTTTCACTTATCGAAGCAGCGATGAAAAAGCCAAAGCGCTAGAAGAAGAACTCGCCGCCTCAGGTGGTACCGCCAAGGGTTTCAAGTCCGACGCCGGCAGCCTAGAGCAAAGCGAAGAACTCGTGAAGCAGGTGGTGGACGCCTTCGGAACGGTGGACATCCTGATCAACAATGCCGGCATTACGCGGGACACCTTGCTCATGCGGATGTCGGAGGACCAATGGGACGACATCATGCAAGTCAACCTGAAGAGCTGCTTCAACTTGACCAAAGCCGTTTTAAGGACCATGCTCAAAGCCCGTTCTGGCAGCATCATCAACATGTCGAGCGTGGTGGGCATTCAAGGCAATGCCGGTCAGGCCAATTATTCGGCATCCAAGGCGGGAATCCTCGGATTCACCAAAAGTGTGGCACTGGAACTTGGCAGCCGAAGCATTCGATGCAACGCCATCGCTCCCGGCTTCATCGAAACGGAAATGACCGAAGCGCTGGACGAGGCCACCGTGCAAGGCTGGCGAGACGCCATTCCGCTCAAACGCGGGGGTCAGCCAGAAGATGTGGCCAATGCTTGCGTCTTTTTGGGATCGGACATGAGCACCTACATCACCGGACAAACCTTGTCCGTGGATGGTGGCATGCGGATGTAACTTTGCAGCATGCGCGACCTCGTTCTGGATGCCCCCTTGTTTCAGGTCGCGCTGGCCCTCACGATTGTCGTGGCGGCAGCGGCATTGCTCTACCGGATTGACCGCGGCAACAAGCACCTTTCGAGTGGGCTACGGGCCACACTGGGGGTGATTCGGGCCACGGCCTTGGCGGCATTGGTCCTTTTGCTTTTTCGTCCGGTGCTCAAAAGTGAAGAGCGCAGCACCACCCAGCCCGCCTTGTTGGTTCTTCAAGACGTAAGTCAATCCATTGGAGAAGACCACCCGGGATGGAAGGACACACTCAATCAGTGGATTGCAGCCTTGCCATCCGAGGAAGGCAAACCCGGCGCCGATTTGACCACCTTCAGCTTTGGTGCTGACCTGGCCAACTGGTCGGCCCAAACCGTTCTTTCCGCCCCAGTCACCGACCTTTCCACGCCGCTAGAACTCATTCAAGGGCAATGGGCAGGTCGGCCCATCGGCGCAGTCGTTGTGGCGACTGATGGGCGGTTCAACCGCGGAAAAAACCCCGAAATGGTGGGCGGCAAACTCGGCGCACCTGTTCATTTTATTCGACTTGGCGACACGACCCTCAGAAAAGACGTCCGAATCAATCAGCTGCTCCACAACGATGTGGCCGGATTGGGGAATCAGTTCCCCATTGAGGTAGAGGTGGGTGGAAATGGCCACGAAGGCACGGTGGGCGTCTCCCTGTCCGGAGCAGGCGTACAACAGCGGCAGGAGGTTCAACTCAATTTGAGCGGCGCACCTGCGACAGCCACCTTTCTTCTCGAAGCCAAAACTCCCGGCATCCAGCGGTACACCATCGCGGTGGACGGCATCCCTGGGGAAGTCAATGCCCAAAACAACACACGCATCGCCACCATCGACGTGATTGAGCGTCGAAAGCGCATTTTATTGACGTCGATTGCGCCACACCCAGACCGTGGAGCCTGGTCCAATGCGCTGGCAGACAACGCGAACTACGAAGTGGTCCATGCCACCATTCGAAATTTGGTCAACACGGAATTTGCCCGTGAAGAGGACTTCGACGCCCTCTATTTTTTCGGCTTTAACCCCGGCGATCAAGACACCCGTTCGGTTTATGTTCAAGCCCGAGCTGCAGGCATGCCGGTGGGTCTGATTGTCGATCCAATGGCCGATTTCGACGCTTTGACTCAACTCGGTGTCGGCTTGAATTTCGTCCCCACTCGCGCGGGCCTGACCACAGATCCTAAGGGCAGTTTGAATCCCGCCTTCCCTCATTTCACCTTGGATCCCGCCCTGGAGACCCTGTTGGCCGAAGTTCCCCCTTTGGTCGCTCCATTTGGCGAGGCCGATTGGGGCCCTGCCCATGCCCCTCTTTTGTTTCAGCGCATCGGTGGGATTGCCACGTCCTACCCATTGTTAACCGTCGCACAGACATCACAGGGCAGAACCATGATGCTGCTCGGTGAGGGAAGCTGGCGCTGGCGGCAAGTGGGCTACCTGCGCACCAACAGCCACGAGCGCTTTAATGAATTGGTTGGAAAACTAACCCAATACCTGACCTCTGATCCAGGCGTAGACCGGTTCCGTGTCGATGGACCGCGCCTTCTGGATGAAGATCAACGCTTGAATTTTCAAGCCCGGGTCTACGATGCCACCCTACAGCCCCTCCAAGGCGCGGACATCTCCTTGCGCTTAACAGACAGTGTCGGCACCACATTTGACTATCGGTTCTCTGCAGCCGATGCCGGAAACTACGCGCTCGATGCTGGGCGACTGCCGAAAGGCACCTACAACTGGACTGCGCAAACCGAAATCGCCCAAAAAACGTATAGCCGCTCGGGTACAGTGGCCATTCGCGAAATTCAACTTGAACTCAATGGCCGGCCCGCCCAACACGATGCCCTGCGCAGAATGGCCGAACGAACCGGCGGACAATCCTTTTCGCCACAAGCACTGGATGAACTCACAGCCACCCTACTCTCCTCCGGGAGATTCACACCGGAACTCCATTTATCGGAACGTCTTCAGGACCTGATCGGTTGGAAGACCTTGCTCTACATCCTGACCCTATTGCTGGCTGCCGAATGGGGCATTCGCCGCTGGGCAGGCACGTATTGAGGCCTCTTCATAAATGCGCCTTCATGCTTAGCTTCGAAGCATGAACAACCCTGCACGCATCCGCGTCATCGCCATTGCCTCCGGCATTTTTATGGCCCTCCTCATCAGTTGGTCTTCGATCACCGTCACCATCCCCTCCGGTCATGCTGGCCTTGTGTTTCGGACGTTTGGAGGTGGAATCGACACCATCGAGACCCCCATCGGACAAGGTTTCCATTTTAAGGCGCCTTGGGACCGCATCGTGATCTACGAAGTACGACAGAGCGAGTCTCAACAAAAGCTCAGTGTCCTGTCCTCCAACTTGCTCAAAATCGAATTGGACATGACGGTCTTTCACCAACCTGTATTGGCCGATTTGGGCGCATTGGAAGTCGAGCGAGGCCGAGGCTACGAAGAGAATGTAATCGTCCCTTCCGTCCGTTCAGTGTCCCGCGAGGTGATTGCCAAATACCTCCCCGAAGAGATCAACACCTCAAAGAGACAACAGATTCAAGATGAAATTCAAGACCGCCTGCGCGAAAAACTCGCTTCGAACTTCATCCAACTCAACGACGTGCTGATTCGCAACATTCGGTTGCCGCAAACCCTAGAGCAAGCCATCGAACGCAAACTGCAACAAGAGCAGGAGTCTTTGGAATATGAATTCCGTTTGGAGAAGGAATCCAAGGAAGCCCAGCGGAAAAGAATCGAAGCTGAAGGCATCCGGGACTTCCAAGACATTGTCTCTGAGGGCATTTCCGACGAACTGCTCCGCTGGAAAGGCATCGAGGCCACACAGAATCTCGCCGAAAGCCAAAACACCAAGGTGGTCGTGGTCGGCGGCGGTGACGATGGTCTGCCCATCATTTTGGGAAACAACTGATTCCCGGAAGTCTTCAACGAAAAAGGCCCGCCATTGTGGCGGGCCTTTTTCGTGGCGACTCAATCAAAATCAATTAAGATTCTGACCAGGTCCCGTTCTCTTTGGCTTTTGAAATCGCACCCAACACACCGAGGCGGTTGATGTTGCGCATTCCTGAGGCACTGACCTTGAGGGATACCCAGCGGTCTTCTTCTGGAATGAAGAAGCGCTTCTTGAACAGGTTGGGGTAGAAACGACGCTTGGTGCGGCGCTTGGAGTGGGAAACGTTGTTTCCGACCATCACCTTCTTACCGGTCAACTGACAAATGCGGCTCATGGGACCTAAGATTCAGTGGTTCTTTAGAGTTTCCGAATTTTTCGGGAGTGCAAAGGTGCATTTTTCAGAGCGAATCCACAACCCCTTTTGCATCGGAATTCTTCACAAGGGAATAAGATCGCCCAACGGCCAGAATCAAACGGCATGCCGCACGGATTGTCATGCCCAAATTTCGGGTCCGATCGCGGCCAAAATGATGCACTTCGCAACGGGTGCCGTCCGGCCCGGAGCAGGCGATGTACACCGTCCCAACGGGCTTCTCCTCGCTCCCCCCATCTGGACCTGCTATGCCGGTGATGCCCACTCCAAACTGCGCATTCAGCGCGCGTTTCGCTCCTTCTGCCATGGCCCGTGCGACCGGCTCGGACACAGCACCGTGCGCTTGAATCAACGCTGCAGGCACATCGAGCAAGTTGGCCTTGGCCGCGTTGGAATAAGACTGTACGCCCCCGAGAAAGAAAGCACTCGCACCTGGCCGTGCCACCAAAGCGGCGCCTAGACCCCCGCCAGTGCAACTTTCGGCAACGGACAGCGTCCACCCCTTCTCTTTCCAGAGATTGGACAACGCCTCCACCACAGTCTCGCCATTCTCAGTGACGACAAATTCTCGCAGGCGCGCACACAGTTGACCGTGTGCCGCATCCAAGGCCTGCACGGCATCGCCCTCTGCCGTTAACCGAATGCGCACACTGCCCGGACTGGGCAAATACGCGAGCTTGATCCCCTCGGTCAGCCATTTCGTCTCCAAATCTTCGATACGAGCGGCCAATTGACTTTCTCCCGTGCCCATGGTCAGCAAAGAGCGGTGTGCCCGCTTCGGCGCCCGGCCGGCCGCCTCCAACCGCTCACGCATGGTGGGAATGACCCCTGTGGTCATGATGTGCTCCATTTCATAGGGAACGCCAGGCATGGAAACTGTGGCGCCGCCATCCCTGTCAAACCACATGCCACTTGCTGTACCCAAAGGATTGTCCAATACCGTGCAAGCCGCAGGCAACAAGGCTTGATCACGGTTCACTTGTAAGATGTCCCGGCCCCGCCGCTCAAACCACGACACAATCCGTTCTTCGACAGCCAAATTCCGAACCAATGTCGTGCCATAATGCGCACACAAAACGTGCTTGGTAATGTCGTCGCGGGTGGGGCCTAAGCCGCCCGTAATGAGCACCAATTCCGCTCTAGATTCTGCTTGCCGCAAGGCTTCCAGCATGACCTCTCGCTCGTCTGGAATGGTCACACATCGCGCCACGTGCCACCCTTGCGCCTCGAGACGCTGTCCCATCCAGGCGGCATTGGTGTTCACTGTTTGTCCAATCAGCAATTCATCGCCAATGGACAACACTTCTACCTCCAACCGCCTGGATGACAAAGCGATCAGCGGATAGAGAGACGCTCAATGCTACGGGCACCAGACCCGCTCACTTCCACCGTGTAGACCCCGGGGGTCAATGCGGAAACGTCCATGCGGGCCAACTTGCCTTGCACTCGGGCTTGACGGACCAAACGGCCACTCATGTCACGCACGCGCACTTCGGCGCCCAAAAGCAATTCATCGAGGACAATCTCCACCACCGCATCTGCAGGGTTCGGGAACAAACCGAATCCAACTTCGGTGATTTCTCCGACGGCCACGTAATCCTCGAAGTCCACATCGGCACAATCATCCAAGTCTTCCACGTTCATAGTCAACCCAACGATGTCGTTGATGTCGATGGGATCTTCGTCCCCACGGACGTGCAAACCGGGCTCAAAGTCCCGCTGGAATGTCATGTTCAGCTCACCACCTTGAATGCGCGCAGGAATGCAGGGGTATACCGCTTCAATCAGGTCGAAGTCCAAGTCTGGGGTAACGTCACATGCAGACCCTGAATTCCAAGTCTCACCGAGGTCGGTAGAATGGACCACGTAGCAGTGGCGATAGTTCTGAATGCCTGTGCTGAAGTTCTCCATCAAGGCGCTGTAAGCCACCACAATGGTATTGGTCTCTTCCACCAAACCAGCAGAGGCTTGGGAGCTGATGCCCACAAAGTATCCTGCGATTTCATCCTCGTAGTCCAACGTTCCGCTTTCGTCGATGTCGTAGGCATACGCGATGGTCAGGCTGCTGTCTGCCCCCATGTCTGGACGCCAGTATTCTAAGCCATTCGTAAAGGGATAGTAGCTGGTGTTGCCGTCGGTTGTGTCGCTGTCAGCGTAGAACATGGCACCGTAGAAAACGTGCACCCCGCCTGCATTGTCCACCAACACATCACCACTGCGGTCGGTATTGAAGAACATGCCGTTCCCATCGTTGTCGATGTCATCTGCGAGCGCAGTGTCCAACAACGCTCCAGAATCCATGATGTAGTTGTCGACTGGAAAGTCCACCATCACTTCATAGCTCCACGTTTCTCCGTTGTCGTTTGAAATCATGGTGAAGGAGTCATCGAATCCGTTGAATGCGGCAAAGGCCACCGTTTCTCCGGATGCATGAATGGAATAGGAATCGGCAATAAAGCCTCCCGCAAAAGACGCGGTGTCCAGCTCAGCAAACGTCTGCATGTCCCAGTTGGCTCCGCCATCGACTGAACGCATATAAACGAGTGCGCCGTCTTGCCCGTTGTAGAGCACACCGCCATTGCCTTCTGGCGCAGTAATGCAAATCGCGTGAATGGTGTTCCCATCCGACCCTCCTGCGGTCGCACGCGGCCACAAGTGCCAGATGTCTGTGCCGTCATCTGCACTCAATGCGGGCAGCGTCGTTGTGGACCAAGGCTCTTCTCCACCAATGGCATCGCGGGTGGCAAAGACCAAACCGCCAGTGCTGCCATGGCTCAGGGAAAATTCAGAACCATTCCCGAGGTGTCCCAATGAAGGCCATCCGATGCGAACATCCTCGATGCGGTCGTAGGGAATCTCTCCCCAGTCACTGTCCACACCTGCTGCCTTGTGATTGTAGCCCGTTCCACGATCGCTAAACGGAGACGTTTCCAGAGACTGAATCCAACCGGCACTCACCCCACCTGCCGAGCTATACACACGGTCATCCACAGCGTAATTGGACTGCAGATCGTATTGCGTCAAGCCAATGATTTGACGTTGAATCACCAATTCCCGGGATTGGAGGTGATCAATGTCGCCCACATTTTGAGCGGTCAGGGGCTGGTAAGGAATGATCTCCTCGCCGGTCATCTCCTGAGTGGACATCGGTGCCGCCACCTTTCGGGCGTTCTCCAATGAAATGAATTGGGCCTGCATCGCAGGCAAGGCCGCAATCAAGGCGACCATGGATAAAAGTGCGTTCCGCATGATGGTTCAAGTTGTGAGGTTCGCTTTGACCTCGGCCGGAAGTTAATGCACTTCAGGCAACCTTGCCATAACCGTTCCGCGTGCCACTACCCTGTCCCCTGGCTCGACCAACACCTCTGATCCCAAAGGCAGGTAGATGTCAATGCGCGAACCAAACAAGATGAAGCCACATTCTTGAGCGTGCTCAATCTGTTGTCCTTCTTCTACAAACCAACGGATTCGACGGGCCACTGCACCGGCAATCTGACGCCACACCACTGTACCGTATGGTGTGCTTTGAGCAAACGTAGTGCGCTCATTGAGCGTTGAAGACTTGGGGTGCCAAGCCACCAAATATTTACCCGGGTGGTAGGCAAAACTCTCGAGCTTTCCCCCAATCGGTGCCCACTGAGCATGGACGTCGAAAATGCTCAGGAAGACACAGATTTTAATGGCCTTCCCTCCGATCACCTCGGGCTCGTCCACCTCTTCTACGATCACCACCTTGCCGTCACTGACCGCTGTAATCTCGTTGGCCTTGGCATTGAAAGGGCGCTCAGGAATTCTAAAAAACCAAAGGACCAACAGGCACAGCACCACGAGTGCGCCGTCTAAAACCAACTTCAATGGCCCGGGAATCCACGACAGTTGATGGAAAAGCACCATCAATGCGACTGCAATTAGGAAAAAAACAAGGATGACGCGGTAGCCCGCTGGGTGAATGTACATGCCGCGAAAGTCAGAAAAACATCAACACAAATGCCGCAATGGGGGCAGCAAAAAAATGAGAATCAAACCGATCCAACACACCACCGTGTCCCGGCAAGATGTGTCCAGAGTCTTTGATGCCCGCTTTGCGCTTGAGCCAGCTCTCCGCCAAATCACCCGGAGGACCCAAGAGGGACACCAAGACCGCACACAAAATTCCGCCTTCGAATCCTCCTGACCACGCTAACCCGCACCCCACAGCCATGGTCAAAATCGCTCCCCCTGCGAATCCCTCCCATGTTTTACCTGGCGATATGCGCGGCGCCAACTTGTGCCGCCCAAACGTCCTGCCCGCCAAGTAGGCACCTGTATCGTTGGTCCACATGAGCACGAACCAGCCTATGGGAATCAAAGGATCGTAAACCTGTCCGATGCCGGCCATGTGGGCCAAGGACACTGCAGGTACAGTCAAGACCACCACGGCCAACACCCAACGGGAAAGCGGGTGAGTACTCGGCTTCGCCTTCCGCCAAGCCGATTCAAATTCCCGGGCACCCAACACAACCAGCAAAAGGAGCAGTCCACCATAAGAGGTTGGGCCCCACCAAATGGAGGCCAAAATGAGCGCGACCAAAGCGGCGCCGGTTGCCGCACGGACCCCAAGATCTCCCGCCATCAGTCTGATTCAGACCCACTCAAAGCGGTTTTGGCTTGTTCCGCCATGGGGCTGGGCACCCACAGCTCAACGGGGCCAAACATGCCGTAACTGCTGTCTCGTTTGTTGAGCAAGAGCGATTGAATTCCTGCGGCGTCAAGCTGGTTCTTCCGAAGCTCAACGGAAAAAGAATGACTGTCCGAGAAAATCAACGTCCACCCCTCCATCAAGCGGCATCTTCGTCAGAGGAAGCCGTTCCTTTTTCAGAAGGCTTGTCCTCGACCGTGCCCTCCTCGTTTGCATCAGGAGTAGATTCAGAAACGGCATCCGTGTTCTCTGAAAGCTCCGCAGGTGCCTCGGTGGCCGGGGTCTCTTCGGGCTTGTCCCAAGGACGGGCACCGAGCAATTCAACCAAATCCTCTTTGAACAACACCTCTCGGTCCAACAACCGTTCGGCCAACGCCGTCAGCTTGTCTTGATTCGCCTCCAAAATCTCCCGTGCTCGAGCATACCCCCGTTCAATGATGGCGCCTGCCTCTTCGTCGATGATCCTTGCTGTCTCTTCGCTGTAAGGCTTGGTAAAGGTGGCTTCCGCACGAGGGTCATAAAAGCTGCGGTTGCCAATCCGTTTGTTCAGACCATACACGCTGACCATAGCATAGGCTTGTTTGGTCACTTTTTCGAGGTCGCTCAATGCACCCGTTGAAATCTTGCCAAACGTCAACTCTTCGGCTGCGCGGCCACCAAGGGCAGCGCACATTTCGTCAAAAATCTGTTCCGTTGTGGTGATGTGGCGCTCCTCCGGGAGGTACCAAGCCGCACCAAGCGACTGTCCCCGTGGAACAATGGTCACCTTCACCAATGGTGAGGCGTGCTCCAGCATCCAACTGACCGTAGCATGTCCCGCCTCGTGGAAGGCAATGGTGCGTTTTTCTCCGTCGGTGATGAGCTTGTTCTTCTTCTCGAGGCCACCGACCACACGGTCAACAGCATCCAAGAAATCCTGCTTGCCCACTTTGCCCGCATCCCTGCGCGCGGCAATCAAGGCCGCCTCATTGCAGATGTTGGCAATGTCTGCACCACTAAAACCAGGCGTCTGTCGGGCCAAGAAATCGATGTCGATGCTGTCGTCCGTCTTGAGGGGACGCAGGTGGACATCAAAAATCTCCTCTCGCTCCTTGATGTCGGGCATGTCCACATAAATCTGACGGTCGAATCGACCGGCCCGCATCAATGCGCTGTCCAAAATGTCTGCCCGGTTGGTTGCCGCAAGGATGATGACCCCACTGTTGGTGCCAAAACCATCCATTTCGGTGAGCAACTGGTTGAGTGTGTTTTCGCGCTCATCGTTGGAACCCATGCTGGCGTTCTTGCCACGGGCTCGGCCCACTGCATCAATTTCGTCGATGAACACAATGCAAGGGCTCTTGTCCTTCGCCTGCTTGAAAAGGTCCCGCACCCGACTGGCGCCGACCCCCACGAACATCTCGACAAAATCCGATCCGCTCAAGGAGAAAAAGGGCACTTGGGCTTCGCCCGCCACCGCTTTGGCAAGCAATGTTTTTCCAGTGCCTGGAGGTCCTACAAGCAGCGCACCCTTTGGAATTTTCGCACCCAGATCCGTGTACTTGCTCGGGTTTTTCAAGAATTCGACAATCTCACCCAGTTCCTCTTTTGCGCCTTCGAGGCCTGCGACGTCCTTAAAGTTGACCTTCGTCGAATTCTCTTTGTCAAAGAGTTGGGCCTTGGACTTGCCGATGTTGAAGATTTGACCTCCGCCACCTCCTCCACCTCCAAGACGGCGCATGAGCACCATCCACACACCAATCATCACAGCCAGAATGATGATGTAGAACAACAACTGTTGACCAAATTCATTGGGCTGTTCATATTGGACGTCTGCGTACTGGTCCAAATCACCAATCCGGTCCCTGTTTCGGTCCGTCGGATCAAACTCCAGATTGACATCTGCCCCTTGCAAGAATCCGCCGCCTAACGGACCATTCTCACGGCCCTCCATAATGGAGTCTCTGGCTGCATCGGTGTACCATGCTTCGAGCACACGGCCATTGTGGGTGATTTTCCGGAACTCCCCCTTCTCGGCTTTCGCAATCAACTCGTTCAAGCTGAACTCACCGGAGCTTGGTGAAGTCCCCGACAAAATCATCGCAATCAACAATGCACCAATGCCCGCATACACCCAATAAAAATTGAAGTTGGGGCGCACTGGCTTTTTGGGCTCCGTGTTTTTTCCTTCCATCTACTTGTCAACCGATTAACCCGAGGGCTGTTCTGCGTTTCTTCAAAAAAAACCTAACCCTACGAGAACGAATCTACAAAGCACGTCACCCGAACCCTGATTTCGACTGGCCTTTGAGCGTTTATTCACATATCTCACTTTTAAAAACAGACTCTGATTCTGGGCTGCCGTGCCGCCATCAAGAAATTTGTAACGACCTTCAAAACATGTGGTTTTCCGTCCACTTGACGCCCAGGAGCAAACTCACTGCCGAAGCGGTTGAAATTGCCGTGTTCCCCAGACGCGGTCGCTTCCGGTTTGAAGCGGGCCAATTCATCGTCCTGGAAAAAACCATTGGCAACCACACCCGCAGGAGCGCATTTTCAATTGTTCGTCAGGAAGGAAAGGGCATCATCATCGCGGTACAACGCAATGGCGACGCCGGAATTTCTGCTTGGCTCAACGAACTCACCAACAAAAGCACCGCCCAAATGGCAGGTCCTTTTGGCGAATTCGCTCTGATCAAAGGCGTTGACAACCACGTGTTTGTTGCTGGCGGAAGCGGAATCACTCCTGTGCGCTGCCTCCTCGACGAGCTACTCAGTCAAGGAAATGTACCCACCATTGTCTATGTGAACCGTGCACCCGAAGAGGTCATCTACGGCGCCTCACTTCGGATTCTTCACGATAAAGGACTTCTGCGTCTCATCGAAGTCTTCGATCGCGACCTCCAGACTCCACTCGACCAGCTCGATACAGACAACACCGCCTTTTATGCTTGCGGCTCTTCTAGCGTGGTCAACCGGGTGGTCGAATTGCTCCAAAAGAAAAACATCCCCGCCAACCGCATTTGCACCGAGAAATACGGGCTCGACATGCAAGCCTCCGGCGCCCCCCCGCCTTCCTTTGTCTGGAAGGCCCCCATGCGCAAGGCCAAAACCATTGCACATGGTTCGGGAAAAAGCATCCTACAGTCGGCCATCCAACAAGACGTTCAAATTCCCCACGCCTGCGAAGTAGGTGTGTGCGGGGCCTGCGCACTCCGCGTGCAATCGGGACAGGTGGTCTGCGGCAAAGAGACCAAGGGTGCTGGAGAGGAGATTTTGGCGTGCATCAGCAATCCAGTGGGCGACGAAATCGCCGTGCTCGGTCCACGAAGGCGGAACCGTGCCGAGATCGTGAGCTTTGCGCTTGTTTTGGGCGCACTTTTTGCCGGATTGTGGAGCATCCCCCCGGGGCTAGGACTGAAGGCGAAAGGACCCATGAACACTTCGCACGAATCGTTGCAATGCGAGGCCTGCCATACGCCAGCCAAAGGCACGCTTCGGCAACAACTTGGGCACAATGCCCAAGGCTTTTTGGGGCTACACAATGCCGAGATGGTCCCCGTCGGACTTGAACCAGTCGACAATAAGGCCTGCCTGGATTGCCATCAACGACCCGATGACCTTCACCCGGTTTCCCGCTTTATGGAACCCAACTATGCCGAGCAAAGGGCAGCCTTTGATGCCCATGAATGCAATGGATGCCATGGCGAACATCAAGGGAAACGCGTCGCCAATGTGGGCATTGACCTCTGCAAGAGTTGCCACAGCGACATGGAGGTGAGCTACGACAAAATCAAACCTTCTCATGCACAGCTTCTTGAAGATGAGGCCTGGGAGACCTGCATGTCTTGTCACGATTTTCACGGAAACCACCTTTCGGAGATGCCCACCCGATTGGAAAACGGCATCTCCACAGAAGCGCTACTGGACTACATGGACGGTGGCCCTGACCCCTATTCTTCCGAAAAGAAACACACTGCCACAGACACCCAATGAAACGCTGCGTTGTCTACTTGATGCTCCTGTCGTGCCTCTGTGAAGGCGCCGCCGCCTCGGTCCCAGACTCGACCCTTTCCCTGGACCTACAGATGCGGGTCCGTACCGAATGGCGAGATGGGTACAAATTGGCCAACGATGGCCAAAGCGCGGCATTGCTGAACCCCATCCAACGCAACCGGATGGGCATCTCCGGCGGACTGAACGCCATGCAATTCAAGATGCAATTGCAAAGCATCCGTTCGTTTTTTGGCCGACCCACGGGCGCCGACCAAGTGGACAACATGAGCCTTACCGAAGCTTGGGTTCAACTGCCCTTGTTGAGCAACCTTCGCATGAAGGTCGGCCGGCAAAAAGTTGCTTTTGACGACGAGCGCATTGTCGGTGCCGTCAACTGGTCCAACCCCGGACGGTTCCTCGATGGCATCCGCCTCCATTGGAAAACAACCCAAGGGGTGACCTCGGCAGTCCTTGCCTGGGATGAATGGTCAGAAACCCAGCGCTGGATGCTGCACCACGAAAAGTCCTGGAATGGGCATCGGGTCTCCATTCTGATCTTCGATCAACACAGCGTAACCGAGCCCACTGCGCTGACTGCAGGGGGAACTTGGTCCCTGTCCTCTCGGAAGGGAATCACTTGGAATGCCGAGGCGTACACACAGTTCAAATCCGGCCAATATGCCGGATACATGCTCATTGCAGGCGGTCAAAAAGCGATGGCCAATGGCGGCTCATGGAAATGGGGCGCAGACTGGCTGTCAGGCGGGAACGGGTCAAATGCGTTCCACCCTTTCTTGGGGACCAATCACAAATTCTATGGTTGGATGGACCACTTCTATGTGGGGGTCGCCACCGCAGGGCTCATGGACCTGAGACTCGAAAGGAAAATTCCGGCATTTCAAAAAAAGGCCATGCTCGGAGCGACACTTCATCATTTCCGAAACCACAGCGCATCTGATCTTCTGGCTCACGAACTCGACGTTTGGCTCACGGGCCAAAGTCGCCACGGCATCCAGTGGCACGTGGGATGGAGCATCATGGACCCTACAGAAAATCACATCTCACGCCAAGGCGAGATCAGCGCGAGCGAATGGGCCAGCTCCGCCAACCGTCTCCAACAATGGGGCTGGATCTCGGTCAATTTCGCCCCCTCTATCCTCTTAAAATGACCACACCTTCCCGCCCTGCTAGATTTTGGACGCTGTCGATATTGGCTGGCGCTGCATTGATCACCTACTTGTTTGCGACAGCCCCAAAACCGCTATCCGATTCCGAAGGCGCAAAACCCTCCATGTCCACGCAGGAGGCCTTCAAGTTGATGGCCCTCGAAAATGACCATACCCGCACCCTCTTTACCCAAGCCATTGTGGGTCAAGGAAAGAAACAGGGCCTTGTCTTTGACGAAAACTGGGCCGATGACGACGTACACGCCGGGCCTCTTCCCGCCTTGTTTCTGCGCGGCGTGGCACTCGCGTTGTCGGAAAGCGAAGTGCCACTGCGCCTGTTTCTTGGGTCTGACTTCCCCATTGAGTCGAACAACCTTTTAAAAGGCCATCAGGCCGAGGCTTTTCTCGCCATGAAAGCCAGCCGTCAGGCCCAGCATTTTAGAGACGCCGAGTCCGGTGAATTTGTGAGCATGTTTCCTGATTATGCATCGGCTGCAGCGTGTGTCTCTTGCCACAACGAGCACATCAATTCCCCCAAGACAGATTGGGCCCTGGGCGACATGATGGGCGCCACCACCTGGGCGTACCCCTCAGATTCTATTACCTCAGATGAATTCATCGCCATGCTCAAAACCTATCGCGAGGGCGTGGCCGTGGTTTGGGACAAATACTTAGACGAGCTTCAACACTTGGACGAAGACAAGCAACCCGAAATTGGGCATCAATGGCCGGAAGAGGGCCTGTTCATTCCAAACAAAAGGACCCTGCGCGACAGCATTGACAAGCTTGTTGGGCCTGAATTGCTCGCCGAATTCATGTCCCAAGTCGACAAACAATGAGACGGGCAGTACGGTACCTGAGTTGGGCCATGGCCCTGTGGCTGTGTCTGGCTTGGCTGATGGATTTGGCGGAGCTTGATGCCCTCGCGTTTCAGCAAGGCCGCATCTTTCGCAACGTCACCGGTGTTGTCGTTCTGGGCCTCGTGCTGTTCCAATGGACACTTACCCTCGGGCGTACCGTGTTCCAAAAAGCAGGAAGCGCCTGGACGCAATGGGTCGATTGGCACCTTCGAATCGCTTTGATTTTGCCCTTGGCTCTGGTCGCACACAGCGTCCAACTCGGCTGGGGCTTGCTGGCCGTCTTGCCGCTGACCCTGCTGGCAGCCAGTCATTTTGGCTCTTTACTCGAGGGGCAAGAGAAAACCAATCGGTACTTGATCCATCACATCGTTCTCTCCGCACTGACCCTGTCCATGGCGCTGGTCCATGCCTGCTCGGTCATCTGGTACAACTAAAGACTCAGTACTCGGGGTAGTCCTCCGGGTCAGGGCCTTGTGGCTGAGGGTCTGGCACAAATTGCTGTTCTGCATCTGCCCACAGTTCCTCCAGACCGTAGTGAGTCCGCCAGTCTTTGTGGAACACGTGAACCACCACATCGGAGTAATCCAAGAGCGCCCACTGCCCACCCCGAAGGCCCTGTTTGGACCAAGGAGACTCTTCGTGTTGCTTCTCCGTGAACGCTTCCACGCTGCGGGCGATCGCTTCTACTTGGGTATTGGACTGCCCTTCGCAGATGACAAAACGGGCGGCCACGCTGTTCGGCATGGCACTGAAGTCCACAAGGCAGATTTTTCCCCCTTTGACTTCTTGAATGCCCTCAACAATGGAGGTAACGAGCACATCTGTACTCGGTCCATCTTGCCTTTTCTGCCCCTCCCGAGGGGACATTGCGTATGTCCGCGGATCAAGCGGTTTGTTTGTATCCTTCACTGTGCGCTAAAATAGCCCCCGTGGAACATCTAGACACGTCTTCTTTTTGGTTGGACACTTTGGGGGGACAAGGCACCCTTCAAACGGGTAGTCCTTGGCGCCTGGTCCATTGGGCGACGATCGACAGCACCAATGCCGCCGCGCACAGAACGTTGCACAAATTGACGGCAGAACAAATGCCGTTGGCCCACCAAACCGTGCTCTCCACAGACCAACAAACCCAAGGGAAAGGCCAGCAAAACCGAGTCTGGGTAACCGAGTCCAACCGCGACCTGGCCATGACCGTTGTCTTGACCAAAGGACTGCCCAAAGCCTGCCCTTTCGCCCTCAACTTGGCGGTGAGCCTCGCCGTCTTGGAAGGCGTCGAAAATGCCATCCCCCGATTGGCTACGCCTACCTGGGAAATCAAATGGCCCAATGACTTGATGCTTCGCGGCCAAAAGGCAGGGGGAATTTTGATTGAAAACAACTGGAGAGGCGCACAATGGAGTTCCGCCGTGGTGGGCATTGGCCTCAACATCGGGGGCAAGCCTCCTTTTCCAAATGCCACTCAGGTTCTTGACGACCAGCACCCCACCTCGGATACCCTTCAAAACATCCGAGAGCACATCTTAAGCCAACTGGAAAAAAGGCTCTCCGAGGTCCACTCCCCCGAGGTTTTGCTTCGACAATTTCATGAGCGTCTGCTCGGATGGGGCAAAGCTCAGCGGTGGCAACTCGACGGACAGGAAATCCGAGGCATCCTTGAATCCATTAGTCTTCAAGGCAAGATTTGCGTCTTGGAAGTCTCAGGCACAAACTGCTATTCGCCCGGAGAAGTCGGATGGCTGGGAATGGAACCTGGCGCAGACTAAATGAAGGGGCTTCGGCCGCCACGGATTTAGCCGAACTTGGCTTCTACTTGGCCGGCAATGTGACGGAACAACGTTTCCAATGGCTTTTGCGCCAGCATGCGCATCATCACATTCAAATCTGCCTCGCAGACCACAGCAGCCGAGGCGCCATTTTCTGCAGCATTCACCAAAAGATCGAGGTGAAAAGCAAAGGGGGCTCCTCCTCCCTGCAACCGCAAAACGCCTTGATTAAACTCGTCCGCCGTGCGGGTGAGGCGAATTTCCAAACCGCCTTGAATCTTAAAAGACACCTCTTCTTCCGTGCCAGCAAATCCCGTGACCTTATCCTCAGGCAACAAGGGCCCGAGATTGCGAAGGTCAGCCAAGTGCACCTGCAGGTCTTCTGCAGCTGTGGACACCTGAACGGTCTGACTCTTGATTTCGGTCATCTCAAACTTCGTTGGCCACGCCAGCGGAAAACCGTTCGCTCCACGCCGCTGTGTCCTCTCTCCAAGAAATCAACGCTTCGGCTTGCCCTGCGGTCAGGTATTCCCGTTGCTCAGCCTCGGCAATCAATGTGGGGTAATCGCTCAACGTCTCCAACTCGCAGCCCGCAGCCTTAAAGTTGTCGGCAGCCAAGTCAAAGCCGTAGGTGAAAATCGCCACCATTCCCTTGACTTCAATGCCCTTTTCTCTGAGGGCCTCGAGTGCAGAAAGACTCGATTTCCCCGTACTCACGAGGTCTTCAATCACAACGACATTTCGCGCCTTGCCCAAGTCACCTTCCACTCGGTTTCCTTTTCCGTGGCCTTTGACCTCGCCACGAACGTAGCAAAACGGCAAACCCAATTCATGCGCCACATACGCGCCCCAAGCGATGCCGCCTGTGGCTACACCGGCAATCATGTCGGGCTTTCCGAACCGAGACTCCACAGCCGCACAAAGCTGCTGACGGATGTGGGTACGGACCGCCGGATGACTCAATGCCATGCGGTTGTCACAATAAATCGGGGACCGCAAGCCAGACGCCCATGTGAATGGAGATTCAGGAGCCAGTTGAATTGCCTTGATGCGCAGCAGAGATTCTGCTACTTTTCGGCGCTCATCCAAAGAAAGAGACATGGCACGAAGGTATGACGTGGATTGGGGCGCACAGCGATTGACACTGGCCGATTCTCAGGGAATTCCTGAACCCGGAGCAAAAGTCACGCACTGGTCTAAAAACCAGCCCGTCCCCAACGTTGCGAACTGCATCGGAACTGCAGCGCATGCGTGGTGGATTTGTGACGATGTCGAAGCGGCATGGCTGAATTTACAGGCGCACACAACCGATGTGCACGCGGCCGGCGGATTGCTGACTCACCCCAACGGTTCCCTGCTCTGCATTCACCGCTTGGGACACTGGGACTTGCCCAAAGGCAAAGTGGAACCCGGAGAAGCATTGGCCGAAGCTGCGGCAAGGGAGGTTCACGAAGAATGCGGCATCCCCTTGCCTGTGGTCTTGGCCCCATTTGCAACGACCCACCACGTCTATGGGCCCGCGGACAGCCTCATGAAAGTCACCCACTGGTTCACCATGGCCTTGGCCAATGATCAGGTGCCTTCTTCGCTCACCCCTCAGGCCGAAGAAGGCATTACCGAAGTTCGTTGGGCCTCTCCATCCGAAACTGAACTTTTAGAGGCTGGCGCCTTTGGCAACATTGCCCGGCTCATGGCCGCCTGGCGAGCCAAAGCATAAGGTCGGGCCCCGGAAGCGGCAGGTGCGCGGACACCGGAGACAACTCCGATCCGTGCATGCGAATGGCAGGCAAAGACAGGAGATCAAAAGCCCGAGACCACCGAACATCTGCACCGGTATGCACCATCAAAAACGGCATTTTCGAAAGCCCCCCGCTTCGCTTGGCAACACGTCGAATCAACTGTTGAAAGGCCGCGAAATCAGTTCCAGCATCGGCCAAAACCCACTGCATGTCCCGCTGGAGTTTTCGGCCCTCCTTACTGGCCAACATCTTCTCCAACACCTGAATCTGGAGCGTGGTGGACGGCGCAGCAGCGTCCACCCAAAGCCAAACGGCTGGCCCCGACCCCACCAATTCATCGAGGCGTATTAATTCCTCGCCCGCATTGAATGCACGCAATTGGCCTGGCAATTCCATTTGGGGCCGTTCCCGGTTGCGCCAATTTCGAAACTCACCACCGTAAACAGGGTGATCACATTGGTCGGCAATCAGCGCCTCCCAGGCCAGACTCCAAGACCTCACCGAAAATGGAAATCCTGGCTTTTGAACGCCAAAACCATCTCTTCCCAACCGGTAAAGCAGCCACGCTGCAGTCTTGTCTGGATCGGCTCCACCCCACCACGCCGACGTGGACTTCACCAGCGCCTCGAAGTCGGCCTCTTGCACCGCGGTGGCATAGGCCGACGCAGCATCCTCACTCCAATTGTCTGTGCGCGCGAACAAGTTCACGCCCGTGATGAAATTCAATACGGATGCCGCATCCGTCGGATCAGGTGCAGAAGATTGCGACCAATGCAAATCAAAAGCGGACAATCGCTCCGAAACGAGTTCCACCTCCAACGACTTCGACATGGCGGCCATGTACTCCAAAACTGGCTGTGCCCTCCCATCTCCATGCCGGTGAACGGCGCTTTGCAGTACGGAGTCCAAAAATTGCAGCGCATCGTCCTGAATCCGCTCTTCTTTCGCAACCAACGCCTCTGGCTCTTCAACATCCATCCCCGCCCCGAGAACCTCTGCGGCTTCGTTTTTCCTTTGGCCATCGCCCCACAACCTCGACCGTTGAAACTCGACCGCCCATTCCGCGCGCAAGCCCTCAAGCGCATTCGAAAACTGCCCCAACACCAATGGAGTCGACGCTTGACTTGCTTCCACTGCCAACTCTCCAGGGCGTGCCGAAAATGGCCCCAACCCTGTCCGTGGAGCGAGCAAACGCTGGACTTCGGGCTCTGGCCCACAGACCGAAAGCGACCACTCCACTCCGCTGCACCGCAGCTTAAAAAGGTGCAGGTTTCCATCGTTGGGCCAGGTGAGTTGCAACATGCCATTCTCGGAGACAAAGCCTGCATCTACATCAACTTCTCCCCCCGACAGCCCATGGATTTCGCTCACCACAAATGGCCGTTGCTCGAAATTTGGCACCAAAAGATCGAGGCTCAGAGAATCCGCAGGTTGGGCGAAAACCGATGAGCACCACAATACGCCCAGCACCACCACAGCACTGCGCCACCACAAAACAAAAAGCTTATCCATTGTCCGCTGCACGGAGATCCACTGCATCGGGAACAAAACGGGAAACATCCCCTCCATGGTGTGCAATGTCCCGGACCACACTGCTCGAGATCGGCGCATGCTCGGGGTCGGTAAACAAAATCATCGTTTCGAGACCGTCGTCGAGGTATTTGGTCATTTGAGCAATGGTTCGCTCATACTCAAAATCGCCTCCATTGCGCACCCCGCGAATCAACCACCCTGCATGGACCTCGGCGCAAAAATCAGCGGTGAGGCCTTCGAAACTGCCCACACTTACATTGTCCAAATCCGCAAATGTGGCCGCACACCAAGCCATGCGCTGCGCCAATGGAAACATGGTTTGCTTGTCGTGGTTCACGCCAATGGCGACCACCACCTCGTCGAACAAGGAGGCGGCGCGGCGCAAGATGTTCTCGTGTCCCCGCGTGATGGGATCGAATGATCCTGGAAATACCGCTTTGCGGGCTGGGTTAGGATTCGGGCTCTGCATGGAAGTCAAAGAAACTGAAATGCACGTGACCGTACTTCCTCATCTCAACAAAACCCGGCGTCTCCTTGAAGTTCCGCTTGTCTCCGTGCTCCAAAACAAACAGCCCACCTTTGGCCACCAACCCAGATTCGCGAATCAATTCCGGCAACGTTTCCAGACGGGGGTCGGTATAGGGCGGGTCGGCGAAAACCAACTCAAATTGGGTCATCGCCCGCGACAAGAAGGCATAGACATCGGCCCTGACGACGCGAATGCCATCGAATTCAAAATCCCGGGACTGTTGGCTAATGTACCTGCAGGCACCCGCGTCTTGTTCGATGGACGTCACACTTACCGCGCCACGACTGGCCAATTCAAACGACACAGCGCCAGAGCCCGCGAAAAGGTCCAAGGCCTCCAGCCCATCCAAATCCAGGCGGGACCGCAGCAAGTTGAACAAGCCCTCGCGGCCAAAGTCCGTGGTCGGCCGGCCTTTAAAATGTCGGGGCGGCGAAAACCGACGTCCCTTTAGACGGCCTCCAATTATGCGCATCGGATCAATTGAATCAAAGGCAAGAACTGCTGCCGGTGCAGCCCTGTGACCTCCCCCATGGCTGGAATAAATCGGCCATAGTGCAGGTCCACTTTTTCAAAATGCTCTTGGAATGAACGGTGAATCGGACCTGCTGGCTTCACAAAACCGCTCAACTGAATTGGGACTTCCGCACCCAAACCCAAGGCGTGCAACAGGTGCACAGAACGGTAAACCGCGTCTTCTGGAGAAGACACCAAATGGTGCACGGAAGCCTGCAAATCTCCGGAGTCTGCGAGAACGAGATCCACCGCAGACTTCCCCAAATGCACACCCAAAGCGCATCGGTTGCGTCCCCGCTCTTCCCGCAAAAAACCCTCTGCCAAAACCGACCTTGGATGACGAAAAACAACACGGGGAGCCAACTTGGACACCCGCTGTCGCAGCGCATGATCAGGGGCATGGACCAGCACGTACGGAGAGCCCGCTACAGCCTCAGAAGTGGTGCCCAAATGACGCAAGCCAGTCTCGGCTTCCAACCAATCTGCATCTTGTGCTTTGTCGCGCAGTGGCTCCGGCACAACGGTCGCAGCGCCCTCACTCATCCAGGTTAATTGGCCTGCAGACTCCACTTGAAGTTGTTCGGTGAGCCACGCCTCTCTTTCGTCGAGGCGGTTGGTCTCGCTGCCCAAGGACCACGTGTGCAATCCGGCCTCCACCAAGGCTGTACCGTCTTCTGTCGTGCGCAACCAACGCACCACGGGGCCTTCATCATATACCCACAAAGGATGCGCTCCCGGCGGAAGCTCTTGTCCTCCGTCCAGTGCCGTCAACTTAAAGTCGAACTGGCCCTTATTGGCGCCAGTTTCCATCGGTATGGGCTTCGTCCAGCGAGCCAAATCGGAGCGTGTCCTTTTTGACATTGGGCTTGCCAAACGGTGTGGGGTCTTGCACCTTAATGGCACTCACACGCAATCCGCTTTGGTTCACGTAAGTGGTGTCAATCCGAAATCGCTCACCTGTCATGGGGCTGAACGTCAAGGAGTCCAATGAAATCAAAGGCAACTTCTTGTCGGTCCGTTTCTCAGGCGCAAAGTTCTCTGCGAAAAACGACGTGTAGAGGGTGTCCCGCACCTTGTAGCCAATGACATCTGCAGTGATGCTGTCGAGCATCGCCTGTTCCGACCAACCATATTCCGCAGCAACGCCAGGAACGTCCGACCGCTTGATCACGAAACCTTGCTCGTAGCTCTGGCTTTCCGGTAAAGTGTCGTGAAATGACCCAATGGAAAAGTTCAAAGGAACCAATGGCGCTTGGATGAAGGCCATGAGCGTGTCAAAACTGTCGGTAAACTCCCCCTTGACTTCGCGGTAAGCCAATTCCGCATCCCGAATGTCTGTGAGCCGTTGAATGGTCACCGCATTGATGACCTTTTGGTCCATTTGGAAGCGCTCTTCGTCCAACACTGAGTTTGTGGAGGCGAAGAAGAAATACGCCGCTGCCGCCACACCCAACACCAGGAGAAACTTGTATGCATTCTGTGGAATGCGATCCAAAACCGCAGGCATGGCCAAGATGCCGCTCACAATGAGCGCCAAGCCAGCGAACAGCATTTCAACAGGTTGGCTCAAGTCAGCTGTCTCCGTGGACGCTGCCACGGACTTAATGTACATGATGGTCCAAGCCAAACCTGCGGCAAGGAGAATGATGCTAAAGCTGTGGCTCCGAACCAAAAAAAGGAGCTTGCGGTAAGTGTCGTTCGAATCGTTCATGCTCGTGGGCGCGGAAAAGGGTGCGAATCAAGCAGGGCGAAACTAAGGTATACCTTCCGTTCTGCCACCCCGAAGGCCGTTACTTTGCCCCTGCCCGTGAACAACTCCTCTCTCGCCGACGAAGTAGAAGACCGCTTAAACGCAGCCTTCCCGCATGCCCCCACGGCGAGTCAAACCGAGCTGCTTCATGCACTTGGCCGATTTCTGGTGAGCACGCAACCCAAGTGTTGCCTGGTGGTTCGCGGTTACGCGGGAACAGGAAAAACCACCACCATGGCGGCCTTGGTTCGGGTATTGAGGGACTTAAGGAGACCTGTGGAACTGTTGGCCCCCACCGGTCGTGCGGCCCAGGTGATGGGACGGTATGCCGGCGTTCAAGCGAGCACCATTCACCGCCGCATTTACCTCCGCAAGGCCACCGCTGATGGCGGCACCTCGGCCAGCATCGCGCCCTACACACGAAAAGGTGCGGTCTTCATTGTGGACGAAGCGTCCATGATCGGGCGCGACAGCGGACTTCGGCAGTCCGGTGCTGCTGGGGCAGGATTTCACTACCGAGACCTCCTGGCCGACCTTTTCTCTTTCTGTCTGCAAGCCCCCGGCAGCCGGATCATCTTGGTGGGAGACGACGCCCAACTGCCCCCGGTTGGCAGTCCCATCTCCCCAGCCCTCGACGGGCCCAAACTGGCTCGGGAATTCGACCTGACCCTCGCAGAGCGCACCCTCGACGACGTGGTGCGTCAAGAACTCGACAGCGGCATCCTCGCCAACGCCCACGCCCTGCGTCAAGACATTGCCCTGGCCAAGGACCTGCCCGAGGACGTCAAAGCCCCCCTTCCCCAGTTCAACACCGAAGCCTACCCCGACCTGCACATCGCCACGGGAAATGACCTCGCCGAACTCTTGGACGATTTGCACCACCGGCATGGAGAGCAAAACGTGGTCGTGATCACCCGAAGCAACCGCAGGGCCAACGACTTCAACGAACAAATCCGGAGGCGCATCCTCTGGCGCGAAGAAGAACTCGATGCAGGCGACCGCCTCATGGTTGTCCGCAACAACTACCAT
>CBFHQM010000015.1:0-57424 GCA_965657965.1 uncultured Flavobacteriales bacterium | reverse complement strand
TCACCAAAGCGCAGGGAATTCAACTGCGCAATGGGACGTGCACCCATGGTAAAAATGTCGCGGTTAATGCCGCCAACACCCGTTGCAGCGCCCTGATAAGGTTCCAACGCACTCGGGTGGTTGTGGCTCTCAATTTTAAATGCGCAGCCAATCCCATCGCCAATGTCGACGATGCCTGCGTTCTCCTCTCCAGCCTTCACCAACAAATGCGGACCATCCTTGGGCAAAGTCTTGAGCCATTGGATGGAGTTCTTGTAACTGCAGTGCTCAGACCACATCACCGAATAGATGCACATCTCGGTGAAATTGGGCGTGCGGCCGAGAATTTCGACGATCTGGTCAAATTCCTCTGGACGCAGACCCATGTCTTGGGCTTGCTGAAGGGTGGCAGGGGCGGTGGATGCGCGTTGGGCCATGTTGCGTAAGACTACGGGATTGCGAATGCGTTCCGCGAAGTTACACTGACACCTTCACCTGACACCACCATTGAGACAGCACAAACCCGCCTTTTTTTACCCAATGAGCGGGCTTATTCCGCGAACGTGATGTGGATTTCAATGCCTGAGTGTTGCTGCTCTTCTTTTCAGAGGCGACCCTCTCCTTTCTTCGCGACAAGACCGGCCAAGAAACTGGACGCCACCAAAAAGTGCTTCCGCGTCAACTTTCGGCGGCGCGGCGGGCATCGCCGAGAGAAGTGTTGTCGTCGACCAGCTTCCCACTGGACTTAATTTGAACGGTCGTGCCAAAGTGCGACTTGAACAGGTTCTCGACTTCACCGACGGACATGCTCGCCTTGATTTTCATATCCCCTGCCTTGGAGTCCACAGCGTCTGCGGTCTTCTTATTTAGGCCAGCAAGGGTCAAGTCCGACTCTGCAATTTTCTTGCCCTTGTAGAAAACAAGATCAAGGCCAAAAGCAGCATTGAAATCTTTGGAGATTGTCTTGAGCTTCTTTTGGGGCGCAACACTAAACTCCTGCTTGTCAAAATTGTCCGCAATGCGGTTCACTAGATTCTTAAACATGATTTTTTCTATTCGATTGGTTATTTCCAAGCCCCCTCTTCGGCGCCTTCCGCCTGCTTGTCTCTGTTCAATGCTGTGAGGCTCTTGCCTTGATCAGAGCCGCTGGTGTAATGGCGTTTTCCCGCACCAGTGGTCCAACACACTTGAGCATACAAGCCAAAGACCTCTTCAAATTCAGCCTCCAGGTTCTTCACGAGTTTCCGACCATGGATGGAAATGTCCCCGTCTCCCACCTTCTCTCTTACAGCGGACAAAGTTTGATCCCCATCCAAGTTGGTGATGCTCTTTCCGTTGTCCACATCGGCCTTGCTCGACGAAGGAAACAATCCCAAACGCAGGTAGGGAAACTTCTCGTTGAACTGCTTTTTCAGCGTCTTGATCTTCTTCGAACCTGTGGTTGTGATTTCTGTGCTCATTGTAGCTCCGTTGTTAGCATTCCCGACGTGAAAAGTCGCATCGAAAAATAAGGCTTCTCCCCTACAATATCCTTTGAAATTTAAGATTTAAGGGTCAACTTTAAGACACCCAAAAACTCATACAAACAAAAATTTCAGTATGGCAGATATTAAAGCATCCGGCAACACCAAAGTGAAGACCATTAAGGCTCAATTCAAAGAGGCTTACGGCGCGACCCTTCGCGTGTACACGGGCATGGGTAAGAAGCCCGCAGATGACAGCGAAACCCTCGCTAGTGCTCGCCACAACAACGAGCGCCCTAAAGGTGATGGCGCAGTTGATCTTCATGGAAACATGTTGGTGAAAACCGTCGAAGACCGCTTCATGGCCGAAATTGGCGTGAAAGTGCAAATCGCAACAGCAGACGACAGCAAGCTTGCGGACAACAATGCCAAGCTGAGCAGCTTAGCCTAATCGGTATTTTTTCTTTTTCAAATCCCGTGTGGCCCCTACGTGGTCACACGGGATTTCTTGTACTAACAAACTTCGAAACATGACCACGTCAACAAGCATTACAGACAAACCGATCACCAGCATTGATCAAGACAAGCTCAAATCAAGGCGCTACGCCCTTGCCCTCACCAACTTCATCGCACAAAGCGACACGCCAATGACCGTTGGCCTGCAGGGAGAGTGGGGCACCGGCAAGACCTCCATGATGTACATGCTGCGGGAGCAACTCACCGCCAAAAACATTGCAACAAGTTGGGTGAATACCTGGGAATACAGCATGTTCCGCGGGGCCGCAGAAACCACCCCAGCAGTGTTGCGCGGAATGCTTGAAAAGCTCATTGAAAGTTGCGAAGCGGAGGGGCAATGGACACTCAAGGACGAGAGCAAACAGACAATGAAAAACGTCGGTAAGTTCTTTACACGGTTGGGAAACCAAGCCATCGCAAATAAAACCGGGCTCGACCTGATGGATGCGGCTTCAGGGGACGACCCCGATGTGGTCCAAGCCGAAATCGCGGATGTCAAAAAAGACATCAAAGAAGTCATCCAAAAGCTCCTCAGCGACCCTGGGAACCGATATCAGCGGGTGGTCTTCTTTGTAGATGACCTCGACCGAATCCCCCCAACCGATGCCGTTGAAGTACTGGAAGCATTGAAAAACATGTTCGACATTCCGAACTGCATTTTCGTTTTGGCCATTGACTACGAGGTGGTGGTCAAAGGATTGGAGAGCAAATTCGGCGAAAAAACAGAGGAGAACGAGCGGGAATTCCGGAGCTTTTTCGACAAGATCATCCAGGTGCCCTTTTCCATGCCCACCGGGGCGTACACCATTGATGAGTTGATGCAAGACAAGCTGTCGAGCATGGGCATCCACATTCCGGAGGAATACAAAGACGAATACGCCAAGGTGGTTTCATACACCGTCGGATTTAATCCACGAAGCTTGAAGCGGTATTTAAACAGCTTTTCGCTACTGCGCAGCCTTCGCGATGCGGATTTCGCGGAAGACCCGGAAGGTTTTGACGGCGAACAACCCGACGGCAAAGACGACTTGATGCTTTTTTCTCTTCTCGGCCTGCAAATCAGCTACCCCAAGATTTTCCGCTTTTTGGTCCAAGACATTCAATTCGTTGACTGGGAGCCTGGCATGGCCGAGAAACTCAATGTCAACCTCGAAGAGGTCCTAGAAACCGTGAGCAAATTCGGCGACGGTATGAAGGGCAAAACAGATGAGGTTTGGGAACAAATCATCTACGGCTTCTGCAACCGCGACCTCGGCGCAGGAAAAAGAGACCCCTACCTCAAGGCCAAATGGGAAAGCATTGTGGACTTGATGAATCTTCTGCGGGACACCTTCTCCATACAGGAGGGCAAAAAGGACGAAGACGTGGATACGTTGTACGACTTGCTCGGACGCAGCATGTCCTTTGCCGCCATCACGAATGTGGACGATGACGTTGCTGGAAAAAGTGGCATGGAAAAACGCGGCCGCGTGGTCCGATTTGACACCATGGAATCCAAGTACAACTTCCTCAAAGAGGACCCTTCCACCAACCTGGAGGCGCTGCCACTTTGGAAGGCGGTTGGAGAGTTATTTGAAGAGTTTGTGGCTCAACAGGGCTGTGCGATTAAAGTCACTGCATCCTACATGCCCCTGAACAAAGGCCGCGAAAAAATCGCCAAACTGCACAACTGCAAGGCGAAAAAATTCATCATCAAGGGACACGTTCACCACGAGATCGGAGCCCCTGCACCGCAAGGCAACGAACACATCGCATTCAAAGAGGGTGGCAAGAGCATTCCTGACCAGTGGAGCTTCACACTCTACAGCGCTGCGGGCCTGCCCCGGTTGCGTGAAGTGATTGCCGAACGCATCAACAGCATATCCTAAAACAGGAAAACAAACAAGACCTTAGCCTTTGGGCCGTTCATTCGGCCCAAAGGCTAGCGTCTAACCAGCGGATTTGTCCTGGCCGAAACTGCAACCCGAGTGTAACGCACAGTTCCATTCGAGCTGCTGTTCGCTTTGTCCATTTTAAAAACACCAACAAAACGATACAAGGTCATTCCCATAGGAGAAGTGACCCGCGCAAACGTCACCCGGTTTCTCGTTCTCTCAGAACATCGGCGGTAATGGTCGCGACGCAGTTCAGGATCTGAACTCAGACAGATCTCGACAATCGTTTGGCCATCGGCGCTCAACTCATTGTGCCAAGCCTTGTTGGGATATAGCTTCGGAAACCACAGTCCCGTTGACGCATCCATAGGATTGCTCGCCCACGCCTTTTGATAGCCTTCGTATTGATGGCCGAATGCATTGCAGGCATCCGAAATCAATCGGAATGCCGCACGATTCTCAAGGCTGACTTCTCCTGCAGCCCGCCATCGCTCAACCGAATACTTAAACTCGGGATCCCACGGCTCCCAATTTCCACTGCGGATTTTGTCTTCCCTTTTGGAACGAATTTTAGAGACGATGGCATCGATGGTTTCATGGAGTTTGTCCAAGCTGCCTTTCCCATTCTCGTCTCGACCTGGCCACACGTCGTAGACCTTATGGCCCGTGACATCAACAATCTCTTCCTTTCGAATGGCGTCAAGCTCCACATTTTTGTGGTGCGCGTCTTCCATGACCTCGATGTGAATCCCCACCTGAGGGAAATACGCATCGGTTAAGGCATGTCCTCCCGATTCGCGACGCACGTATTGCTGCGTGAGCATTTCGACATCGTCCAAATCCAGTTGATGCCAAATCCTGGAGATGACATACGCTTCCTGACTCTTCCTCGTGAACTTCCGGAACTGCCGAAACAGAACCTCCCGCTTGGTCAATCGGCTCTGAATTCTTGACCCCTTCCGGATAACCGGATTGCCCGAAAGTCGATCATAAAGGCGAGTGTAGTCTTTCGCGGACGTCCAACGACCCGACTCCGAAATGCGAATGACCCGACCCTTTGATACCCCGCACAACCAACTGTGTTTTCGGTGGCCAACCTCTATTCTGAGCTCAGAACCGTCCTCACCCATGAGGACAAAAGCCTCTGCTTCCTTTCGAAATGCATATCTCATCACAGAAGATGCCCTGCGATGAAAATCCGCACACCGGCCACCATCAACAATTTCATGCCGCCGCTATTCGCTCTTCGATATCTCGGGAAAATCAAAAAATGTTTCGTCCCGAGATGGCATCAATGTCCTCCACCTTGGTACAACCTTTAGACTCGGCCCAAGCATTGGCTTTGGTCAATGATTGCTCATTGAAGCCGTCACCAATGGGGAAGTAGAACTTTTTTCCCGCGTAATTCTGAACGGCAATCTGCACAGCAATGCCCAGCTCTTCCCAGAACTTCTCTTCCATGGTGCTCACCTTGGTGCGGCCATGAAGCGACACCTCCTCATTGGACGTTTTCGTTCGCGTGGCACTGATGCTTTTCGAGGTGTCTAGCCCTCTTACATTCACAGACTTGCCCCGGTCACCGCTGTGAATAAAGCCGAGGATCAAGTGAGGGAATTTCTCGGAGAATTCTTTCTGTAAAGTGCTGAGGTGCTTTCGCCCGTGCACGGAAATTTCTTTGGCCATAGTCGTGGTTTTGAATAATGTAAAACGAGGGTTCGCGGCAATCAACGCTTACGGAGACTGCGGATTTTTTCGCGATACTCCTTGATGTCCTCCCGGCATCCCTTGATTTTTTCGCGGAGATCGGCCACCTTTTCCTTGTTGCGCAACCGTCTAGAATCGATGCGGTCAATTTCACGATCACGGGTGCTGCGGTAGCTGTCTTTTCTACTGCGGTCCTTCGTGGTCGTCATGGCGCGTTTACAGCGCTCTCGGGCACGCTTCTTGTCTTCCATGAGGTCACGGTTGTCGTCGCGCAACTTGTCGATGTCACGACGGTGGCGGGCGATGTCCCGCTTTTCGCTGTCTATGCAACCGAGGTAATAGTTCTTGGACATGGGCTCTCGTAATGGAAAAACGCGTTCACGCTAAGATGGCACCGCATTTGGGTTAATGATGGTACACAGTTGGTACACTCTGAGTCAACCACCCCATCATTTGAACTCTGAGACAAAATGAAACAGACCGCGGAAGAGCATGGGGCCTCACAATGCCCTTTACAGCCAACTGGCCAGCGTTCACTAGAATCCCGCCCCCGACCACTCGGATAAGGACAGACAATGGCTCAGAAGCCCTCAATTTGGTTCAGGGGTTGCACCAAAGTTCCAATTCGTCAAGTCTCCGGGCATACACTCCAGTGTAGGGAAAGGCGATGCGAATGGTACCGCTGCCAGCAGAAATCGGAAAGCCCGAAGCACGTTGGTGCCAATCATCACCATCGCCCCCTTGGTCATTTCCCGAGACGATTATGGTTGAGTGACTCAGCCCGTTTACCGTAACAACCGGAATGTCTTGGGTCCAAAATCCCGCGTCGTAAGCGACCATCCAAAAGCGGAGTTCAAAAGGCTGTGATTCATCGTAATCAAACTCCACATATCCCGGGCATTGGGCCTTGATGCCATTCCCGGTTTGTCCAGAACTCACTTCCCAATCCCCCACAGAGGAACAATTCGAAGTCAATTCAGCTATCAACCCCTCCAAATCCTCACAGTGGTGAACCCAGCAGCTTGTGGCTGGGGCCTCCTCGTCCCCTTCAATTTGACCAGAGCAATCATTGTCCAGGCCGCTGGCCGTGGCCGGTGCACCAGGGTACATTGTAGATTGATCATCATCGCAATCCTGACCATTGAGGACATACCCATTCGGGACCGGCGGGCATTCGAAGGATCCTGGATTTAGCTCATCCCCAAATCCATCCCCGTCGGAATCGGGCCAAATCCACTGGGCGTATTCGCACGAGCCATCATCAAAGGTGGCCGACGAATCAAAGTTGCACGCCGCGGCATCGGTGCATCCCAAATCCTCGGCTGAAACCGGCATGGAAAAGGACAGCTCCTCTCCAAAAACATCCAATGACCCCAAGCCCATCCAGGCACGACAAGTGTATTGCCCCCCTGGCGACAATCCGCCCAAAGGCGACTCAAACAACCCCGTCGCGTCTTCATTGGCCGGCTCTCGGTTCCAATCTCCTGTAGCGGTCTTCCATTCAAGCGCCACAGCACCCTCGAAACCGGGCGTGTAAGGCTGAACTTGACCGCGCAACACCACCGTACTGTTGGAGGTGATGAGCGTCGGAAGCGTGACCGGCAACTCCGCAGTAGAATTCACCTCTGGGTCCACCGGGTTGGTCCGGGGCAAGTCCCATGTCCAATCCTCTGAACTACACGAGGAAAGCAACAACAAAAGGACGACGGCGAAAGGAATCCTCATTGCTCAATGAATTGACGCAGCGCTCGGCGATGGCCGTCCGCTGCTTTGTGCGTGGCAAACAAGTTGTAGCCCCACAAGACCCCGCTGATCCCCAATGTGATCACCGCGCCCTGGTGAAGTTGATTGGCCTTGTTGTAATGGGACGTGGCCAACTCCGGCGTCAGTGCAGATTGATAATCCGCATAAGCCTGATCCGACAAGGCATCCAAAGTGAACCCCAAAGCCGCAGGCAGCAGCACTGCGACCAGCCAATTGCCACCCTTTCTCTGACCAAACGTAACGTACTCCATGCCCATTCCTGGTGCAATGGCCGACAGGGCAAGAGCGCCCGCCGTGCTCCGAGGTTGAGCTGAAATCAAGCGCGTATCCTTGAACTCTTTGGCACCCAAGCGCCAAAAGCGGTACTGAAATTCATAGTTGCCCGGAGGCGCACCCCGCAAAGCATCCCTGACCTCTTGAGGCCCCTCCGCCCCTTCCATGCGCATGCGCATGGGAAAGCGAGGGTCGTAGTAAAAGGCAAAAGGCATGGTGACCCGTGCATTGGCATGGAGCTTGATTCCGGAGAAAGTCGGGACCGCGGGAAGCGACAATCCCGAGGAAGCGTCTCCAAAGTGCCGCTCGAGCATTTCGGAGCGCATGCCAGAAACGTGAAAGTCCAATGAAGCACCCCGTGCTGGGTCCAAGTCCAATTCGACTTCTAGCGGCTCTGAAAAGTTCAATCGGTTGGCCGGGCGATACCGAGTCAAGGCCCGTTGCATGACAGCCTCGAGCTCCGTGCGCCATGTCAATGCCCCGAGCTCGTCGACTTCGAAGTAGTTGAACGTGCTGTCTCTCAATTGCGCGTCGCTCAGTCCGTCGAGTGGATGACGCACAATCCGATCCCGGGCAGCAAGCTCCATGGAAAGCAATTGCATGGCGCTCGCCAACTCTCCACCCACATATCGTTCGCTGAACAGCCGATGTCCTGACTCCGCATCGGACACTGTAACCGCATGAACCTGTATTCCTTCTCTACAGGTGACCTCCAACATGGCCACTCCGTCAGCTCCAGATAGGTTGCCCCATTCCGAGGTCGTAGCATCGTCGTAAATGCCAGACATCTGTTCGCGCCACTCATCCAAAATCGCTTCTTTCACCGCCCCACGCTCCAAGATTGTGGTCGTCTCGCCCAACGCTTCTTGAAAAGAATTCAGCGCCTGCCCCTCCGCCAACACTGCGCCTGGACACGGAGAAACATCGCCAGTCATGGCAATGGTGCGTTCCGGCCAGCGATCCAGTCGCCCCACTTCCATGGACTGGACATCCACCTCTTTCGTGGGCACGTACATCAGTGGCACCTGCTGAGTGCAGGAAGCAAAAAAGAAAAGCACCCAAGCAAAAGCGATGCCTTGCCATGCACCCTCCATTCTCGGCATCCCCTTCTTTCTTCGCATTATCAAATTTACCATTCAACCTAAGATGTGACGGACCGCAACCGGGTCCCGGCGCACCAAAACTGCGCACAGAGTTTACGCCCAATCACCCGACCATCTAAAATAACGCTGTTGTTTCCTTTCCACAGCAGAGATACACACCCACATTTTCGCCCTCGAGTTGAGAAGAACACCGGATTGGCCCCGCGCAAACTGAGCACTTGAGAAAACCCGTAATTTCATCGGATTCCAACTGCGATCTACACACAACATTTGAGCGCTAAATCAAATGGCTTACCTCACAAAGTCGCGATTCAAAATCGCACTGGCCTGCCCCACCCGACTGGAGTACGCTCTGAATGGCAAACGTTTCCACAACGCCAATGAGGCGGACCCTTTCATGCAGGCGCTTGCCGATGGGGGGCACCAAGTCGGGGCGCTCGCCAAGCTTCATTATCCAAACGGACTGGATTGCACAGAACGCGGCACAGACGCCGCATTCGTCCAGACCCAACAGTGGATCAATCGCGGTGAGGCCGTGATTTTTGAAGCAGCACTGAAGGCTGGCCACAAGTTTATCCGAGTCGATGTTTTGGAACTAACCCCTTCCGAAATCCGCATCATCGAGGTCAAAGCCAAAGGACTTGACGGAGAGTTTCCCGACCAGTTTTACGGAAAACGCGGCGGCATCGAGAGCGGCTGGCGCGCTTATCTCGAAGACGTGGCCTTCCAAGTAGAAGTCGCAAAGGACTACTTCGCCGCCCGAGGTGATCGCCGGCCAGTGCGCGGCTTTCTGATGGGCCCCGACAAAAACACCGAAGCCACAGAATCTGGACTCCACCAACACTTTCTCATCCGCGACATCGATGGTCGTAACGAGTGCATTATCCGCCCAGGAACCACAATCGGTGATCTGGGAGAAGGGCTCATGGCCCGCGTGGACGTGAGTCGCGCCATCGACACCATCCTTGCCGACACGGAGACTTACGACCAACCGGACTGGGCAAGCTCGGACTTCAAAAGCGCCATTCGCTGGTTCGAAGAACTCCACTTGCAGGAGGAGCAAGGCGTCGCATTGCCAATGATTGCTCCGACATGGAATTGCCGCACTTGCCCCTATCACACTCCAGGTGAAGACCCAATTAAGGGCAAGGAAAGCGGCAGACGGCGGTGCTTTGAACACCACCTAGGATGGACGGATTCAGACTTTGACCAGCCCAAAATCTGGAGCGTCCACCGCGCCAAATCAAGATGGGTCGAAGAAGGCAAGTGGCTTATCGATGACCTTACACTGGACAGTTTAGACGACGTTGTGGATCCCGAAGAATACCCTTCAGGAAAAGCGCTATCGACCAAGCAACGGCAATGGACTCAGATTACAGGGAGTCAAAACCACAGCCGCCATTTCGGACGGGTACACCTCGACCGCCAAGGCCTCAAAAACGAAATCAACTCCTACCGCTGGCCCTTGCACCTCATCGATTTTGAAACGACGGCACCCGCTCTTCCCTTTTTCAAGGGGTATCGCCCCTACGAGGGTCTTCCTTTCCAATTCAGTCACCACATCCTGCACCGCGACGGTCGTGTAGAACACGCCAATGAGTTCCTCGGCCGCGGCCAAGGCGTAGACCCCACTTTTGAGTTCGCGCGTCAACTCTGCGGTGCGCTTTCCAACGACGACGGCTCGGTCTTTATGTTCTCCCACCATGAGAATACTTACCTGCGCTACGCGCGACGTCAACTGCTGGAACACAGCCCTTTCCCAAAGGCCGAAACGGACCGGATTGTTCACTTCATCGAATCGATCGCGGCCCCGTCCAAGAGCAATCCCGACGAATGGGTTCCTGGCAACCGCCAGCTCATCGACCTGGCTAAGACCGTTCGCAAGTGGTTCTGGCACCCAAGCATGGGCGGCAGCAACTCCATCAAGAAAGTCCTCCCTGCCGTCCTTCAAGCCAGCCCATATCTAGAATCGCGCTATGCCGCCTCACACTACGGCTCAACAGACATTCCAAGCCTCAACTTTACTCGACTGAACTGGTTTCGTCGCGATGCCAACGGCAAGGTGATGGATCCATATGCCATCCTGCCAGAAGTACAACAAAGTCAATGGGCCGCAACCCTCCGCGAAATCGAAGTTCTCTACGATGAAGAGCGCGTGGCCGACGGCGGCGCTGCCATGACTGCTTGGGCATACATGCAGTTCGCAGAAATGTCCGACACCGAACGTGATGCCCTCTGCGGCATGCTCAAACAATACTGCGAACTAGACACCCTCGCCATGGTGATGATCTTGGAATTCATGCTAGACGAAGTCCAGTGATCGCTTGTGGTTAGAAGCGCTCACCACAGTCAATTCCACATTTTATCAGCCCTGTTCTTTCTCCGCTTTTCAATCCTCGCTTTGCCCTGCAAAAAGGCCCCGAAAAACAGATGTCGCGGAGCAACAGCCTTCAGTAACCGGCTTGCACAACGAGCGTGGGAGCCGCCAACCTAACCCTTAAGAAAGCCTGAAGTGTAACCGCCTGATTCGCACGAATCAATGAGTCCTCATCGCTGCACCACTTCACCGCCACGTAGGGAGCACCGGATCCAAAATAGAGGCCAGTCGAGTCTCGCCGGGCGTCGTCGATGTGGCCCCACTCCACCGCTTCCACTTCCGGGTACTGAACAAAAATTTCCTCGGCCAATCCGTTGGGAAGAGCATTTCGTTCAGTTCTAGCAGACACCTCTTCGAGCGCCCTTACCTCCGCCCGCAGTTCGGCAATTTCACGGTCCTTTCCAGACAGTTCTTCACGGCCTTGAGCATACAGGTCTACCATTCGCTCTAACTCCGCAAGACCCGCATCATCCCGCGAATTCTGAACCACATTGAACGCCACGCCAGGAATCAGACGAGCAAAGTCCTCCCGCCATTGAACCACCGTTGGCTCCGGCACAAACTCACCAATCAAGACCAAATTCAGCCTTGACACTTCCCCGTCTCGGTCTACGTTTTTGCTCACCAATTCCATTCCAGGATAGTTGACTCGGTCCTCCACAAAATCTTGGATCCTCGCGTCCTCAATGCTGGTGGTCACCGTGCTGTAAAAAATGTACGTGGAAGGAATGACCAACGCCAGCAAAAGCACAGTGAACCAACGCTTGTATTTCCTTTCAGTCACTGTATCCACCAAGTGAACAATGGGAAAGCGCAAGTATCGAATCACCAATGCTGTGGACGTCGCAATCAACATGGTGTTGATCAAGAACAGGTAAAATCCGCCAAGCAAAAAGCTCCACTCCCCGTTGGCCAGTCCATATCCCGCAGTGCAGAGTGGAGGCATCAGAGCCGTGGCAATGGCCACACCGGGAACAACGTTGGACTTCTCCTTCCTTGAACCCGCTAGAATCCCAGCCAAGCCGCCAAACAATGCCACCATTACATCCAGAAATGTGGGCCGCGTCCGCGCAAACAGTTCACTGGACGCTTCATGAATGGGCGACACAAAAAAGTAAAGTGCACTGGCCAAGATGGAAATGCCCACCGCCACTGCGAGGTTGCTCAGCGATGAACGCACAATGGACGCGTCTTGAACGCCGATGCCAAGGCCAATGCCCATGATGGGGCCCATGAGCGGGCTAATGAGCATCGCACCAATGACCACCGCGGTGGAGTTCATGTTCAGTCCAATGGAACAGATGAAAATGCTGAACACCAGAATCCAAAGGTTGAAGCCGCGAAACTCCACATCACGCTTGATGCCCTCGATGGTGTCCTTGGGGTCGGCCACATCAATAATTTTGAATCGCTCCATGGCCAGCGGCTTCAGGAGCTCTGCAATTCGCGACCACAAAGACACTGGCGCAGTGCCTCCGCCCGATTCATTTACTGGTTCAACTTCCATCTCGTCAAGTATACCTCTACAACGTGGACATTTGCTAGGGATGCTGGATTTGGCCCCACAGTGCCACCATCATCATCCCGGATTCCCACCGCATTTGAGGCATTCCTGATGGCTGCTCCCAGTTGATTTACGCCAAGGATGAGACGCAAAAACTGCCCCCTATTCTGATTGTGGATCTTCCAGTTGGGCTCAGACGCCTTCGGAGCCTTTGCCACCCTGCCAAAGGCAAAGCCTGGCCCTCATTCAAACTCCCAGCGCAAACCAAATGCAGTGCCCATGTCAACGGGTTCCAAGTCGGCATGTGGCTTGCTGTCTCGCCGATAAACCAAACTGAATTCAAAAGAAAGCCGTTCACTGATGGCCATGTTCGCCGCAGACTCGTAATAGAAGCGGTTGTCATTCCAAGCCCCCATGTCAGACTGCAAGTAAACGGTATTGCGCCAACCCAGATTTTCCGTAATCTGCCATTCCGAGGCGATGGTGAAACTGCTGCGGAACAGGTCCTTTTGTGGCTCCTGAGTTTCCGCGTTGTACACTTCTCTTTCGGAAAATGGCCCCCACCCCACATCGAACCATCCGCCACCTCCATCGAGCACCCGTTTCCGAATTCCTGCACCGAGCAAGGTGCGCTCCTGCATGAGCAAAACGTTATTTGACGCCGTCTGTAAAAAGGCAAAAGCCTGCCATCCGCGGGCACCCAGTTTTCGGTTAACCCGCAACTGCGCGAAACGATTGTCTTGAATCGCGGCACCATCCTGGGCAAGGCGCGCCCAAGAAGCCGCGAAGCGGTAAGTCATGTTGCCTTGAGTCAAGCCTACGCTCCCATCGGTGGCCAAGTCGGTCACTCGGGAGTTGCCGTAAGAGAGGTCTCCAACGACTCCGAAAGTGGCTGCCCAGCCGCTGTCCACTTGCGCGAGTAAAGTTTCTGTATTGACAATGGTCTGGGCGTTCCCCTGAGGAATACAGCCCAAGCAAATCAACATGAGAAGAAAAAATTGACGGGTCAACATCGCTTGAAGATTAGGGGTTGAATACGGCCACGGAACACAAGAAGTGAAGGGGCCAAAATCTCATCAGGAATCACAACAAATAAAAGCGTCTGAACAATCCACATTAGCTTCACCACATGCACGCTACCCTGCACCTGGTGTTCAAAATTCTAAAGTGGCCTGTAGCGGTCATTGCATTGATTGGATTGCCCGGTATGGCTCGGGCTTGTGGCGCTCGACTTCTCGCCTCATTCGACGCTGAATACCTGCCCTTTTGGCTGGGCCTAGGCGCCATGATGCTGCTTTGGGGACTTCTGCTCAGAAAGGCCAAGTGGGCGCGCTTCATTACCACAATTGAGCACGAGGCGTTGCATGCCATTGTAGGGTTCATCAGTTTCATTCCGATTCGGGAGCTTAAGGTCAACGAAGACGGCAGCGGACATGTCATGTTCACCCCACCCACGAATTGGCTCATGCTGCTCGCTCCTTATTTCGTGCCACTCACACTTGCCATTTATGCCGCACTTGTTTTCGCATTGAAATTGGACCCGCTGATTCAATCCGTCGTACTCGGCGCCATCTTCGGGTTAGAGTGGGCGGGCAACTTTCGCGAAATACACCCGAAACAAACCGACTTCCGTCAGGCCGGGTGGGTCTTCACAATCCTGTTTCTCCCCTCTGCTGTATTGCTGAGTTACGGTTCAGCCATCACCATCTTACTCGAAGGCGGCGTGGGGCCAGGATGGACCTTTGCCAAGGCTGGAGTCGCCGGCATGTGGCAAGACACGTTCGACTTGGTCATTGCCGGAATCAACCTGGTCAAGTCCTGAGCTGAACCGAGCTTACACTTCGCCCGAAGCTGACTGCCATTGCCCCTTGCGACAGTCACAACCCACAAAATGTGAGACAGCCTTCGTTTGCGAAAGAGGGCGAGAATCTTTGGCAAGTGTCGATGCCATTGAACGACAGATTTCTTGCCCTACAACGGTTCGCGACAAGATCATGCCCCTCCTGAAGAGGGTACGAAAACTCGCGCTAATTTGGCGTTATGAGGACAGTGGTACAAAGGGTCAGTCGAGCTGAAGTCCGCATTCACGGCGACGTGGTTGGCGCGTGTGGACAAGGCCTCATGATTCTGCTGGGTGTACACACCGACGACACCCAAAGCGACGCCGAATGGCTCGCGGGAAAGGTCGCTGCACTGCGCATCTTCTCCGATGACGATGGAAAGATGAATCTCTCCATTGTGGACGTCCAAGGAGAAGCCTTAGTGGTGAGCCAGTTCACCTTGCACGCGAAATACAAAAAAGGCACGCGTCCCAGCTTCATTCATGCTGCGCGGCCCGAAACGGCCATCCCACTCTATGAACACTTCGTTCGTTGCCTCGAAGACCACCTCAAAAAGCCGGTAGCCACCGGTCAGTTTGGCGCCGACATGGAAGTCGACCTGATCAATGATGGTCCTGTTACCCTTACCCTCGATACCCACAACAAGGAATGAGCGACGCCTCTCCCTCATTGGCCCAAGTCCAATCTACCGTGGACGAATGGATCACCACCATTGGTGTCCGATACTTTAGCGAACTCACCAACATGACCATCCTCACTGAAGAGGTGGGTGAATTGGCCCGCATCATGGCGCGCCGATATGGTGACCAAAGCGAAAAGCCCTCCGATGTCGGAAAAGACCTTGGAGATGAAATGGCGGACGTCTTGTGGGTTCTGGCGGCTTTGGCCAATCAAACAGGCGTGAACTTGAGTGACGCTTTTGAGCGAAATCTTGAGAAAAAAACCCAGCGGGACGCCGACCGTCACCGCAACAACCCCAAGCTGCAATGAACCTTCGCCTTCCCTTTCTGCTGGCTGCCCTTTTGCTGTTCTCCACTGCGCACAGCCAGCGCAGTCGGCGCGCTGAGCCCCTCTTGCCCACACCCAGTGCGGAGCGCCTTGCTGCGGGAAAAATGCACGCCCACCTCGACGACGACGCCTGGACCGCCGGTCTCGACCTGCGTTGCGTCGGGCCAACCGTGATGAGTGGCCGGGTGGTAGACCTGTCAGTGAACCCGGACAACACCGCCGAATTTCTTGTTGCTTATGCGACCGGTGGACTCTGGCACACCACCGATCACGGCACCTCGTTTTCGTCGCTTTATGACCACGAAACCACCTTGTTCATTGGCGCCATTGCCGTGGATTGGGCCAAGCAAACCATTTGGGTCGGCACAGGCGAAGTCAATTCATCCCGGTCAAGCTATGCGGGTGTTGGCATGATGGTCAGCCGAGACTGGGGTGCCAATTGGACCCATGCCGGGCTGTCGGACAGCCATCACATTGGGCGGGTCATTTTGGCCGAAGACGGCACCATTTACGTGGCCGCTTTGGGGCCGCTCTACACCGAAAATGAGAAGGGTGCAGAGCGTGGCGTCTTCAAAAGCGAAGACGAAGGCAAAAGCTGGAAACGCATCCTCGACGGGTCGGAAGCGGGCAGGCCCATTGCAGGCGCAGTCGACCTTATCGTCGACGACAGCCGTCCGGGCCACATGGTGGCCGCCTTGTGGGACCGGTCTCGAAAAGCCTGGTCGTTCAGAGAAAATGGCGCGGGTAGCGGTGCATTTGAAAGCACAGACGGCGGACAATCCTGGACGCATTTGACCACCTCTGAATTTGGGTTCCCCGACTCTCCGGGCATCGGGCGAATGGGCCTTGCGCATCACGCGGGGGAAAACCGCTTGTATGTGATCGTCGACAATCAAAACGAAAAGCCCGAAGACCCCGAGGAGGAAACAGAAAAAGCCGCACTCAAAGCCCAAGCCTTTCGCAACATGAGTGCCGCTGACTTTGCCAAAATCGACACCACAGACTTGACTGATTTCCTCTCGGAAAATGGCTTTCCTGAAAAGGCCACCGCGGACAAGCTGTTTTCCCAAGTGGCCGAGGGTGAGCTCAAACCCGACGTTCTCGCAGACTACCTCGGCGATGCCAATGCCGACATGTTCAATCCCCCCATCATCGGCGCGGAAGTTTACCAATGGGATGGCGTCGGCACATGGAGTCGAACCCACGAGGAAGACTTAGACGAGGTTTGCTACAGCTACTGCTACTATTTCGGCCTCATTTCGGTTGACCCTTCCAATGCCAACCGACTCATCATCGGAGGTGTCCCGTTGCTGGAGAGCACGGACAGCGGATCAAATTGGTCTTCGGTTGCGCAGGACAATGTGCATGTGGATCACCATCACATTTGGATCGACCCCGCCAACCCTCAGCACATGATCAACGGCAATGACGGGGGCATCAATGTGACCTTTGACGGCGGCGCACACTGGACTTCTTGCAACACCCCTGCAGTGGGCCAGTTTTATGCCGTGGCGGTCGACAATGCCACCCCGTATCGCATCTATGGTGGTCTGCAAGACAATGGCACCTGGCGCGGTCCGAGCACGTATTCGGAGAGTCCCCGTTGGCATCAAACAGGAAAGTATCCTTATGCGCGGCTCAATGGTGGGGACGGCATGCAAATCGAAGTGGATACACGCGACAACGAGACGGTCTACACCGGCTATCAATTTGGGTGGTACAACCGCGCCAACAAGAAGACAGGAGACCGCTCCGGGTTGCACCCCAAGCACGAACTCGGCGAGACCCCTTTGCGCTGGAATTGGCAAACCCCCATACACCTTTCGCGTCACCATCAGGACATCCTTTACATGGCCTCCAATCGCGTTCACCGCTCTTTGGACCAAGGCGAGAATTTCGAAACCATGTCCGGCGACTTGACCCGAGGACCCGTCGCAGGAAATGTGCCATATGGTTCCCTGACTTCCATTCACGAGAGCCCCTTGCGCTTTGGCAGGCTGGCTGTCGGATCCGACGATGGACTCGTGCATTTGAGCCCCGACGGCGGCTACACTTGGGAAAACAGAACTCCTCCCGCACCATCGGCCTACCCCGATCGCGCGTTGTGGGTCACCGAAGTGCTTTGGTCCCACCACGCACCCGATCGAATCTTTGCCACGCTCAATGGCTATCGCCACGACCACTTCGCGCCGTATCTGTACGTCTCAGAAGACAATGGACGGAATTGGACACGTCGTGGGGACAACGGAGCCGCCCGTGGAGGACTGCCCATGGAGCCCATCAATGCCCTGGTCGAATCCCAAGACATCGAAGGGTTGCTGTTCTGCGGAACCGATGGCGGACTGTATGCTTCCCTGAACAACGGCATGACTTGGTCCATGGCCCATCCAGACCTGCCCCGAGCACCGGTCCACGACTTGGTGATCCAAGAAAGAGAAAACGAATTGGTGGTGGGCACCCACGGCCGCAGCATTTGGGTGCTGGACATCGACCCCTTGGTCGAAGGCCTCAAAAACGGCCGACCCACGGACTCCAAGGCCTTGAGCGTGACCGGGCCCGAACCCATGACTTGGCAAGAAAGTTGGGGCGAACGCAGCTATGGATGGGGAGAAGCTTGGGAACCCGAAGTGGCCTTAGAGGTGTTCATCCCAACCAACGGCGACCATCTTTTGCAACTCACAGACAGCCTTGGCGACACCGTGGCGTCCCACCCTTTTGATGGCCTAAGAAGGGGTTGGCAAACGTTGACATTCACCCCCAAATCCGAGCCAAGCGAAAGCCAGCTCCCTGTGGGAGAATACACGCTGGTTTTGTCCTCGACCGCCGACCCCAAACGCAGTGCGCAGGTCGAGTGGGCCGTCGTTGAACCGGAATAAATCAGACCCAATCAGGCGGGCCGAAACAAGCTGGCCGGCATTTCACAAACTGGAATGGCGTCCATTTTGTGCCGGTTGGCTGCGTGATGGCGCAGGTAGATGCGCAGCACTTCAGCCTCACGGCTGGTTGGCGCATGATCCTGCACGCCTCTTCCAGCGGCAATCTGTTCCATGGCCCATTCAAGCTCATCGTAAGTGGCCCCAAGTTGATCTTCGTCGGTACGGTCATCGCCCCACAAGCCATCCGTAGGGGCTGCCTTCAGAATGGCTTCGTTCACGCCCAAGGCTCGGCCCAAAGCATACACATCGCTTTTGAACAAGTCTGCGATGGGACTGACATCGACACCGCCATCCCCGTATTTGGTGTAAAAACCGACACCAAAGTCTTCCACCTTATTGCCTGTTCCAGCCACCAAGGCGCGCCGCTCAGCAGCCACGGCGTACAAAGTGGTCATGCGCAACCGCGCCCGTGAATTCGCCAAGGCAAGGTCGCCAAATGGACCATCGGCCGACCCTGACAATGCCGCAGACAACCCATCAAAAGATGAGCTGAGATCCACCACGCACGACGTAACACCATCGTACTTCGCCTCGAGCCAAGCCATGTGATTTGCACCCCGCACGTCTTGATCCACTGCTTGGTGAATGGGCATGCGCAACAACGTAGTCGGACGGCCGGTGCGCGCCGCCAAAGCGGAAGTGACCGCAGAGTCAATGCCTCCGCTCACCCCGACAACCCATCCATCCAAACCGGACTGATCCAAATACCGGGTCATCCAATCCACAATGTGGCCCACGGCCGCATCGGCATCCAACAAGCGTGAGGATTGCAACTTCATATTAGAACAACAAGCCACAGCTGAAAAGGATGGCGTTGTCCACCATTTTTATTTTGTACCCCTCTGCAGATGCAGGATCAAGCGACCCATCCAAGGCGGGCTGCACATGCTCTTGATTCAACGCCGCACCAAAATTTCGATTGTTCGACACGTTGAAGAGCCCGTTGTTCAAGGTTGCCCCCAGCAACAAAGCGGTTTTGCCACTCAGGTTGTACTCGATCCCCAAGCCCAAAATCATGGCCGCTCGAATCAATGACACTTCATTTTCTGAGGGCATATCCTCAACCAGCAAAATCCCCTCATTGTCGGCCCCTATGGCTGTTTCTTCCGTCCAAATCACGCCGTCCGCGCCCCCATCTTCCCCGCGGTAACGGTAATCCAACCGGTCTGTTGCCGTGCTCCTCAAATTCAAGCCCAAGCCCAGACCAAACTGTCCCCAATAGGTAATGTGCCCAATTTGCCGGGTCCTCAGCTTCAAGGTCACGGGCAACTCCACCCAATGCTGGGTTAAGGTTCTTTCTCGCCGCACCAAGAATTGCGTGCTGTCGTTGGTCACATCTGTGGGATCGCCTGTCAAACGGTCATAGTAGGAGAGCTTCCCTCCGTTGCGGAACACGTTGATGCCAGTGCCCACTGCATAATTGTCGGCAAACATGATGTCGGCCGTGAAGCCAAATCCAAACCGTGCAACCGCTCCCTCGGAAAGGGTGTGGGCATCGCGGAGATCAAACCAAGCGGCCGAAGGCAAAAAATGGAGCCCCATTCTAAACCGCGGCTCATCGTAACGCACCCGACCAGATGCAGATGAAAGGGTCGATTCTTGGCCTGAAGCAGACATCAAAACCAAGAACAACATCGGAGTCAAACCGGAGCGCAAAAATGAAAAAGTGGACATGGGCATGGGTTGTCGAACGCCTTTGGTCGGCAAATTGCATGCCGAATCTGCTTTCTCCGCCAAAACGCAGTGCAATTTTACATCGTTCATGTCGCCTTTTTCTTCTTCCCATCGCCATCGTCCCCTCAAGGAGGCTCTTCTTCTCTGGGCTTTTGGTGCTTTCTTAATGGGCTGCCAGATTGAAATCGGTGACTACACGCGGTTTGCCGTTCAACCAATCGGCCCCGAACTCACGACAGGCTCCCCTTGGGTGTCAGTACTGAACGCAGAGCCCCTGCCGCCGGATCCCGCCTCCACTGACCCTGCACTCAAGCCCCTCCTAGAAGACATTTTGCAACTCGGGCCTTGGCCTCCAAAAAATCCCGAAGAACGCCGTGACTTGGACAGCGCATGGCAGGGCTTTGTGACTTTCGAAGGCACCCGTTCTGCTGTGCAAGGCATCGACAGCCTCCTGTTCCAAACCGAAGTTTTGTCGAAGGCCGAAAAGCAACTTTCCCGTGCCTTTGGTCGGTGGCAATCTCACTTCCCCAGTGCGCCAGTGCCCGAACTGGCCCTGGCCTACACCGGCTACAACTACGGCGTCTATCCCACCGACGACCTGTTGCTGGTTGGCTGCGAATTCTTCATTGGCCCCAAGCACCCTGCGGTGAGGGGGCTGCCCCCAACGGTCTACCCTGGCTACATGCAGGCGCGCATGGTGCCCGAACACCTCATCCCCGATGCGCTCCGCGGATGGCTGTTGGTTCACTTCCAAGACAAACACTATGACCCGCAAGGTCAATTGGCCGACGAACTCCTCTACTGGGGCAAGGTCCTGTACCTCGCACGTTGTCTCGCCCCCGACATCGCCCCACATCACTTCTTGGATTGGACAGAGGCCGAATGGAATTGGGCCCAGTCTCACGAACGTCAAGTTTGGTCCGAGCTCAGGCAAGAAACCTTCCTCTACACCCGGAGGAGGACCGACATCCAACGTTGGGTTGTCGACGGCCCGTTTACCAAAGCCGGCAATGTGCCACAGGACAGTCCGGACCGCCTCGGATGGTACATGGGCATGCGATGGGTAGAAGACTTTATGTCTCGAAAGAAGGACCTGGATTTGCCCGGTATGATGGCTCAGAAGGACGTCCTGCCCTTTTTGCAAGCCTATCGGCCCAACAGTTGAGCTGTGCGGGCGAAATTGCGGCCATGTCCGAAGCCCATACTTCTGAAATTCAGCTGAACGTCACCACCGACGCGAACAAGGTGCCCACCTCCATTCGGTGGTCTGCGAGCGATGCCGGCATTTCCAATGCCGAAGCCAAGGCATTTGCATTGAGCGTTTGGAATGGCCGAGAAGCCCTGAGCATTGACCTGTGGGACAAAGACATGACCGTCGACGAAATGAAGGTCTTCGTTTGTCAATCCATGATGACGTTGGCAGACGCCCTAGAACGCTCCACTCAAGACGAGCGAGCTGCAGGCGCCATTCGCGGCTTCACTTCGGAGCTCGCAGAGCGCATTGGCGTGGGTCCCAGTGCCGAGTAACCCTCGACCGGTTCAATCCAAATCTGGCGGCTTCCGATAAATCGGATTGGTCTGGGCGATAAAACCCAGCACATCTTGGCGCCCTTCCTTCTTCTCGGCAGAAGTCACAAAATGGGGAGGCATGGCTGCCCACTGCTTGAGCATGCGCTCCTTGTATTTGGGCAAAAACGAGGCCCTCTCTTCCAAGGTCAGTTTGTCCACCTTGGTGAAAATGATGGCAAAGGAGAGCCCATTTTCGGCCATCCACGCCATGAACTCCAAGTCAATTTTTTGAGGCTCAAGACGAGAGTCAATGAGCATCATGATGCACATCAAGTTCTCCCGCTTGGTCAAATATTCGCGTGAAGTCCGTTCCCAAGAGCGGCGGTCTTTCTTGCTCACTTTGGCATAACCAATGCCAGGCAAGTCCACCAAATACCAGGGCTTGTCGGCCGTGGTCATGGCAAAGTGATTCAGAAGTTGAGTTTTGCCCGGTGTCGAGCTGGTCTTGGCCAAAGCCTTTCGGCCGGCCAGCATGTTGATCAGCGAACTCTTTCCTACGTTTGATCGGCCGATGAAGGCGTATTCAGGACGATCGGCTTGCGGGCACTCTTGACGTTTGGCACTGGACTTGACAAACGTGGGGTCATCAACTGAGTATTCCTCGACGCTCATACCAATCCGACAAAATGTGATTAAAGGAAACAGGATGCTCCATCATGGGGGCATGTCCGCATTGATCGATCCAAAACAAATCGGCATCGGGCAACAAGGCCTTGAATTCATCGGCCACTTCCGGCGGCGTAATCGTGTCGTTTCGCCCCCAAATCAAACACGTAGGCTGTTTCATCTCGGGAAGGTCCTTGGCCATGTTGTGTCGGATGGCACTCTTGGCGATGGCCAAAATCCGCAACACCCTGTGCCGATCGTTCACAATGGCGAAGCACTCATCGACCAATTCGTCTGTCGCATGATTCGGGTCAAAAAAGGTCTCTCCCACTTTGTCTCGAATGAATGACTTGTCTTCCCGACGAGGAAAGGAACTGCCAAACGCATTCTCATAAAGTCCGCTGCTTGCGGTCAGCGTGAGCGAGGCCACACGCTCTGGATGGCGGTTGGTGTAAATCAAGCCAACGTGCCCTCCGAGCGAATTGCCCAGCAAGTGCACCTTGTCTAACCCGAGGTGATCCAAAAAGCCCGCGACGTGCTTGCTCAGGGATTTAGCCCCTGTGGTGGCCAGCGGCATGTCGTACAGCGGCAGCATGGGAATGATGACCCGCATTTTCCCCGCAAAGTGAGAAAAGAGGTGTTCAAAATTGCTCAGCGCACCGAATAGACCGTGCAGCAAAACAAGCGGTGTGCCCTCTTCCGCACTCTGGACGTAGCGGTATTCTCCGTCGGTGATTAATTCCTGTTCCATGGTACAGCCTTCTTCTGTCAAAGAAAAGGACACACCAACGTCGATTCGGGTTCAGTTGAAAGGCGAATAAAGTCCCGCGTGTGGACAACAAAAGCACCCTCGCTGGATTCAGGCCATCCTCCTCCCACAATCCCCCACTTTCCATAGCCCCACAAAAAAAGCATTCAGAACTCACGTTTTCAAAGAGTTAAGGCCAAAGCAGAACGAACTCTCCATCCACAGGTGTCAATAAATTTTCAACATTGTGTCAGATTGTGGGGTTCAGTGGGGAATAGTGGGATAAACCCGCTACTTTTGGGAAGGCTTCTGCCCACTGATCATGCTCAACCTCCTTGGAGAATACCACTGTCGAATTGACGCCAAAGGCCGCGTCAGCTTCCCAGCCAAACTGCGAAAGCAGCTGGACCGGGTGCTGCACGACGGGCTGGTGGTCAACCGAGACATCTTCGAAGGGTGCTTGGTGGTTTACCCCAAGCCAGAGTGGGACAAGGTCAACGCAGAGATGGCGCAGCTCAGCCGTTACGACCGGAGTCACCAACTGTTTCAGCGGAAATTCATGAAAGGGGCCACCCTGATTGAACTCGACAGTTCTGGACGCCTCTTGCTTCCGGGCAACTTGCTTCCTCACGCTGGAATTGTGGCCGGCAAGGGCGGAGACTGCGTGGTGACTGGCCTCGGAGAAAAGATTGAGGTTTGGTCCAAAGCCCGTTTCGAGAAAAACGTACTCGGCGGCGACGAAGATTTCGATTTCGGCTCCCTCGCCGAGCAAGTGCGAAAGGACATCGACCCCGCGCGTCAACCCAACGACAGCACCCGAGACTAATGAGCACTGCGTATCACGTTCCCGTGCTGTTTGATGCTTCCCTCGAAGGGCTGGCCATTCAGCCCGGCGGAACGTACGTGGACTGCACCTTTGGCGGAGGCGGACACAGCCGAGGCATCCTGAATCAACTCGGCGAAGATGGCCGGCTCTTTGGATTTGACTGCGACCCTGACGCGGCCAACAATGTCCCCGACGATCCTCGGTTCAAACTGATTCCAGAGAACTTTCGATTCGCTTCCAACTTCCTGCGCATCCAAGGGGTGCAAAAAGTCGACGGCATCTTGGCCGACCTCGGCGTGAGCTCTCATCAATTCGACGCAGAAGACAGAGGCTTTAGCACCCGAGGAGAAGGCGACCTCGACATGCGCATGGACCCCCGCTTGCCTGAAGGCGCCGACGCCCTTCTCAAGCGCATGCACAACACGGAGTTGACATTGCTTTTCCGTCAGTTTGGTGAGCTGCAAAATCCACACAAAGCCGCACGCGCGATCGAACAAGCCCTCAAAGACAAGGACCCTGCCACCATGTCCACCACCTGGCTACAGGAAGTGCTGTCTCCGTTGGCCCCTTACAACAAGCGCAATCAATATCTCGCTCAAGCCTTTCAAGCCTTGCGAATTGCAGTCAACGACGAACTCGGTGCGTTGGCCGACTTACTCAAAGCCAGCCTGAGTCTGCTCGACACCCATGGTCGTCTTGTGGTCATTAGCTACCACAGCTTAGAGGACCGCATGGTTAAGCGTTTCATGCGCGCAGGCAATCTCGAGGGCGACATTCAAAAGGACTTCCACGGAAGGGCCCTTGTCCCCTTCGACAAGGTCACCGGCAAAGCCATTGTTGCCGACGGTGAAGAAATGGACCGAAACCCCCGCTCGCGCAGTGCGCGTTTGCGCGTGGCTTCCCGCAACACCCTCGCAACATGATGTGGGGCAAAAAGACACCAAAGAAGTCGGTCAAAAAGACCAACCGGCGATTAACGCCGCAAGAACAAAGCGCACGGAACGTCAACGAAACATCAAATACCGCCCGACAAAAGGGGCCTGCCCGCGGCCATGCCAAGCCGTTGCAACAACAAGGCCAAGACGGAAAAAAGGCCGTGTCGAAAACTGGGCCAAACTTCTTTCAACGCGCCTTCTCGCGTGCCTTCTCCCCCATTCGCCGTTCTCTATCCGGAGAGTGGCTCGGGCAACCGGACGCTATGCGCCACTTGCCTTTCGCCGCATTCCTCGGCGTCTTGTTTATCGGGTACACCTACCTGCAGTACCGCTACGAATACGACGAACGGGCCATCAAAGAAGGCCGGAAAGAGTTGCAAAACCTACGCCACCACGAGCAAGCGCTTCGCGGCCGATTTGAATCCCAATTGCAACGGAGTCGCCTGGACGAAGCCATGGCCGACGTCGACCTCTCCGCCCCGAGCACGCCTCCGGTCATCCTCCCCGACGCCACCACTGCCCCATGAAGCGCACGCAACATATCGCCACGCGTGCATGGGTCCTGTTCGCCTGCTTTGCCCTTTTCGGACTGGCGATTGTAGTGCGCATGATGCTCGTCCAGCTCAATCCAGATTACGCCGCTGGCAACGCCATGCTGCCACAGCTTCAAACCATCGAACCTGAGCGCGGACGCATTTTTTCGGCTGAAGGCCACCTGCTCGCCGCCAGTGTCCCCCGGTTCGATCTTCACTGGGACCCAACGGTCATCAACACCGAAGCGGAACGCACCGAGTTCTTAACTGAATTGCCTGGGCTCGCTGCCTCCTGCGCCAACGAGTTTGGCAAAAAAACCGCTGCAGAATGGCGCGACTTTTTACTCGACGCGCACCAAGCCGGCAACAGCCGCTACGTGGCCATTGCACGCAACATCGAATGGGACCGGCGCCAAGCGGTAGAAGACTTCCCCTGGATCTCGGACCGAAACCGCAATCGATCCGGCTTCATGTTCACAGAAAAGCCAAGGCGGGACAAACCCTTCAGCCCCTTGGCCAACCGCACCATTGGCCTGCATCGCCCAGAAGGCAACAGCGTAGGCATTGAAGCCGCCTTCGATACTGCACTTTCCGGGAAATCAGGAGAACGCTGGATGCGCCGCATTCACGGCAACTACTGGATCCCTGCCACCGATGACTTTGTGCGCCAACCAGAACCCGGATTGGATGTGCGCACCGCCATTGACTTGAGAACCCAAGACGTGGCCTCCGATGCACTCCAAGCCCAGCTTGACCACCACAAGGCCCAGTGGGGTTGTGCCGTTGTCCTCGAAGTGGCCACAGGCAATGTTGTGGCCCTCGCCAACCTCGAACGGGACGCCGAAACTGGGCGCTGCACCGAATCTTACAATCACGCCTTGGGCACGGCTGTAGAACCCGGATCCAGCTTCAAACTGGCCAGCGTGATGGCCATGCTCGAATCTGGACGCATTTCTCCGCTCGACACCATCGACACTGGCGATGGCGCATTTCATCCCGCGAGAGGTTGTCCCAAAATGACGGACACCAGTCACCCACAAGGTGGCTATGGCCCCCTTCGCCTTGAAGAAGTGTTTGAGCGCAGTTCCAATGTGGGCACTGCACTGGCCATTCAACAGGTCTTTGGCGCATCACCACAGGACTGGCTCACCGCATTGGCCGACATCGGCATTACCAGCAAAATGGGTGTGAGCCTCGCAGGGGAAGGCCAGCCCAAAATCCATGCCTCGACCTCAGAAAGGGATTGGAGCGCATGTTCTCTAACGTCTATGTCCATCGGGTACGAGGTCACCATGACCCCGCTGCAAACCGCCGCGTTCTATAACGCCATTGCCGCCGACGGTCGCCTGATCCGCCCCCGTTTTGCAGATGCCTTGCTCGAGAGCGGAGAAGTGGTCACCGAACTGCCCACGGTTGTGCTCCAGGACCGCATCGCCAGCAGACCCACCATAACAGCACTCCAAAGCATGATGGAATTGGTCTGCGCACCCGGCGGACACGGTACAGCCGAGACAGTGTTTCGCGACCGACCCTATCGGGTTGCCGGAAAAACCGGCACCGCCCGCGCCTCACGACCGGGCGGAGGCTACGATGGACACCGCGGCTCTTTTGTAGGCTACTTCCCCGCTCAAAATCCAGCCTACACCATTGCGGTCGTGATTCAGCGGCCAACAGAAAACGGATACTACGGCGGCGTCGTGGCTGCCCCTGTTTTCCGCGCCATTTCTGACCACCTCTTCGGCACCCAACCCGAAATGTCGCAGAACATGGGCGTCCAATTGGCACAACAGCCCCGCCTGCCCGTGACCATGAACGGCGAGTGGAGTACCATCCAATCGCTCTATGCGGATTTGGGCGTCCCCTTTCTCCTGGACACCACAGGCGCAAGCCAATCACTCAGTCATGTTGCCGCCAAAACCAATGAGCGCACAGTGACCCTGACGGCCCGAAACATTCCTGAGTCCGGCGTGCCCGATGTCAGGGGCATGTCTTTGAGAGACGCACTTCAATTGCTCGAGCGCAAAGGAATAAGCGTCGACATCAACGGCCGGGGCACCGTACGGAGACAAAGCATTGCACCGGGAACCGCCCACCGCAACGGTCAAACCATCCTATTGGAATTGTCATGAAGCTCCTCAAAGACATTTTGTACGGAGCTCGAATTTCGACGGTAACTGGATCTACCCACGTCGCCGTGGAATCTGTGGTCTCCGACAGCCGGCAAGTGAAACCTTTCGGCTGTTTTGTGGCCATTGCCGGACTGGCTGTAGACGGTCACACCCACATTCCCGCCGCCGTTCGCGCCGGCGCAGCCGCTGTGGTTTGCGAGCAATTGCCCGCAGAGGAAGACCGATCTGACCAAGTCGTTTACATCCAAGTCGAAAACAGCCGTTCTGCCCTGGGCTTTATGGCTTCCAATTTCCACAACAACCCAAGCGAGCGCTTGAAAATTGTGGCCATTACCGGCACCAATGGCAAAACCACTGTGGCCACGTTGTTGCACCGACTCGCTCGCCTGTTTGACCGAAAAGCAGGACTGGTGAGCACCGTCGAAAACCGCATCGTTGACAAAGTCATTCCCGCCACGCACACCACACCAGACCCCATCGGACTGCAACGCCTGTTTGCCGACATGCTGGACGCCGGTTGCACGCACTGCTTTATTGAAGCGAGCTCACACGCCTTGGATCAACACCGCTTGACCGGCACCAACTTGACGGGAGCCGTCTTCACGAACATTACCCACGACCACTTGGATTACCACGGGGATTTCAACCACTACATCGGCGCCAAAAAATCCCTGTTTGATCACCTCCCCGCCAGCGCATTCGCCCTTACAAACTCAGATGCGCGCCACGGCGAAACCATGGTGCAAAGCACCAAAGCCAAGGTCGTGAGCTACGGGACGCAACAAGTCGCTGACCACAAGTCTCGCATTGTCGAAAACGGCTTGGGCGGAATTCAACTTCACATCGACGGGCAAGATTTGTACACCCGGCTCATTGGGGAGTTCAACGCCTCGAACCTAACCGCGGTATACGCCGTGGCCCGAGAGCTTGGGTGGAATGCCCTAGATACTCTTACGCACCTGTCTCTGCTCGACGCGCCTGAGGGCCGCATGCAACAGGTTCGGGCCGGAAAAGGCGATGTCCACGCCATTGTGGATTACGCCCATACACCCGACGCCCTGCGCAAAGTGCTCGAAACCCTGCAAGCCGTGCGCAACGCTGGGCCCACTGTCAATACCGGAGAAGCCGCCCGCATCTTCTGCGTGGTCGGCTGCGGTGGTGACCGAGACCGCACCAAGCGTCCCGTGATGGCGCACACTGCCGCCAGCTTGTCGGACCAGGTGATTCTGACTTCAGACAACCCCCGAAGCGAGGATCCCAATGCCATTCTGGCCGAAATGCGCCATGGGCTCGACCCCGTTCTCATGCGGAAAGTGACCTCCAACGCCGACCGCAGCGAAGCCATTCGCTCCGCCTGCATCCAAGCCCGACCAGGAGATGTGATTCTGGTGGCCGGAAAGGGACACGAGAAGTACCAAGAAATCAACGGAGAGCGCCTGCCCTTCGACGATGTCACTGTCCTCACTCAAGCCCTCACACTCCCCAACAGCTGATCGATGCTTTATCACCTCTTCGACCATCTTCAGCAGATCTCCAACGTCCCAGGCGCAGGGCTCTTCCAATACATCTCCTTCCGGGCGGCAGCAGCGGCATTGCTCTCTCTGTTGGTGTCCATTGGCATTGGCAAACGCATCATTCAGTGGCTCCAACTCAAGCAGGTGGGCGAAATCGTGCGCGACCTCGGACTCGAAGGTCAAATGCAAAAGCAGGGGACGCCCACCATGGGCGGCATCATCATCCTGAGCGCCATCTTGATCCCGACGCTTTTGCTGGCCGACTTAACCAACATCTACATCCAGTGCATGCTGCTGGTGACCGTTCTGTTGGGCGGCATTGGGTTCATCGACGACTACATCAAAGTCTTCCGAAACAACAAAGAAGGCCTGGCCGGTCGGTTCAAAATCGTAGGCCAAGTGGGGGCAAGTTTGCTCGTGGCCTCTATGCTTTACTGGAGTCCGCAAGTGCGGGTCAAAGAGGCTGTTCCCGCCAATGCCATTGAAGCCATTGAACAGGGCATCGAGGACACCGACGGCGACGGGTTTGTGCGCGTGGAGCGCCGCTCCATGAAGACCACCATTCCCTTCGTCAAAAACAACGAATTCGATTACGCCCGACTTACCGACTGGGCCACGAATTCGCCCTGGGCCCATTTCGCGATTTACGCATTGATCGTGGTCTTTATCGTGACCGCCGTATCCAACGGCGCCAACCTCACCGACGGCATGGACGGATTGGCCACTGGCACAAGCGCCATCATCGGCATGACCTTGGCCATTCTCGCCTATGTCTCGGGCAACGCAGTCTTTAGTGACTACTTGAACGTCCTGTTCATCCCGGACTCCGGCGAATTGGTGGTGTTCATTTCTGCCTTTGTTGGCGCATGTGTCGGCTTCCTCTGGTACAATGCTTACCCCGCTCAGGTTTTCATGGGCGATACGGGCAGCTTGGCCCTTGGCGGCATCATCGCCACGTTTGCCATTGCGATTCGCAAAGAATTGCTGATCCCTGTCCTCTGCGGGATTTTCCTGATTGAAAACCTGAGTGTGGTGATGCAGGTGGCGTGGTTCAAGCACACCAAGAGAAAGTATGGTGAAGGACGTCGGATTTTCCGCATGTCTCCCCTCCACCATCACTACCAAAAAGGGGGAATGCCCGAGAGCAAAATCACGGCTCGCTTCTGGATTGTGGGCATTCTGCTCGCCGTCGTCACCATTGTCACACTCAAAGTGCGCTGATGTCGGCCATGGTGACCATACTCGGTGCCGGCGAAAGCGGTGAAGGTGCAGCCAAGCTGTGCCATGGACTCGGCATGTCTTGCCGGGTCTCCGACAGTGGGACCATTGATCCAGAGCGCAAAGCCCGGCTCCATGGATTGGGCATATCCACCGAAGAAGGAGGGCATGACCGCACCCAATTGACCGACTCCGACTTGGTCATCAAGTCTCCCGGCATTCCCACACAAGCCACACCTGTCCAATGGGCCAAATCGGCCGGCGTAGAAGTGGTCGGCGAACTTGAGTTCGCTGCCCGTCATACCCAAGCCCGCATTGCCGCCATTACAGGAACCAATGGCAAAACCACCACTACGCTGTTGCTGCACCACTTGCTTCAACAAGGCGGAATGGATGCCGGCTGTGCTGGCAACATTGGCGCCAGTTTGGCGGGCGCCATTGCAGAGGCCAAAAAGCGCCCTGAAGGAGACCGCGACATCTGGGTGGTTGAAGCATCCAGCTTTCAACTCGAAGACACCGCCGAGTTCAGTCCAGACGTGGCCCTTCTCCTGAACCTCACGCCCGATCACCTCGATCGCCATGGCAACGAAGAGGACTATGGAGACGCCAAATGGAACATCACCGCCCGCCAAACCGCGGCGGACCATCTGATTCTAAACGCAGACGACCCTGGGCTTCAACGCCTCCGGGACCGCAACTCCACTGCCGCACAAGTCCACGCCTTTTCGGCCAACACGCCAACGGCACACCGCGACGACCTCGCGGCACAAAGCATTGACAACAAACGATTCACCTTTTCCAACACCTCCCTGATTATGAGCATACAGGAACTCGCCCTCCAAGGCAAACACAACCTCTACAACTCCATGGCCGCCGGCGTCGCTGCCCGCCTCTTCGACCTCAACGACGTGAACCTGCGCGAAGGGCTGCAGCACTTCACCAATGCAGAACACCGCTTAGAGCGGGTCGCAAAAGTCAATGACATCCAATTCATCAACGACAGCAAAGCGACCAACGTGAATGCGGCTTGGTACGCTTTGGACAGCATGACGCGCCCCACCATTTGGATTGCTGGAGGTGTAGACAAAGGCAACGACTACACCCAGCTCATCCCCTTGGTTGGAGAGAAAGTGCACACGTTGATCTGCCTCGGCAAAGACAACGCCAAGCTCAAAAAAGCTTTTGGAACCGCCGTTTCCCGCATCCTCGAAGTCGAGAGTGCCGAAGAAGCCGCTGTTCTCGGATACAACGTTGCCCAGCCAGGAGATGCTGTTTTGCTCTCTCCAGCATGCGCCAGCTTTGACTTGTTCTCTTCATACGAAGAGCGCGGAATCCGTTTCAAGCAAGGCGCCCGCTCCATCTAAAACATGACTGGACGGATCGCCGACTTCCTCTCCGAGAACCTCAAAGGAGACCGCGTCATTTGGGTCGTGGTTTTCCTCTTGGTGCTCATTTCTTCGGTCAGCGTTTACTCTGCCAGCGCCACCCTTGCGTGGAAAGCTGGCGGCGATTCCGTTCGCGTTTTAACCAAGCATTTGGCCCTGCTCAGCAGTGGGTTGCTGGTCATGTGGGCGGTACACACGCTCAAATTCGCTTGGTTTTCTCGGCTCAGCCAACTCGGAATTCACATCTCTCTGGCGCTCTTACTCATGGCGCTTCTCGTGGGCTCTGAAATCAACGACGCCAAGAGGTGGGTGGACATTGCCGGCTTCCGATTCCAGCCATCGGACATGGCCAAAGTCGCTTTGGTTGCCTTTGTGGCTCGGATGCTGGATCGAAACCGACTCATTCTCCACGACTTCAATAAAGGCGTGCGCCCAATCCTGTTTTACATCGCGGCCACTTGCGCCTTGATTCTGCCCGCAGACTTCTCCACCGCCGCCCTTCTCGGCGTGGTTTGCTTTCTGCTCATGGTCATCGCGGGGGTTCCTTTCCGCTCTTTGGCCATCACGCTCGGATGGGCGGTAGCCGGTGGCCTTTCCCTGATTGGTCTTGGGGTCGCAGCGCCTGGGCTCTTTCCTCGTTTTGGAACTTGGGTCGCACGTGCCACGAGCTTTTTCGGGGGTGAAGGAGGGTCCGACACCACGCAAATCAACTTTGCCCTGCAAGCCATTCATGAGGGCGGAATCTTGCCTCAAGGGCCAGGCTCCGGTGTCAGTCGCAACGCCATGCCAGTGGCCTATGCAGACATGATCTACGCCTTCATCATCGAAGAATGGGGCATGATCCTAGGGGGGATTGGACTTATTCTGCTCTATTTGATCTTGTTCTCACGTGCCATTCGCGTGGGCACAAAGTGCACGCGGCCTTTTGGCAGTCTTCTCGCCATTGGATTGGGGCTCATGCTCACGCTCCAAGCCATGGTCAACATGGGCGTTGCCGTTGAATTGCTCCCCATGACTGGACAACCCCTCCCGTTGGTGTCGATGGGGGGATCCTCCATTTGGTTCACCTGTGCCGCCTTGGGCATGATCTTGGCCGTGAGTCGTTCGCTGACCGATCCCGCCGCGGCAGAACCGGTATCACCGTTTGGAAACCGACACGCACAACCCGTGGAGCCCGTGACACCTCAAGCACATGGGTAAAGTGTCGCCCCGCATCCTCATTTCCGGCGGCGGCACGGGCGGCCACATCCACCCCGCTCTGGCCATTGCCGAGTCCCTTTTGGACCGCGACCCCCACACCGTCATTGAGTTTGTGGGCGCACTTGGGCGAATGGAAATGGAGCGCATTCCTGCGGCAGGCCACACCATTACCGGACTTCCCATCACCGGCATCGACCGAAAAATCTCTTGGCGCAACCTCCGTTTTCCCTTTCGATTGCTGCGTTCACTGTGGATGTCAAAGCGCATCATCAAACGGTTTCAACCCAATGTTGTCGTGGGCGTCGGTGGCTTTGCCAGCGGACCGCTGCTTTGGGCCGCGGCCCGTGCAGGCATTCCCACGCTCATTCAAGAGCAAAATGGGTTCCCCGGCATCACCAACCGGCTGCTTGCCCAAAAAGTGGACCGCGTCTGTGCAGGGTTCCCCGGCCTCGAACGCTGGTTTCCCGAGCACAAGATTGTAGAAACAGGGAACCCATTGCGCTCCGGAATCCTGAATCGTCTGGGACAAGGAGAGGCCAACACGCAAAACAACAACGATGCACGGGCCCATTTTGGTCTCGCAATGGATGCCCCTGTCCTCCTGGTATTGGGTGGCAGTTTGGGCGCCGCGAGCATGAACACCGCTGTGAGGCAGCTTGTCTCCTCCGCTCCACTTCAATCGCAAGGCATTCAAGTGCTATGGCAATGTGGAGGGCGCTATGCCACCCAACAAGTCGCTTGGGCAGAGGCACAAGGTGACCCCAACCTCCACGTGCTCGGATTCATTGACCGCATGGACTTGGCTTATGACGCCGCGTCCATGATCGCGAGCCGAGCCGGCGCCATGTCGATTGCCGAATTGGCCTTGGTGGGAAAACCCACACTTTTGGTGCCCTCGCCTCATGTAGCCGAGGACCATCAAACCAAAAACGCACGATCTGTTGTAGACCGCAATGGCGCCATATTGGTGCCCGACTCTCGCATTGCAGAGGACCTGGGAACGGAGGTCAATCGCCTGCTCTCGGACAAGGAAAAATGCCAGTCACTCGCCTCAGCCTTGCTGGCCACAGCCCGTCCTGAAGCCGCTCAAAAGGTGGCCGACGAAGTGTGGACCCTGATCGGCCAAACCCACTAACGCCATGGTGGCGAAACAGGTCTTCTTCTTGGGCATTGGCGGCATAGGAATGAGCGCCTTGGCTCGATGGTACAACGCGCATGGCGCACACGTTGCCGGCTACGATCGCACAGCTTCCCCGTTGACCGAGCAACTCCAGCGAGAAGGCATCCAAGTGGACATTAGCGGGGAGATTCACGCCTTGCCCCACAGTCTCGCATCGGACCTAACATCAGGTCAAACTCAAAACTGGCTCATTGTGGCCACACCCGCTGTCCCCTCTGAATTCCCCCTGCTCGTTGCCCTTCAAGCTGCCGGATTCCGGATTTGGAAGCGGTCCGAGATCCTGGGACAATTGACCGCCAATCGCCCTTTGATTGCCATTGCTGGGACCCACGGTAAAACCACCACTTCCACCTTGCTCTCCCACATCTTGCACAAAGGAGGACTCCCTGTAGAGGCCTTCTTGGGGGGCATCTCCAAAGAGACGGGCTCGAACCTTTTGCTTGCCGGTCAAGGGGCTGAATCGCCTTGGATTGTGGCCGAAGCGGACGAGTTTGACCGCAGCTTTTTGACCCTACATCCTGTGCACGCTGTCATCACTTCCACTGACGCTGACCACCTCGACATATACGGCTCTGCTGCCGCCCTTCTTCAAGCTTTCGGCGCCTTCGCAACGCAAGTTGCTCCCGGCGGATTGCTCGTGCACGCCGACGCCATTCCAGCCGGTTCAACCGAGTTCCAAACGACCATGCCCAGCCACCAGTGCTATGGTGAGTTGCCTTCCCATCAAAGTCTGGAGGCCTTGGGGTGGGCAGCTGCCTATTCCGACGTGAAAGGAGTGGCTGGCCGGTCCAAGTTCAAACTTCACCTGCTCGGCCATGCCCCCATGGACATCGTGTGGACACTGCCTGGAAAACACAACGCAGCCAATGCCACAGCCGCTGCTGTCATGGGCTTAAAGGCGGGCATCTCAGCAAACGCCCTGCCCCAACTCTTGGGTGGTTTCCCCGGTGTATCCAGAAGATTCGAAGTCCGCCACAACAGCCCTAGGTTCACCGTCATTGACGACTACGCACATCACCCCAGTGAGATTGAAGGGACGATTGCCGCAGCGCGACTATTGTACCCCAATCGCAAATTGGTTGGCGTGTTTCAGCCCCACCTCTTCAGCCGCACGAAAGACTTCCTCGAAGGGTTTGCAAAAAGCCTTTGCGCACTCGACGAATGCCTGCTTTTGCCCATCTATGCCGCCCGCGAAAAACCCATCCCTGGAGTCGATGCACAGGCCATTGGGGAAAAGATGGTGGGGTGCCCAGTGAATTGCCCCGAAGAAAGCCGGTTTTTGGATGTTCTAGAGACTTGTGATCCAGATGTACTGCTGTTCATGGGCGCTGGGGACCTCCACCGTTGGATTCCCGCGGCCATTGCGCGTTTCAGCCCATCGACATCACAAACTCAAAACAATACACCACCATCACCGTGAGTAAAGCTGCGCCTCCATCCACATCCTCTGCGCCGAAAAGGCGGATGATTTGGCGCACCCTGCCCCTGCTTTTGGCAGCGGGCGTGCTCTTTACAGCAGCCGATCAAGAAGCGAACACAACGCCGTGTCGCGCCCTCGACATCCAAGTTGATCAGCTCGACGGCATGTATTTCGTGGATGCCCCTTCTCTGCGGACAGCGGTGACCCGAGAATTCCAATTGTTGGACCAGCCGATGGCGGCCCTTCCCTACAACGCCATTTACGCTTCGGTCATGGCCCAGCACGGCGTGGCAGCATGCAAAGTCGAGCCCACACTTGGAGGAGCCCTGCACATTTCAGTCCGCCAGCAACGGCCCATTGCCCGTGTCTGGACACCCGACAGCAGTCTGTATCTCGACGATACAGGACGTTGGCTGCCCCTTTCGAATCGCTACGCGGCAGAAGTTCCTGTTGTGCACGCACCCTCCATGTCCAAAGCCACCACGGCCATGCCCTTGCTCCAAAAAATGGACGAGGATCCTTTTTGGAATCGGTTCATCGACCAAGTCAACATCCACAACGATGGCACCCTCGAATTTCATCCCCGCATCGGCGATTTGATTGTACAACTCGGCCCTGCCAAGGGACTCGAAGCCCGTTTGGAAGATCAACTCGCACACCTCAGAACATTCTACACTGCCCTGATTGACAGCGGAAACCTCCGCCAATATTCAGCACTCGATCTGCGCTACGAAGGCCAACTCGTCGCGAGAAAATGACCCCACCATCCAGCAGCACCTCCACCATGGAATCATCCACACCACACCAAGACATCGTCGTCGGACTCGACATCGGCACAACCAAAATCGCTTGCATCGTTGGCCAGCGAAATTCCCACGGCAAACTCGAAGTCATCGGTTATGGCAAAAGCGAATCCATTGGTGTTACCCGTGGTGTAGTGGCCAACATTGAACAAACCGTTCAGTCCATTCGCACCGCCGTTGAAGCCGCCGAAAAGTCGGCCAATGTTCGCATCGAAGTGGTGAATGTGGGCATCGCAGGCCAACACATCAAAAGCCTTCAACATCGAGGTCAAATCATCCGAACAGAAACCGAGGATGAAATCAGCCGAAACGACGTTCAACAGCTGATTGACGACATGAAAAAACTCAAGGTGCTGCCCGGAGAAGAGATCCTTCACGTGCTGCCCCAAGAGTTCACTGTCGACGGCGAGCCGGGCATCAAAGAACCCGTTGGACACACTGGAGTGCGTCTCGAAGCCAACTTCCACATCATCACCGGACAAACCTCTGCCGCCAAGAACATTTACCGTTGCATCAAGCGCGCCGGCCTTCAAGTGGACCAGCTCATTCTCGAGCCCATTGCATCGAGCAGCGCTGTGCTCAGCGCAGAAGAAAAAGAAGCCGGTGTGGCCCTTGTTGACATTGGCGGCGGAACCACGGACATCGCAATTTTCCAAGAAGGCATCATCCGCCACACCGCGGTGATTCCATTTGGCGGCAACGCGATTACCGACGACATCAAACAGGGCTGTGGGGTTTTGAAAAAGCACGCTGAAGCGCTCAAAAACAAGTTTGGCTCTGCGTTGGAGCAGGAGATGGCCCAAGACGAAATCGTGGTCATTCCCGGACTCCCTGGACGCCCACCTAAAGAGGTTTCCCGTCGCAACATTGCCGGCATCATTCAAGCCCGCATGGCGGAGATCATCGAGCACGTCCACTACGAAATCAAAAACAGTGGTTTGGAGCGCGAGTTGATTGGTGGAATCGTGGTTACCGGAGGTGGCAGCCAACTTCGTCACGTCCGCCAACTCTTTGAATATGTGACCACTTTGGACTGTCGAATTGGCTTTCCCAACACCCACTTGGCACAAGCACCCGACCGCAGTTTGACTGCACCGACCTATGCTACAGGCATTGGACTCGTTTTGCTAGGTTTTGAAGAAGAAAAGGAGAGCCAAGGCGACTATTCAAGTGACACTCGCCACGAAGAAGCGAACGAAATGCGCACTGGTCCGCGCAAGTTCTTGCAGAAAATCAAGGACTTCTTTGAAGACGAGCTTCCGGAATAAACACAAGCAGCTCGCTGTGCAAATTCCGTTTTCCACGACCGCTTGGTGAAGGGAGGCTAGAAATGTGCGCCAAAACATGACGTTCATCGCTTTTCTTGTGAGTGACCCGTGACGCGCGGGAATGCCTGTAATTCCCGCAACCCGCCATTCAACTCGAACAGCAACATGATGAGATTCGATTTATCAAAGAACCAGGGTTCGCCCATAAAGGTCATTGGCGTTGGTGGTGGCGGCTCGAATGCCGTGAACTACATGCACGAGCAAGGCATCAACGGCGTTGACTTCATTGTGTGCAATACCGACAACCAAGCACTCGAAGCCTCCTCCGTACCGACAAGAATCCAACTCGGGACCACCCTGACTGCTGGACAAGGTGCAGGTGCCATCCCTGAAACGGGGAAAAATGCCGCCATCGAAAACCTCGATGACGTCTTGTCCCATTTGAACGACAACACCACCATGGTCTTTGTGACTGCAGGCATGGGGGGTGGAACAGGAACCGGTGCAGCGCCCGTGATCGCCAGGGCTTGTAAAGACCTCGACATACTTACCGTCGGGATTGTGACCGTTCCTTTCAACTTCGAAGGGAAACGGCGCGCCAATCAAGCCAGCGAAGGCCTCGAAGAAATGCGGGCTTCCGTGGATACCCTCCTGGTGATTCGGAACGACAAATTGAGAGAGCTATTCGGAAACCTCTCACTCAAAAAGGCATTCTCGAATGCCGATGAAGTGTTGTGCACGGCTGCGAAAGGCATTGCCGAGGTCATAACCCTGACTGGCGACATCAACGTGGACATGAACGACGTCAAGACGGTCATGCGCGATTCCGGAGCCGCCATCATGGGCGCCGGCGCAGCAGGCGGAGAAGGGCGTGCCATGACCGCTGTCGCCGAAGCCTTGGAGTCTCCACTGCTCAACGACAACGACATTACTGGCGCCAATTTCGTTCTGCTCAACATCACCTACGGCACAGACGAAGTGCTGATGGATGAGATTTCCGAAATCACCGACTACATCCAAGATCATGCAGGAGCTACCGCTGAGGTCATTTGGGGCTATGGCCACGATGAAACCTTGGGCGACAAAATCTGCGTGACGGTGATCGCTACCGGCTTTGAAACCAACACAGCACTCCCAGAAGGGCCAAAAGCAAAAGTGGCCTTGGGGGACGACATGCGTGAAATCACGCAGCCCCTTGAAGGTCCCATCACTCAGGACAATTGGTCGAACCCAACGGACATTCCACAAGAGGATCAACTGCACTTGAAAGGCCAAGATGGCGTTTCCCTTCAGCCAGAGGAGACCACCCCTCAATTGGCAACCAATTCTTGGCAGGCAGAAGACATTACCTCCGACACCCCTGCTGCTGCGCCGCAACTGTTTCCACAGGCTGCACCTGCAGATGCAGAAGAAGTCACTCTCGTGCACCGCGAAGCCACTGAAGAGGCCACCCCAGCACCTGTCGTTGCCCAGGAAGAACAAGAAGAAGCTGTGGAGGCCATTGAAATGACCACGGAGCCACAGGCCACTCGGGTGGGAGACTACACCGTTTTGGACCTCGACACAGCCGACGAAAACAACTTGCTTCCGGAAGCCCTTGACGGGGTCGCCTTCACCAATGAGCAGGTCGATCCCAATCAACACGTTCCTGTTCCCGAGGAAGCGCCTGCACCCGTGCAATCCACACCGCAACCGGCCATGCCCGTTGCCGACGCCAAACCCAATCCCGCACCCAAGCCGCGCCCAACCAGCCCCTTGGAGTCCAATGCCGGTTCTTTGGAGTTGACACAACGCAATGCGCGTCGCCAAGCCAGCATCGAGGAATACACCAAGCGTTTGCGCACACCAAGCGGCTTAACCGATTTGGAAAACGAGCCCGCTTACAAGCGCAGAAACATCCAATTGTCTCCGACCCCGGCAAGCAATGAATCTCAAGCTACACGCTTGAGCATTGACGAAGAAACCGGAGGTTTGAAAACCGACAATCCATTCCTCCACGACAACGTGGATTGAACCTACAACAAGTGACGTTACAAGAGCGCATCAGCCACGACATGAAGGAGGCCATGAAGGCCAAGGACAAGGTTCGCCTCGCCTCCCTTCGCGACATCAAGAGCAAAATCACCCTCGCCCTGTCAGAAGCGGGCTCTGGTGATCAGCTCGACGATGCCGCCGTCACGAAAATTCTCTCCAAGCAACTCAAGCAGCGGGAGGACACCCTGATCATTTATCAAGAACAAGGACGAGACGACCTTGTGGCAGAAGAACAGGCCCAGGCCGAAGTCATTCGCGCCTACTTGCCCAAGCCGATGAGCCCCGACGAATTGGCCACCAGCGTCAAATCTCTTGTTGAAGAATTGGGCGCCTCCTCCATGGCAGACATGGGACGCGTCATGGGTGCCGCATCTGCGCGGTTTGCAGGAAAAGCCGACGGCAAAGCCATTAGTGCTTTGGTGAGACAACTCCTCGGGTAACCCCACAATACCATTTGAAAAAGCCTGCACACCTGCGGGCTTTTTTACGGTCATTCACATTTCTTGTATCTACATTAAATGTAGCTACATGTATATTTGCACTGTGACGCTCGAACAGCACCTCCATCAAAACAAATTCAACAGCCCGCAACTTCGGCTGCAATTCCACATTCTGGTGGTAGCCAGACAATTTGATGTGCTGGCCCGTCGCATACTCAAGCCACACGCCATCTCTGCCCCTCAATACAACGTGCTACGAATACTTCGCGGACAGAAAGGACAACCCATCGCCATACACGCCTTGGCAGAACGCATGATTGATCCCGCGAGCAACACATCTCGCATTGTCGATAAGCTGGCCGAAAAGGGGTGGGTAACCCGAACAGCCTGCCCCAAAGATCGACGCCGGGCAGATGTGGTCATCTGCGAAGAAGGCTTAGCTCTCCTCACAGGACTAGACGAGCCAATCAATCGCCTTTTCACCTCTTGTTTCGCTGATTTCAGCGCGACAGAAACGGAAGAACTGAACGACCAGCTCGCCAAAGTGTTAGAAGCAACAGATACAGTATTAAATCAACCATTCCCCTTATCCTAAACCCCAAACCCACATGAAAGCCCTGCTTTTCTCCGGAGCCCTGCTCCTCTCCTCCTTTGTGTCCTTTGCCGGTGGCGAAACTGACGCCCCGACCCGCTATTCAGTCGATGTGACTTCCAGTTCTGTCACATGGGTTGGCACCAAAGTCACAGGAAGTCACAACGGTGACATTCAAATCAACAATGGCATGCTCACCGTCGAAGAGGGCATGATCAGCGCCGCCACGGTCATCATTGACATGGCCTCCATCAACACGCTTGATCTAGAAGCTGGTGGTGGCAAAGAGAGCTTGGACGGGCACCTTATGAGCGACGATTTCTTCGGCGTGGCCTCTTTCCCAACGGCACAATTCGAATTGACACAGTTGAACCCTCTTCGCGGTGGCGAAAACGGAGCCAACTTCTCTGCCCAGGGTAAAGTCACCATTAAAGGCCGCTCGGAAAACGTGAGCTTTCCAGTGAAAGTGGACATGTCTGCCGACGGTGCGCGCATCAGCGGAGACATCACATTGGACCGGTCCAAATTCGATGTGCAATTCCGAAGCAAGAGCTTCTTTGATGCCAAGTCCCTTGGAGATAAACTCATTTATGATGAGTTTACCATTGGCTTTGAGCTTGTGGCAGGCAAGTAACCCTTTCTGACCACACACCAAAAAAGCCTCCGTTGCAACTGCAGCGGAGGCTTTTTCGTGCAAGCGTGAATCTCAATGCAGAATCAAGCGCAAATCCAATCCCCACCAACTCCCATCCATCACACGCTCCCGCATCTCTCGCAGATCCGCATCTGGCTGGCCCACATTCCATCGCGCCACCAAGTCACCCCTAAACAACGGCTGAATCAGTGGCCTCAACACTCCACCCACATGAAGATCCATGTCTTTACCCTCTTTGATGACCCCCAACTCTAAGCCCATTCCAACCCTATTCCATCCGTAACGAAGCGAAGACTGCTCCACGGCCAAAACATTGCCGTTGTCCGTGATACTCGAAGATGAAAACGCGTTGGTGGGCAAAATCTCCAATACCAGACCTCCTCCTGCGCCCAATCTCCAACCCGGACCCAACCTCACCTCCGTCCGATATAAAATGGGAAAGGAATAAGACGCAACGATCCAGTCCACTTCGGTAGACAGAACAGGAGCAGATGCCAATTCCGGCATCCAATCACATTCCAATCTCCAAATGCGCCGAGTTTGTTCCAAACCAAAAGCGAGTTGTCCTGCGTCGCCCAATCTTCGCCGAATGGACACTCCAAAACTGCGCGTGCCCTGAAACCCCCAACGGCTCAGTAAAGGCCCGTCCTTGGCTTGCATCGCCTGCCCGTTCCACCCGATACCCTCTCCTATTTCTGGCCTTTGAATTCCGATCGAGGTCAACACCCGAACATCTAGGGTCCAATCCGATGCCACTTGAGCCGACAGGATCCCCAAACCATTGAAAACCAAAAGCAAGAAACACCGGGTCATGCTTGCAACCATCCCATTAAGCCCAAACCGATCATCAACCCAGTGAACACCAACATGGCCCATCGCAAACCGCTGTGGGGAATGAAAGGCGACCTGTGCCGACCATGGAGCAGATGGTTGATGCGCAACGCCGCTTTAAAAGCCTGTCGGTGAACACCGAATTGCGCCAAGGGCTCTTCTTTGCCCATACCCTCTCCCTCCATAGACGCCGATGGTGCGCGCTCAAACTCGATGCCTGCGGACACCAAATCTTGCTCGAATTCATTCGCCATTTCCATGTTCCTGAATTCAAAGACATGGTAGCGGTTGTCCGCAGGATGGGTGTACCAATTGGTCAATCGCATGATCAAGAATCGGTCCAACGGGTCACATACTCCAATGGCTTCCGGTGTCCCTTTGATGGCCACTCCCCTTCTGGATAGCCCAGATAGAAAAGGCCCATGCCCATTGCACCCTCCTCCAAGTTCAGCGCTGCCTTTGCTTGCGGATGCGCCAAAAATTTTGGCGTGGACCAATACCCTCCGATGCCATGTGCAGTGCACATCAAATGGACATTCTGCACCGCTGCCGCCAGTGCCGCTTGGTCCTCCCAGAGCGGGAATCTGCCCTTGGCGTCATGCGCGAGTCCCAAAGCGATGACAGCATTGCACCGCTCGCCCCTTGCCCTGATTTTCTCGGCCTTTGATGCCATGGCAGCTTCACCTGCGTGTGCTTGGTAGGCCAAAGACAAATCAGCCATAAGGCGAGTTGCACCTTCATCCATAAACACATGAAAACGCCAAGGCTGTGTCAGCCCATGATTGGGTGCCCAGGTCCCATGCTGCAACACCTGTTCCACGATTTCCCGGTGAACCTTCCTGCCCGAAAACCGCTCCGGAGCAATGCTTCTCCGGTCTAAAATCAAAGCGCTCGTATCGCTAATGCTGTATCTCATAATGATGTCAATCCAACGTATCGTAGTCCAACTGATCCAACAGGTACACCATCGATGTCAACGCCGCTGCACCCAGTTTTAACTCTCGCGGGTGTACGTTTTCAAATACATCCCTGTCGCTGTGATGGTAATCAAAGTAACGCTGAGAGTTTGGGCGCAATCCCACCATCAGCGGACGTTTCCCAGCCGGCTTCTCCTTCTTCAACGGTCCAATGTCAACGCCTGCTCCACCCCTTCTCAAGTCGCCCATTCCATAATCACCCAGCGCCTCTTTCCACGCGCGAACCGCATCTGTCGCCGCGTCCGAAGCATCAATCGACCACCCTCTTGGCGCATCCCCACCTGCGTCGCTTTCCAGCGCAGCCACGTGCCACTCTCCTTTCTCTCTTGCCCTTTGCGCATACGTTTTGCCCCCATTGTTTCCGTTCTCTTCATTGATGAACAGAACGACGCGCAACGTGTGGCGTGGCTGATAACCCAACGATTTGAGCGCGCGAAGGACTTCAATACTGTGTACAATACCTGCTCCATCGTCGTGCGCACCTTCTCCAATGTCCCAGCTGTCAAGGTGTCCACCCACGACGATGTACCGATCAGGAAACTCCTTCCCCTTCCATTCTGCAATCACATTGGCTTGCGCCACATCCTCGTGCAAAACACAGCCCATCTCCAAACCAATGCGAACCTGTTTTCCTTCGTTCACCAAGCGCGCAATGCGCCTTGAGTCCACCGTACTCAATGCCGCCGCTGGCACTTGGTTCACCGCATCGTCATACCGCATTCCCCCAGTGTGCGGAAATGTATCCAATGCATGAGTGAGCGAGCGAACAAGTGCTGCCATGCCCCCATGCTCTGCTGCTTTGACCGCCCCCTTTGACCGTTGCTCGTACGCACCTCCATAAGCCCCTCCTGCATTGATCATCAGCGGATCCATGGGACGATTAAAAAAGGCGATTCGGCCATTTAGCCCATCGGAAGCCAAACTGTCCAGCGCTTCGAAATTCGAAAACACAGACACCTCGCCCTCGAGCGTACCTCCCGTGCCAACGCTGCCCCCAAGCGCACGAATTCTCAATGGCGCTTTCACCCCTCCATCTACACGAATCCAACCCTGCTCAACATCTCCACGCTCCCAATGCGGCACAACGACCGTTTGCATGCGAACCTCTCCGCCCGCATCCCTCAACGTTTTTGCTCCCCAAAGAATGGCCGCATCTGCTTCTGGAGAACCACTCAATCGAGCGCCGATCTCCTTGCACAATACACGTAGATCCTCCACGCATTGCCCTTCACCCAAAATGTGCGCGTGAATCTGAGCCACCATGGTACTGTCTTTTGCACTCCACTCGGAGTCCATACTCAGCGAGACTTGACCCAAGAGCGACGCTCCTGACAAAGCGCACAAAACCACGACCAAAAGACCCCCTTCCCTCACGTTTCTCATGACATCCAACTTCCGTTGTTTACATCCAATCCTTGCCCTGTCATGCTTTTCTGCTGTTCAGACACCATCCAGAGTACAACATCGGCCATGTCCTCAGGCGAACTCATTCTCCCGGTTGGCAAAATGGCACATTGCTGCGCGTGACACTCCGCATAGGTTAAGCCTTGACTGTCCGCCATACGCTGAATGCTTTCCTGGGCCATTTCCGTCTCGACCCAACCTGGACACAAGGCATTCACCAGAATGCCCTGTGCGCCCCACTCCGCCGCCAAAGATCGAACCAGTCCCAAAACAGCCGTTTTCGATGTCACATAAGCCGTTTGATTCGGTACACCGAACCGAGCCAATACACTCGAAGTCGCTACGGCATGCGTGACCTCTTGCCCGCTCGCCAAGAGATACGGCTTACACGCATTCAACGTCACATAAACACCCGTCACATTGGCACGCATGATGGCTTCCCAACGGTCCACTTCTTCTCCATCCTCGTAATGATTGGCTCCACCAATGCCCGCATTCGCAAACACCGCAACCAACGGCGACGCTTCTGAACCTGGTTCCCCAAGAGATTTGACCAACCCATTCTGAAACGCCACTCGATCAGCAACATCGCAAGGCATTACAACGTGACTGTCTCCCGAAAGTGCACGCTTGGTTTCCTCCAACGGTTCTACCCTTCGACCGACCAGCACCACCCGATAACCAGCTTTTGACGCCTTTACGGCTGTTGCACGGCCGATGCCAGACCCGGCCCCAGTAATCAATATTGCTTTACCCATGTCGCGAAGATGAGACATCCTGTAAAAAAGAAAGGCCCGACTTGCGTCGGGCCTTTCCAAACCTTTTGAAGAACGTTGTTCTTTCTGCTGATTACTCCTCACACACCGTGCCGAAGGCACCGAGGAAGAGCAACAAGTCAGCCGTGGTTGTTCCACCGTCGCCGTTCAAGTCCGTAGGACAAGGGTTCGCGATGTCAAACAAGCAAGAACCGTCATCGTTTGTCGCTGTCTCGTCGTAGTTAGAAGCATCTCCATATGTACAACCCATGACATAGCTGTCGAAGTCACACAAATCGTTGTTCACGACATCCACACTGTCTGGAGAGACATAGTTAGGAGCGAATGGCAAGCCACAACCTTCAGTACAAGGGGTACCGAGACCAACGGAGTAAGTACCAGGCGTTCCACTTGTCGTGTTGAAAGCGCTACCCGAAATGGTCCAAGACACCTCAGCACCGAATGAACCTTCCGTCACGATAAGGGTGTAACAACCTGCTTCAGGAACACACACAGCATCTGTGTCGAATTCTCCGCCGTTTTCATCAGCGTCGAGGGTACCTGTTGCAATGAGCTCGTCACCATCGTAGAAGCTATAAGAAGCTCCATTCCATCCGTCACCGAAGCTATCGAACATGTTGAACTCGATGAACGCACCGAAGCAACATGAACCGTCGTCAACAGAAGCAAATGGGTTGTAGTTCACAGCGTCTGAGTCAGTACAACCCAAGCAACCAAAGTCACACAACGTGTTGTCTACGAAATCAACTGGACCTTCGTAGTTGCAGGCCGTTGAATCTGCACAACCCGTGCTTGGTGCAGGAGCACACGTGATGTCCAAGGAAATGAAGAAGCCAGTTGTTGAAGAAACACAACTTACAGAACCGTCTGAAGTGAAGCTCACCGTCACAGAATCAACACCAACCACAATGCCATCGTCTGCATCGTCATCGCTGTTGTAAAGGTTTACACCAGTGGCAGCATCGTCGATAGACAATTCATCGAAGTTCTGCTCAATCAGAGTTCCAGCCAAGTCGACCACGATGCTGCCACCGTTGGGGTTCACCAAAGTGAAGCTCCAACTCTCGCCATTATCGTAGCAGTACTCCCATGACTCTGTCTCACAATCCAAGCAGCTCGTGAAGTCACAAGGGACGTTTACATCGTCAACGTTGGCATCTGCGTTGTAGTTACAGGCCAAATCATCCTGACATCCGTAAACCACGGGCTCACAAGACACACTCAGTTCGAATGGACCACCAAGTGAACCAGCACCTGCAGCAACCAAAATGGCATAGCCTTCAGCATTGGCATCAGAAATAAACTGGAAGCTCTCACCGTTCTCACAAGCTTCGCTTGGGATTTCAGTGTTGTTTCCTTCATCCCAGCAAAGCAAGCTAGAGCAAGTACCCGTTCCACCGAAGATGGTGAACGACTGCTCGACCACAGCGCCTGCAGGGAAGTTGAATGGACTGGCCTCCAGCGTGAAATCAAAGCTCGCGGAACTGCCGTCGACATCTCCTGCCACAACCAAAGCGTCGCCGCCAGCCGTAGTCAAGTTCACGTCGTCTGAGCCTGCTGTAGAAATTCCATCACCGAAGCTGTCAAACACAGTCACTGTGTATGAGCCAGCTGGCAGACAGATTGTCTCAGTGTTGGTGCTGCCTGGGAAATCAGGAGCTCCACTGGCCACAACAGAACCACCAGCATTGGTGATCTCCCAGCTTGTTTCACCAGGGTACAAGTCAGTATTAATGCTCAGGTCAAAGCAAACCTGAGGGTCTGTTGTGCAACCACCGCTGCAAAGCAAGTCTTGAGCAGAACCGTCGCTAGAGATGACTTGTGCTGCGATTCCATCCAACGCTGTTCCGTTGTTGTAGAAGAACACGGTGTAATCACCACCGGACAATCCGTAGTAGAAGTCGTTAAACAAGGTTGGGAAAAGAACGCCAGCCTCAATTGAGTCGACCAAAGCACCATTGAAGTAAATGGCCGCACTGATGTTCTGGTAGTTGTCAGCATTCAAGCTGTTCACCTCCAATGTTGCGTCTGGCGAGCTCACCTCTTGGAACACCTCGAAATTGGTGTTCACAAGAGAGCCACATGTGCTGACGGTAATCAACTGCTCCTGAGAACCGTTGTCCAAGGTGTACCAAACACCAGAACCACTTCCACCACAAGCATTGTCACCTCCAACAGCGGAAGCACCACCCGTGCTTCCAGAGATGGTCTCTCCACAAGCCACAGCAATCGCATTGCTACAGCTGTCGTTTGGCTGCGTTACACCGATGTAGAGACATCCAGAGTTCACCGTAGCATCTGCATTGTAGTTGGACGCCTCAGAGTCAGTACATCCCTGTACTTCTGCATCAACAACCACAGAGTATGTACCACAATCATCAGTTTGCGTGGTCCAAATGAACACATAGTAGTTCAGGTCTGCAGAAGGCTGAGAAATTCCAGCAACCACTGGCCCTTCGTCTTCTGTCCCAAACCAACCGTTCATTTCTTCTTGTACAGCGCCTGCAACTACTCCTGATGACAAGTCATTCAAGTCCGTGCAATCTTCTCCGCTGTAAACAGCATAACCAATCGCACCGTCGCCAGTGGCATCCACAGTCAGGTTGTACAAGTTGTACGCTGTGTCGGTCTCCAATTCGTACCAGACACCATAAGCCGTTGCGAATGTGCTCAAGCTACCCATGCCAAAGTCATCATCTGCAGCACTGCAGCAAAGGCTACCGGTCTGTGTACCGCCATCTACCAATGGAAGCGCAAGGCCGCACAGGTCGTCATTGACAGGGAATCCGTCAGGGCAAGACGCACACGTTGCCTCAATCACAATGCCGGTTTGAGTCGTCGCATTTCCATAAGTACCGACGCGGATCAAGTAATTCTCTCCTTGAAGGGCGTTGATGCTCACGACTGAGTTAAACGTTCCAGTGGTTCCGAAACCACAACCAGGAATGCCTGAGTCATCGTTGGTGGCCAATGGGCTCAAAGAACCGTCTCCGTTAACACTGAAAACAATCATGTCCGTGTCGGTCACACCGTTGTCCACATCTGCAGAAGCACAGAGACTAAAAGTCGCCTGGTAATCTTGGTCAGCGTTGAACTCATACCAAATCGCACCGTTGGTTGAAATGGCGTTGCCCAGAACAGTCGTCCCTCCATATTCGTCACCATTGGAATTCTCCAATGAGCCAGTCAAAGTCAAGCCACAAGCAATCGCTTGCGCTGTTTCAGCATTGTCGTTCGCAGGAGGGAACTCACAACTTCCGTCATCTTCAGATGCAGAAATATTGTAGTTGTTCGCTGTTGGATCTGCACAACCGGGGAAGCCACAATCGGTAATGTCTGTACCGCCAAAAGCCACTGGGTAACCGTCGGTAGGACCGTAGGTTAATGGCGCGTATTCGTTTCCGAGGTTGTCAGAGATGGACCAGCCTTCTGTTGTGAAAATGGCGCCGGTGCTAAACGTGTAGCAACCCACCTCCAAGCAGTTGGTCAAAGACGTGGTCGTTGGACCTGGGGCCATTGTGCCCGTGAAGGTCGTATCGCCGGTCTCCTCATTGACGAGGTACCAATCGTTACCTGGAGACCAACCTGAACCGAAGTCGTCTTGCAATGTCAGATTGAAGCCAAGCTCGCCGTTTTCACAAACAACACAGCTGCCGTCATCAACCGTAGCTTCTGAATTGTAGTTGATGGCTGCTGTCAGCGTACAACCGCTCACGCAGTTTCCTGCAGCTGCACCAAAACCGATGTCATAAACACCCAAACCACCTTCATAAAGTACAGTGCCATCGAATTCGAGGATAGACCATCCAGCAATTCCGTTTGGTGAACCACCGCCACCAGAGAACTGCAAACAGGCGTCGTTTGGCACACAGAACTCGTAATATCCGTCTACCGGACTCGTTTCAAGGTCTGGCAGATAAATGCCGTCCACAAAACCACCAGCAAACAAGGTGTCACCACCTGCGAAATAAATGTAAGCTGCATTGTTACCCCAGTTCAGGAACTGGTTGTGCGTCAAGTACAGCAAGTAGCTTGTGGAATCCGCAGAACCGACACATCCTGGGGTAAGGCATGATCCATCGTCTGCATCCGCTGCGTCGTCGTAGTTAAAGGCTGTTGCGTCCGTGCAACCACAGTTGACACCAGGACCAGCGACACCGAAGGTGCCAAATCCGTCGCCATCAATTTGGCTGTAGAGGATCTCCCCTGTATTGTAGTCAATGATCTGCCACTCCTTTTCTCCTGGATACAAACCACCAGCCACTTCCAACGTGTAGCAATCAGTCGTGGACAGACAGAAGAAGTCATATGCTTCCGCACCCTCCGATACAACAAATTGAGCGTTGTCGATGCTACCTGAAGCTGCAACTTCACCGTCGCCGTCAAGCAAAGTATATGTAGTGCCATCCCATCCGTCTCCGAAAGTGTCAAACATGAGGAACTGAACCAGCGTTTGTCCATCTGGGCAAGATGGGAATACACAACTTCCATCATCGGCGGTGGCTGCACCATCGTAGTTCAGAGCTGTGTTGTCCGTGCACCCGCAGGTTTCAGCAGTCTCTCCGTAATAGAAGCCCACAGAACCACCGTCATCATCAAACGCAATGATCGATCCGTCGTACACATTTATGAGCGTAACGCTGATTTCCGTTGCGAACGAACCTCCACCTGAAACCAACTCGTAGCAAGCGCCAAGCGGCATGCAAATCGTGTCGATTCCGAGAGCTGGTCCACCAGCGAATCCACCATTGCCAACGAAAGAGGCGTCCAAGTTTCCAGTAGAGACAAGCGCACCGTTGGCGAACAATGAGTAGGTGTTGCCGTTCCATCCATCGCCATATGTGTCTTCCATGCGCACAAAGACCATGGTCTCTCCTGCGTCTGGGCAAGCGTCGTACAAGCAAGAACCGTCATCCAACGTGGCTGTCTCATCGTAGTTCAGGGCGTCAGATGCTGTGCATCCAGGAACATCTGAAATGAAGGAGAAAGACCAAGTCTCGAAACAAGTGTTGCCAAATCCGCAATTCGCGACAGCAGCAGCACAAGTACCGACACAATTCAAAGGAGCAGCATCCGTGAAGAAGCCACTTCCTCCGTCTCCGTACGTGTCGTTCATCGTGACGGTGTAGTCACCAGCACCGTAAACAGACACATCAAAGTCTTGGGTTGAGTTGTTTCCTCCAGGAACGATGGTCGCGCCATCATAAGCTTGGAAGATTGTATCCCCGTTGTGTGTGACAACACAAAATGACAACTCACTCAAGTAATTGTCTGAGGTAAAAGTGATCGTCTGCGCTTGCACAGACGTAAAAAGGGCTAAGGCGAACACGCCCAGAGCACCTCGGAGAATGGTAGTTCTCAGGTTCATGATTAAGGTTTTTTCCAATTGCTCGAGCAATATAGCGGAAACACTGAGGAAAAAAGCCCTAACTGCCCGAAGAAATCGTCGAAAAAAACCGCCGGGCCACATTACACGGATCGCACGTCCCGTATTATCGGGTGTTGAGTAAAGAAGAAGGCCCCAAACGATTGTGTTCGGGGCCTCCTGTTATCGGGCAGCTTGGCCCTAAAGTTTGTATTCGTTCGTGGTATTTCCCGCTTTTACTCTTCACAGGGGTCACCAAAGCTGATCAGGAACTCAAGCAAATCTGCTGTTGTTGTCGCTCCATCGAGGTTTAAGTCCGTGGGGCATGCACTCTGAAGCGCAAACAAACACGTACCATTGTCTTGCACAGCATTTAAGTCGTAGTTCTCCGCAATGTCATACGTGCAACCTCCACAACCATCAAACACACAGTCTTCGAGGATGGTGATGTTGGCCAGTGGATCATAGTTGCAGGCCACGGGGACCGTACACCCTGCAACGCAATCGGATTCTCCAACTTCAAAGTAGACAGCCGAGCTTGGTGCTCCTCCAGAGGTAATGCCACTGGACGCGCCAAGAAGGGTCCACCCGACTTCCACGGGAATCACACCACTGCTTACCTCTAAGTAGTAGCAGCCCTCTGACAAACAGAACTCATCGGTCGCACTGGTTCCCTCTGGCGTTACGGTAAAGCCCACGCTGGGAAGACCTCCTTGAGCAATGAGCAACCCGTCCACAGAATACAGGCTGTACTGAGCGCCATTCCAACCGTCACCAAAGTCATCGGTCATGAGCAGCTTAACACATTGATCGAAGCAGCAATTCCCATCTGGAATTGTGGCCGTTTCGTCATAGTTGCAAGCCGCAATGTCGGTGCAACCTGCGCAGCTCAAGTAATCGCAGGAACCATTATCCGCTGTAGCCTCCAGATCAAAGTTGCAGGCTCCTGAGTCAATACACCCACAAACCACAGCTCCCAAAGAGAAGTTGACCGCGCCAATCGTTCCCGTGGCGATCTCGCCTTCGGTGGAAGAAAGAGACCAGCTGATTTCTTCGTCGAAATCTCCACCGCCTACAGCCAAGCTGTAACAGCCTTCCACCAGACAGAATGTATCAAACCCTTCGTCTCCACCGAGGAAGTTGTCGACGTCCAAGATGAACAAGGCACTGTCTAAGCTGCCACTAAGGAGCGTGTCACCAACGGCATCCATGAGGTAGTACTGGGCCCCATTCCATCCGTCACCGAAGCTGTCAAACATATCCAGCTTGAGTGGAATGCCGTCTTCGAAGCCATCGGGACAAGCGCACGCAAGGAAGTCACAACTGTCGTCCTCGATGTTGGCACTGGGGTCAAAGTTGCAGGCCACACTGTTCGTACACCCCTCAATAGCGGGTGCGCAGGACAAGGAAATCTCGACCGTTCCATTGTCGTCTGTAATGGGATTGCCATCTGAATCCTCAGCAGAAACGTAGGCATAGTAATGACGACCAGGTTCAGAAATGAACTGCACCCATGCATCGTCCTGATCAAAGAACCCACAATTGATGAAGTCTGACTCTTCTGAAGCGTAAACGCCATCCTCCACAGTCAATACACATTCAAACAGCGCTGGAATTCCGCCTGCACACACATCGTCACTCACATATAGGTTGAGCTTTGAGTCGATGTTGGAACCGCAAAGGCTCAACGTGTGCAAATCACCCGTGCCTTCAAACGTGTACCAAATGCCAGGTCCGGGAATCGGATCACAACCATTGATCAGGTTGGGCGCCCCTAAGTTTGTTGCGCCACCTGTTGATCCGGTCTCCGTTTCCCCACAGCCCAATGCCATCGCCGAACCACAGGTATTGTTGGCAGGCACCACGTCCATGTAGTCGCAGGTTCCGTCGTCCATGGTGGCCGTCGGATCGTAATTCGGTGCAACCGGGTCCATACAACCGAGGTAAACTCCGTTGGTCAAGAACTGATATTGGCCGCACTCTTCTGGATCTGTAGTGAAGACGTAAAAGAGATAGTTGGTGTTGGATTGAAGCACGGTGAACTGGCTGATTTCGCCTGCGCACTGCTCAGACACCAAACAACCCACCTGCGCCTCGAGGTCGCCGCACTCGCCGACATCAAAAATGGCCAGGCCAATGTTGGCTGCACTCAAGTTCAACAAGTCGAAGAAGAAGGTTTCGTAATCTCCACTGTTGAATTGATACCAGACACCATAACTCGTCTGGAATCCAGCGAGAAAGCTCACGTCCACATTGTCCGGGCTAGAGCAACAGACAGAACCCACATGTGGAACCCCGTTCTGCAGACCCAATGCACTCGAACAGTCGTCATTGATTGGCGCACCACTGCTGCAGTCCACACACTCCACAGACAACAAAAATTCGTCTCCACTGGTGTATTGACTAAATCGCGTGACGTGGATGTAGTAATCCTCACCCTGCTCCACGTTAAAGGCCACTTCACTCATAAAGCCTTCCGAGCATCCGTCGTCGTTTCCACCCAAGCACTCCAAGTTGGCGAGGTCGCCATCCACGGCTTGGTAGACGAACACCTGAGAGTCAAACAACGGGTTGCCCGCTGGATTAAAGGCGTCGGTACCACAAGTGCTCACGACCATCTGCTGGCTCGATTGCGAGTTGAATACGTACCAAACTCCTGCCGCATTGATGTCTTGACCTGAGCACGTCGTGCCGATCAAGCCTTCACCATCCACCGCGTAGGTCAAAGACCCTGCAACCTGTGCACCACACTGCACCGCTTGCGCGCTGTATGCGTAGTTGTTGACCGGCGGGCACTCACAGGAACCATCGTCCTCTGTCGCGCTGGGGTTGTAGTTCAAACAAAAGGGATCTGTGCACCCCAAGAAGGTGCAAGAAGCGGTATTGCCGAAGTCGATGCCATAACTCGACACCTCATCGCTGCCCGTACCGTAGAAGTTCTCGACCACGTCCTCGAGATACCACCCCATGTCTTCGGCGTCATCGCCAGGGGTGATGTCAAAGAGGTAGCAACCGGGTTGGAGACAAACCAAATCTGTTCCTGCGGTCAAACCGTCGCCGATCCCTGCGTTGTCCAAAGAGCCCGTGGCGGCAATGTCACCATTGACGTCGGAGATGTAATACACCCCTCCGTTCCAACCGTCTCCAAAAGAGTCGGTCATGCGCACCTCCAAAATCAGTTCGCCATTGGCGCAGTACACACAAGTACCGTCGTCAATCGAAGCAGAAGGCTCAAAGTTGGTGGCATTGAAGTCGGTGCACCCGTAACAAGAGAAGTTACAGAAGCCACTGTCGTAGACTGCGTTGGGACTGAAGTTGCACGCGGTCGGATCCGTACATCCCACAGGACAACTCACATCGCCCAAGGTGATTCGGTCTGCACCACTGATCAATTGGTCTCCGAATTCAGCTTCATCCAAGGAACCCGAGTACACGACCGTTCCATCAAACGTGGTGAAGATGTAGAGTCCATTGTTCCACCCGTCTTGGAAGCTGTCAAACATCTCAAAATTGTAGCATCCTTCTGGCAAGCAAACCGCATGGGTTCCAGCTCCACCAAAGTCCACCACAGTATTGGTTTCCATGTTCCGGATGTTCCAGCTGATCTCACCGTCCCAACTTCCGCCGCCCACCTCGAGGAAGTAGAAGTACTCCTCATAACAACACGTGCCGTCGTCATAGATGGCATCGGCATCGAAGTTCACTGCGCCATTTTCGGTACAACCGTAGCAATCAAAGTCACAGTCGTCATTTGAGATGGTGGCGTTCTGGTTATAGTTACAGGCCGTTGGGTCCGTACAACCTTGACAAGACAAGTACTCGCAACTTCCATCATTGAAGTTGTATGAAGGACTGTAGTTGCAAGCGCCTTCTACGGTACACCCTGGATTCAAACACTCAGGCTCTCCCACAAAAAAGAACTCCTCAATGATGCCCCCGGGGACACCAGGACCTCCTTCGAGGATGACCTGACCATTTCGGATGATCTCCCACGACGCCTCTACTGCGAGGTTGTCGAACGCAAGCTGCAACACATAACAATCATCAGAAAGGCAAACGTCCAAGTCGATCGACGCTCCATCGGAGAACTCAACACTGCCAAATTCCGTTCCGGACAAATTGCCCACTGTGGCGCTCCCCACGTTGCCTTGACCGTCTACCCAACCGTTGGAAAACGCATCGTACAAACGCACAGTCACGCACGCATCATAACAGCAACTGCCGTCATCGAATCCTGCTTCTGCATCGTAATTGCAGGCAGAGTCGTCCATACACCCCGGTATGCCGTCCAATTCAGTGAGGGTAAAGTTGAATGCCGCCGCAGGACCCGCCGACAATTCACCCGAACAGTTTCCTCCGCAGATGAAGGGCAAACTTGTCGTGTTCACTTCAAAGCTGATGCCACCATCTCCACCGCCATCCAGCAAGATGATGGTGTAGTTGCCTTGGCCATATTCCGAAAGGTCAATGGTGTAAGTCTGATTGAAACCGTTGGTCGGCCAGATGCCGCCTTCGCTGATGTTCACGATTTGGCCGTCGGTCAAACTGGTCACTGCCACTCCGTATTGGGTGGCATAGAAGTCAGAGAAAAGGGTAACGGATTGCGCACGGACCCCTAAGGAGACAAACAAAGCGGCGGTAAGAAAGACCACAGCCAACGTGGCGCGGCAAGTAAAGCGGAGCATCATGGATCCAGCGGTTGCTAATTCGGTTTGACAAAGGAAAGTGCCGTTGGTCGCCACTTTACACCTTTTGCCGTCCCGAAAGATAAGCACAAAGCTGAGCATTTGCAAAATTTACATTCGAATCTAAATACCGCTCAACAAAACAATATGAACAACCAAACGCCCAATTACACACCCCAATGGATTTACAACCTCGAAGACGCCGACCTCAAGACCACATGGCCGAATGCCAACTTTCGTCGAAGGACTTGATCAACCAATCCTTATTGGACCCAGCATCCTGAACACAAGACACCAAAGGATCCACCACCTCCGTATTGTCGTGCACGAGGCCAGCTTTTCGCTTCGCCCAAAACTCTGGCGTTCTCGACGCGCTCCACACAGAGTCCCCCGGCTGCCTCCACACCACTTGATGGCGGTCAAACCAATCCACTCCTGTCTTTTGACCCTGTGCCCGGATAAACCCCACCAGTTTGTCGATGCTGCAGCCTGTAGCGCCTGCGCGCTGTTCATCCAGACCCACGACCAACACCCGGTCGTACAGCACTGAACCTGCCGCAACCAATGCCGCACCATGGGCAGACCACGACTCAAGAAAGCGCGCGAGTTCTGCTGTCAATTCACTCTGCTCTGTCTTCGACAAAGCGCGGTCCGCAGTATGGACCCACAACCGGGCATGTCCCGGCAATTCATCAAACGTCATCTCCGAAAATTAATGGACAAGTGCACGTCTTGCTCACTGGATTGCAACCGGCTGAATCAACCTGGCCCCTGGCCCTTTGCGTCGGCCTGCCCAAGAAGGGCACGGTTTCGCAACCAAGGCAAAAGCACAAGCATCAAAGACGGCAGCGGCGACTGCAAAAAACCCAATACCTCACGGGCCACATTGTATCCAGCCTCACTTTGCCCGGCCTGACCATCCAGCGCCCAAAACACAGCGGTCACCAACCCCGACGCCGCGTAGATCAGCATCAACAATCTCCAACGCTCTCCGACACCAGCCGCCCTCAAAAACAAGGCGTCCAACACAAAAAATCCCAGCACAATGGCCACCATCAGCCCCCATTTCAAACGCTTTAGCTCCTCTGGCCCCATGCGATGAAAAACATCAAAGGTGTCCCTGGTTACGTAGAAACTCGTCCGGCTCATCGGCGCAAATCGATCCCACCAATCCTTGCGCTTTTCATACATGCACTCCGCTTCCCAATCACAATCGTCGTGCAAATAGGTGTAGAAGTCGAGGTAGTGGTCCCCCACTCGAACGTAATGGTTGAGCTTGATTTTGACATCCTCCTGCACATAACCGAAGACCACCATCAGCATCAAAACAGCCAGCCACCAGGGCTTGCCCTTGGGCAGAAGCCCTGTTGATGCAATGTCACTTTTCATGACTCAACTTTTCCGTCCATTGATACCACAACCAAAAAATGAAGCCATAAATCAACACCGTCCACGTGTAGTCATGATTGAAGGCCAACGCACTGGGGCGGTAAAAGTTGATCATCGTCAAGCTAACGACCCGAATCAAATTGGCCACATGGATGCACAGAATGCCCAGCGGTATGAACCAAAGCTTTCGAGCCATTCGACCGGGAAAAGCCAGGACAAAAACGGCAAACAGAACGAACAGGACGAGCCCATCACAAGGCGCACCAATTTCCAACAATCCAACACTGTTCGCAATCCCCAATTGCCAGCGCAAGCCGACTTCATTTACCTCATAGAGCGCAAACCCCAACCCTCTAAGCACAGACTCACAAACCAGAACCATGCTGTGAATCAAGTACTCATCGAGAAGCGTTTGATCCTTCAACCAATATTGGTAAAGAATGTACCAGGCGAGATACCCAAGAAGCCCTCCACCAAGAAAACGCAGGAGCGATTTGTCCATTTGTGGATTCAGGCCGCGCAAGTCATCAACTCGAGCGACTGCCGCCTTCTCAGCGACACGAAAGCCATGCCCAAACCTCCCGCAATCAACACAACCAATCCTCCATCAATCGGGACGCAAGGATTGCCCTCCCCATTGGGGTTCAAAGTCAAATTGTTCTCCGTCCAGCTCGAACACAATGGCGTGCCTCCAGGAGCACCAGAGTCGGTTGTTCCACAATTCTCAGCGCCAGCATATTCGCAATCAACTTCAGTTCCGAAAGGAGGGCCACACTCTGCAACAGCCCCACAATAGTAACATTCACAAGTGAAGCAGCAATTCTCCGGCTGGTTGGGATCCTGAGCCTTGAGGTCTATGCCGATTACCAGCAGGCCTATCACAAAAAAGACACTCCAAAATCTTGCCATCAAAACCAAAGATAGCA
>CBFHQM010000014.1:0-57751 GCA_965657965.1 uncultured Flavobacteriales bacterium | reverse complement strand
GCTTCCTCAGCAGCAGGCGCTTCCTCAGCAGCAGGCGCTTCCTCAGCAGCAGGCGCTTCCTCAGCAGCAGGTGCTTCCTCAGCAGCGGGCGCTTCCTCAGCAGCAGGCGCTTCCTCAGCAGCAGGCGCTTCCTCAGCAGCAGGCGCTTCCTCAGCAGCAGGTGCTTCCTCAGCAGCAGGCGCTTCCTCAGCAGCAGCTGTAGCCGCAGCGGCTCCTTCTGCAGCCGGAGCAGCAGCGCCACCACGACGTGAACGGCGACTGCGCTTGCGCTTGGACTTGGTTTCGTTGCCATACAACTCGTTGAAGTCAACGAGTTCGATCATGCACATCTCTGCATTGTCGCCCAAGCGATTGCCCAAACGAATGATGCGCGTGTAGCCTCCCTGACGGTTGGCAACCTTTGGCCCCACTTCAGAAAACAACTCAGTCACTGCATTCTTGTCCCGCATGTAACGGAAGCAAATGCGACGGCTGTGCGTGCTGTCTTCTTTCGAGCGGTTCACAAGCGGCTCGACAAAGCCCCGAAGCGCCTTGGCCTTCGCCAACGTTGTGGTGATGCGTTTGTGCTCAATCAGGCTACATGCCATGTTCGCCAACATCGCCTTGCGATGGGCTGTCTGGCGACCCAGGTGGTTAAATTTCTTTCCGTGTCTCATGGTGACGGACGTTTAGGCTGCGGATTACTCCGCGTCCAACTTGTACTTGCTGACGTTCATGCCGAATTGCAGTCCCTTGCTTTCCACAAGATCCTCGAGCTCGGTCAAACTCTTCTTACCAAAGTTCCGGAACTTCAGCAGGTCATTCTTATTGTAAGCCACCAAATCTCCAAGAGAATCGATGTCTGCCGCTTTCAAGCAGTTCAGAGCACGGACACTCAAGTCCATGTCGACCAACTTGGTCTTCAGCAGATGACGCATGTGCAATGAACTCTCGTCGAGCTCCTCTGCCTCATTCTTCTCCACGAAGTCCAAGGTGATGCGCTCCTCACTGAAGAGCATGAAGTGCTCAATCAAAATGCGGGCAGCCTCCTGCAGTGCATCCTTTGGTGCAATTGAACCGTCGCAAAGCAGCTCGAGGTTGAGCTTCTCATAGTCGGTCTTCTGCTCCACACGGAAGTTCTCTACGTCGTACTTCACGTTCCGAATCGGCGTGAAGATGGAATCGATGAAGATGGTATCGACCGGAGTGTCTTCGCTCTTGTTCTCCTCTGCTGGAACGTATCCGCGTCCTTTCTGGATGCGCAATTCCATGTTGAGTTGAACTCCTGGATCCAAGTTGCAGATCACGTGATCTGGATTCATAACCTGGAATGCAGAGGTGAACTTACCGATGTCTCCTGCCGTGAACGCTTCTTGACCGCCAATGACCACGTTGACCATCTCGTGGTCGACGTCTTCAATTTGACGCTTGAAACGAACTTGCTTGAGGTTGAGGACCATTTCGGTCACATCTTCCACAACACCTTTGATGGTGCTAAACTCATGCTCCACACCTTCGATGCGGAGGTTGGTGATGGCATAACCCTCCAAGCTGGAGAGCATGATGCGCCGAAGCGCATTGCCAATGGTCACTCCAAAGCCGGGCTCCAGAGGACGGAATTCGAACCGTCCGTTGAAGTCATCGGACTCAAGCATGATGACCTTGTCAGGCTGCTGAAAATCGAGAATCGCCATTTCGGGATTGCTTGTTTTGGATTACTTGCTATAGAGCTCGACGATGAGGGACTCCTTGATGTTCTCTGGAATCTGATCTCGTGAAGGAATGCTGATGACCGTTCCTGCGAGGGCATTGCCATCCCAGTCGAGCCATTCGTGACGCTGACCCCCTGAGGAAAGTGCACCTGTCACTACTTCGAGTGACTTGGACTTTTCCCGGACAGCCACAACGTCTCCTGGACGAACACGGTAAGAAGGAATGTTCACCACCTTACCATTCACAGTGACGTGACGGTGATTCACCAATTGGCGAGAACCGCGACGGGTTGGGCTCAGGTTCAAACGGAACACAACATTGTCGAGTCGGAGCTCACAGAATTGGAGGAGAACCTCACCTGTAATGCCCGGGTTGTTTTGAGCGCGCTCAAACATATTCCGGAACTGGCGCTCGAGAATGCCATAGGTGTACTTGGCCTTCTGCTTTTCAGCGAGCTGGACTGAGTACTCTGACTCTTTCTTCCGGCGGCGGTTCGGGCCGTGTTGGCCGGGTCCATAAGGACGGCGTTCCAATGCCTTGTCCGGGCCGAAAATGGCTTCCTTGAAGCGACGGGTAATCTTGGACTTGGGTCCGCGGTAACGTGCCATGTGGTCTTGCTTATTTCGTTATGGTACTGGGATCAGACGCGACGGTGCTTCGGAGGACGGCACCCGTTGTGCGGCATCGGTGTGATGTCCACAATTTCGGTGACTTCGATGCCCATGTTGTGCAGGGTACGGATTGCGCTCTCGCGACCGCTTCCCGGGCCTTTCACAAACACCTTCACTTTCTTCAGCCCGTATTCCATGGCCTCTTTTCCGCAATCCTCAGCAGCACACTGTGCAGCGTAAGGCGTGTTCTTTTTTGAACCACGGAAACCCATTTTACCTGAGCTGGACCAAGAAATGACTTGGCCAGTCGCATTGGTAAGGGAAATGATGATGTTGTTGAAGGAGGCGTGGATATGGGCTTGGCCCATGGCATCCACTTTGACCTTCTTCTTGTTCTTTTTGGTGGTCTTAGCCATCGTGTTGTGGAGTTGATCGATTCTTCGTCCCCGGTCAGGGACAGTGAATTACTTCTTCTTGTTTGCCACTGTTTTCCGCTTGCCCTTCCGGGTACGGGAGTTGTTCTTGGTCCGTTGTCCACGGAGGGGCAGACCAAGACGGTGACGAATGCCGCGTGTGCATCCAATGTCCATCAATCGCTTGATGTTCATCTGGACTTCAGAACGAAGCTCACCTTCAACGCGGACACCAGAGATGATCTCGCGAATTTTAGTGATCTCGTCGTCCGACCAATCTTGGACGCGCTTGTCTTCAGAGACAGCGGCTTGAGTGAGAATGTCCGCAGCTCGGGAGCGTCCAATGCCGTAGACGTAAGTCAGGGCAATTACTCCTCTTTTGTTGCGGGGGATATCGATACCGGCGATACGTGCCATAGCAAATGCGTTTTAACGGCAGGATTAACCCTGACGCTGCTTGAATTTGGGGTTCTTCTTGTTGATGACGAAGAGTCGTCCTTTTCGTCGGACGATCTTGCAATCCGCGGAGCGGACTTTAAGGGATGCACGGGTCTTCATAACAGTCTGTTTACTTATATCGGAACGAAATGCGGCCTTTGGTCAAATCGTATGGGCTCATGTCCACACGAACGCGGTCTCCAGGTAGAATCTTGATGTAGAACTTTCTCATCTTCCCTGAGATGTGCGCCGTAATGACGTGACCGTTCTCGAGCTCCACGCGAAACATCGCGTTTCCGAGGGCTTCGGTGATGGTCCCATCTTGTGTAATCGACGCTTGCTTGGCCATGAATGTCTTCTGTTTCGTTTCGTTTTCGTTGTTGTACTCCTCTGGTCTATCTCACTGCCTCTAAGGCCTCCTCAATCCATTTAAATGTCGATAGAACTTCTACTTTGTCTTCTCTCACCACGACGTCGTGCTCGTAATGGGCACTCGGCAAACCATCTGCTGTTGCAATGGTCCAACCGTCGTCTTCCTGAACCACTTCCTTTCTCCCCAAGTTGATCATCGGCTCGATGGCCAAGACCATACCAGCCTGCAACTTGATCCCATTGCCTGGGCGCCCATAATTGGGCACTTCAGGCGGCTCGTGCAAGTGTGTGCCCAGACCGTGTCCAACCAACTCGCGGACGACACCGTATCCCGATGCCTCTGCGTGCTCCTGAACCGCCCAACCGATGTCCCCAATGCGGTTTCCCGCAATGGCTTCAGCGACGGCGTCGTCAAGACACTCTTGCGTCACCTCCAACAATCGGCGGACTTCGGGTCTGACCTCGCCCACCATAAAGGTGTAAGCGCTGTCTCCGTAGTAGCCCTCCATTAACACACCACAGTCAACAGAGACAATGTCTCCCTCCTGCAATGGGTCGTTGTTGGGGATCCCGTGCACCACATGGTGGTTCACGGAAGTACAGAGCGATGCAGGAAATCCGTTGTATCCTTTAAACCCTGGCACTGCGCCATGATCCCGAATAAACGTTTCCGCAACCTGATCCAAATCCTCGGTGGAAACACCGGGGCGAATCAGCTTGGCTACTTCAGCCAAGGTTCTACCGACAAGCAAAGAACTCGCTCGGAGAAGCTCGATTTCGGATTCGGTGCGAACCTGTATCCGTCCTCTCGCCATTCCGATCAGCCTGCCATTCCGCTCACACTCGTCCCTTGACGGCCCCGGAGCTTTCCGGATTCCATAAGAGAGTCGTATTGACGGGACAACAGGTAACTTTCAATTTGTTGAAGGGTGTCCAAAATGACGCCCACCATAATCAGCAGCGACGTGCCACCGAAGAAAATGCTGAAGGCTTGCGCGTGGGTCAGGCCCATCGTGAACACGATGGCTGGCAACACGGCAACCAATCCAAGGAAAACAGCTCCAGGCAACGTGATTTTTGAAATCACATTGTCCAAAAACTCTCGCGTTGGACCACCCGGCTTTACACCGGGGATAAAGTTGTTCTGACGCTTCAGGTCATCTGCCATTTGCTGTGGATTCACCGTGATGGCCGTATAGAAATACGTGAAGGCCACAATCATGACGAAGAACAACAAATTGTACCAAAGGCCATTGAAATCACCCAGCGCAATGAGCACCTCATTGTCTGCCAAGCTCTCGTTTTGCGTGAGGTACAATGGCACAAACATGATCGCTTGAGCGAAGATGATGGGCATCACACCACTGGAGTTCACCTTCAGTGGAATGTAGCTCCGGGCCGCGGCGCCTTGGGGCATGTACGTTGCACCTGCGTTGGCCTGAAGGCGCGTCATTTCAACCGGAACCCGGCGAACCGCTTGCACCAGAGCCACAGACAACCCAATCACGACCAACAAGGCGAAGATTTCGACCAAGAAGAAGTAAAGGTTGGTGTCAGGGTGATTGAACTCTTGGATGATGGCTTGGGGGAAGGTGGCAATGATGCCGATCATGATCAGCAAGCTGATGCCGTTTCCAACACCGCGCTCTGTGATGCGCTCACCCAAGTACATGATGAGCAGTGTTGAGCTCGTCAAGATCAAAACAGCGCTGAACCACCAAAATGTAGTGGGGTTGCTGACTGCACCCGGAACGGAGACAACAGAAGATGCCAAGTATCCTGGCGCCTGCACCAACGTAATGGCGATGGTCAAGAACCTCGTCCACTGGTTGATTTTCTTCCGGCCACTCTCGCCATCCGACTGCATCTTTTGGATGGTCGGGACAGCGAGGCCCATCAATTGCATGATGATGCTCGCAGAGATGTAAGGCATGATGCCGAGTGCGAAGATGGATGCCCGTGAAAAAGCACCACCCGTGAACAAGGACAGGATGTCGCCGAGTCCGCCTCCACCCAAAGCACTCATTTGCTCTTGGAGCGTATCACTGTCTACACCTGGGATGACAATGAAAGAACCCACACGGTAAATCAAAATGAACCCGAGCGTGATGCCGATGCGCTTGCGAAGCTCCTCGTGGGACCAGATGTCCCGCATTTTTTTGAAAAAACGACCCATGCTTATTGGATGTTTTCGGTGCTGCCCCCTGCTGCCTCAATGGCGGCTTGGGCGGTTGCGGAGAATTTGTGCGCAGCAATTTTGATGCCCGACTTGAGCTCGCCTCGTCCGAGGACCTTGATCAAATCTTTCTTCTGGGCCAAGCCATTCTCCACGAGCAACTCGTGCGTGATTTCGCTCAACGACTTGCGGTCGATCAGCTCTTGCAACGTATCGAGATTGATGCCCTTGTATGCCACGCGATTTGGATTCGTAAATCCAAACTTTGGAACACGGCGTTGGAGTGGCATTTGTCCACCTTCAAATCCAATCTTCCGCTTGTATCCAGAACGAGACTTGGCTCCCTTGTGACCGCGTGTAGAAGTTCCTCCGTGTCCGGAGCCTTCACCACGACCAACTCGCTTTCGCTGCTTGATGGAACCTTTCGCCGGTTTGAGGCTATTGAGATTCATTGTTTTGCTGGTTAGATGTGATTAGTCTTCAACCTTGACGAGGTGGCTCACTTTGCGCACCATGCCCAAGATTTGGGGGGTGGCTTCGTGCTCCACAGGGTTGTGAAGTTTCTTGAGTCCGAGGGCCTGAAGGGTCAACTTCTGACGCTTTGGACGATTGATGGCGCTGCGCACCTGGGTGATCTTGATCTTGGCCATTGTCCTTATCCGTTAAAGACGCGGTGAACAGGAATGCCACGAAGGTCAGCAACGTCAGATGCGCTGCGCATCATGGTAAGCGCCTTGAATGTCGCCTTCACCACGTTTTGCGTGTTGGAGGAACCCAATGACTTCGCCAAAACGTCCTTGATGCCCGCACTTTCCAGAACGGCACGCATGGCACCTCCTGCAATCACACCAGTACCTGGTGTGGCTGGCTTGATCAAAACACGCGCTCCTGCGAAGACCGCTTCTTGTGTGTGTGGCACTGTGCCATTGATGATGGGCACCTCGACCATGCGCTTCTTGGCATCTTCGATTCCTTTCTGGATGGCGGTGACCACCTCACGGCTGCGACCTGAACCATGTCCCACTTTTCCTTTCTCGTCGCCTACGACGACAATACCAGTGAAAGTGAAGGTCCGTCCACCCTTGGTGGTTTTGGTCGAACGATTGATGGTGACCAAGCGATCCTTGATGTCGCTTTCCGGCTGATTGTTCCGGTCGTCACGCCGACGGTTGTTGTTGTCTCTCATGATGACTTCAGAATTGGAGTCCGGCTTCGCGCGCGGCGTCGGCCAAGCTCTTCACACGACCGTGATAGAGATAACCGTTCCGGTCGAAAACGACATTTGCGATTCCAGCAGCTTTTGCCGCTTCCGCCACTTTCGTGCCGACCAACTTGGCCTGCTCGACTTTGGCAACACCAGCCGCTTCTGCGATGGTGCGCGAACTGGAACTGGCCAGCGTCTTGCCCGTTGAATCGTCTACGATCTGGGCATAGATCTGCTTGTTTGAACGAAACACGGTCAAACGGGGACGCTCGGTTGTCCCACTGATTTTGCCACGGATGCGCGCTTTGATGCGCATGCGGGTCTTGAGTTTCTTGCTTGCTACGGACATGTCGTATGCGATTACTTGGCCGCGGACTTACCAGCCTTACGCCGGATGTACTCGTCGGTGAAACGGACACCTTTGCCTTTGTATGGCTCTGGCTTCCGCAAAGAACGGATTTTTGCAGCCACTGTACCCAACAGCTGCTTGTCGTGCGATTCCAGCGTGACTTTAGGGTTCGAACCCTTCTTTGACTCCGCTGTCAATTTGACCTCGGTAGGAATCTGAATGATGATGGGGTGACTGTAACCCAATGCCAAGGTCAATTGCTGGCCGCTGGACTGAGCACGGAAACCGACACCCACCAACTCCAACTCTTTCTTGTATCCCTTGGTTACGCCTTCTACCATTCCGGCACAGAGCGAGCGATACAAACCGTGCTTGGCACGATGGTCGGGGAGATTGCTTTTGCGTGAGAACACCACAACCCCCTCTTCAATCTTGACTTCAATGGCAGCGTCGAACGCTTGCTCGAGCTCTCCTTTAGGCCCCTTTACCTTAATCACGTTGCCTTCAACGGCGACAGTGACTCCGGAAGGAATGGCCACAGGTGCATTTCCGATTCTAGACATGACTTCTCTCTTCTCTGATTAATAAACGTAACAGAGGATCTCGCCTCCCACGTTCATGTGCTTCGCCTCCTTGTCTGTCATCACACCTTGAGACGTGCTCAAAATGGAAATGCCAAGACCATTCAAGATGCGCGGCAAGTCATTTGAACCTCGGTATGTACGGAGTCCAGGCTTGCTCATGCGCTGCATCTCAGTGATGGCAGGACGGCGAGTTTTGGGGTGATACTTCAAGGCAATTTTGATGGTGCCTTGCGGACCGTCCTCCACAAACTTGTAGGACAGGACGTAGCCTTTGTCAAAAAGGATTTTGGTGATTTCCTTCTTGATGTTGGACGCGGGGATTTCGACCACTTTGTGGCCGGCCATCTGCCCGTTGCGAATGCGCGTCAGGAAATCGGCGATCGGATCTGAATGCATGGCTTACCAGCTTGCTTTTTTGACGCCTGGGATCTTGCCCTCAAGTGCCATTTCACGGAAAGTCACTCGGCTGAGGCCGAATTGACGCATATAGCCGCGGGGACGTCCCGTCAGCTGACAACGATTGTGCAAACGCACGGGCGATGCGTTTTTGGGGAGCTTTTGAAGCCCATCCCAATCACCCGCCTCTTTCAAGGCTTTGCGCTTTGCAGCGTAACGAGCGACCATCCGCTCACGCTTGCGCTCTCGCGCTTTCATGGATTCCTTGGCCATTTCGTCTTAATTCTTCTTGAAAGGGAAACCAAACGCCAGAAGGAGCTCCTTCGCTTCTTCGTTCGTTCGGGCATTGGTAACAATGGTGATGTGCATACCGTTCAGGTGCTTCACCTTATCGAGATTGATCTCTGGAAAGATGATTTGCTCTTCGATGCCGAAGCTGAAGTTTCCTCGTCCATCAAAGCCTGTGGCCTTGATGCCTTGGAAGTCCCTTGTACGGGGCAGCGACACATGAATCAAACGGTCGAGAAATTCGTACATCCGTTCGCGACGCAATGTCACGCGGGCGCCAACGGGCATGCCCTTCCGGAGCTTGAAGTTCGAGATGTCTTTCGTTGAGTAGGTGGCAACAGCCTGCTGACCACAAATCATGGCAAGCTCGGCGAGTGCACCGTCCACAATCTTGCGGTCAGTGATGGCCTTACCCAATCCTTGGTTCAAGCAGATCTTCTCGATCTTCGGAACCTGCATAGAGCTCTTGTATTCAAAGCGCTCCTGGAGCTTGGGTACGACTTCGTCGTGGTACTGGTGCTTGAGTCTGGGAACGTAGCTCATCAGTTCAGCGTTTGGTCGGATTTCTTACTGTAGCGGGCCAACTTTCCGTCGTCGCCTCTACGGCGGCCGACGCGGGTGGCGTTGCCGTCACCGTCCATCACCATCACATTGGAGATGTGGATCGGTGCCTCTTTCTTTTCAATTCCGCCCTGCGGATTGGATGGCCCGGGCTTGACGTGCTTGGTCACAATATTGACGTTCTCCACGACCACGCGGTCCTCCTTACGGAGCACCTGCATGACGGTTCCCGTCTTGCCCTTGTTGCCTCCTGCGATCACCTTCACGGTGTCGCCCTTTTTAATCTTGACGCGCTTGTACATGATGGTTTGCGTTCAGAGCACCTCAGGTGCGAGCGATACGATTTTCATAAAGTCCTTCTCCCGCAATTCACGCGCGACTGGACCGAAGATTCGAGTACCCCGGATTTCTCCGGTGGTGTTGAGGAGGACACATGCGTTGTCGTCGAAGCGGATGTAGGATCCGTCTGCACGACGAACTGCCTTCTTGGTGCGAACGATCACGGCCTTGCTGACCGTTCCTTTCTTCACACCTCCGTTCGGTGCCGCGTCTTTCACGGTCACGACAACCTTGTCTCCGATGCTGGCGTAACGCCGGCGCGTTCCTCCGAGCACACGGATACACAACACTTCTCGTGCTCCGCTGTTGTCGGCGACTGCCATCCGGGATTCTTGCTGGATCATGGCTCTTGCTTTGTTCTATTTGGGACCTCGTATTACTTGGCCCTTTCGAGGACCTCTACGAGACGCCAGCACTTGTTCTTACTCAAAGGACGGGTCTCCATGATGCGCACCATGTCACCGATTCCGCAGGTTTCCTGCTCATCGTGTGCGGTGAACTTCCGAGAACGCTTCACAAACTTGCTGTACTTCGCGTGCTTCTCCGTGTACTCGACCGTCACAGTGATGGTCTTCTGCATCTTGTTGGAGGTAACGATGCCTTGGCGAACCTTTCTCAGGTTGCGCTTCTCCGTTGCGGGCTGCTCGACGGTCATGACTTCTGTTCTTCTGCTTTAGCGTTCTTACGAGCGTTCAATTCTGTCAACATGCGTGCGATGTCGCGGCGCTTTTGACGCAATAGAAACGGGCTCTCCAAACCGGCAATGGTGTGGTTGAAACGGAGCTTTTGAAGCGCTTCGCGCTCTCCTGCAATCCGCTCCTTGAGGTCGAGGTCGCTGAGACCATTGATTTCACTCATCTTCATGATTCCCTCTTTAATCAATTGTCGTGACGGGCTACAAATCGGCAGCGCACTGGGAGCTTTTGAGCACCCAAGCGCAACGCTTCTTGTGCGACATCTGCTGGCACACCATCGACCTCAAAGAGGACGCGGCCTGGCTTCACAGGTGCCACCCAGTGGCTCACCGCACCTTTACCCTTACCCATACGAACCTCGAGAGGCTTCGACGTAATGGGCTTGTCTGGAAAGATCCGGATCCACACTTGCCCCTCACGCTTCATGTAGCGGTTAATGGCAATACGAGCGGACTCGATTTGACGGCTGGAAATGAATCCCATATCCGTCGTTTTGATGGCAAATGTGCCATATGCAATGGAGCTGCCGCGTTGTGCGAGACCGCGCACGCGGCCTTTCTGCATCTTCCTGTATTTCGTTCTTTTCGGCTGAAGCATGACTTCGGACGTTTAGCTGCGGGGTTCACGACGACGACGGCGGCGCTCAGGGCGTTCTCCACCTCGGCCTCTAGGACCGCGCTTTTCTTCTTTGCTTGGATCGGCTGGGCTGAGGTCTTGCTTACCGTAGACCTCTCCGCGGAACACCCAAACCTTGACGCCAATGCGACCATAGGTAGTGTGCGCCTCGACCAAAGCGTAATCAATGTCTGCACGGAAGGTGTGCAAAGGAACACGTCCTTCCATAAAGGTCTCTGAGCGGGCGATTTCCGCACCGTTCAAACGACCAGCAATGCCAATCTTAATTCCTTCGGCTCCCATGCGCATCGAACTGGCGATGGACATTTTGATGGCCCGACGGTAACTGATGCGCGCCTCGAGCTGGCGTGCCACACTCTCAGCGACCAAACGCGCATCCAATTCAGGACGCTTGATCTCGAAAATGTTGATTTGAATCTCCTTCCGGGTCAACTTCTTCAACTCTTCGCGCAGCTTGTCAACCTCTTGTCCGCCCTTGCCAATAATGACACCTGGACGTGCAGTGTGGATGGTCACGGTGACGAGCTTCATAGTACGCTCAATCACGATGCGACTTACGCTCGCCTTGACGAGACGGGCCCGGAGATACTTCCGGATCTTGTCGTCTTCGACGATTTTGTCGACGTAGTTCTTTCCACCGTACCAGTTGGAGTCCCAACCTTTGATGAATCCCAGGCGATTGCCTGTGGGGTGTGTCTTCTGTCCCATTACTTCTTCAGGCTATCAACGATGAGCGTAACGTGGTTGGAGCGCTTCCGAATCCGGTGAGCACGGCCTTGTGGAGCGGGCTGAATGCGCTTCAGCATTCGTGCACTGTCCACTTTGACTTCGCTCACGTAGAGACTCGCCTCTTCAGGACGACTCCCTTCGTTCTTCGCTTCCCAATTGGCAATGGCTGAGCGAAGCAACTTCTCCATTCGGCCACTGGCTTCCTTGGAACTGAACTTCAAAATGTTCAAGGCACTGACCACATCCTTGCCGCGAATGATGTCTGCCACAAGGCGCATCTTTCGAGGCGATGTCGGACAATCGTTCAGCTTGGCAATGGCGACCTTGCTCATTGCCTCCTTGCGGGCTTCTGCTGCGTTTCTTTTACGGGCTCCCATAATGCTAATGATTCCGGCCGTCAACGACGTCCCTTGTCTTTCTTATTGTCCGCGTGTCCGCGGAAGGTGCGTGTTGGCGAGAATTCACCAAGCTTGTGTCCCACCATGTTCTCGGTAATGAATACCGGAATGAACTGGCGGCCGTTGTGAACGGCGATGGTCAAGCCGACGAAATCCGGCGTAATCATGCTTGGGCGGCTCCAGGTCTTGATGACCGACTTCTTGCCACTTTCCTGCATGGCCTCTACACGCTGCATGAGCTTGTAGTGGACGAAGGGGGGTTTTTTGAGCGAACGTGCCATGTCTTACTTCTTGCGGCGTTCGATGATGTACTTGGAAGAATGCTTCTGCTTGTCGCGGGTCTTGAAACCCTTTGCCGGCATTCCGTTACGGCTGCGTGGGTGTCCACCTGCATTGCGGCCCTCACCACCACCCATTGGGTGATCTACAGGGTTCATGACCACACCACGGACACGGGGACGACGACCCAACCAACGACTGCGGCCGGCCTTACCGGACACCTGCTGATTGTGCTCGCTGTTTCCAACGCTTCCAATGGTTGCAAGGCAGGTCGTCAAGATCATGCGCACCTCACCACTAGGGAGGGCAATGACCGCGTACTTCCCGTCACGCGCTTTCAACTGAGCGGAGGCACCAGCGGAACGCGCGATGTTGGCTCCTCGCCCAGGATGAAGTTCAATGTTGTGAATCATGGTACCGAGCGGAATGTCGGACAGGAGGAGAGCGTTGCCCACTTCGGGCGCTGCGCCTTCTCCACTCATGATGGTTTGGCCGACCTGAAGGCCTTCCGGTGCGACGATGTATCGCTTTTCTCCATCGGCGTACTGAACCAAGGCAATGCGAGCACTGCGGTTTGGATCGTACTCCACGGTCAACACTTCGGCGGCGACGCCGTGCTTGTTCCGTTTGAAGTCAATAACACGGTACATCCGCTTGTGACCACCACCGCGGTAGCGCATGGTCATCTTTCCGTCGTTGTTACGTCCACCATTCTTCTTGATGGGCTCCAACAACGGCTTGTGAGGCTTGTCCGTCGTGATGTTGTCGAATTTCGACAACACCTTGTGGCGCATGCCTGGCGTAATGGGGTTGAACTTGCGTACTGCCATAATCCCTTAGATATTCTCGTAGAAGTCAATAGCATCACCATCCACGAGTCGGACGATGGCTTTCTTATAGCACTCTGAGCGGCCACGCAACACACCTGTACGGGTGAATCTGCTGCGAACCTTGCCGTCGACGCGCAACGTGCGCACACCTGCTACGGTTACCCCGTAGGTCTTTTCGACAGCGTCCTTGATTTCGGACTTATTTGCATCGTCGTTCACCACAAACCCGTAGGCATTGATGCGCTCGCTCTCGGCGGTCATCTTTTCGGTGATCAACGGCTTGATGAGAATGTTCTTCATGACTCAGGCTGTGAGGAGGCCAGTGATCACTTCGTGGGCATTGTCCACAAACACGATCTGACGGCAATTCATGATATCGTAAGTGCTCAAATCACCGGCCGTCATGACACGGTGCTTGGGCAGATTCCGGCTGCTCAGGTAGAGGTTTGGGCTCAATTCAGGCACCACAACCAGCGTCTTTTGGTCGCCGAGACCAAGCTTGCCGAACGTACCGACCAATTCCTTGGTCTTAGGCGTATCCATGGCCAAGCCTTTCACGACGCGAATGCCGCCGTCTTTTGCCTTGTAAGCCAGAGCGCTCTTGCGCGCCAATTGACGCACCTTCTTGTTCAGCTTGATGTCGTACTTCCGTGGACGTGGACCAAAAATGGTACCTCCACCGACAAACAATGGGTTTTTAATCGAACCAGCACGAGCACCACCGGTACCCTTCTGCTTCTTAATCTTCTTGGTAGAACCCGTAATCTCAGCACGCTCCTTGGCCTTGTGCGTGCCTTGGCGCTGGGCTGCGAGGTAACGTTTCACATCCAAGTAAATGGCGTGATCGTTGGGCTCGATGCCGAAGACAGCCTCGTTCAGCTCTGCGCTGGAGGTCTTTTTGCCTTCGGAATTGTAAACGTCGACTTTCATGGCTTACGCTTCGGGCTTGCGGACGATGACGGTGGCGCCTTTGTGTCCGGGGACAGCACCTTTCACGACGAGGAGTCCCTCCTCAGACATGACCTTCAAAATCTGGAGATTTTCCATGGTCACACGAGCGTTGCCCATTTGACCTGCCATGCGCATGCCTTTGTAGACACGTGCCGGCGTGGAGGCCGCACCAATGGCACCAGGGGCGCGCAATCGGTTGTGCTGACCGTGAGTGGCTTGTCCTACCCCGGCAAAACCGTGACGGCGAACAACACCTTGGAAACCACGACCCTTGCTCGTGCCAATCACAGAGACGAACTCGCCTTCGGCGAATACATCCTCGATCTTGACTTCGTCGCCAGGGTTGTAATCCTGCTCATAACCGCTGAACTCCACCAAGTGCTGCTTGGCGTTCACTCCAGCTTTCTTGAAATGCCCCCCCATCGCTTGAGAAGTACGGTTGTCCTTGCGGTCCCCGAATCCCAGCTGCACGGCAGCATATCCATCCTTGTCTTCGGTTTTGACCTGAGTCACCACGCAGGGACCCACTTCAAGCACTGTACAAGGCAGGTTCTTTCCTGCTTCGTTGTACATGCTGGTCATACCGACCTTTTTTCCAATCAATCCAGGCATCTCCTTCAGACTTTGATTTCCACCTCCACACCGCTGGGGAGTTCCAGGCGCATGAGCGCGTCCACCGTAGCGGATGAATTGCTATAGATGTCCAACAAGCGCTTGTATGCGCTGAGCTCGAACTGCTCCCTCGACTTCTTGTTGACGTGAGGGCTGCGCAGTACCGTGTAGACGCGCTGGTGCGTTGGAAGTGGAATGGGTCCACTCACCACTGCACCTGTCGACTTGACCGTCTTTACGATCTTTTCGGCAGACTTGTCGACCAAGTTGTGGTCGTAGCTCTTCAGCTTGATGCGAATCTTCTGGGCCATCTGGCGTTGACTTATTTTCCTTGTGCTTCTGCGATCACTGACTCCGCCACACTGGTCGGAGCTTCAGCATAGTGGCTGAATGTCATGCTGCTGTCCGCGCGACCCGAGGTCAGCGTTCGCAAGTCGGTTACGTAACCGAACATTTCACTCAAAGGCACTTTTGCTTTGATAACGGTCTTGCCACCGCGCTCGTCGGTGCCTTCAACCATGCCACGGCGCTTGTTCAAGTCACCGATGACATCACCCATATTGGCTTCGGGGGTACGAACCTCCAAGGCCATGATGGGCTCGAGAATTTTTGGTGTGCAGCCTTTGACCGCGTTCCGGTAGGCCATTTTGGCCGCCAATTCGAACGAGAGTTGGTCGGAGTCCACTGCGTGGAAAGAGCCGTCCAACAACTCAACAGACATGCTGTCCATTGGGTAACCAGCCAAAACACCCGTGACCATGGCGTCCTTGAACCCCTTCTCGACGGAAGGAACAAATTCCTTAGGGACGTTACCGCCCTTCACAGAATTCTTGAACACCAACCCTTCCTCCTCTGGAGTCGGAGATGGTCCGATGTTGATGATGATGTCGGCGAACTTACCGCGACCACCTGATTGCTTCTTGTAGACCTCACGGTGACGAACCTCACCAAAGATGGCCTCTTTGTATGCGACCTGAGGCTGACCCTGATTGCACTCCACCTTGAACTCACGACGCAAACGGTCAACGAGAACGTCCAAGTGAAGCTCGCCCATACCGGAGATCACGGTTTGACCGCTGTCCTCGTCCGTGTGAACACGGAAGGTTGGATCCTCTTCAGAGAGCTTGGACAAACCATTGCTCAACTTGTCGATGTCTGCCTGAGACTTTGGCTCAATGGCAATTCCAATCACCGGATCGGGGAACGTCATGCTCTCCAATGTGATGGGGTGTCCCTCTGAACACAAGGTGTCTCCTGTGCGGATGTCCTTAAAACCTACAACTGCACCGATGTCACCTGCCTCGAGCTTGTCGATTGGGTTCTGCTTGTTCGAGTGCATTTGGAAGATCCGGCTAATGCGCTCCTTCTTGTCAGAACGTGTGTTCTTGACGTACGAGCCAGCGGGAAGAATTCCTGAGTATGCGCGAACAAAGCAAAGACGGCCTACGAAGGGGTCAGTCGCAATCTTAAAGGCCAATCCTGAGAAAGGCTCGTCCGGATCACTGTGACGAATGATTCGCTCCTCTTCGTCGTCTGGGTTCATGCCCACGATCTCGCCAATGTCGTATGGAGATGGCAAGTAACGCATGACTGCGTCCAACATGGTTTGAACACCCTTGTTCTTAAAGGCTGAACCACACAACATGGGCGTAATGTCCATGGCAATCGTGGCCTTGCGAATGGCACTCACCATTTCCGCCTCTGTAATGCTGTCGGGGTCCTCGAAGTACTTCTCCATCAAGGTATCGTCCTGCTCGGCAACCGCCTCAACAAGCTTACCCCTGTACTCGTCCACCACATCAACCAGATCCGCAGGAACTGGAATCTCGGTGAAGGTCATGCCCTTGTCGTCTTCGTTCCAGACCATGGCCTTTCCCGTCAACAAGTCCACAACACCCGTAAAGTCGTCTTCGGCACCAATGGGCACCTGCAAAGGCACGGCATTTGCGCCCAACATCTCACGGATTTGCTCCAACACATTGAAAAAGTCCGCACCCGAACGGTCCATCTTGTTGACGAAACCAATGCGCGGCACTTTGTACTTGTCAGCCAGACCCCAGTTGGTCTCGGACTGTGGCTCCACACCAGAAACGGCGCAGAACAGACCCACAGCACCATCCAGAACGCGCAGTGAGCGCTCCACCTCCACCGTAAAGTCTACGTGACCAGGGGTGTCGATGATGTTGATGCGGTACTCTTTGTCTTGAAACTCCCAAAAACAAGTGGTGGCAGCCGAGGTGATCGTGATGCCGCGCTCTTGCTCTTGCTCCATCCAGTCCATCGTAGCTGCACCATCGTGCACCTCTCCGATTTTGTGGGAAATACCTGTGTAGTACAGGATGCGCTCCGTCGTCGTGGTCTTGCCAGCGTCGACGTGGGCCATAATGCCGATGTTGCGCGTGAAATTGAGGTCCCTTTTGGACATGATTTCGGAGTCTTGAGTTGATTCAGAAACGGAAGTGAGAGAACGCCTTGTTGGCTTCTGCCATGCGGTGGGTGTCTTCCTTTTTCTTGAAAGTGGCACCCTCGCCTTTGTTGGCAGCAATGATTTCGGCCGCCAAACGGTCGGCCATGGTCTTCTCGTTGCGGAGGCGAGCGTAGCTAATGATCCACTTGACCGCCATGCTGTGCTTGCGGCTGTCGCGAATGGGCTGCGGAATCTGGAAAGTGGCACCACCCACACGGCGGCTGCGAACTTCCACGTTTGGCGTGATCGCGGTCACGGCCTGCTTCCACTGCTCGAGTCCATCTTCTCCTGTGCGCTCAGTAACCAAGTCAATGGCGCTGTAGAAAATGTCAAAGGCGGTGCTCTTCTTGCCCTTCAGCATGAGGTTGTTCACGAAGTACGTGACATCCGTATCGTTGAAACGCGGGTCCGGGATCAGCGGATGCTTTTTTGCTTGTCTGCGACGCATGGCGAGTTACTTCTTAGGGCGCTTGGTTCCGTACTTCGAGCGACGCTGATTGCGGCCCTCTACTCCCGCGGTGTCGAGCGCACCGCGTACAATGTGATAACGCACACCTGGCAAGTCCTTTACACGACCTCCACGCACGAGCACGATGCTGTGCTCTTGTAGGTTGTGCCCTTCACCTCCGATGTAGGCATTGACTTCGTTTCCGTTGGTCAATCGCACACGTGCAACCTTCCGCATGGCGGAGTTCGGCTTCTTAGGAGTGGTGGTGTACACACGCACGCAAACCCCCCGTCTCTGCGGACAGGAGTCGAGCGCGGCGGACTTAGAGGTATAAACCTTGTCCGTGCGGCCTTTGCGGATCAGCTGTTGGATCGTCGGCATTGCTTGTTATTGGCGTCTTTTTCGAACATTCAAGGGCAATTCGCCCATTGCCCCATTTTTCAACGGGGGTGCAAAACTACGTGAAATGCCGGGAATTCCAACATCGAAATGTGCAGATGATTCCACGAACCTTCGTGGACTGGGTTAAATGTCTCAAACCCAATCCGGCTACTTTTGAATCATGGAGATGCTTGAGGGTTTGAATGAAGCGCAAAAGGCCGCGGCGGGACATGTCGAGGGGCCAATGATGGTGGTAGCAGGTGCAGGTTCGGGCAAGACCCGCGTTCTGACGCACCGCATCGCCCATTTAATCGATCAAGGCGTCGACCCATTTTCCATTCTCTCGTTGACTTTCACCAACAAAGCTGCCCGCGAAATGAAGCTGCGGATTGGCAAGATTGTGGGCGACGCAGAAGCGAGAAACATCTGGATGGGAACCTTCCACAGCGTTTTTGCCCGGATTCTTCGCATCGAAAGCGAGCGAATCAATTATCCGTCCAACTTCACCATCTACGACACCCAAGACAGCCGAAGCGTGATCAAAGATGTGATCAAAGGCCTGGGATTAGACGACAAGCTTTACAAGCCCAACTCGATTCACGGACGAATTTCCGGCGCAAAGAACAACCTCATCGGGCCCAAGGATTATGCCGCCAACCCCGACATCATGGGAGAGGATCAGCAAGCAGGGCGGCCGCGCATCGCAGAAATCTATGCCGGATACAACAGCCGATTGCAACGTTCTGGAGCCATGGACTTCGACGACCTGCTCTTTAAGACCAATGTGCTTTTGAGGGATTTTCCAGACCTCTTGCACAAGTACCAGCAGAAATTCGGCTTCATTCTGGTTGACGAGTACCAGGACACCAACTTCGCCCAATACTTGATCATTCGCCAACTCGGCGCCGCCAGAGAGAACGTCTGTGTGGTGGGGGACGACGCGCAAAGCATCTACAGCTTCCGAGGCGCCAACATCCAAAACATCTTGAACTTCCAACGGGACTACTCCGATTGCGTGGTCTACAAGCTGGAGCAAAACTACCGGAGCACGAAAACCATTGTGGAGGCTGCCAACACCGTAATCGCCAAAAACCAAGACCAAATCCAAAAGGACGTTTGGACCGGAAATGACGATGGAGAAAAAATTGACGTGCACCGTGCGCTCAGTGACAATGACGAAGGCAGTCACATTGCCGACTCCATTTTAACCACCCGCTCACGCGAGCGGGCCACACACAAGGATTTTGCCATTCTGTACCGAACCAATGCCCAAAGCCGGGCATTCGAGGAGCAGATGAGAAAGCGAAACATCCCTTACCGGATCTATGGGGGACTGAGTTTCTATCAGCGCAAAGAAATCAAAGACTTGATCGCCTATTTCCGCTTGGTCGCCAACCCCGCAGATGACGAAAGCCTCAAGCGCATTGTCAACTACCCGGCACGCGGCATTGGAAAAACCACGCTGGACCGCATGACGGTGGCCTCGGCGCATCACGACTGCTCGCTTTGGGATGTATTGAGAGAGCCTTTCCGGCAACCCGCAGATCTAAAAGGACGGGCTTGGGCCAAATTGCAAGATTTCGCCACCATGCTCGAAGGGTTCTCCACCCGGCTGGAAACCGCGAGTGCATTTGATCTGGGACATCACATTGCCCAACACACCGGTCTGTTGCGCGAACTCCACAAGGACAAGACGCCAGAAGGGGTGGCGCGTTACGAGAATGTGGAAGAATTGCTCGCGGGCATGAAAGAGTTCTCGGAAGAAGTCGACCCTGCCAACCCCGACGCTGTTCGCACTCTAGGCGACTTCCTGGTGGATGTCGCGCTCCTCACCGATGCCGATCAAGACGATGGAGACGACGACAAAGTCTCCATGATGACCATCCACGCTGCCAAGGGGCTCGAATTCCCGTTCGTTTATGTGGTCGGGCTCGAGGAGAACCTCTTCCCCAGTCAAATGGCGTTGAACACCCGCGAGGAATTGGAAGAGGAGCGCCGCTTGTTTTATGTGGCCTTGACCCGGGCCGAGAAAAAAGCCACGCTCAGCTATGCTTTGACACGCTATCGCTGGGGACAACTCATTCAGAACGAGCCCTCTCGTTTCATCGAGGAAATCGACGAGCAATACCTCGTGCTGCCCACCGTCAACGCCAAACGCTCTGAGCCCTTTGACTTTAACAACGCTCGGAATTCGTTTTACAAGCCCATGCCATCTGCGGGGACCCGCCCGCCCAAGCCGGGCATGAAAAAAGTCGCCAGCCGCCCTGTCGGACAAGACACCGGCTCGAGCGACACCGCCTCTGCACCCAGTGAACAAGCTCTACCTCAGAGCGCACCTGGCACCATTGGTCCCGGCGCCGAAGTCAAGCACGCTCGATTTGGAAAAGGAAAGGTCTTGAAACTCGAGGGCGACGAGCCCAACGTCAAAGCCACGGTCTTCTTCCCTTCTGCCGGCCAAAAACAGCTCCTTTTGAAATTCGCCAAACTCGAAGTGCTTTGAATCGACTCCCCATCTCAATCGGCCTGGCGGCCTCGTTGTTTTTGACCTCGTCCTGCAATCGCAATTCGGAAGGCATGACTTACGACGTCGAAGGTCAGGTCACCACCGCGCCCAGCGCGGCGCCAATTCCCGGTGCGGACTGGCACTTATTTGAACGTGCCGTGGTCGACGGTGCCCTCCAAGCCGAGGAAGTTGTGGCTTCCGCAGAATCGGATGACGCCGGCGCTTTCTCTGTCTCCTTTCCCCGAAGAAGCAGCTACAGTTTGCGATGGACGGCCGAAGCGAGTGGTCATTTTGATGCGGCGGGGACATTGGACCCCGACGACCTTTATCCCAACGAGGTTGTGCCGGTGGACATCCCCCTCTTTCCAATCTGTACCCTGCAAGTCAACCTGAGCAGCGAAGCGCCTCAAGACAGCGCGGATCAAATCACATTTAACCTCGGAAAGGATTTCCCCTGTGCATGCTGCCCAACCGAAACACTGACCCTCACCGGAATTGATGCTGACTCGAGCTGGCAGTGTTTGATGCATGGCGATGCTTGGATGACCTGGGGCGCCGCACTCGAAGTGGCCGCCATAGGCCAACCTCAAGGACTGTTCGTCGACAGTGTTTTTTGCCCAGCCTTTGGCACAGCGGCGTTGAACCTGACTTGGTAATGTCCCTCTCCCGCGCCTCCAACCACACGCTGCAAGTTCAGCGAACTGCCCGGTGGTGGTCACTTGACCCTCCGGAAGGAACCACGGTTTGCGGAACCCTCTTTGTCTTACACGGCTATGGGCAACTGGCCGAGTACTTCATTCGAAAATTTCAAAGTCATGCCCAAATGGGTTGGCGGGTGATTGCCCCGGAAGGCGCACATCGCTTCTATCTCAAAGGCACCGAAGGCCGAGTGGGGGCCAGCTGGATGACCAAAGAAGAACGGATGTCCGATGTGGAAGACTATGTGCAGTTTTTAGATCAAATCCGAATGGAAGTCGCGCCCCTCCCAACCGACTTGACGGTTCTTCTTGGGTTTTCACAAGGGGTCGCCACCGCCATTCGTTGGGCGGTCCTCGGCCAAGGCGGAGCAAACGCATGGACGGGCTTGATCGCACACAGCGGTGTAATTCCACCCGACCTCGGCGCCATGAATGGCACGTTTCAACACACCTCTGCCCTTCACTTGATCACCGGTCGCCAAGACCCCTACATTCAAGACGAAGGCGCACGGTTCACGACCGCCGAACAGGCATGGAGCAACGCCAAAGGCGCCCAAGACCGCCTCTTTCACCATTGGTTCGAAGGCGGACATGACATCGATGCCCCTACGGTCTCGGATGTACTTGACGGCTTTCGTGCCTGAGATGGCCTATTTTCGGCCCATGATTCGATTCACACGCATTGCACTCGCCATGAGCGCCTTGGCCCTTAGCGCCGCCACATTCACCTCTTGTGCCGACGGAGAAGGAAGTGCCCCAACCGCAGCAGAAGAACTCGACACCAGTTCCGAGGTCATTTCTGCAGAATTTCCTGGAGGCGCTGCCAAAGTGATGGAGTTCATTGCTGGCGAGGTTCGCTATCCCGAATCCGCAAGGGACAGCGGCGTCGAAGGAAAAGTATTTGTCGAGTTCACCATTTCTGAAAGCGGAGCCGTGGCCAACGCCAGAGTTCTCGAGCCCCTTCACCCCGCGCTCGACAGTGCGGCTGTGGCCGCTGCCATGTCCATGCCGGCATGGGCCCCGGCCACAAAAGATGGCGTACCTGTGGAAACGACCATTACCCTGCCCATTTTCTTCCGACTCTGAACCCTGGAATTCGCCAGACTCAAAAGGTGGTCTTGGAGCGTCATGCCCCAAGGCCACCTTTTGGTTTCGGCACGCGTTAACTTGACATCCGAAACCGAAGACGATGAAAGCGAAACTCCTTTTGAGCTTGGTGCTGGCCGCAGCCTTGGCTCCATTTTCTGCGCAAGCCCAGCGCTTTGACAGCCCACTCAGCCATGGCATTGACGCGCGAGAGGTGGAATTCTTTGAGGCCCACCCCTTTTCCCCTACTCCGACACGTGGCGAAACAACACCCCCGGAATTTGACGGCCTTCGTACCATGGCCGAATGGGAGGAAATTGAAGTGCTTTGTGTTGGCTGGGAAGGATACAGTGCCATTGAAAAGCAAATCGTGGTCAATGCCGCTCAGGAATGTGAGGTGCTGGTGCTCACCGAAGACCCTTCAGGTGTAGAAGACTACATCACGTCCAACAACGGCGGAGGAGATGCCGCTTCGTTAGACAACATCACCATCATCGACACGCCGATGAACACGGTTTGGATGCGCGACTATGGCCCAAACACGGTCTATGGAAATGGTGTCGACGACCGCATCATCATCGATTGGCTCTACAATCGGCCACGACCCGATGACGATGTCGCGCCTCAGGTGATTGCCGACCACATGGGGATCGACCTCTACGAGACCACCGCGGCTCCCTATGACCTAATGAACACCGGCGGCAACTTCATGAGTGATGGGTTTGGAATGGCCTTCGCGAGCAACTTGATTGGAGACGAAAACGAAGGTGGGCCCACATGGTGGGGAACCGAATTCCCCGATCAAAGCGCAGAGGACATCGAAGGCATTCTGGCCGACTTCATGGGCCTTGACACCTATGTGCGCATGGAGAATCTGCCCTACGATGGCATTCACCACATCGACATGCACATGAAGTTGCTCGACGAGGAAACCATCCTGATGGCAGAATACCCCGCGGGCGTTTCCGATGGTCCACAAATCGAAGCCAACCTTGAGTACGTGTTGGCCAATCACACCAGCAAATGGGGAACCCCCTTCGAGGTCGTGCGCATTCCCTCGCCACCAGAGCCAGGCTGGGGTGGAGGATACCCCAGCGGAGGCGGAGACTACATGACCTACACCAACTCGGTTTTCGTGAACAACACCATCCTGCTTCCCACTTACTACGAGGAGTTCGACACCACGGCCATTGCCATTTATGAGGAGACCTTGCCGGGCTATAACGTGATCGGCATCGATTGCAATCAAATCATCTCTGCCAGTGGTGCCATCCACTGCATCACGCACAGTGTGGGTGTGGAGGATCCCATGCTGATCAGTCACCAACCCCTCGACGATACCGAGGACACAGTGAACCCCTACAGCGTGGAGGCCCTCGTGCAGCACCGTTCGGGCATCGCCACTTCACGCCTATTCTGGCGCTTATCTGGCGAAACAGAATACACCGAGGTGGCCATGACCGCCGGTGCCGATGACATCTGGGCAGGCGACATTCCAGCGCAGACCGGAGGAAGTGTTGTCCAGTATTATGTTGAAGGCACCTCCGTCAGCGGTAAAGTCCAAGACCGTCCCATGCCAGCCCCCGAAGGATACTGGCAGTTTCGGGTGGGTGAGATTCAGGTCAACTCCATTGCAGGAGTGTCGGATCTGGCCGGATTCCAACCCGCCTTCCCCAACCCCGCTTCGGCCATCACCTGCATTCCGGTTGTGTTGAGTGAGTCTACACAAGGTCGCGTGGCCATGCGAGATGCAGCCGGACGCGAAGTGGCCGTCTTGTTCGAAGGTCGACTGCCAGCGGGCATCAGCAAGCATTTTGTCGATGCCAGTTTGCTGCCTGCAGGGGCGTACGTCGTGACCCTCGAAGTCAGGGGTCGTGGACTGTGGTCCCAACGTCTCATGATCCGCTGATTGAGCGATTGGACTTCCATGAAAAAAGGCGGCCCATCTGGACCGCCTTTTTTCTTTTGTGACAATGTGCTTTTGTTAGTCTCTGCGGCCCAGAAGGCGCAACAGAAAAAGGAACAGGTTCACGAAGTCCAAATACAGACTTGTCGCTCCGAGCAAAGCCAGCTTGCGTCCTTCCTCACTTCCATACTCCACCCCTGCTGCAATGCGCTTCAGCTTTTGGGTGTCGTAAGCAATGAGTCCGGTGAAAATGAGGACCCCGGCAATGGAGATGATGTAATCCAAAGCAGATGAAGCCAGGAACCAATTCACCACCATGGCGATCAACATGCCAATCACCGCCATCATCAGCAGGCTTCCAAACCGACTCAAATCAGTCGACGTGGTGTAACCAATCACCGACATGACCAAAAAAGTACCTGCAGTGATGCCAAACACCTGCATGATGCTCGATCCCGTATACACCAGGAAGATGCTGCTCAAGGAAGCGCCCATTGTGGCACTAAAGGCCACAAAAAGCAAGGTCAAAGTGGAGGAGCTCATGCGCTGCAGCCCAAAGTTCATGGCCAAAATGAAAGCCAATGGCGCCAAAGTGACCGCCCAACCCAACATGCTCATGCCCCCCATGGGGTTAAACAACATGGAAATGGCACCGCTGGTGGCGAAATACCACGCCATGGCACCTGTGATGGCCAATCCACCCGCCATCCAGCCAAACACCGCATTCATAAAGCCCCTTTCGTCGGCCACAATCGGCATGCCGCCTGTGGGAATGTCGGAGGCACGCTGGCCACCATTGAAAATGCGGGGAGGGTCTTGTGAACTCATGCCCGCAAGTTGGGCAATTCCAATCGAATCAGACCCCTCTGGTGTCGATCAAACGGATGAATTCCTTCCGCGTTTTGGGATCATTAAGGAATGAACCTGTAAACGCACTTGTCGTGGTCAAGCTGTGCTGCTTTTCGACGCCTCGCATTTGCATGCACAAGTGCCGTGCTTCGATCACCACCGCGACTCCTTTTGGATCCAAGGTGTCTTGGATGCAATCTCGGATCTGTTTGGTGAGCCTTTCCTGCACCTGCAAACGCCGCGCAAAAACGTCCACCACCCGAGGAATTTTACTGAGACCTGTGATTTTACCCTGAGGCAAATACGCCACGTGGGCTTTGCCCAAGAAAGGCAACATGTGATGCTCGCAAAGGGAGAACACCTCGATGTCCCGAATCAACACCATCTCTTCACAATCCTCCTCGAACAAGGCACTCCGCAAAATTTCTGCGGGATCAACGCCTTGACCTTGGGTCAAAAACGCCAAGGCCTTGGCAGCACGCTCCGGCGTCTTCACCAATCCCTCGCGGTTCACATCCTCTCCTACGGCATTCAAAATGGACCGGTAGTGGTCCGCCATGCTCGCCACGGCCTTCTCGTCGTAGTGATCCTCTCTCCTATACAGTGCCATGGGCGCAAGTTACGCTTGGGCGGCCGCCTTACTCGCCGCCGTAGTAGTCGGCGTAGTTGTTCTCGGTTTCGTACAAACGGAGATGGTGGAGGTGACACCCTGTCTCGTTCAAAGGACCTTCGAGTTGCTCCCAAATGGCAATGATCAGGTTCTCTGTAGACGTCATGACCCCTTTCATCCAAGGCACGTCTAGGTTGAGGTTCTTGTGGTCGAGAGGGTCTTCCACGTGAATTTTAATGAGGTCACGCAAATCTTTCAAGTCCATGCAGTACCCCGTTTCCGAGGCGGGCTGACCCTTGATGGTGACATGCAGTTCGTAATTGTGGCCATGCCAGTTGGGGTTGGCGCATTTTCCGAAGACTTCGAGGTTCTTCTCGTGGGACCAATCGTCGTTCCAAAGCTTATGAGCAGCATTGAAACGGGCACGGCGGGAGACATAGACGTTTTTCATGAGGGGGGTTGCGAAAGTACCTTCGCCCTATGATTACCATCACAGGGGCCGCTGGGTTCATTGGAAGTGCGTTGGCTGCCCGACTTAATGCCGAAGGATTCAACGATTTGGTGCTTGTCGACGATTTCAAATCCAGGCCAGACAAGCTGCGAAATCACGAAAACCGCACCTGCCTGCACCGGGTTGATCGCTCCGAATTTCCCGAATGGCTCAAGGCCAACGAAAATCAAGTTCAATTCGTTTTTCACCTTGGGGCGAGAACCGACACCACCGAACAGGACAAAGACTTGTTTGACCGTCTCAACCTTCATTACAGCCAAGACATTTGGCGGCTTTGCCATCAACACGGCCTGCCTTTGGTTTACGCCTCCAGCGCGGCAACTTATGGTGGTGGCGAACACGGTTACAGCGATGACCACGCTCTAACTGAACAGTTGTCCCCCTTGAACCCCTATGGCGACAGCAAACAAAATTTTGACCTCTGGGCATTGGAAGAGGCCAAAGCTGGACGCGCGCCTTATTTCTGGGCAGGCCTTAAATTTTTTAATGTTTACGGGCCTGGTGAATACCACAAAGGGCGCATGGCTTCTGTGGTGCTGCACGCCTTCCGGCAAATTGGCAAGACCCAAGCGATGCGGCTGTTTCGTAGCCACAGGGACGATTATGCTGACGGAGAACAGCTTCGCGACTTCGTGTACGTTAGAGACGTGGTGGATGTCTGCCATTGGCTCATGCACCACCGGAAGGACAGCGGCCTGTACAACCTAGGGTCCGGCAAGGCCCGAAGCTTTCTCGACCTCACCAAAGCCACTTTTGCAGCCATGGAGGTAAAAGAAGACATCGGATTCATCGACACTCCGCTCGACATTCGAGACACCTACCAATATTTTACAGAGGCCGACCTTTCCAAGCTTCGATCCGTGGGCTACACCCGTGAAATGACCTCACTCGAAGACGGCGTGACCGAGTATGTTCAGTCGTTTTTGCTCCGAGACCGAACGCTTTAGACCGATTCTCTGCGCTCGGCGTCTTTGGCAATCCCCACAAGTTCAGCGCGAACAGCTTCCAATCGCTGGCGCAATTCGTCCAACTGGCGTTGCTCTTTGATGGCCTGCTTTAGGCTGCGTTTTGCACCGTCAATCGTGTAGCCTTTGCGCTTGAGCAAATCGTGCAAAACACCAATGACTTCAATGTCTTTCGCGGTGTATGCTCGCTTGCCACTCCCCTGTTTTTTGGGGTCCAACGCCGTGAACTCTTTTTCCCAATAGCGCAGCAGAGACGCGTTCACGTCAAACTGCTCAGCAACTTCGGAAATGGTCCAGTAACGTTTGGTGGCCATGGCCTTGCAAGATGCGCAAGGCAAATGGGTAGGCCAAATCCCAAATCAATCGAAGCTCTGATTGGCGTTCGATGACGCCTCCAAAAGCGCCTCATACTGCGCGGGAGACAAGTCGTTGAAATAGTAATGTGCCGGGTTGACCCGCTTGCCCTCCTTGAACACCTCATAGTGCAAGTGCGGCGCAACCGATGTGCCTGTAGACCCCACCAAACCTATGATTTCTCCCCTTTCCACCCGCTGTCCTTTTCGAACCAAAATCTTAGACATGTGGGCATATAGGGTCTCGTAACCAAAACCATGACGGATTTTAATGTGGTGTCCATATCCGTTGTACTTCTTTTTCACTTCTACCACTTCTCCGTCCCCAGTTGCAAAGATTTCCGTACCGGTTGGCGCCGAAAAATCCATGCCCCAATGCATTTTCCTGACCTTGTAAATGGGGTGAATGCGATAACCATAGCCGCTGGCCATGCGCTTGAGGTCACTGTTTCGAACAGGTTGTATGGCCGGAATGCCCTTCAACATGGCCTCTTGGTTCTCCGCCAATTCCAGCAAGTCATTGAAACTCTCCCCTTGCGCGACCATCCGCCGCTCCAATTCCGCCATTTCCTCGCGGATGACGATTACCCGCTCGCTTTGCTCTAAGCCCCGCAATTCGCGGTACCGATCGGCGCCGCCTATGCCTGGGTTGCGGAGGTGTGTTGGATAAGGATCCGCCCCAAAAATGTTGCGGTAAATGACCTCGTCTCGTTCCGTGATCTCCTCCAATGCCCCCGACATCTCCTCAACTTGGCCCTCCATTGTGACCAGCTGAGACTCCAAAAAAGCAATCTGACGCTCTTGACTGCGCACCTTAGGGCTCTCAAAATTTCGATCGAAAATCAAGACCGCAGACAAGGCAACTCCCGCGAACAGCAGGGCACGGCCCAGAAACCACTTGACGTAGTCCCGGGTGGTAAATGGAACAACCTCCGTGCGAAGCTGCGTTTTATTGAATCGGACGTGGTGTTTCCGCATCTCAAAAAATTCAAGCGCAAAAATACGGGAAAGTCCCTACTTTCACAACCGCAAATCCGCGTTTGACGCGGCTTTCACTGAGCTTACCACCAACAACGGCGTGTGAAGAACGCCAATTTTAGGACACATGGACGCTGCCAACATTCGCCGCACATTCCTCGACTTCTTTCGTGAGAAAGCCCACGAAATCGTGCCTTCGGCCCCTATGGTGCTCAAGGATGATCCGACTTTGATGTTCACCAATGCGGGGATGAATCCCTTCAAAGATGTCTTTCTCGGCAACCGTCCTGCCAAGGCGCCAAGGGTCGCGGATACACAGAAATGCCTCCGGGTGAGTGGCAAACACAACGACCTCGAAGAAGTGGGTGTGGATACCTACCACCACACCATGTTCGAGATGCTGGGCAATTGGTCCTTTGGCGACTACTTCAAGGAAGACGCCATCAACTGGGCATGGGAACTCCTGACGGACCGTTTTGGCATCGACAAGGAAAGCCTGTACATCACTGTTTTTGAGGGCGATGAAGGTGACAACCTCCCCCTCGATCAAGAAGCCATGGACCTCTGGCTGCAACACGTGCCCGCCGCGCGGATTTTAAAAGCAAACAAGAAGGACAACTTCTGGGAGATGGGCGAGACCGGGCCCTGTGGACCCTGCTCGGAGATTCACGTGGACATCCGAAGCGAAGCGGAAAAAAAAGCCACTCCAGGAGCCGATCTGGTCAATCAAGACCATCCACAGGTCATTGAGATATGGAACCTCGTGTTCATGCAATTCATGCGCAAGGCCAATGGTGACCTTGAGCCGCTGCCTGCCCGTCACATCGACACCGGAATGGGCTTTGAACGCCTGGCGGCCGTGCTGCAAGGCAAGCGTTCGAATTACGACACCGATGTTTTCCAGCCGCTCATCGCCAACCTTTCTAAGGCATCCGGTCACCCTTACACCGGAGGCGACGACAAGGTGAACGTGGCGTTGCGCGTGTGCTCGGATCACGTAAGGGCCGTGGCCTTTTCCATTGCCGATGGCCAGCTTCCTTCCAACGCTGGCGCCGGGTATGTCATTCGCCGGATCTTGAGGCGCGCTGTTCGTTATGGATACAGCTTCCTTGGACTCGATCGGCCGTTTCTGCATGAACTCGTGGGGGTCATGTCTCAGCAAATGGGAGACTTTTTTCCCGAGCTTCGACAGCAAGAAGGCCTGATTGCCAAAGTCATCAAAGAAGAGGAAGAAGGCTTCCTCCGCACCTTGGACAACGGCATCAAACTGCTCGAAACGCGAACCACAGGCGCCACGCGACTAGAAGGAGAAGCGGCCTTTGAGTTGTACGACACGTTTGGGTTTCCGATCGACTTGACCGCTTTGATCTGCGGAGAAAAAGGGATCGAAGTGGACCATGCTGGCTTCGAGGCCGCTTTGGCACGACAGAAAAACCGCTCGAGGGCTGCCGGTAAAATGGAGGCCGGAGACTGGGTGGTTCTCGAAGACGACAAAGTCGAAGAGTTTGTGGGCTATGACCGCACGGAGGCCGAAGTCCGCATTACCCGTTGGCGTGAAGTCAAAATCAAAGACAAGACACGGTTTCAATTGGTGTTTCACCTGACCCCCTTCTATCCGGAAGGTGGAGGACAAGTCGGAGACAGCGGTGTGCTTGAGGGCAAGGATGGTGACATCCTCCCCATCTTGACCACACGGAAGGAAAACGAATTGATCTTGCACATCGCGGACCGCCTGCCCGACAACCCAAAAGGGCAATTCACAGCGCGTGTGAGCACAGATCAACGCCGCGACACCACATTGAACCATACCGCCACCCACCTGCTCCACGAAGCGCTCAGGGCCGTCTTGGGCACCCATGTGGAACAGAAGGGTTCTCTGGTTAAAGACACCGCACTGCGTTTTGACTTTAGCCACTTCCAAAAAGTCTCCGCCGAAGAGCTACAAGAAGTGGAAGACCGGGTCAACGCCGCCATTCGCGAAAACCGGAGCCTCGATGAGCGCCGCAACATTCCACTCGAAGAAGCCAAAGCAGCGGGTGCCATGATGCTGTTCGGCGAAAAGTATGGGGACACCGTGCGGATGATTGGATTTGGACCCAGCATCGAATTGTGTGGAGGGACCCATGTCCAAGCCACTGGAGAAATCGGTTTGTTCAGAATCAGCTCAGAAGGTGCAGTGGCCGCTGGCATTCGCCGAATTGAAGCTGAAACCGGCCCCGTAGCCCTCTCCGGCACCATCGCCCAGCGCGACTTGCTTCGTCGGACTTCAGAGGCCCTCAAATCACCGGCTGACCTGCTCTCTGCAGTGGAAGATCTGCAGGCCAAAGTTGCCTCTTTGCAAAAAGAGGTGGAGGGTCACCGTCATGCGCAAGCCATGGAGCTGAAGCGCAACTTGCTCAACGACATTCAGAGGCCAGGAGGAGCGGGGACGATGGGCGTCTTGATTCAGGAAGTGCCCTTGGAAGCCGGCGCCATCAAAGACATCGCTTTTCAACTCAAAACTGAAGCGGCTCCACTCTTTGCCGTGTTGGGTAGCCGAAGTGGAGGCAAGCCTACCATCACGTGCTTGATCACCGAAGAACTGGCGACAGAGAAAGATTGGAACGCGGGAAAATTAATTCGCGATTTTGCCCGTCACATCAAAGGGGGTGGAGGCGGTCAAGCCTTTTTTGCCACCGCTGGCGGCAAAGATGTAGAAGGCTTGGAGGCTGCACTGCAAGCAGCCCGAACATTAACCGAAGGCTAAGAACCGGAAGGCCTCAGGCGAAAGCGGCCTTGGTGCTCTTGCGGTACACTGGACCGCGGTACTCTTCATTGTAAGCAAGGCCGAGATTCAGGACGTAAAAAGCGTTGAACAACACCACAAGTACATGATCTAGCCAGTGGTGCTTACCAAAGCTCTGCGCGAGCTCTACCATCCACCGTGCTGCAAAGTAGAGGTTGGCACCCGGCACCAAGATCCATAGGGCATGATGGTCGGGACGCCCGACAATGCGCATGAGGGCGACCACATTCAACCCCGGAACCAGCGCGTGCCAAAATGGACGACCCGCCTTGTCATACAGTCGGGCTGCCCCGCAAGCGGCGATCATTCCTAGGAAAACGATAAGTACAGCGCGTTGACTAATGTCCATGAGGATGAGGGTTGCTTCTGCAATGTAGACGGGACAAACCCGCGATGGTTGCCTCCAAGGCACTACCCATCAACAACTTGACCTTAATCAATGCCCCAAATCACGTCCAATGGACACACCTATGCCCCTGTGCCAACGTGACGTTCAACATCTGCAGCGTTGACCTCGTCGCCGCACAGAATCACCAAGCGTTCTACCACATTTCGCAACTCTCGGATGTTGCCTGTCCAGGGGGCTTGAGACAACGCAGTGAGGGCCTCCTCTGAGAATTTGGGCGCCGACACGCCCAATTCCGAGGCAACACTTCCGAGAAAGTGCGCCACCAACAGGGGCACATCCGCAGCGCGTTCAGCCAAAGAGGGCACACGAATGGGGATCACGTTCAAACGGTGGAAGAGATCCTCCCTGAACCTTCCCTCCTGAATTTCGATCGACAGATTTTTATTGGTGGCTGCGAGCACACGTACGTCGACCTTGATGTTCTTGTCGCCCCCCACCCTTTGGATAACCCGCTCTTGAAGTGCGCGCAACATCTTGGCTTGGGCAGGCAAGGCCATGTCCCCAATCTCGTCGAGAAACAAGGTTCCGCCTTGGGCTTGTTCAAACCTTCCTTTCCGTTGCTTCACCGCACTGGTGAACGCCCCTTTTTCGTGACCAAACAATTCGGATTCAATCAATTCCGCCGGAATGGCTGCGCAATTCACCTCCACAAAAGGAGACTTGCTTCTTTGGCTTTGGGCGTGAATCCGACGGGCCACGACTTCTTTACCCGTTCCATTGGCCCCGGTAATGAGCACCCTCGCATCTGTGGGCGCCACTTTCTGGATAACGGAGCGGATCTCTTCCAATGCAGGACTCTGCCCGACCATGTCTCTGTCTCCTCCCGTTCGTGTTTTCCGCCGCAGAGTCGATGCCTCCTTTCTCAATTCCTCTCGGTCAGTGGCATTTCTAAGCGCCACCAAAATGCGATTCAAGTCCAGCGGCTTTTCGATAAAGTCATAAGCCCCTGCCTTCAAAGCTTGAACTGCCAATTCCACCGTTCCATGCCCAGTCATGATCACCACAGGCGTTTCGACACCCTTAAGCGACAAGGATTCGACCACTTCGATGCCATCCTTACCCGGCATTTTGACGTCGCAGAAAATCACATCAAACTTTCCGTCCAAAGCCGCCTTGAGACCATCGTTGCCGTTTTCGGCCTCTTCCACGATGTGCTTCTCGTATTCCAAGATGTCGCGCAGGGCATGGCGAATGAGACGTTCGTCGTCGATAATGAGGATGCGAGCCATGTTGCGAAAATGGAGGAGGAAATTCAATCTGACCTCATCCCCGTCAAAGGATTCATGTCCTTTCCCACGCCAACGGCATTCCCTGTCGTTGCAATTCCTTCGCCGTCTCCTCCAAAACACCTTCGGCCACCGTGTGCCGAGAACGCAAAACGTTCTGAATACTGGGCAACCGGTTCAAGACATGTTCAATCAAAACGCACGCCATGGACATGTATGGCACCCGGTCTGGATGGACGCCCTCGGTCAAAGACATTTGATGCTTGGACAATCCCATCATCGCCAAACACCGAGAGCGCAGGGCCGCCATGGGCAACACATCTGCGACATTGGACGGACGCCAATGGGCCCTTGGGTCCTCCATCAAGGCCAATGCATCGAAGGCCCCGCTTGTGCCCACCAGCAAGGCTGGCGGGGAGGCCGAACACAAGGCCAACAGGGGGGCCATGGCTTGATCTGCAACGCGAGACACCGAATCAAGGTCTGCACTGGACAACGGGTCGGAAGGCTTGACCCAATCGGTCAGCCGCGCCACACCCAAATCGAGACTAAAACGACCCAGTACTTGAGAAGGCGTCCACAAAATGAACTCAACACTTCCGCCTCCGATGTCCAGCGTCAACGCCGGTTGACCTGCCGACCAATGCTCCTCCTGCACCGTGGCCGCCACACCTCCGTGTATCCAAGAGGCCTCTTGGCCACCATCGATAACGGCCATGGACCACCCTTTTTCTTTGGCCATCTTCACGAAGGCGTCGCCATTGCGGGCGTCGCGCAACGCACTGCAGCCGATGGCCCGTGTGTGGGTCGCACCATAATTGCAGGCCGTGTCCCAAAACGACTGAAGTACATCTGCACCCCGTCGCATTCGCGCGGGAGACAGGCGCCCCGTTCGGAAGCTGTCTGCACCGAGTTGAACAAAACGACGCTGGAGAAAAACAGGTGTCCAGCAGTCGGGCCGAACATCGGCAATGTGCAGGGTAAATGTGTTGGTTCCACAGTCCACCAGGGCGACCCGGGTGAGCCCCTTACTGTCCATTGCCTCGCACCCAATGCAGCAAAAGCTGCCACCCGCTGCGCGAACCATCGTGCAGCACACTGAACCGATAAACCTTGCCCGCAAGCCCCAGCACCAATCGGGCCGTCAGCATCAATAAAACCCAAGATGCCACCACCTCCCAGAGCGCGACGCCACTGGCCATGCGCACCAGCATAATCACAGGCGAAGTGAGCGGAAACCAGCCGAGCCATTCCAAAATCGGCAAATCGGGGTTTTCAATGACCATGGTCGCGGCGAAATAACCAAACATCAACGGCATCGTCACCGGAAAGACCATGCCTTGCCCCTCCTGTTCCGAATGAACAGAAGAACCGACTGCAGCGAACAGACTTCCGTACAACAAATAGCCACCGATGTAGAATGCGATGGATCCCACCACCATGAGCGGCCAATTGATGTTCAGCAGGTGAACCAAGGCCCCATTCTCGCCCATCACCGTCAACAAGTCAGCCGGCACATCGCTGGAGCCGACCGCCGCCGCGACACCCAACGCACCAGAATCGTACAATGACTGGAAGACCACAAAGCCCATTGAGGACAAAATTGACCAAGCCACCAACTGAGTAACGGCCACGGCACCGAGCCCCACCACCTTGCCAAGTAAAAGGTCTTCGGGCTCCACAGCCGCAATCAGCACCTCCACCACATGGTTGGCTTTTTCTTCCACCACACTCCGTAAAATCACGCCCCCATAGACAAACAACACGATCAGGAGTACCGCGCTAAAAAGGAAGCCAATGCTGCCTCTCACCTCATCACCACCGCCCTGCACACGCTGCCCATCTTCAATGCCTCGGTCAAACAGCGTCAACTCCATCTTCAAACGCTGGTAGGCCGACCAATCCAATTCGGTACTCTGTCGCACCCTCGCGTGCTCCATGGCCCTACTCAAGTCGCGTTCGATGTGACGCTTCGCGGTTCCCCCTGGAGACTTTTCGTACACCAGATAACCGGAATGGTTCTGCAGTATTGACTCGTCGTATTCCACCAACACCGTATGCCCTTGAGCCTTCCACACGCTGTCCGTGGGGGCTTCCCTGGTAAAGTGATAAACCAAATTCTCCCGCTCTGGAAAACAACCCGGACAGCGCGGAACGTATTGACCGCTCGATACATCCAATGCCGTGATCAATCCCGGAGCATCTTCAATCAGCACCACATTTCGGACCACTGAGCTTTCCGTGAGCATGACCGCCCCGACCATGAATCCAATAGATGCAATGGGCAAAAGGACGGTGCCCAACACGAAGCTGCGTTTGAATACCCGCGTGCGCCATTCTCTCAGAATCACCGCACCAACCAATCTTGCATTCATGTTGCGGCGGGGGTTTCAGAATCCTTGGCGCGCTCAACGGCACCAATGAACAAGGACTCCATGGTTGGACGCACCTTGATAAACTCGACGATGTCAACGGAAGCCATCAAGGCAGACAAGAGCGCAGCGGGTGTCACACCGGAACGAAGCCGAAGTCGGGCTTTTCGAATGTCCTCCACAGAACTGGGCTCCAACGCATCCAAATGTGCCAATGCCCCCAAAGCCACCGTGAACGCCATGTCAGTTCCTTTGAATAAGACTTCCTGTGTGCCGTCCCAACCGGACTCTCGCAGCGACTCCGACGGTCCGGCCAGCACCACCTTGCCACGGTTCAGCAAAACAACCCGGTCACAAAGACGCTCCACACTTGGCATGTCGTGAGTAGAAAGGAGTACCGAGGTGCCTTCTGCCGCCAGGGCGCGCACTTCTTTGATGATTCTGCGCGCATTGATTGGATCGAACCCACTCAAAGGCTCGTCTAAAATGAGCAAGCTGGGCCGATGAACCACGGTACAGATGAACTGAATCTTCTGCGCCATTCCTTTGGAAATGTCGGAGACCTTTTTGTCCCACCATCCTTCAACTTCAAGCCGCTCAAACCAAGTACGCAACGCAGCCACCGCGTCCGCCTTTTGCATTCCTTTTAGCTGGGCGAAATACACCGCCTGCTCTCCCACACGCATGTCCTTGTACAACCCCCTCTCTTCGGGCAAATACCCGACGCCTTGAACTGCGGACCTAGACCAAGGTTGACCCGAAAGGCGAATCTCGCCAGCATCGGGCTTTACAATGCCCATGATGCTGCGAATCAAGGTGGACTTGCCCGCTCCATTGGGCCCGAGCAGGCCCACTATTTCGCCCTGAGGAACCTCAAATGTGACGCCGTCCAGCACATGTTGGGCACCGTAGGACTTTGCGAGTTGATGAACCTGGAGGGTGGTGGACATGGGTCAGCTGAACATGTCCCGAACCCGCTCAAAGAAACCTTTGTCGCGGGGATCGGGATCAGGTTGGAAGTTGGGGGCTTCTCGCCAACTTTCCAACGTTGCTCTTTCTTCTGCGCTCAATTCCTGCGGTGTCCACACGTTCAAGTTGACCAGCAAGTCTCCTCGACCGTAACTATTGACAGAGGGCAAACCCTTGCCTTTGAGACGCACAATTTTCCCGCTTTGTGTACCGGCCTCGATGCGAATCTTGGCTTTGCTTTGAAGCAAGGGAATTTCTACCTGAGCACCCAAACTGGCTTCCACAAAGGAAATGTGATGGTCCAGATGAAGGTTTTTCCCGTTTCTCGTGAACGCTTCGTGATCGGCTTCCCGGATTTGCACCAGGAGGTCGCCAGGAATGCCACCCGCAGGAGCTTGATTGCCCTTTCCACGCAGGTTCAACTGCATGCCATCCTCTACGCCTGCCGGAATTTCAATGTCCAAAACGGACTCTTCGCGGCGCAGGCCATGCTCATCTGCGTCCTTGGGCTTAGAGGTCACACTGCGCCCCAATCCTCCACAGGAGGGACAAGTAGAAGCCGTTTGCATCTGGCCCAAGATGGTGTTCGTTACCCGACGCACCTGACCCGTTCCACTGCACTGCCTGCACGTGTCATATTCGACACCGTCGGCTTGAACCAACCGAAACACCTTGACCTTTTTGGTCACCCCCTCCGCAATTTCTGCCAAGGTGAGTTGCACCTTGATCCGAAGATTGGACCCCTTCATGCGCCGCGGCCCGCGCGGGCCACCGCCACCAAAAGCATCTCCAAAAGCACCGCCGAAGATGTCTCCGAACTGGCTAAAGATGTCGTCCATGTTCATGCCAGCACCGCCACCGCCGGCTGCACCGCCAACACCTGCATGACCAAAACGGTCGTATTTCGCTCGCTTCTGCTGGTCACTCAAGACTTCGTAGGCTTCTGCCGCCTCCTTAAACTTGGATTCCGCACTCGCGTCATCTGGGTTTTTATCGGGGTGATGCTTGATGGCCAGCTTGCGGTAGGCCTTCTTAATGTCTGCTTCAGACGCGTCGCGTTGGACGCCCAGAATCTCGTAAAAATCGCGCTTCGACATGGCCTATATCAGTTGCCCACCACCACTTTAGCGAACCTCAAGACAGCGTCGTGAAGCTTGTATCCAGGCTCTACCACGTCGACAACCTTGCCCTTCATGCTAGGCTCTGGTGCAGGAATTTGAGTGATGGCCTCGTGAAGGTCTGTATCAAATTCGGCGCCCTTGGCTTCCATTCGGCTAAGCCCTTTGGTCTCCAAGATGCCTTTCATTTTCTGTCCAATCAGGAGGTATCCCTCCTTGAGTTGCTCCACATCCTGACCGTCTCCTGCAGCCTGAGCGCGCTCAAAATCATCCAGCACAGGCAACATGGCCTCGGTCAGGTCCCGACCGGCACTGCGCACCAAATCCCCGCGTTCGCGCATCGTGCGCTTCCGGAAATTGTCGAATTCAGCGTACAGTCTGAGGTACTTGTCCCGCCACGCTTCTTCCTCTGCATTGGCGGCTGCACCTTCATCTGAAGTCGCCTCGGTCTGTTCTTCGGTTTTGGACTCCGTTGCGGTGTCTTGCGCCTCGGCGTCGTGCAAGGTCTCTTCCTCGTTCATGGCGTGCATCATGGCATTGCGGTTTGTTCGGGATGAATCAATCCCTGTGCCATCCACAGCGAGGCGGACAACGTGACAGGGCGCGCGACCTCCTGTCAGCCCCACCCGTCAATTCATGACATTCCTGTCACAATCGGGCGACGTGCTGGTCGATTTGAATGTGCAATTCCATGCCACGAAGGTTTTTCGCGACAATGACGCCGTTCTCGTCGACCAAGAAGCTCATGGGAATGCTGCTTACCCCATACAATGCGGCCGCTTCACTGCTCCACCCGGCCAGATCACTGCCATGCCAATCCCAATCCAACTGGTCTTGCTTGACCGCCTTTTCCCAGCTTTGTTGGTTGCGGTCCAAAGACACGCTGGCCACGGTAAAGCCTTCAGCGCTTTTGAATTTGGCTTTGCGGTACTTCTTGAATGCGTTGACCACATTCGGGTTCTCCCGGCGACAAGGCCCGCACCAGCTGGCCCAAAAGTCCACCAAAACCAACTGTCCTTTGAGGTCGCTCAATCGAACCTGCTCACCATCCAAGCCTTGGAGGGTCAATTCGGGGGCCAAATCACCCACGGAGGTGCCGATTCGCGGGTCTTGGGCCGACACAGTCAGAATGGCCAAGCTCAGGGTCAAAAACAAGGTCGAACGGAGGAAAATGGAAGCTTTCATTGCATGTACAATTTACGGAGGGAACGCGCGAGACAAAGGCCTCAGTCTGCGAGGCGCTCAATTTGCGCACCCAATGCGCGCAAACGGTGCTCGATGTACTGGTAACCGCGGTCAATTTGACCAATGTTGTGAATGGTGGACCGCCCTTCGGCAGACAATGCTGCAATCAGAAGAGACACACCCGCGCGAATGTCTGGCGAGGTCATGGTCACGCCGCGCAACGGTGTCTTTCGATCCAGGCCGATGATGGTGGCCCGGTGGGGGTCACACAAAATAATTTGCGCGCCCATGTCAATCAGTTTGTCGACAAAGAAGAGCCGGCTCTCGAACATTTTCTGGTGAACCAGGACACTGCCGCGCGCCTGCGTGGCCGTGACCAACAGAATGGACAACAAGTCTGGCGTGAACCCAGGCCAAGGGGCATCGGACACTGTCAAAATGGACCCGTCGATAAACGTGTCGATTTCGTAATGGTCCTGAGAGGGGACGTACAAGTCGTTCCCCCTTCTCTCTAAGCCAATGCCCATCCGTTGAAACACCCTCGGAATCTGCCCCAGATCATCCCAACTGACATCCTTAATCGTCAGTTCACCACGGGTCATCGCCGCCATGCCAATGAAGCTTCCGATTTCAATCATGTCGGGCAGACAGCGGTGATCGCACCCCCCCAATTCATCTACGCCTTCGATCGTAAGCAGGTTGGATCCAACACCCGAAATCTTGCCGCCCATGCGGTTGATCATCTTGCAGAGCTGCTGCAAATAAGGCTCACATGCCGCGTTGTAGATCGTGGTTTTTCCTTTGGCCAATGCTGCCGCCATCACAATGTTGGCCGTGCCCGTCACCGAAGCCTCATCGAGCAGCATGTCGGTGCCCTTGAGCCCCCCTTTGGCCTCTGCACGGAAAAACGTTTCTCCGGCATCGTAACGGAAGGTCGCACCGAGGTTTTCGAACCCAATGAAGTGGGTGTCCATGCGGCGGCGGCCAATTTTATCTCCACCAGGCTTGGGGATGTACCCCTTTCCAAAGCGGCCGAGGAGTGGCCCCATGACCATAACACTGCCGCGCAAACCACCTCCTTTCTGACGGAATTCGTCGCTCTCGAGATATTCGATGTTGACGTCATCTGCTTGGAACCGGAAAGATCCAGCATCCAATTTCTCCACCTTGACGCCCATGGAAGACAACAAGTCAATCAACCGATTCACATCCACGATGTCCGGCAAATTCGAAATCGTCACTGGCTCGGAGGTCAACAGCACAGCACAAACCACCTGAAGCGCTTCGTTCTTGGCCCCTTGGGGAGTAATGGTTCCATTGAGAGGATGTCCTCCCTCGATAACAAAAGTGCCCATGATTTGGTCGATGTTTGACCGACAAGTTGGGCAGGACAACGAGACGACCAAAGGCCTTCTCTTCTTGTTTTCGACAAGTCAACCGGGGGGCCGGCCATCTGACCGTCCACCAAGGTGATTTAGCGCTTCCTCTTGCCTCCGCGATGGTTGCGGAAGTTGTTGGACGTCTTGCGCTTGCTCTTCATGACTTCACTCGAAGAAACCAGTTCTGTCTCGGCTGGAACGTCCAACTTCCCGTCGGACATTTCACGCAACTGGGCCCGGATAATGGGATCCTCTACCGCCCCTTTGTTCCAAGTCAAGTATTGACGCTTAAGCAAGTTGGCAATCATCATGCACAGCGCTGCGCGCTCTTCGCCTTCCGGCATCTCGATCGCTTTGGCCACGAGGTCTTCGACGATTCGCCCATAAAAAGAAGGGCGCTTTCCAATTTGCGTGTATGCGAGGCGCTCAGGTCCGGGGTCTTCTTCTGGACGCACTGGAGCGGGGAATGGCGCATCGATGTCCAGCTTCCAATTGGACATGACATGCAAATGACCCCACAACTTCTCCTCGTGGTCCACCATTTCCTTGGACCCTGGAACGAGCGTCCGCATCACACTCACGATGGCCAAAGCACACTTGCTGCGTTCTTCCCGGTCTTCAATGGTGAGACAATGGGCAATCAATTCGTGCACCACCCTTCCGTATTCAGGAATGGCGATGTCGGGGCGTTGGCTGTTGTAGGTCAGACCTTCAGTGGCCGTGGCGGCTGGAGTCGTGGGCATGTCGCGATGGACTGGAAAATGAAATCGGCGTTCGCCGGATGCGCTCAGCGCTTCTTGAAGGTCTCTGACCTGGCGCCGAAGTTGACGAAGTACTCGCCACGTGCAAGATAGCGAAGGATGGCTTGTTGGCCATCTCCGCGCAACACAACTGTGCCAAAAGCGTCTACAATCTCAAACTGCGTTTTCCTTGAGAAGGTGATTTTCTGCTTTTTGGCGTCGTAAGAAAAGTCCACAGAAGGCACTACTGCGGAGAAACGCGCCTCGCCCTTGACCTCCAGCGTGCCGTCGGGAGACAAGTGCGTGAGGCGCAAAATGTTCTCTCCCAAAACCGGATCAATTCTGGTCGCATACTGCCTTTCTCCCGGGCCTCCAAGTCCATCGACACGGACGACGTCGACCCACTTTCCCCACTTGAGTTGCTGTAAAACAAAGGGCATGCGCCCCCGCTCTTCGGACGACGTCCACATGACATCCCCAGTGGAAGAGACTTCAAAATTGACCAATTCAAATCCCGGTGAAGGCTTGACAACCTCTGGATTCAAGATGCGCGGCGCACAGCCTGCACGGTGAATCAAACGCACGGAAAGCCCTTTGCCCAGAACAATGCCCTGGCTGCGCAAATCAACCTCAAATGCGTGCGAATTCACTTCGTCCGCTGTGAGCTGTCCATTCACCCTGACTTCGTAGCAACAAAATCCAACACCATCGGGGTTGGTCTCATTCACAACCAAAAGGTTTTCTCCTTGATACAGACCGCTCAACTCCACGGCCTGCTGGCCTTGAAGCGGAAACCAAGCCATCAAAACCAACGCCAACGTAAACGAGGCGCGGGAGGCCGTTTTGGGATATGAAATCTTTGGATGCGACACGATTCGAATCTACAACACCAAAGCCAAGTGCCCGCTCCTAAACCTTCACTTGGAAGCCGCACGTGCTAAGTTTGTTGCGTGACCCGTCAACGCATTCGAATTCTGATCCTCACCGGCCTGCTCTCCATCGGGGGAACATTGGTGCTTCAGCTCATTTGGCTCCAACAAGCCATTGACCTTGGCGAGCGTGAATTCAATGACCGCGTTTTCATTGCGCTGACTGAAGTGGTCGACGAGATTCAATCGATGCGCGGAGACAGCGCCTTGGTGGAACCCGTTCGACAGCAGGCTTCGAACTTTTTTGTCGCCAACCTCAACGACACACTCCATCCGTATTTGCTCGAGTCCCTGCTCCAGTCATCCTTCGAACGCGCCGCTCTGAATGCGCCATTTGACTACGCGATTTATGACTGCTTTAGCGACAGCATCGTTTATGGAGGACGCGTGGGCGGAGCGAACCCAGAGGATTCTCGCCCTCCCCGATTCGAACAAGACGGACATTATTTCGGCATTCGCTTTCCAGACAGAAGGGCCGACATTTTGATGAGCTTAGACCGTTGGATTCTCGCCAGCGTGCTTCAACTCTTGGTTCTGGGCACCTTCGTTTTTGCGGTTGTGCTCGTGCTCCGACAAAAGCGATTGTCCGAAATCCAAGAGGACTTCATCAACAACATGACCCACGAGTTCAAAACCCCCATTGCATCCATTGCATCGGGAGCCCAGCTGTTGTTGAGGGACGAAATTGGTCAACTTCCTGAATCACGCAGCCGCTACCTCCATTTGATTTTGGCCGAAAACAACAGAATGCAACGGCAGGTCGAAAAGGTCATGGACATGGCGACGCTAGGGAAAGCGGTCGACCAAATCACCAAAACTGCACTTTCCGCTGTGGACTGGGTTCGAGAGGGCACGGACGCCTTCCTTCCGCAAATCCAACAGCTCGGTGGCCAACTCAACGTCCGACTGCCCGAAGATGCCTCTCTCGGCGCACACCGTCTTTCTGGGGACCGCACCCATTTGGACGGGGTCCTCAGCAACCTGTTGGACAACGCCGTTCGCTACCGTGGAGATGCCCCTCCGAACATTGAAGTGACCCTCCAACTCAAGGTTGGAAAGCAATCAAAGTGGGCTCTAACTGTGACCGATGCTGGCATTGGCATTCCCAAAGGACACATTCAGCGGGTCTTTGAACGCTTCCACCGGGTGCCTACAGGCGATCGCCACGACGTGAAGGGTTTTGGATTGGGCCTGCATTATGCCAAGACCATTGTCGCGGCGCACGGCGGTCACATTGACTGCATCAGTCAAGAGGGAAAAGGCGCCACATTTACCGTCCAATTGCCAGCGCATGTCTGATGCTCCCGCCAACATCCTCTTGGTCGAAGACGATCCTTCGTTGGGACTGTTGCTGCATGATTTGCTTCGGATTGCAGGCCACAAAGCCACCCTCATTCGAGATGGAAAGGAGGCACTTCCCGCATTCAATGCAGGACACTTTGACCTTGCCCTCTTGGATGTCATGCTGCCCGGAAGGGATGGGTTTGAACTGACCGAGGATTTGAGAAAAATCGAGCCCAGTTTGCCCATCCTCTTGCTGACCGCAAGGGACAGGGTCGAAGACCGCGTTCGAGGGTTGCGCGCTGGTGCCGACGACTACGTGACCAAGCCTTTTCACAACGAGGAGCTTCTTCTTCGCATCCAAGGCCTGCTCAAAAGGCGCGATCGCGACGAGGGCCCAGCCACCCTTTCATTGGGTCAGTTTACGCTGGATACAGAGTCGTTTTTACTGACCTGGCCAGCGGGAGAACAGAAGCTGACCCCCAAGGAAGGCAATGTCCTCAAGTTGCTCATGCAACGACCTGGCCGAACGACAGAGCGTGATTTAATCGCGAGAATGGTGTGGGGAGAATCCGGTTACTTCGTGGGGCGCAGCATGGACGTGTACATCGCTCGGCTTCGGAAAATCCTCAAGGCCGATACAGCAGTCCAATTGGACACCATTCACGGCGTCGGCTTCCGTCTTGAGGCCAACACTGCCGATTGATCAGTCACAAATGGTCCCGAAAAGGGTCAGCAGGTCCAAGATGTCGGCAATGCCAATTAGACCGTCTTCATTGATGTCCTGCGCACAATCGGCCATTTCAAAGACACACGTGCCGTCCTCGAAAAAGGCCGACGGATCGAAATTCACAGCCGACGGATAGGTACAACCGGATGCCCCGGCTTCTCCACACAGCTCGTCGTCTTCCGAAAATGGGGAATAGGCGACATCATCCGGGTCTGTGCATCCAGGACAAACCGCTCCATCGAGCCCAAGGCACGCGCGCACTTCGGCTTCGACCCCAAGTCCAACATTGACCAAATCAAGGCTGCGCTCGACGCCATCGTAGACGTCCTCTGCTTCAATGGCATAACCCCACATGCCAGCGCCCAAAAGGACATCGGCTTGCCACGTGCCAAACCCCCCGGCGGACATCAGAAGGGGTTCATTGTCGCCGAGCGACAACGTCACCCATTGAGGCACCGAATCCCAAAGAGAGGCATCCACCCTGAATTTGACTTGAAAAAGACAACTGCCATCGTCGACATTGGACAACGGACAAGGATTGAAATTGACCGCACCCTCATCCAAACACTGGCTCGCATTTGGATCGACCTCAACGGCTGTACCCGCACAAACGCAATTCACGATTTGATCGTTTTCTGTGCATGCGTTCCCATCGTCGCAAGCATCGCCTGAAAACTCACACGACGTGTTCAACACCTCCACTGGATTGTAATTGCAGGCACTCAAATCCGAACATCCACTGCGAAGAGGCAATGCACCCACCGCGACTTTCCTGGCGCGATAAGAATAATGGTTGCTTTCGAAGTACACCGTTCCTCGAAGCTCACCATCCGGCCCGAACTCAGACACCATGCCACCACCATAGACATCTGAAGTCGCCGACCCCCACCCAATCAAGGTTCCTCCGTCTTCAAGCCTTTGCACGCTGCCTTGGCTCGACGCCACCTCCCCATCCGGATGGGGCCAGGAATCAATCAAAGTGACCGTTCCCTGTTCAAAATCAAGTTCATATTCTACCCCTCGGGCAAAGCCATTGGCCCCTGACACTCCGTTGTCAAAGAGCAAGATGCGATGGTCATTGATCATCTGGGCATCGTGCTGTTGCGAGAACACATCCGAAGCGTTGGAGAAGGCGAAATCACTCTCTGGCCCACCCAAACGCCAGAGCACCTCATCGGTTTGGCGGTCGATCATCACCACCATATCCATGTTGCGCAAATTCAACAGAATGTTCCCATTCTCTTGGGTTTGAAAGCTGTTTTGGTGATAGGCATCGAGCAGCGGAAACATCCAATTGCACGACGAACACCAAAGGGCAGGAATGTGATTGGACGCCCTCCAAAGCCAAGTCAAATTGCCTTCGGCATCGTGCTCCTCCAGGATGCAATTGCGAACCACCCGCTCGGCATCGTCTAAATCCAACACGCTGTCGGTCAACGTCACGTCGATGTTTTCGTGCCCCATCAGCAGAACCGTGCCGTCCGTTCGAAATTCCACATCGTGAAAATCCAATTGTCCCACCTCATTCTGGACCACTTCTGTGGCCATCAAACCACTGTCCAGCACCTGCCACCCCACGGTGGATGCGTCGAATTGTTGGTACCAAGTCAGCTCTCCCGTTGGCTGCTGGTCAAAATTCCAACCCTCGTAGGGCCGCAATGCATTGTGTGCCACATCTCCATCACTGTCAATAATGAGCGAATACGTGAGATTGCCTGAGTACCTCGGGGAGGCAAGAATCCAACCCGGAGCGAACGATTGACCAGGTTCCATGACCACATCCAGCCCAATCTCGCTCCCCTCGACTTGGGCCACAGCTGGGCGGACAAAACCAATGAACAGGAAAATCCAGCAGACGCATGGCAAAAACGGCCACGACGTTGCCCTGCACAAAATTTCAAAGACACGCGGGACGACCGCGGCATTCATGCGACCTTCAGGGTCACATGCCTCGCCCATCTTCTCGTCCGAAAAACGCAGCAATGAGTTCATTTCGTAGTAAAAATACTGAATTTTATCGTTGTTTTTTGCCGTTTGGTGTGATTTCTAGCCCTGTGAAGGTCCGTTTCATTGCGCTCTTTGCCTTGGGGTGGCTCGCTCTTCAGTACCATTCCGCCGAGGCCCAGGTTCAATTGAACTCCGGAGACCGCTTCGATTTGATCAATGCAGGCTTCGGGATGAGCACCCGGGGGCTGCCTGTTTTTGTGGGCATCGAGCAATCCATCGATGACCACATTTCGGCTGGATTGATGGGCTCTTTTCAATCCTATGGCGAAAACTCGCCTTCGGGAAGCTGGACCCACCAATATTTTGGACTCGGCCTTCAAGGCCATTATCATTTTATCGAATTGGCGCCCCCACCTTTTGACTTCTATGCAGGTTTAACACTGGGGTGGTTCGGACACAAATACCGCTGGGCGGGTGTCGGATCCTCGCCCGGGACATACGACGGCAGTGCCATCGGCGGCATGCAATTGGCTGGACACCTGGGGGGACGCTACACCTATAAAGACTGGACCTTGATGGCCCAACTGTCGGGCGGCTCCTTGCTCAGTGGCTTTTTGGTCGGGCTCAGCTTTCCCTTGAAATGAACCAGACGATAAAATTCCTTTGGCTCGCCTTGTCGATGCTCCCTCTCTTGCTCGAAGCGCAGGATGTTCCAGAAACCAGTGCCAAGAGCGAGCCAGGTACACAACTGATTCTGCATACCGGCATGCATGCCCCAACCGGAGAGTTGGCGCTGCGTTTTGGTACTGCCAACACCGTGGGTATGGGGGTACGGCGGACCACATCGAGTGGCTGGCGTTTTGGGGGGCAATGGCGTTTTCAAACGGGTTCTGACGTTCGACAGATTGGTCTCCTTCAGAATTTGATTGACCCCAACGGCCACGTCATCGACAACGAGGGGCGCATTGCTTTGGTCACGCCTCAACAACGTGGCAGCTTGTTTTTCGGCACCATTGGCAGGAAATGGCCGCTGGGCTGGGGACAAGCCGAAACCGGCTTTATTGCCGAGCTGGGTGCCGGATACTGGGAGCACAAAATTCACTTTCAGAACCGCGGAAACCGAGTGACCCAACTCGATGAACCGCACGTCCAAGGCTATGACCGGCTGAGCGGCGGCGCAGTCCTCCTTCCCCGCTTTGGTGTTGAGCACCATTCCCCAAGCGGACAGGTTAGATTCCACATCGGGATTGAAGGGATGCTCGGACGAATCCAACCATCCCGTGGGTGGAACACCGACACCCAAAGTGCGGACAGCGAGGTTCGAAATGACGCGGCATGGGGGCTCTTTGCCGGGTGGATTTTGAGGCTAAAAGCACGCACCACTTCGGTGGATTATTACCATTGAACATGCGGGGGATACACGCCTTGATCATTGTCCTTTTGCAACTCGGTATGCGCTTGGCCTCTGGCTTAGGGCACGTGAAGGCGCGAAAGGCGTGGCGGGGCCGAAAAGGTTGGGCGCAGCGACTGATTGAAGCCAAAGGCCGGGCCGAGCAAAACGGCAAGACGAGGCCTTGGATACACGTTCACTGCGCCTCACTTGGCGAATATGAGCAAGCGGCCCCTGTCATCGATGCACTGAAGCGCAGGGCGCCATCTCACCCCATCCTGCTGACTTTCTTTTCTCCTTCGGGAATGGACGCCGTGCCCGCATCTGTGGCAGACCATGTCGATTACTTGCCTTGGGATACGGCCAAGGCGATGCGGAAATTTCAAGCCATCCTTCGGCCTTCGGACACGCTGTTGGTGAAGTACGAATTGTGGCCGGAATTGATCCTTTCGGCCTCAAAATTCGGCGCCAATGTCCACTTGTTCGCCGCTCGATTCGACCGCAAACGTCACCCCACAAGCCACCTCGGCTTTTGGGCCCGTCGTCACCTCCGGATGCTCACCACGATTCAAGTCCAAGACGAATCGTCTGCCCAAGTGCTCCAAACGTATCACCTGCAAAGCACGGTAACAGGAGACCCACGACTCGACCGTGTTCTTCAAACGGCACGAGAACCCCACGACATCGAGACCGCGCGAAGACTCGGCCAATTCAAACAATGGAAAGGCAACCGCCAGATGTTGATTGTGGGCAGTGCTTGGGCCCGCGAATGGGATGCTCTCCTGCCCGCATTTAAAACCAACCAAAACTCCAAATGGTGCTTCCTTGTTGCCCCTCACGAAGTGCATGGGCCACACATTGCAGCCTGGAGCAAACAATCTGCCTTTCCCCGAACCAGCCTGCATCAGGACGGTGACATCCCTGCATCCGCTGGTCTTCTGCTCGACGAAGTGGGACTCCTCAAGTACGCCTACAGCTTAGGCGACATCGCCGTGGTAGGTGGCGGCTGGGAGGCCGGTGTCCACAACACCTTAGAACCTGCTGTTTTTGGCCTTCCTATTGCCACGGGACCCAACGTCGGCGGCTTCCGAGAGATTCAAGCTCTCGCTCAACGCCATGCTCTCCAAGTGTGCGCAGATGAAAGTGAATTGCAAAACTGCCTGGCCGATTGGATGAGCCCGCGCAACGCCAATGACCGTTCATTGGCAGGACAAACCGCCCAAAAATGGGTGGAAAGTCATGCGGGCGCAACCGAAAGAATCGCCAACGCGATTGCGGCGCATGCCGCATGGGAAAAAGCCTGAAATGAAAGAAGGGCTCCCAAATGGAAGCCCTTCTACCTTGAGCGAGAAACGAGACTCGAACTCGCGACCCCAACCTTGGCAAGGTTGTGCTCTACCAACTGAGCTATTCTCGCATGGGTCGGCAAATTTACACCAAATCAACTTGCATCCAACCCCCTCGACAACAAATCGAAAAGAAAGGACGGATATAATCTTTTGACGTGCTTGGAATAAAATGACCATATTGTAAAACCAAGACTGTCTGCCAGATTACCCGAACCAAAAATGCGGATTCTACCCATCCTCTTCGCCCTGCTCGTGGGCTCTTTTTACGCTTCCGGTCAAACCAAAACCCCCGAAGCTCCTGTGAACCGTCAATGTGCTGCACACGAGAAACATGTCCAGATGATGGGCATGGACGCGGCCTATGCCAAACGGCACAATGACCTTGAGGCGCACACGGCAGAGTTTGTCCAATCCAGGCAAGCGGCACGTGCCAACGGAGCTCAACTCCAACCCGTCGTCGTTACCATTCCTGTTGTTTTCCACGTGGTGTATGCCAACGAAACTGAGAACATCTCCGACGAACAAATCATGGAGCAGCTGCAGGTCTTGAATGAGGATTTTCGTCGGACCAACGCAGACCAAGACGACATCTGGCCCCAGGCAGCCGATACGGAAATCGAGTTTTGCCTCGCCAACCGAGACCCGAATGGAGCACCTTCAACGGGCATACTCCGCGTCCCCACCACCTCTGGTGGCTTCGGGACATCCGACAACGTAAAGTATACCGACGCTGGCGGCTCAGATGCTTGGCCAACGGAGGACTACATGAACTTTTGGGTATGCAACTTGGGCGGCGGACTCTTGGGGTATGCGCAATTCCCGGGTGGCAACCCGGCCACCGACGGCATCGTATGCGGTTACCAATTTGTGGGCATTGATGGTCCTGGAGCGGGTGCGTACAACTTAGGACGGACCGCGACACACGAAGTCGGACACTGGCTCAACCTCCGCCACATCTGGGGCGACGGTGGCTGTGGGGCCGACGATTTCGTCGCCGACACACCCGAATCAGACGGCGCCAATTTTGGCTGCGGCATCGGACACATTAGCTGCAACACTGAAGACATGGTCCAGAACTACATGGACTACTCCGACGACGGCTGCATGAACGTCTTTAGTCAAGGCCAAGGCGATCGAATGCAAGCCTTGCTCGCTCCAGGTGGCACGCGTGCCAGCTTGCTTTCTTCCAACGGGTGTTTGCCCGCTGTGCCTGACTTCGACCTTGACGCCGCCATCATTTCCATTGACGCGCCTTCCGGGTTTTCATGCGCCACAGAAGTCACGCCGCTCTTCACCCTGTTCAACTACGGTGGAGACACCCTTACCAGCGCCACGCTCACCTACGCCTTGGATGATGGCACGGAGATGACCACGAGCTGGACGGGCAGCCTGGCCTTTGGCGCATCCGAAGACGTGGCCCTTCCCGCACTCACACCCGGTGACGGAGCGCACACGTTTGCCATCTCTGTCTCTGCCCCGAACGGCGGTGTAGACGGCAATACCACAAACGATTCAGCCAACAGCGCGTTCAGCTTAGATTCCCAAGGGATTGACGTGGTGATGACCCTCAACTTGGACAATTACCCAGGAGAAACCACCTGGGACTTGGTGAACGCCAATGGCAGTGTCGTGTGGAGTGGCGGGCCATACTCAGGTTCAGGAACACAAGTGGAGACCTCCTGTGTCGGCGACGGATGTTACACCTTATCGGTCTACGACAGCTTTGGAGATGGGATGTGCTGTGCCTACGGCAACGGCAGCTATGAATTTTCGCAAGATGGAGTAGTCCTCGCCTCTGGAGGCGAATTTGGAAGCAGCGACTCCCATGAGGTGTGTGTGGGGGACATCGTCCTCGGCTGCACCGATGAAGGGGCATGCAACTTCAACCTGGATGCGGTTGCCGACGACGGCAGCTGTGATTTTACTTGTTTCGGTTGCTTGGATGCGTCATTCTGCAATTACAACCCAGACGCAACTGTAGACGACGGGTCCTGTGCGAACGAAGACATTTGCGGCGTTTGTGCCGGCAATGGCTCCAGCTGCACGGGCTGTACCGACAGCACCGCATGCAATTACAACCCGGACGCAACATTCGATGATGGGTCTTGCTTTTACGCCCCTGACGGCGGGGTTTGCGATTGTTATTCAGACCTCAACATTTCCGAGACCTTGGGCGGAGGTGCCGCAAGTGCGCCCGTCATCTTCTCCGGGACTGGAGCGGTGACTGGATTTGACATCACCTTGAATTACACAACGAGCACCGGAAGCTGGCCGGCTGACTTGCTGGTGGTCATCAATTCCCCCAATGGCAATTGTATTGAATTTGGTGGGTTTTCACAGACCATTACTGCCGGTTGCTCGGACCTTGGCAACTATGAGTTGTGGCCGGAAGACTGGGCCGTGAGCAGCGACGGTGAGTACACGGCTTCTATCGACCTTTCCGGATCCGGGCTGACTGGCGATGGTGACTGGACTGTTCAGCTCATCAATGGGTATGCCACCAGTGGAAACGTGAGCTACAACGCCGACATCACGATTCAAGACGTCTGTGTAGGCGGCGTGATCGAAGGCTGCACAGACCCAACAGCATGCAACTATAATGCGGATGCGTCGCTCGACGATGGATCTTGCGGTGACTTTGACCTGTGCGGTGTGTGCGCAGGAGACAACAGCTCCTGTGGCGGTTGTACCGACAGCACCGCGTGCAACTACGACCCGCTTGTGATTGTAGACGATGGGTCCTGCATCACCGACGGTCTGCCATTTGCATTGACCATCGTATTGGATGCCTTCCCGACCGAAGTCACCTGGCTTTTGACCGACACCGCCGGCGCTGAAGTGATGTCCGGTGGACCCTACCAAACGGGCATCTCTGTGGCCACCTCCGAGTTTTGTGCCAACGAGGGATGCTACACCTTGACCATGTATGACAGCTATGGCGATGGCATTTGCTGCACATACGGAGAAGGGTCTTACACCCTGACCGTCGATGGCAATACCGTGGCCTATGGTGGGCAATATGAAAACGAAGAATCCACCACTTTCTGCGTGGGCGCGGGATATGGATGTACCGATGCAACAGCATGCAACTATGATGCCGATGCGATCAACGACAATGGGGCCTGTGATTATGGCTGCTATGGGTGTACCGACCCATTGAGCTGCAACTACGACCCAGAGGCCACCATCGACGACGGAAACTGCATCACCGATGGCATCCCTGTGATCGTCTCCATCACCACCGACGCCTTCCCGAACGAAATCACGTGGACCCTCACCGACTCTCTTGGTGGCATTGCCGCTTCTGGCGGCCCCTACGTTGGATCCGGGATCACCTTCGACGACCTGATTTGTGTGGGAGAAGGGTGCTACACTTTTACCATCTTGGACAGTTTCGGAGATGGCATTTTTGACCCCGGTGGATACACCCTGTCGGTAGACGGTGTGGTCTTGGCTTCAGGCAGCGACTATGGCTCCGAAGAATCTGTGGCGTTCTGCACGGACAACCTCGACTTCGGCTGTACTGACCCCTTGGCTTGTAACTACGATGATCAAGCTGGAGTCGACAATGGCACATGCGACTACAGCTGCTCTGGCTGTACACTTGAGGCCGCGTGCAACTACAACCCCGATGCCACAATCGACGACGGCAGTTGCTTGTTTAACGACCAATGCGGCGTTTGCGGGGGCGATGACAGCTCCTGCAGCGGTTGTACCGATGAAACCGCGTGCAACTACGACGCCGAGGCCATCCTCGACGACGGCAGCTGCTCGGTCAACGACCAATGCGGCGTTTGCGGAGGCGATGACAGCTCGTGCAGCGGTTGTACCGATGAGGCCGCGTGCAACTACGACGCCGAGGCCATCCTCGACGACGGCAGCTGCATTCTAGAAGGCTTGAACTTCACCATGACTGTGGTGCTGGATAACTACCCACAAGAATTCACTTGGACGCTGGTCAATGCCGATGGCACTGCTGTCGCATCGGGCGAATACGGCGGACTCTCTGGCACAATAGTCACAACCTTTTGCCTGCCCGACGGCTGCTACGCCTTGAACGTAAACGACAGCTTTGGCGATGGCATTTGCTGTCAGTACGGAGACGGGAGCTACACGCTCGAAGTGGAGGGCATTGTCGTCGCGACGGGTGGAGACTTTGGCGATTCTGAAACCGTGAACTTCTGTACCGGCAACGATGTGGCCGGCTGCACCGATATCTTGGCGTGCAACTACAATGCATCCGCGACGATTGACGACGGAACCTGTACTTATGCAGAGACTGGACTTGACTGCAGTGGAGACTGCCTCAACGACGCCGATGGCGACGGGATTTGCGACGAAGACGATGTTGCCGAAAGCAGCTTTGTTCAGTTGGGTTACGACGTTCTGGGTCAGAATACGGTAAGCGGCATGACCACGTATCGGGTATGGGCAGAGTTTTCAGACCCCACCGAGCAACTCGTAGCCGTGTTTGGATTCGACAGCATTCCGTTGTCGATTGAAACGAGCACGAACTTTTACCAGAACCCCTTGGGCAGCAACTTAGCATCGGGCATCAACCCGTTACTTTACCCTGTGGATTCTTTGCTCGCTTTTGACAGCTGGCTAACCGTGGGTGGCGAAGACAACACTGCCGACGTCAACTCCATTGGACTGGACTTTGCCAGCTTTGAATCCGGTGGTTCGGTCATTGCCGATGACATCAATGGCGGATCGGTGTTCATTTACCCCGACCTCGAACCCATGGCATTCCCCGACGCCGATGGCCGTGTGTTGATTGCCCAATTGACGACCGATGGAGAAGTGAACCTCACAGTGAACCTCCAGACCCGAACGGACGACGGAGGGAACCCCCAGATTTGGCAACAAAGCCTCACCTTCCAAGAGGTATACGCTTGTTTTGGCGACCTCAATACGGACGGCATCATTGGCATTGGTGACCTCCTGATGATGCTGGGTGAGTTCGGTTGTGAAGCGGGATGCAGCCACGACATGAACAGCGACGGCGGTGTTACCACTTCCGACATGCTCATTATGCTCTCGCTCTTCGGCACCGACTGCCCGGAATGAAGCACATTCTTTGCGCGGTTGTGGCCACATGGGCATCCGCCTTTCTCATCGCTCAGGTGCCCCATGGAGGGGCACCTTGGCAATGGGGGGTGCCCAACGTGCAATTTGACTTCCCCGAGGTCAGCACGTCGGCGTTAGACCTGGCCGAATTGGCGGAACAAGATGCCGTCACAGACCAATTCAAGGAGGCCCCTTGGCGTTTTGGCGTCGAAAGAGAAGTCGACCTTGGCCTCGAGAATTCCGGCACTTGGACGCACTGCAAAGACCGATGGGTCTGGCGTTTGGGCATCCACTGCCCTGATGCCACTGGAATCGCCCTAACCATGGGGGCATTCGATCTACCACCAGGTGCTGCGCTCTTTGTTTGGAATGCAGAACGCACCCAATTTCTCGGCAGCTTCACCCAAGAAAATGAGAAGCCGTGGGGTACCCTGCCGCTCGGCTTGATTGATGCTGACCAGATTGTCGTGGAGTACCAAGAACCGGACGCGGTGCACGGCCAAGGCACCCTTCAAATCAGCCAAATCGTCCATGGGTACCGCAACCTCCTTCTCCACCCCGAAAACCCAGCCAATGCGTCAAGCATGGGGCCATTTGGAAATTCAGGAGCCTGCAACATCAACGTCAATTGCCCTGCAGGAGACGACTGGCAAGTGGCCAAAAAAGCCGTTGCCTTGATCACCAACGGCGGCTATGCGGCGTGCACTGGCGCCTTGGTCAACAACACGGCTCAAGATGGAACGCCTTTCTTCCTGACCGCCAACCACTGCTTGGGCAACCCCAACAGCTGGGTATACTACTTCAACCACGAAAGCAGCAGCTGTTCCGGCTCCTCGGCTCCCACAAACCAGAGCATTTCTGGAGGCACGCTCCTGGTCAACAGCGGGAGCAGTGACGTGGCCCTGATTGAACTCAGCGCCACACCACCCTCGAGTTACGATGTTGAGTATGCTGGATGGGACGCCTCGGGTAGCGCTCCCTCCTCCGCTGTTGGCATCCACCACCCCAGCGGAGATGTCAAAAAAATCTGCTTCGAAAACAATGCGCCGTATACATCGACAGCAGGTGGGGCTCAGGTGTGGTGGATCAGTCAATGGGAATTGGGCGTCACGGAGCCGGGTTCCTCAGGCTCGCCACTCTTTGATCAAAACCAGCGGATCATCGGCCAACTTTATGGCGGGGCCGCCGCATGCAATGGCAACGTCAACAACGGAACCTATGACTTTTATGGACGCATGGATGTGTCGTGGGGCGTGGGGGTGTCGGTGCATCTTGACCCGCTGAATACGGGCCAAACGGTCTTGGACAGTTATCCCACCAACGCAGTCGCCACCACCGGATGCACCCTGTCTTCGGCCTGCAACTTCGACCCCGAAGCGCAAGAAGACGACGGCTCTTGCCTGATCGATGACGACTGCGGAGTCTGTGGCGGGAACAGCACGAGCTGTGCCGGATGCACCGACAATACTGCCTGCAACTACGATGCGTCGGCCACCATCGACGACAGCACTTGCATTTACCCACCAACAGGCCAGACATGCGACTGCGATGCCGAAGGCAACCTCGAGGCAACCTTGTCCGCCAATGCAGCCTCTGTCTTCTTCAATTTCGAAGCAGCGGGCATTCCAGAAACGCTGGACATCACGCTCAATTGGACCAACTCTGGTGGAGACAGCAACTGGGCCAGTGACCTGACCCTTGCGCTCATCTCACCCTCTGGAGATTGTGCAGCCTTGGGTGGGTTTGACTCTAGCCCAGCCGGTTGCACCAGTATAGGCGACTACAACCTGTGGCCCGCTTATTGGCAATCCTCGTCCTCTGGCACGTACACCGCCTCTGTCGACTTGTTTGGCAATGGCCTCTCCGGTGAAGGCACGTGGTCGGTGTTTTTGTTCAACGGTTTTGCCTCTTCCTCAGGTGCACAATTCGATGCCACCTGGTCCATTTCTGGACTGTGCAATGGCGGTGGACCCGAGGAGCCCAACGACTGCCCACCAGACCTAGACGGAGACGGCAACATTACCGTTTCGGACGCCCTCCTGCTTCTGGGGGACTTCGGCTGCTTATCCAATTGCACAGCCGACCTTAACGACGACGGCCAAGTCACCACCTCCGACATGCTCGTCTTCCTCGCCGCCTTCGGCTCGCTCTGCGACTAACCGCTATGCATTCAATCCCGTTAACACGTCGGGCAGTGACACTGAGGCAGTGATGAAGAACATTCACGGACAATCTGAGTCCTGTGATTCGAAATGGGCTGACAGGACACCATTTCCAAGGTGCAACCACCCGAAATTGAATTCTGCTAGTCGCAGATTTCACCGAAGACACTCAGCAACGACAGCAAGTCTGCCACGGAAATCACGCCATCCTGATCGGCATCCGATGCACAGGTCAATGATTGTGACTGACCGTCCTCAAAACCTTGGGCATATCCATCGTTGTATGTCTGGCCATCGGAATTGAACACACAGGATCCGTCATCCACAGTGGCTTCCTGATCAAAATTCAATGCATAGGGAGCGGTACACCCAGGAGAGTAACCATCCAGTGAATACACGAATTCGATCTGATGACACACACCATTTGAAGGTGGCTCATCTGCCTCGTGAACACAATACTTCAAAATGACACCTCCCTCAGTGAATGCTGGCCGATAGTTGGGTTTGATCAGGATTTGCTCAAACGCCCCCATCGAAAAAGGAGGTGAGGATTCGGTTCCTGGAAGGAAGCAGGCGTCCCCTAAACAAAACCTTTCCGATGCCGCACCTTGATTGAGTGGGATGTCCGACATGACAATTTCTCGCGTCAACACACGCTGAGGCAGACTGAGAAAGCCAGGATTCCGACAGGTCCACTCTATTTCTTGCCAATCATCACCCGAAGAGCCGGAAAAAACATAGACATCGGGGATTGCATCGGCCGCAACAAACACTTGAGAACAAACCACAGCAGGTGCGGACAGACACACCATGGTGAACCAAAGAAGTCGAAATCCACCAGCCCTTTGCATGACACTTTTCAATTTCTCAGGTGATTGTGGCGCTGTCCAATGACGCCGGATCGGGCTTAGTTGCATTCCGTGGCGAATTGCGAAAGGAGCAACAGAAGGTCGTTAATCCCCACAAATCCGTCTGAAGTCAGGTCTCCCGAACAGTCATCCGTGAACGTGCATGACCCATCATCAAAGTTGGCGTCGACCTCAAAGTTCGATGCTCCCACATACGTGCACCCCTCCTCTGAATCGCAGATTCCATTGTTGTTCAAATCCGCTACACACGTACCATCACACACCCCAATTGCATCCACCTGTCCGCCATTGCAATCGCAATCACCTTCTGGAATATCAGCACAGCCACAGGCGTGCACAGGACCAAGCCCACCGCACACACCACAATCATCCAAATACTCACACGCAGCATTGTTCGGGTCCAAGAAATTACAAGCATTGAGGGCTGTACAGTTGTCCTCCAAGTCACAGATGCCGTCCTCATCGGTGTCAGAAACACAAGAGCCACCGCAGACACCCATAGCATCCGCATAAAGGCACGATCCGTCATCCAATGAAGCAGAAAAATCAAACGTGCAAGACACAGGGTCTGTACAACCTCCTGCACATGGGCCCAAGTCAGCCAAAGAGAAAACCGCCTCTTCATCAAGAGAACTCACTCCCGGGACGGCAAGGCCATCACCACATTCCAGTTCACACAAAGCGTACAACGTGGCCCAATCGAAATCGTTCCCACCCTCACCATTCACGTCTGTCTCTCCGGACAAATTCAAATACTCAATCAAAGGCCCTTGGGTCTCGAAATCGGCCAAGATGAAATACTCGCCGCTCACCATCGAACTGAGCCAATGCTCGGAAAAAGTCAAATAATTCCAATCCCAAGCGTCGATCACATGAATTACACGCAACACGTCACTTCCATTCGGGCCATATTGATCCAACAGGTTCTGGACATGCCCTGTTTGCCTGGATTCGATGCATCCAGCACACCCCGTTGCACTGTGCTCGAACACAAGAATTTTATCGTCGAATTCAGAAAGCATGCCGTCCAGAGGCTCTCCTGACCATAGCGACCAACTGGACATGAGGTCTGTGACGCCATTGACACACCCACCATCATCAATGGTGGCCAAGGCACTGTAATTGCATGCCGTTGGCTGTGTACACCCTGCACAAGAAGTGTAGTCACACCAACTGGGGATGCTCGCAAAGGAATCGTAATTACAGGCCGATTCGTCCGTACAACCACACCCTTCGTCATAAACACAAGACCCATCACTTAAATCCGCTTCCGCTGAATAATTGCATGCCGACTCATCCATACATCCCAGTGCGGGACAAGACATGTTTTGAATTGAAGCCATCACCCCCTCATCCACCGGGTACTCCTGATTATACGTGAAGAATCCTTCGCCTTGCAAATCAGCATTCTGCAGTTCCCCAACACATTGATCTGCGCATGCTGAAAACAATGATGGCAAGCTCAATACTACTTCTTGGTACGCCTCGAAGAGGAAAGAAATTGCCAATTGGTCAGTGATGAAATACTCACCT
>CBFHQM010000013.1:5129-58990 GCA_965657965.1 uncultured Flavobacteriales bacterium | reverse complement strand
CAATGGTTTTTAGCAAGGCCTGTTCTAACCTTGTGCGATGTCCTGGACCAAAGTTTTCGTCCAGCACATCCCATTGTGCCAGCCAAGACAGCACATCATTTTTGGAGGGCGTCGCTTTGAGGGCCGCCACCATAGATAAAGGCGAGGCCAAAGGAGTCGAATTGACCACGTCAATCCTGCACCACTGACGCCTCTTCTCGACTCAAAATCTCATCGATTTGCTCTGCGCCAACCTGCTTGGCCATTACCCGTTTGTCGGCATCCAGCAAGAACATTTTAGGCGTCGCATAAACATCAAACGTGGTTCTAAAGTTCAAGCTTTTAAGGGTGGTCACCCCTGCCATGATCAGCGACGTTGCACTGTCTGCGGCGTTGACCTCTGGGTTGTCTGAAACGTGAATCCAGTCTTGAATGTCATTCTCCCGAACGTATTTCAGCCAAGGCTCAGGCTCAAAATCGTTGCCTATGGCATAAATCTCCAAGCCCTTGTCGTGCCATTTGTCATAGAGCTCTTGAAGCTTGGGCATTTCCTTTTTACAGTGACCACAGGTGGACTCCCAAATAGACACGAGGGTGTACTTGGCCTCTACATCGTAAAGACTCACCCAGTTCTGCTGGGTGGTGTCGGGCAATACGATGTTTGGGATACGCTCGCCACATTGGCTGAAACGGAGATCTTCCGCACGGTCTGTCACTTTCGCCAACTGCTCACCCTGAAGCCAATCTGCCCTTCCTGAGGCATAGTAGCGGTCAACCAAATCCACAAAAACTTTGTCCATGCACATGACTTGGCTTTTCTCGGCAGAGAACGTGAAGAAATGCACCAGATACTTGAACATGTCAGGGTCGGATGCCGACCGTTCAATCAGTTTGTTGACCTCAACCAATGCCGTATCCGGAAGCTGTGGCATTACGCCGTTCCAGTATTGCTCCAACAGTGTGTGCAAAGCGGGATCACGCACCAAACGACCGTCGGTAAAGTCCACACGATCCCAGTAGAGTTCACGAAACTGGTAATACCGCCACAGTTGTGGATTCGGTGCATCGAGCGGCGCTTCTGGAACATTGGGTTCCCGCACCATGCGAATCATTTTGGCGAAAAGCGTGTTGCCATGCTCTTCTTGAATGCGGTCTTGCTCGGCTTCCACCTGGAGGTTCAAAACAGCAAGGTCTTGCACCAATTGTGCTCGTCCGGCTTCGGACAAGGTGCTGTCCTTCGCTGAAGCATCAATTGGCGCTCTTTTCTCTCGCATGTCTTGAATGAAGTCCAAGTAGTCGTAAAACAACTGACTGTCGATGCCCGTCTTGACTTCCACGCTTGCCGGTAAATTGGCGAGGTCCGCCTTGATGTCCACCGAAGTACCGGTGAGGATGAGCTCTAAGAATTGGCTCTTGGGAAGAACCAAACCATACTTTCCTCCCTTCTCGGCCGGGGGGCTTGAATATGTCAGTCGACCTTTGGAAGCGACAACAGCCGTGTCCGCGTAGTACATCTTGTTGCCATAATAGTTGGCCAGATACACCGTGTCTCCCTCAACCAAACCATCAATCTGAAAGGTCAACAGGTTCTCTGACTGAGCAATTAGCCCAGAAGACATCCATACTGCAGAGAAAAGGAGAAAGAACTTGGAGATTGTCATTCGCTTGTACGGTTTGAACATCATCGGTAACTCGACTGCTAATTTAGCCGCAGAACATGGCTTTGGATGTGAAAGAAATCTACGCTTGGGGCATCCTCGGATGTGGCTGGCTCGGTCAAGGCCTTTGCCAGTCCTTGAGCCAAGACCACAGTCGCGTTTGGGGCAGTGGCCGGTCCAAAAAAACAGCTGGTGAAATTGCCCGCAATGGCGCTGACCCCATCATGTTTGATGCCGCATGTCCTCGTTCTGGTCAGTCAGAATGGCCGCGGAGTCAAAGCCTTCTCGTGTCTTGGCCACCTTCCGCAGGAATGGAGGCGTATCAAGAAGCCGCCAACCATGCCCAAACGCGAACGGAATGGACAGTCCTCATCAGCAGCACCAGTGTCTACCCGGGCGAAGAAGGCGTGTACACAGAAGAAGACGCCATTCGCAGAGTTAGCCCGCATTCAGGACAATGCCTGCTGGACATCGAATGCCTTTTTGACCCCAGTCGCACCACCATTCTTCGTGCTGGAGGGTTGTTTGGTCCACTGCGCAATCCACGCCACTTTCTACGCGGACGCGCGCCCGAACGGCTAAGAGAAGCCGTGAATATGGTGCATTTGACCGACGTCATTCGGGCCATTCGGTTCTCCGCCGAGCACCGTTTGGAAGGGGCCTACAATTTGGTGGCACCAAAGCCCGTTTCACGTGGTTCATTCTACCACGCTGCAGGCACTTGTGAACGTCCAGTAGACCCGACTAAATTGCCCATTGGAAGGCGGGTCTTGGCAGACAAGATCACGGCAACTGGCTTCGATTTTACTTGGCCAGATGCGGCCCAAGCTTGCCGAGAACTTCAGCCCCAAACACCGCGACCATGACGATTCAGCACTTGCCCTTTTGCTTGGAGCGAGAAGGGGAGAGGCCCATTCATGGAAAATGGCATTTGCCGCGCGACAACGCGAAAGGCACGGTGCTCTTTCTTCACGGCTACAAAGGCTATATGGATTGGGGAGCTTGGTCCCAAGTTGGCGATGCCGTGGCCCAATCAGGGTGGCGCTTTCTGCGCATCAATTTCACCTACAATGGAACAGCTCCAGACCATCCAACCACGTTTGTTGACCTCGATGGATTTGCCGCCAATACCCACCGCAGAGAGTTGGAGGAAGCCCATGCGGTTGTGACCGCCCTTCGCATCCCAACGCCAGAGAACAAAACAGGTACACATGAAGGGCCTCTGGCCATCATTGGACACAGTCGGGGTGGAGGCATTGCATGTCTGACTGCAGCGGAAGCCAATGCCGCCTGTTTGCACCGGGGATGGAATGGCGTTAGCCATTTGATCACATGGGCCTCCGTGGCCGATTTCAACAGCCGATTCCCCACAGGAGACGCCCTATTGACCTGGGAAAAAGAAGGGCGAATGGAGATCATCAACCACAGGACACGTCAGAGACTGCATCATGACTGGCGATTCTACTCCGACTTCCAATCCCATGCCAAAAGGTTGAACATTCAAAGGGCCATGGAACAATATCCCGGACCATCCCTTATCGTTCATGCGGCCGATGACCCAGCAGTGCCGCTGTCTCATGCTCACCAATTGAGCGGATGGAGTCAAAATCCCACCCTGTTCATCACCTCCGATGGTGCACACACATTCGGCGCTCGTGAACCTTGGATCGAATCGGCATTGCCTGCCCCCCTGAAGGGGGTAACGCAAACGACCCTGCGCTTCCTAGAGGAAGGCAGGGCCGTTTCATAAAGTCAAGATTCACTCAGCGACGAACAACCAACTTACGCAGTTGACTTTGATCTGCTGAACCAAAGAGGTACACTCCTTCGGGAACATCAAACCGAACCGTTTGCTGTCCAGCTTCGATGGATTGGCGGGCCACTTCGCGCCCCATCAAATCCAAAACGACCAAATCCTGGGCTTGTTGAACTCCCGTCAACTGAAGAAGACCGTTTGATGGATTGGGTGCGAAATCAAACGCAGAAGCCACGGCTTCGTTCATTCCGACCAAGACCACGTCGCTCACTTCCAGGTTCACTTCATCCACATAGTAGAATCCGTCGGTCGTTGCATCGCCGAAGGCAAAGAGATTCACGCTCGAGAAGTTCCCTACGTAAGGGAACTGAGCCACCTCATTTCCAGCCAACCAAAACTTGGCAAGCCCCTGATCCAAGTCGACCACCACGCGAACTTCGAACCATTCTCCAATGGTCACATTCGCAGGAGCAGCAACACCCCATGGCCCATCGGCTGCCACACTTCCATCGGCGGAAACCGCACAATTGAGTTGCCAGCTCCCTGGCTGCTCTGAACCGGGCTCGTCTGTTCCTTGCACGTTGAAATACGCAGAGAACCCCTCCTCAACCAACATTTGATAGGTCAAGCTCCAGTTCCCTTCATTTTTAGAAATGTCCAACAGGACATCCGTCGGTCCTCCTGCAGCAGCTGTTTGCTCAAGCTTCAAAGAGTTCAAGCTTTCATAGGCATTTTCATCGGTCACTTGCGCATCTCCATCGGTGCCCTCCGTTCCGGCGGTCCAAGGGTAGAAATTCTCACTCACCACACAGATGTAGTCTCCCGAAGTGTAATCGTCGAAAGTCTCGGAAAATTGGCCAAGCGCAAGGGTCGGCAACGCAAGCGCTGCCCAGAGTATTGATTTCTTCATGTTTTGGTGTTTGTCCACAAGGTAATTCTACCTTCGAAATGCAGAGCGAAAAATGACGAGAGAAGGCAACATCCGAAAGTTGAAAGCCACGCTATCCCCCAACGGGATGGTGGATTACACATGGCGATCCGCCGATATTTTATCGCCCCTCGAGGACATCCCATTCACAGCATGCATTGGACGTCACATTCGATTGGGTGCCACCGGAAAAATTCATTGCACCGTTTCTGGTCGAAGCATCCGCAAAACCTACGGCGATGGGATGTCCTACGAGGCCTTCCAGTCTTCCCCTCTGGCAGTCGAAAGCATCATTCGCCCGGAATTAAGTCGCATCCATGAAGGAGTCGCACTGCGAGATGCCGAATGGGAGGAGGCCCACCACAACCAACCTCATGTGGTCTACCTCTCGCTCACGAGCGGCGTCAAAGTGGGGGTAACGCGCGAGACCAATGTGCCCTCTCGTTGGATTGACCAAGGTGCCAGTGGGGCCATTGTTTTGGCGAGAACACCTTACCGCCAATTGGCCGGACTGATTGAAGTCGCTATGAAATCGCACTTTATGGACAAGACCCAATGGCGTGGCATGCTAACCGCAGGGAACCCAGACCCAGCCTTCATCACTGAACAACTGCTTGCAGCCAAAGAAGAGGCCTACGAAGCCTGTCCGCTTGATTTTGAGGACTTCCTTGAGGAAGACGATTCAGTGACCACTCTGACCTTTCCCGGCACTCAATTTCCTGAACGCGTGACATCCGTCAACTTGACCAAAACACCTGAATTGGAGGGGAAATTGACGGCCATCAAAGGGCAATACCTGATTTTCGACGACGGCCGCGTTTTCAATGTTCGCCGTCACTCCGGGTTCCGGGTTCAGCTCTCCTGGGACGAACCTTAATTCAAACTGGGGTCTTGGGGAAGGCCTGTGACCTTCTCAAACCCCGGCCCTTTGGAAGCCAACATCCGGGCCCAAAGGTTGAGGGGAACCGCATTCATGACCTCTTTTACTTTGAGTTCCAAAGGCATATCGTGCACATACCAGCTGTTCCCCGACATTTCTTCCGAAAGCTGTCCAGCTGTCCATCCCGAATACCCCGCAAAAAAGCGCACCTCGCCCAAGGACACATTTCCTTTGTCCAAAACCGCCTTTAAAGCGTCAAAATCACCACCCATCCAAAGGCCGGGCAATAGGGGAATTGACCCCTCGATTTGATCACCCAAACGGTGCAAGTAAAAAAGGCTGTCTTCATGCACGGGCCCACCACAATGCACTTCGTGGTCCAATTTCCAATGCTCTGCATCCGGCAGAAGTGTTGTCAAATTGCGGTCCATTCCGTTGTCAAGGACAAACCCCATTGAACCATCTTCACCGTGGTCACAGAGAAACACAACCTTTCGTCCAAACCAAGGGTCATTCGAAAAAGGCTCCGACAAAAGGAATTGTCCGGCTCTTGGTTGCACTTTGCCTGAAGGCACGATTTCCATGCTGCAATTTCTCAAATTTGAACTTAGATAAAAGGAATGGACAACAACGCCGCTCTTCGACTGAATCTCGCGTTCACTCAGACATTCAAAAAATGGTGCCTGGCCACCACATTGGCCTTGTTCTGCTCCATGGCTCAGGGCCAAGCGCCTGGCTCTTCATTGGGCGAAACTCCCACTTGGGCGGAGGCCCAAGCCGCTTTCACCGCATTGCATGCTCAATTTCCCGACCTCACGCAATTCAGTGAATTTGGGACCTCAGATGTGGGTCGCCCTTTGAACCTGTTCACAATGGGGCCCAAAGATGCCGAGCTCAAAATCCTCATCAACAATGCCATCCATCCCGGTGAACCCTGTGGCGTCAACGCCTCCATCGCCTGGGCCACCTCTTTGCTCGCAGAAGGTCGCCTGTCCAAAGACGTCTGCATTGGCATTGTTCCCATGTACAACGTAGGAGGAGGCCTTCGTCGAAATTGCTGCTCTCGTGCCAATCAAAATGGCCCAGCAGAGTATGGCTTCCGCGGGAACGCAAGAAATTTGGACCTGAACCGGGACTTCATCAAGTGTGACAGTCGAAATGCACTCGCATTCAACGCCATGTTTACGTCGTTTGGCCCCGACATTTTCGTGGACACACACACCTCAAACGGCGCTGACTATCCTGCCGAAATGACCCTCATCGCCACGCAACCCGACAAACTAGGTGGGCCTCTTGGAGAGTGGCTCGAACACACTTTGGTGCCCGAACTCTATTCCGAAATGGACAACCGCGGATCTGCCATGGTTCCCTATGTCTACAGCCTGGAAGACACCCCTGATTCCGGCATACAAGACTTCCTCGAAACTCCTCGATATTCAACCGGCTATGCCGCTCTGCATCATGCCATTGGATTCACATCAGAAGCCCACATGCTCAAGCCGTTTCCAGACCGCGTGGCGGCCACACTTCGTTTTCTTGAGTCCGTACTCGAGTGCGGAATTCGCCACAAAGACACCCTCCATTTGCTCCGCAACGCCCAAGCCGAAACCTACACCAGCGGCACTGAACACGCCGTGTCGTGGACACTCGACAAAACCGCCACAGACTCCCTGCTCTTTACCGGCTACACTGCACGCTATGAATGGAGCAATGTGAGTGGGGAACGCCGGCTGCGTTATGATCGCCAATCGCCTTGGACAGAGTACATCCCGCACCTGCACACTTACAAAGCCACGAGTGCCGTGCGCGTTCCAGCTGCATTCATCGTTCCCCAAGCTTGGCGTCATGTCATCGAGCGACTCCAAGCCAATGGCATTTCCTTTACCACGTGCTCCAACGACACCACACTGGTTGTCGAAGTGGCCCACATTTTGGAACATACCGCGGCTAAGCGGCCCTATGAAGGCCACCACTACCGGACAGTTTCCAAGATTGACCGTCGAATGGAAATGGTTCAACTCTTCGAAGGCGACTTGATCCTTCCTCTTGATCAACCTGCTGCCCGCTATCTCCTTGAAACATTAAGTCCAGAAGGGATCGACGCTTTTCTAGCCTGGAATTTCTTTGACAGCGCGCTCCAACAAAAAGAATACTTCTCGTCTTACGTTTTTGAAGAGACTGCAGCAAAACTGCTTCAAGAGGACCCCGCACTTCAAGAAGACTTGGCGCGCGAAAAAGCCAAGATGGAAACCGATGGAATGGAAATGGGAGGGAGGCGACAATTGGATTTCATTTACCAGCGATCGAAGCATGCCGAAGGCACAGCGAACCGTTACCCTATTTTTTCCATCCCTGCTGGACAACCTGTCCCATTCCAATGAGCGATCTGCTTCACCAAGTGATTTCCGGCTATCACCTGGCGGTCAGGACACTTCGCAGAGAAGTCCTCGACGCCAAGCCCAATCAGTGGCGACTGGCTGCCGATACGGTGGCCAGACTTTACCTCCCACCAAAAGATCTCATTGTCGAATCTTTTGATTGGCATGGGCTGCCCACCGAATGCGTTCGAAGGGCCCACATCGAAAAAACAGCCAAGCCCATCGTTTGGATTCACGGAGGAGGCTTTGCATTCTGTTCGCCCCGCACACACCGAGCCGCTGCCGCTGCGCTTTCCAAGGCAACCAATCGCCCCGTTTGGCTTCCCGACTATCCATTGGCCCCCGAACATCCCTACCCAATGGCCATCGACGCTTTTGGTCAAATTCCAATCGATGGCCCACTGGACATCATCGGCGATTCGGCAGGCGGCAATTTGGCCCTTTCGTGGGCCCTCCGAAGACAGGCCAAAGACCGCCTGGTTCTGCTTTCACCCTGGCTTGACCTTCGGGTCGACGCCTTCTCCGCCAAACTGAACGCCAAAACACACAGTGCCTTTGACAGAGAGGATCTTCGGGAATATGCAAGTCTTTATCTCGCCGGACATCCTGCCACTTCCAGTGACTGCAGCCCGCTTCTGTCCGAAGACGCCCAAATTCAAGGACTAGACGGCGTTTACCTCGAGTCGTCCAGCGCCGAGCTTCTTCACAGCGATTCCCACGCATTTGCCGAGCGATGTAAAACCGCAGGGGTCCCAGTGACCCATCGCATCGAAAGCGAAGCCCATCACGGCTGGCAGCTGTTTCCGGACTTGCTGCCCGAAGCCAAACGGAGCATCCAAAAAATCACGTCTCACTTGAACGAAACCGCGGCGGAATCAGCCTGAAACTTCGTCCAAAGCGGCCATCAACAAGTCCAGTGCACGGCTCAGTTCTGAGGCTGGCGCATTCAATGGCGGAGCCAATCTGAATCCTTGCGGCCGGCTCAAAAACCAAAACAACACGAGTCCTTTTTTCCTGGCGGCAGCCACCAACTGCGCCACACGCTCTGGGCCGTCGAGGTCGACCCCTAAAAAGTGCCCCATCCCACGGACATCAACCACAGCAGGATGCGCGGCCAATCTGCTTTTCCATGCCTCCCCAGTCTCGCGAACCTCGGCCAAATCGAGCTTTCCAAGCTCGGTAAGAAAAGCGGCAGAAGCCGCACAAGCCAATGGATGACCCCCAAAAGTGGTAATGTGCCCTAGCTTGGGCGCTATTCGCAGAGACATCATTCGCTTTTTGGATGACACAAATGCCCCAATCGGCATACCGCCGCCCAAGGCCTTGCCCAGCACCAAAACATCGGGTTCGACCCCTGTGTGCTCAAAGGCATGACATTGCCCCGTTCTTCCGAGCCCACACTGAATCTCGTCTAGAACCAAGAGCGCGCCAACTTCATCGCACCTCTGGCGAATGGCATTGAGATAATCTGCGCTCAAAGGCCGCACCCCTGCATCGCCCTGAACGGTTTCAACAAAAATGGCTGCGGTTTGGCTCGTGATGTTCGACAATGCGCTCACATCATCAAAAGGCAAATGATGCACATCGGGGAGAAGAGGGAGGAACGCATTGCGCCGATGAGAGGGAGTCGACAAACTCAGCGCACCAAAAGTGGCGCCATGGTATCCGCCATGGACGCCAAATATCTCGGTCCTTCCGGTCACACGGCGGACCAATTTCATGGCACCTTCTATGGCCTCGGTGCCACTGTTCACGAAGTAAACGGCATCCAAAGCCGTTCCGGACAGGGTATCGAGCAGCACGCGGGCCGCTCGGTCTTGGGGTGCCTGGGCATACTCACCATATACCATCACATGCAAATGCCGGTCCACTTGCGCGTGCAATGCCTCTCGAATGGCAGGGTGACCATGACCCAAAGAACTCACGCCAATTCCACTCACAAGGTCAAATAGACGCTCGCCTTGATCGGTTTCCAACCAAGCCCCTTCGGCCCCAACGATACGCTCACCCAAAGGGTGGGGTGTGGTCATGGCCAAACCGCGCTCTAAAAAATCCCCTGACCCCATTATTTCAAAGGTTGCACATCAAATTCAAGTTCATCGGCAAATACCCAAGTCGGATTCAATCTGCCCAAATGCCATTCTGGTATTTGCCCTCCGTTGAATTGACTCAATTCCAACTTGAGATAACGCGCCTCTGCATCACCTTCAAAGGACAATCGTTCCGTTTGCGGAGTATAGTCTTCGGGAGACATGGCTGTATTTCCAAGGCCGAAGACCTTGAAGTCTTGCCCATTGACTGACACGCTGCACACAATCTGCTCGGGTGCCCAAATCCAAGATTTGACGTCTTGCAAAACCCCCACCCGCATGGCAGAGACCTTGTGCAAGCTGCCCAGGTCCACGGTAACCTCGGCCGGCTTTCCAAAATACCCCTGCCAATCTCCCGTTCTAAAGTCAGACCCTTCGCCACGAATCCCATCGATGAGTGCCCGCTCACCGCCGGCCGCATATTGATTGGCAAAAGGGTAACGCACCTTCACCTGATAGTCCGGATTGACACTCGCAACGCGCCCCGTAACGACAGCACTGCTTTGGCCGTTTTTCTCCGCTACCAATTGAATGGACTGCGTTCCATGCACTTCAACCGGGCCATTCAAATCTCGGAACGCACCCGATGGTGCGGATTCGCCGTCTTCCAGAATTCGGTACCCTACCCGTGCATCTGGATCAATGTTCCCAATGGAAACCTCGATGTGGTCTCCAGAGTAGCTACGCGGCGCGTTCAAGTATGGCGCGGGTACAAATTCAGCGTCACCCAATGTCCAATCCGATACCGGCCAATCGGAAGAAGACTTGGCCCACCCGTCTTCTAAAACCGGGGTATCCCTTAAATCGAAGGTCCAATCTCCACCCGCCATCAAATCCTTGTGGGATATCCAGCTCTTGGCGCGCGGCTCACCGTTCATGGAAAATCCGTGGATGTAAATCGACTCCGGTGATTCCCGGTTCACGGTCACATCGAGCACATTGCCGTTGGGCAGCGTCCATGTATATGCACTGTACCGTGGCGTCCCAATCACATATTGATCCGACCCCGGCGTGACCGGGTAAAAACCCAATGCACTCCAGATGTACCAGCTGCTCATCTGCCCACAATCCTCATTGCCGCTTAATCCATCCGGCAAATCGGTGTACATCACATCGCAAATGCTGTCCACCAATTGCTGAGTCCATTCTGGATGCCCCGCGAAGGCCGGCAAATACGCCATGTGATGAGAAGGCTCATTGCCGTGGGCATACTGGCCGATGAGACCCGTGATGTCGCTTTGGTGCCTTCCAGACATTCGGCTCGACCCCGCAAACATCTCCTGAAGCATGTCAGAATAGCCCTCTGGCCCACCCAATAGCGCCATGTGGCGAGACACGTCATGAGGAACAAAAAAGTTGTATTGCCAGCCATTGGCCTCGGTGTACTCAAAAGTGACCTCTGTGGGGTCAAACGCCTCTCGCCATGCCGCGCCATAACGCGGCTGCAAAAACCGGTTGTCGGGATTGAAAAGGTTTTGCCACCCTTGCGCCCTTCGTCCAAAACGATTGGCCACCTCCATCCGTCCCATGCTTTCGGCCATTCGCGCAATGCACGCATCGTCGAAGGCATACTCCAAAGTCTTGGACACACTCTCACTTTCCTTTTCCAGTGGCAAATAGCCCAAACTGTCCCAAACGGGTTTCGACAATTCATGGGCCGTGGCCGCAGAAATCATGGCGTCCAATGCCGCATCGGCATCAAAGCCTCTTAATCCCTTTGCCCAGGCGTCGGCAATGACGGGTACAGCGTGATATCCAATCATGCACCCTGTGTAGTTGCTGGCCAATTCCCACATGGGCAATTGCCCCCCTTCGCGGTCCATGTCAATGAAGTTCTGGATGAACACCTCGGTTCTCTCCGGCTCCAACACGTTGAGCAGGGGGTGGGTCGCCCGAAACGTGTCCCACAAGGAAAAAACAGTGTACCGCGGAGATCCGGGCTGGGCATTGTGAATGCGCAAGTCCGTCCCTCGATACCGTCCATCCACATCGGTCGCCAAGTTGGGCACGGTCAAACTGTGATAGAGCGCGGTGTAAAAGACGGTCCGCTCCGCAGGGTCACTTTCTTCAATTTGAACACGGCTCAGCGCCTTGTCCCATGCTTCTTCAGCGGCCAATCGAGCGCCGTCAAATCCTTCTGAATCGACCGCCTCTGAATCGAGGTTTTTGACCGCCCCTTCGATGTCGACAAAGCTTAATGCGACACGTGAAGTAATGGATTTTACATCATTGAAAATCAATGAAAATATAGGCACAAAAGTCATCTCCTGATTCAAGAGGCCGTCCGGGCCGTACTGCGCCTCCAACTCGGCCATTTGATCCAGCCACTCAAAGGGTCGATTGAAGCGCATGGCAAAGTAAACATGCTGCTCTTCCGCCCAATTTTCGGACACCCTTTGCCCAACCAAAGTAGAGTCATCTAGCGGGTACATTCCGTAATTGATGAGCGCATCCCGATGGTCCAAGTCCACAATCAATTGGAGTGTGTCTCTCTCGGCCAATGTCCATCGATGCCAACCCACACGTGGGCCTGCGGTCACTTCAACCTCGACTGCACTCCGCTCCAGTTCACACCGATAGTATCCCGCGTGGGCCGACTGACTGCCCGGGACAAAGTGGTCGCGATAACGCTCACGCCATACCGTCCCGGTATCGACAGGCCCAACCGTCGGCATCAACAATACATCCCCGTAATCGCTGACGCCCGTTCCCTGCAAATGGGTATGGCTAAAACCATAAACCACATCGTCCGTGATGTGGAAGCCTCCGCACCCATCCCAGCCGTCTAAACGGGTGTCCGGACTTACCTGAACCATCCCAAAAGGCACCGTCGCTCCCGGGTAAGTGTGGCCATGGCCTCCGGTTCCAATAAAGGGGTCGACGTCCAAACAAAGCGCGGGAGCACTGGATTCACACCCCGTAAATGTCACGCCCATCATGAGCACAAAACCCATCACCAACTGACCGACTTGAACACTTCTCTCGTTTGTCATTCTTTTATCAATTTGGGTACTGGAGTCCCCGCGGGCAAACCCAAAGGCGCTCCGGGCTTAATGCACACCAAACACTTCATACGGTCATGGAAGCCAAAGTGCTGAATAGAAGGCTTGGGCGGCGAAAGAATGCTGTCCAACGCCAACCGATCAAGTGGAGACAGAAACTCTGCAACGAAAGCATTTCTCTCCTCTCGCAATGTGCGCATGTCTTGACGAAGGGCGCCCACCTGAATCAGCAACTCAGATTCAACCATGTCCAATCGTTCCAATGAATCCACCCGGCTCTTCAATGCAGTACCAGCCAAACCGGCAGATTCAAAGGCCCCAACCCACATTTGTTCGACAACCGACATCGGACGGAACCGATCAATCAATGCGTCCAACATTCTCGACTCTGCACCATTTAAAGAGGATGATCTCTCCTCTTGGTCCTGCGCAACGCAGGAGAAGTGAACCAGCAAAAACAGGACCGTCAAAGCACCGCCTATGTACCGGGCACTGCCATCACGAAGGAGGAAAGGCTGGATCATTCAACACGCAAATTACCGCCTCTGATCAAGGTCAGATGTAAGCAACCATCTCACTGCATTATCCCATGGCGCGGCGAGACAATCGCAGGCGGCCGTTTTATCCAAGTCATAGGGACCCTTCTGCACCTTGGCCAACCGCGTTCTTCGGGTAGGCACATCAACCACCAACCTAGATCCGGGCAATGTTCGTGGTTCTGGAGACCCCGTGCACCCGCCTGCTTTACCCAGTGGAGCGCATCCAAAGACTTCCGCACGTCCCGTTAGCTCCATGGCATCTGCCAGCAGGAGGGAGGCACTAAAACTGAGCCCATCCAGCATGACCGCAACAGGCTTGGCCAACACCTTGGATGTCCTCACCAAAGGCATGGCCTCGACAACATCTTCCACAGACAGGGTGTCTGACCACTCACGTTCTCGCTCTTCGGGCCATTGTGGCACAGCAAGAAAAACACCCAAAACCGCATGCCGTCTTGAACGAAACCCACCGAGATTCCCCCTCAAATCCAACATTACAGGCTGATTCAAACGCCTTAACTGCCTGCGGCAACGCCGAAAATCCCGGGAAAAATGTGCGGAACTGCCAGAACCAAATGACGGGATGACCCAACGCGAAAAAGCGCCATGATCCTCCACATACATGCCTCCCAAATTCGGCACTGACTCGACCGCTCGGTCGGCGCCGACTTCAACCGAAGAGGACCACTCCCCCAAAACCGAGACCCACGGCCAAGTGCGCCGCAACCAGTCCGCCCGAGCACCCGCTGCAACACCCGAACCAGGGCCAAACCGAGACCATGGCTGATCCGAATCCAGCAACATCTCATCCGGCACTGGACAAGACCCATTGCGCCCGGTCGTGATCTTGTCGAAACGAACCCGCAGGTGCGCATCGCCTGCACACCGCAGCCAACCGTGAACAGCCAAGGCCCAATCCACCTGTAGCACAGGTCGCTCGTCGGTCATGGCCGAAAGCAAATCATGGCGCGCAGACAACGCAGCCTCGGTTATTCCGTCGAACGAAAGCCCCGGCAGCACCCACGAATCGAGTGCCAAAACATCGGTCTTTCGGTTGGCCAAAGAGACCACGCCGTTTTGCGCCGAAATCGGGCATGAAAGCATGAGCCCGAAAGCCAAGGCCCATGAACCAACCACGTGCATTGGACTCATCATCCGTTTCCTGAGTCCACAGGGCTTGGCTGCGCTTTGTTCTTGACCATGGTCAGAATGGTGGCAATGGCCACCGTCTCGTCGGTCTCATCCGTGACGTCCACCTTGAACTTCACGATTCCTTTCAAAACGTCGTCGTCCCCGCGCCATTCCTGTTGGACTTTTTCTTCCACCGTGAGCTTGACCCCGATGGTCATTCCCGGATAAACAGGCTTGGTGAATCGACATGACTCCAAACCATAGTTCAACAAAACAGGTCCTTTGTGCGGCGAGACGAACATTCCGGCCGCCTTGGACAAAACCCAATAACCATGGGCCACACGCTTCTCGAAAATTGTCCCCTCCAAGGCCGTTTCATCCACATGCGCGTAAAAATTGTCTCCGCTCACGTTGGCAAAATTCACTATGTCTGCTTCGGTCACGGTGTGACGATGTGTAGTGTAAGTCATCCCCACAGCCAACTCCTCAAAATGAAGACGGAAGGGGTGGACCAGAGACTCGGGACGCGTTGCTCCAGGCTGATGACGTGACGTGATCTCTGTAATGGTGTCTGGATGCCCCTGAATCGCCGTTCGCTGGAGATAGTGCCCCAACCCGCGGAGCCCCCCCATTTCTTCACCACCACCAGCCCGCCCCGGGCCTCCATGAACCAACTGCGGCATGGGACTTCCGTGCCCCGTGCTCTCCTTGGCGCAGTCGGCATCCAACACCAGAATTCGACCATGGTGTGTGGCCGCTTCCACAACAAATTCACGCGCAACGGCCCTGTCGCCTGTCACAATGCTACAGCACAAGGAACCTTTTCCCTTTTGAACCAACTCAATGGCCTCTGAAAGGTCCCGATAGGGAAGCAAACAGGAGACTGGACCAAAAGGCTCCACTTCGTGAACCAGCTCGGCCCTCAAAGGGTCGGAATGAGTCAAAACACGCGGGCCATAGAAGGCGCCCTCTTCGGCATTTGCGCCCAACAACTCCGGCTGCCCCAAGTCAAACAGGGGCTCAGCTTCCGTCATCAACTTCGCAACAGCTTGCTCTACTTCCATGCGCTGATCGAGCCCGGCGAGAGCACCCATGCGGACATCTTCATTTGCGGGGTCTCCCATCCGAACACGCTCCAACTGGCCTTTGAGCGCGTCTCGAACCGCTTCGAGGTGCAACTCCGGCACCATGGCCCTCCGGACGGCAGTGCAGCGCTGGCCACACTTGATCGTCAATTCTCTGCGCAATTCCTTAATGAACAGGTCAAACTCGGCTGTTCCAGGGGCGGCATCCGGCCCCAAGACCATGCTGTTTAGCGAATCCGCTTCCAAATTGAATGGCACATTCTCACTCAAAATCCTCGGGTGAGACTTCAACATGGATCCAGTCGATGCCGACCCCGTAAACGTGACCACATCCTGAAACTCGACGTGATCAAGCAAATCTCTTGCACCGCCGCACACCAATTGCAAGGCACCCTCGGGCAACAGGCCAGAAGACACAATCTCTTTGACCATGGCATGTGCGACATAGGAAGTCAAAGAAGCAGGCTTCACGATCGCCGGAACACCTGCCAGTAAATTCACGCTCACCTTTTCGAGCATTCCCCAAATGGGAAAATTGTAGGCGTTAATATGTATAGCCACTCCGCGTTTGGGAACCCCAATGTGGTGGCCAATGAAAGACCCACCCTTGGACAACATGGCCGGATCTCCATCCACCAGATAGGGGAGGTCTGGCAGTTGCTTTCTCATGCTGGCATAAGCAAACATGGTCCCAATGCCCCCTTCAATGTCAATCCAAGAGTCTGAACGCGTCGCCCCTGTGTGTGCACTCCACTTGTAAAATTTCTCCTTGTTGGCCATCAAATGAAGCGCCAACGCCTTGAGCATCAACCCGCGCTCTTGGAACGTCATGCGCCGAAGACCTGCGCCCCCAGTTTCCCTGGCATACCGACAAGCCGCATTTAAGTCGACATTGGAAGCGTCTACGGCCGCTACAGCATGACCGTGGACCGCATCAAGAAGGGGAGTAGGGTTGGAGCCAGCTGGCGTCCATTGCCCTGAGGTGTAATTGTCGAGTAACAACATGATGACCACAAAGAAAAGGGGCATCACTATGAGAAAATCATGAATTCGTCGACAGAATTCTTTCTTAAGGCGGGAATTTCCTCTATATTTAAGGAGATTTGTTTTTGCCTCCTCTAGTCTTTGAATCACTAATACACTGAACATGAAGAACTTGTTCGCTCTCTCTGCCGCTGTGCTTTTCGGCTTTACTGCCGCCGCCAGCAACGTCCAGCTTGTTGTACAAGCCGTTGACAACGGTGATGCCGTCCCCGGCAACACTTACCGCGTTTACGCTGAGCTGCCCTCAAACCAGCACAGCCTCCACGCCATCTTCGCGGATGGCCAGCACATGCTGAATGTGACCTCTACTGGCACATTTTATCAAAACCAACTGGGTGGTGCAACCAGCTACGACATCAACAATGCCATCATTGGAATGGATGAGACCTTGGCTTACGACAGCTGGGTAACCGTTGGTGCCGACGACAACAGCAACAACAGCCTTTGGAACATCGGAATCGATTTCGCTGACTTCAACTCTGGCGGAGCCATTGAAGTGGTCGACGGAGCCTGGTTTGTTGTCCCGACTGACGTTCGCGCTGCCGCTGATGCTCGCAACCTCGTTTTGTTGATGCAAATCACCACAGACGGAACAGCGACCGGAACATTGAATATGCAAGGTTGGACTCCAGAAGGGGAGACATGGCGTGACTACGACATGACCTTCACAACGGAGAACGCCGAAGTGTTCGGATGTACCGACACGCAAGCCAGCAACTTCAATGTAGAAGCTACTTACGACAACGGTGCATGCGAATTCGCTGCAGACAATGGCCCAATGGCTGACCTCTTTGATTTGGAGGACAGCAACTGGAACGTTTTCCCGAACCCCGTTTTCGAAGGACACTTCAGCATTCAGTTCGACAAAGAAGTCAACCTCGGTTCTGACAACATCATCGTTGAAGTCCTCGACATGTCCGGTAAAGCGGCCATCTCACAGGAAGTCACTACCGGCGATGTTATCGGAGGTAACCGCATCATGGTAAAGCACGGCCTCGCTGCCGGAGCATACACTTTGAGCGTGACCCACAAGGACTTCTCAGCAGCTCAAAACTTGATCGTCAAGAAGTAATTCTTATCGATAAGACATTGGAAAGCCGATCCGCAAGGGTCGGCTTTTCTTTTGCCCGACCTTTTACATTATGTAAAATAGCGCGGCAATACATGTCCATTCATAGAAGCGGAGCCACCATGGAGCTGTCCAAGCTGGGCCTTGATCTTCGCCCATTGTCCATTGCATCTTGTCATCCAACACGATCCTTACAACCCAACTCTCTTGATTGGATCATCAACAAAAGAAGCCAGCATCTCGAAGGCGCTCACACTTGGTCAAGCCAACAGGTCTCACGAGAAACCACAACCTGGCAACACGCCTCAAATTTTTCCGAATTTGAGCGCGCATTGGGCTTTGGTCATGAATTCAAGAAATTCTGCAGCCTGTGTGGTGCACGCAACAAGCGAACGCACCCCATGAAATCAAGATCACAAGCCAACCGCTCACAACTGGTCACACAGACCCAGTCTCACTGATGATTCTACCGGCTAGCCACATAGAGCCCCGTGATCCAGCTGTGGAATAAAGCCTGACGCGGTTGAACGATCTGTGTAGTCTCAGGTCGATGCATGGCCCTCAATGCCGGCTCAATCCTTTGTGCCATGCGGGATTTCACTTGAATGGGTCCACCCAACAGGTGTAACGCGTACAACGCCCGGCCATGAATTTCTTGTATTCCCACATCCATGGGCAATTCCAGCCCCTCACCCAGACTGCCTACATTGAATGATAATTTACATTATGTAAAATAGCGTGGGAAAAGAAAAAGGGGCGAATGCCCCTTCCTCTCGTAAACAACCCATGCGGTTATTCCAATGTCTTCAGCTTCGCACTGACTTCTAACATCTTTTCGTCCATGCCGACTCTTGCATAGATGTCACGAAGACTTCTCAATGTCTCGCGGTCATTGGCATCGACTGCCAAGGCTTGCTCTAGGTATGGCAATGCCGTGGAGAACATGGCCTTGCCGCCATCTTCCAAACTCTTTTGCTTGGTCGACTCATCTTTACTCATGCGTGGCTTCCACATGTCGTTGGCGTCGTTGACCATTTGAACGGCCATGTTGAAATACAAAGCGCCAAGGTTATAGTTGGCGTCAAAGTAATCTGTCTTTATGGCCAGGCTCTTGCTGTATGCCGCGATGGCCTCCTCCTGCATGTCAAGGTTGTCATAAACACTGCCCAAGCTGAACCACAAAATCTCGTTTGTGGGATCTTGCTCTGCAGCCAACATCAGGTTGTCTTTCGCCTGCTCGAATTGCCCCGCAATCAGGTAGATATTGAGCTCTTCGATGATCAACGCCTGCTCTCGTGGGAAATCAAGACGGGCATTCTTCAACGTCGTGAGCGCCTTTGCGGTGTCCCCTTCCATCTTCTGGATGTTCGCAGAAAACAGAAATACGTCCGGCACCTGGTAACCGTAACCACCGCACGTCATGTATTGCGCTACGGCCATGTCGTACAAACCGGCTTTCTCAAAACACAATGCGGCATTGAAGATGGCCATGGTGTCCACAGCACCCAACATGTTGGTCATGTCTGCTGCAGTCAGGAACAGCTCACCAGCGCGTCCGTATACACCTGAGTTGAAATAGCCAATCCCAGCCTGTCCAGCGATTGTGGCACCACGGGCAATGTCGGCCATTCGTTCAGACGTGTAGCGTTCCTTTACGTCCAGCTCTTCCGCTTTGGCCAAGCTCGTAGCCGCCTTTTCCAAAGCATCCGGCACCTGAGCATACAGAGCACTGTCCGCCGCCAAGTTGGTGTAGATGTTGCCCCGATACCGCCACGTCTTTTCCTTGATGTTGGCCTTCTCATCGAGAATGGCCTGATCAATGAATTCTGCGGCTTTCAGGTAATCGCCGTCTTGGTTGGCATTGTAGGCGCTAACCACATCTTTCTGAGCGGCAAGGCCCAGGGGAATCATGACCGCTACGGTCAACAGTGTCTTTGGATTGAGCATGTATTGAGCTTGAATCGACTGCAAATCTATCACAAGCCGTGCCAAACTCTTCCTGCCTCGTCCTTAGATCACGCCTCTCCCCCTTCTTCAGGTGCTGATGACTCTCCAGAATCGTCTGAACCCTCGGCTCCACCTTCGTTTTCTGCAGGTGCATCTCCTTCCTCGGGCAAAGCTTCTTCCTCGTCGGACTTCGGCGTGCGGCATACTGCTGCAATCGCGTCGTTCTTTCTGAGGTTGATCAAGCGAACACCTTGCGTGGCACGGCCCATGGTCCGGAGCTCATCGGCTCCCGTACGGATGGTGATGCCGCTTTTGTTGATGACCATCAAGTCATCGTCATCGGTGACCCCCAAAATCGCAACCAAGTTTCCTGTCTTTTCTGTAACACTCAGGGTTTTTACTCCCTTGCCACCACGGTTGGTGATCCGGTAGTCTTCGACAGCAGAACGCTTTCCATATCCACCCTCACTGACCACCAGCACATCTTTGGATCCGTCCACAATCACCACCATACCGACAACTTCGTCTTCGGGTCCAGCCAAGGTGACTCCTTTTACACCCTGAGCCGTTCGGCCCACAGCGCGGACATTGCCCTCATTGAAACGAATGGCCTTTCCTGAGCGCAAACCCATCAAGATCTCATTGTTGCCGTCGGTCAATTTCGCTTGCAATAACTCATCTCCTTCGCGAATGGTAATGGCATTGATTCCATTTGTCCGCGGACGAGAATAGGCCTCCAAGGATGTCTTTTTGACCACCCCTTTTTTCGTGCAAAGCACCACATTGTGGGCATTCACATAATCCACATCTTTGATGTCCTTTACAGGGATGTACGCCATCACCTTGTCGTCGGACTCAATGTTCATCAAGTTCTGAATGGCCCGCCCTTTGGAGGTACGCGACCCTTCGGGCACTTCGAAAATCCGCATCCAGAAGCAACGCCCCTTTTGCGTGAAGATCAGCAGCCAATTGTGGTTGGTGGCCGAGAAAATTTCTTCGATGAAATCTGCATCTCGGGTAACCGCTCCTTTGGATCCAACACCACCGCGCGACTGCTCCTTGTATTCTGCAAGTCGTGTGCGCTTGATGTATCCCGCATGGCTAATGGTGATGACCACCTGCTCATCGGGAATCATGTCCTCGATGCTCAATTCCGCGCTGCTGAACTCAATGCGCGAACGACGCTCGTCGCCAAAGCGCTCACGCATCTCCATGAGCTCATCCTTAATGATGCCCATTCTCAAGGCTTTGTCGGCGAGAATCGCCTGCAAACGACCAATGATTTCCATCAACTCGTCGTACTCCGCACGCAACTTGTCGCGCTCGAGTCCGGTGAGCTTTTGCAAGCGCATGTCCAAAATGGCACGGGCTTGAACCTCGCTGAGTTCAAACTTCTCAATCAAGCCATTGCGCGCTTCTTCCGGCGTCTGGCTGCCTCGAATCAAGGCAATCACCGCGTCCAAGTTGTCGATCGCAATGATCAAGCCTTGCAGAATGTGCGCCCGCTCCTCTGCCTTCCGCAATTCGTACTGCGTGCGGCGGACAATCACATCGTGCCTGTGCTCGATGTAATGGAAGATCATTTCCCTCAGGTTCAAAAGCTGAGGACGCCCTTTCACGAGCGCGATGTTGTTCACCGAGAAGCTCGTCTGTAACTGAGTGTACTTGTAAAGCTTGTTCAAGACCACGTTGGGAATTGCGTCTCTCTTCAAGTCAAATACAACGCGCAAGCCATTCCGGTCAGATTCATCCCGAATCTCACTGATGCCCTCGATTCTTTTCTCGTTGACCAAATCCGCCGCTTTCCGGACCATATCGGCCTTGTTGACCTGGTACGGAATTTCTTCGATGATGATCTGCTCTTTGCCGGTACGCGTCTCCTCAAAGCGCGCCTTGCCCCGCATGACCACGCGGCCTTTGCCCGTTTCGTAGGCATCGCGCACACCTTCAACACCGTAGATGACCCCTCCAGTCGGAAAGTCAGGTGCCTTCACGTATTCCATCAACCCCTCGATTGAGATGTTGGGATCCTCGATCATGGCCACACAGCCGTCGATCACCTCCGTTAGGTTGTGCGGCGGCATGTTCGTCGCCATACCAACTGCGATTCCCGAAGCACCATTGACCAACAATCCTGGGATTTTGGCGGGGAGTACAGTGGGCTCTGTGAGGCTGTCGTCAAAGTTGGGCGCCAAGTCGACCGTCTCTTTGTCGAGATCGGACAACATTTCTTCGGCGATTTTCCGGAGGCGTGCCTCCGTGTATCGCATGGCCGCCGGGTTGTCCCCATCAATCGACCCGAAGTTTCCCTGTCCGTCTACCATAGGGTAGCGCATCGACCAGTCCTGCGCCAAGCGCACCATGGTGTCATACACCGAACTGTCTCCGTGTGGGTGATACTTACCCAAGACCTCACCCACAATTCTCGCGGACTTCTTGTATGCCCGGTTGGACAAAACGCCCAATTCAAGCATGCCAAACAGCACGCGCCTGTGAACGGGCTTGAGTCCATCCCGAACATCGGGCAATGCACGCGAAACAATAACCGACATCGAATAATCGATGTAGGCCGACTTCATCTCATCCTCAATCGAAATTGGGATAATCTTCTCTCCTTCTGCCATGTTGTCATTGCCCTGCAGGCCTTGTTTATGGACCTATTTGGGCGTCAAGCGAAAATACCACCTGACAACCCGTTCTAAAGCGCATTCTGGCCCGTATTTTGAACAAGGCGCACGGTCACATGTGGAAAATGTGACAAACACAAAGTCCCCGGCATGCGGGACAGCAATAGTTTTGATACTCGGGGACATCCCCTTTAAAGTTGAACATGGACGCAAAATTCTCACCCCGCGTGAAAGACGTCATCACTTACAGCCGTGAAGAGGCGCTCCGTTTGGGGCACAACTATATCGGCGTAGAGCATCTCCTTCTGGGGATCATTCGAGAAGGCGAAGGCACAGCCATTCGCATCCTCGAAGGATTGAACGTCGACCTCTCCCGCCTACGAAAGATGGTGGAAGGGAGCATCACGCCATCCAATGTATCCGGTGGAAACCCCGGAAACATCCCCTTGGTTAAGCAAGCGGAGAAAATCCTAAAAATCACCTACTTAGAGGCCAAAACCTTCAAGAGTCCTGTGATTGGAACAGAGCATTTGCTCCTCTCCATTCTCAAGGACGAAAACAACGTCGCCACCAAGGCCCTTTTGGCCCTCAACGTGGATTACGACGAAGCAAAAAATGAATTCGAAAACATCCTCACTGATGGTGGTGGATCTGAACAACCCCGTGCAGAATTTCCAGGTATGACAGACGATGAAGACGATCGGGGCGCAGCTCCGAGTGGACCCGGACGCGGCAGCGCCTCCAAAACAGACAGCAAGAGCAAGACGCCCGTACTTGACAATTTTGGACGAGACCTCACTGCCATGGCGGAAGAGGGCAAGCTAGACCCCATTGTGGGTCGGGAGAAAGAGATCGAGCGCGTCAGTCAAGTTCTCGCTCGCCGAAAAAAGAACAACCCCATTCTGATTGGTGAACCTGGCGTGGGAAAAAGCGCCATTGCCGAAGGTTTGGCGTTGCGTATCGTGGAAAAGAAAGTCTCTCGTGTTCTCTTTGGAAAGCGCATTGTCACCTTGGACGTCGCCTCTCTTGTTGCGGGAACCAAATACCGCGGTCAATTCGAGGAGCGCATGAAGGCCGTGATGAACGAGCTGGAGAAAAGTTTGGATGTGATTCTGTTCATCGACGAAATCCACACCATTGTGGGGGCCGGAGGTGCCAGCGGTTCACTCGACGCCTCCAACATGTTCAAGCCAGCTTTGGCCAGGGGCGAGATTCAATGCATTGGCGCGACCACGTTAGATGAGTACCGTCAGCACATCGAAAAGGATGGTGCCCTTGAGCGCCGTTTCCAAAAAGTGCTGGTCGAGCCCACAAGCGTGGAAGAGACCATTCAGATTCTCAACAACATCAAAGACAAATACGAGGAGCACCACAGTGTCAACTACACCGACGCTGCCATTCGCAGCTGCGTGTCTTTGACTTCTCGCTACATCACCGACCGGCACCTTCCAGACAAGGCCATTGACGCTTTGGACGAAGTCGGCAGCCGCGTGCACCTGAACAACATCAATGTCCCTCAGGAAATCATTGACATTGAGCAGGAAATCGAGCAGGTGAAAGAGGAAAAGAACCGAGTGGTCCGCAGCCAGAAATACGAGGAGGCTGCCCGCCTCCGGGATTCAGAACGGCAGTTGACAGAAAAGCTCGCCGCTGCAAAAACCAAATGGGAAGAAGACACGAAAACGCACCGCGTGACCGTGACCGAGGACCACGTTGAAGAAGTGGTGGGCATGATGACGGGCATCCCCGTCAGCCGCATTGCCGAAAAAGAAAGCGGCAAGTTGTCGCGCATGGAAGACGACATGGCCAACAAGGTCATCGGTCAACCCACACCCGTCCGTCAAGTGGTTCGGGCCATCAAGCGCAATCGCGCCGGCCTCAAAGACCCCAACAAGCCGGTCGGCTCCTTCATTTTCCTCGGTCCTACAGGTGTTGGAAAAACCCAATTGGCCAAAGAGCTGGCCAAGAACTTGTTTGACTCAGAGGAGGCCCTGATTCGCATCGACATGAGCGAATACATGGAGAAGTTTGCCGTGAGCCGTCTCGTAGGTGCACCTCCGGGATATGTGGGATACGAAGAAGGCGGTCAGCTCACCGAGAAGGTGCGAAGAAAGCCCTACTCCATTGTGCTGCTCGACGAAATCGAGAAAGCGCACCCCGATGTCTTCAACCTTTTGCTACAGGCGCTCGATGACGGACAGTTGACTGACAGCCTTGGACGCCGCGTAGATTTCAGGAACACCATCATCATCATGACGTCGAACATTGGTGCCCGTCAGCTCCAAGACTTCGGAACCGGTGTTGGATTCTCTACGGGAACCAAGCAATCCAAGGAAGGAGATGACCGAAGGGGCGTGATTCAAAACGCTCTGAAGCGGGCTTTTGCTCCTGAGTTCTTGAACCGGATTGACGATGTGATTGTGTTCAACAGCCTTCAGCGTGACGACATTCATCGCATTATCGACCTCGAACTCAGCAAGTTATTTGGTCGCATTGAAAGCCTTGGTTATGGCATCACACTGACCGATGCTGCCAAAGATTTTCTGGTGGACAAAGGCTACGACGAAAAGTTCGGCGCAAGACCACTACGCCGTGCACTTCAGAAGTACCTCGAAGATCCCCTGGCTGAGGAAATCATCAGTGCTCAGCTTCAAGAAGGTGACCGCATTGAGGGAGATGCCATGGAAGGGCAAGAAGAACTCGCCATTCGCATCATCAAAGGCGAAGGCAAGGCCGACGAAACGGACGCCACGCCTCCAGCCGATGACACCCCCACCGACGAAACTGCACCTGAAACAGCAGATGACAACACTTCTGAGGACGATCAAGGCTAAGGATGGAGTTCTTCCATATCGCTTATGATCGAATCCGAGAAACCAACCGATATGCGGTTGCTGCAGGGGTCTTCCTCCTTTGGATGTTGACCCTTGCAGATGTGGACCTGATTCGAATGGTTCAGACGCACCAAGAGCGTCTGGACATTGAAACAAAAAAAGCGGGGCACGAAGCGCGCATTGCTGAGCTCGACACCGAGCTTCAGCGCATGAGCCAAGACCCGGGAGCCAAGGAACGTCACGCCCGTGAGGCATACTACATGCACAAGCCCGAGGAAGACGTTTTTGTCTTTCGGTGATTGCAGAGAAGAAAAATGGGTTTAGCTGCTGTGGTCTCGAACAATGACCCAGTGCCCATCAAATTGGCGCCAAACCAGGCTGAACCAGCCTGAAAGGTCCTCAAGGCCACCGCGCTCTCCCAAATGCCAAGCCCCAACGACCAGGGCCACGTCATTGGACAAAACATCCAACTGACTCACCTCAAACGTCAATGTCCCCATCGCCTCGGCTGTGGGATATCCTTTCTTGTAATTGGCCAAGGTGGTTTCCCACCCGTAAGAGGGGCCACGACTTCCAATGAAAAGAAGGCTGTCTGACTTCCAGTAAGGCAACATAAACGCCTCGAGGTCTCCCCGATTCCACGCTTCTTCTTGCTCGGCCATCTGGCCCAAAATGGCTGCAGTCGGCGATTTCTGATCTTCGACCTCTGCCTTTGGATCGGCAACACAGCCTCCCATTGCAATCAGCACAACCATCCCGGTGAGCATCACCGCCCTCCACCATGGTCGCAAGCTGCTGATAGAGTCAGGGTTAAACATTGAATCTGAAGTGCATGATGTCGCCGTCTTGGACGATGTACTCCTTGCCTTCGACGCTCAATTTGCCGGCTTCCTTTACGGCCTGTTCACTGCCCATTTCAACGAAGTCCGCATACTGCATGACCTCCGCACGGATGAATCCTTTCTCAAAGTCGGTGTGGATGACCCCCGCGGCCTGCGGCGCTGTGCTGCCTTCCTTGACTGTCCAAGCCCGCACTTCCTTTTCGCCTGCCGTGAAATAGGTCTGCAAATTGAGCAGTGCATAAGCAGAACGGATGAGCTTGGCCACACCCGCTTCTTTCAAACCGATGTCCGACAAGAACATCTCGCGCTCCTCCGCATCCTCCAACTCTGCAATGTCCGCTTCGATTCCAGCACCAATGATGAGGGCCCCTGCCCCTTCCTCTGCCGCCATGGCCCGGACCCGCTCTACGTGTTGGTTGCCATTGACCACGGCTGTCTCTTCGACATTGCACACATATAGAACCGGTTTACCGGTCAGCAATTGCATGTCTTGAAACAGTGGCTCCTCAGATTCTTCACGTTCGACAGCCCGTGCAGAAATTCCTTGCTCCAAAGACGCCTTGATGCGCGTCAATAAATCCGCTTGTTTGCGTGCATCCTTGTCTCCAATGGACGCCTGCTTGGCCACCTTCTGAAGTCGGGTTTCTACCGTTTCCAAATCTTTCAACTGAAGCTCGGTGTCGATGACCTCCTTGTCTCGGATGGGGTCAACCGAACCGTCTACGTGAACGATGTTGTCGTCTTCAAAACAGCGAAGCACATGCAAAATGGCGTGGGTCTCTCGAATGTTGGCCAAGAATTTGTTGCCTAACCCCTCTCCTTTGCTCGCGCCTTTGACCAATCCAGCAATGTCCACAATCTCGACAGTTGTGGGCACGGTGTTTTGAGGATTCACAATCTCCACCAGGCGTTCCAAGCGCTCATCGGGAACATTGATCACGCCCAAATTGGGCTCGATGGTACAGAAAGGAAAATTTGCACTCTGCGCCTTGGCATTAGAGAGGCAATTGAACAGGGTGGACTTGCCCACATTGGGGAGTCCGACGATGCCGCATTTCAGGGCCATGTTGTCTTCGGATTGGGGCGCAAAGATAGCAGAGGCAACACCGCTTGACTTTCCCCGTTTTGTTCACATCCCAAGTGGTTGGGGAACCGCGGCACTTACCTTGGTCCCCGGACACGCAACTATTCTTTATGGCCCCTACTTCTTCCCTCCAAGATCTCTGCACTCAAGTTCGTCGCGACATCGTTCGCATGGTGCATGGCGCCAGCTCCGGACACCCCGGCGGCTCGCTGGGCTGCACCGACTTTCTGGTCAAGCTCTACTTCGAAGAGATGAACATCGACCCCAGTCGCTGGTCCATGGACGGCAAAGGAGAAGACTTGTTCTTCCTTTCCAATGGGCACATCTCCCCCGTTTGGTACAGTGTACTGTCCCGCCGAGGCTATTTCGACGTCGCTGAACTGGCGACGTTTCGGAAGTTGAACAGCCGATTGCAAGGACACCCCGCTACAGAAGAAGGCCTTCCGGGCATTCGCGTAGCCAGTGGTTCCCTCGGACAAGGCCTGAGTGTCGCCTGCGGTGCGGCACAAGCCAAAAAGCTCAACGGCGAAGCCAACAGTTGGGTCTACACCTTGCATGGTGACGGCGAACTTCAGGAAGGTCAAATTTGGGAGGCCGCCATTTATGCCGCCCACCATGGGATTGACAACCTGATCAGTTTTGTGGACTGGAACGGCCAACAAATTGACGGCGCAGTGAAAGACGTGATGTCCCTCGGCAGCCTCCACGACAAATGGACCGCATTCGGGTGGACTGTTCTGGAATGCAACGGACATGATCTTCAAGACCTCGACCGCGCATTCAAGGCCGCCCGCGCTGCGGGTGGTCAAGGAAAGCCCGTCATGGTTCTAATGCGCACAGACATGGGACGCGGTGTCGACTTTATGGAAGGCACGCACAAATGGCATGGCGTTGCGCCAAATGACGACCAACTTTCCAGTGCGTTGGAACAACTTGCGACCCCGCTGGCCGACTATTGATGACCCGACCTTTGCGCCACTTCAAGGCAGTGTTGGCCCTGTTGTTCTTTCTTCCCTTTGGAGGAGAGCAGAGCACCTTGGCCGCGCAAAGTCAACCAGAAGATGCGGCAGAAGTCACGCGCATTTTGTTTGTTTTCGACGCGTCCAATTCCATGAATGCTTATTGGGGCAGACAACGCAAATGGGACGTTGCCCGAGCCCTCTTGTCTGCTTCCTTGGACAGCCTCTACAACATTGAAGGCTTGGAATTGGGCCTTCGCGTTTACGGCCATGGGACCAAGCACATTCCCGGCAAGCAGGATTGCGACGACACCGAATTGGTGGTGCCCATTGGCCCGGGCCGCAACTTGATCATTCAGCAGGAGCTCAAAAAACTCAAGGCACAGGGCACCACGCCCATTGCACGGTCTTTGCTCAAGGCCGCAGACGATTTTGCTGCCACGAGCGGGCCCGGCAAAAACGTGATTCTGCTCATCACCGATGGCATCGAAGCCTGCGACGAAGATCCATGTGCAGTTTCACGCGCGCTTCAAGCCCAAGGCGTAACCATTAAGCCCTTCATCATTGGCATTGGTCTAGAGGAAAAATACCAGGACACCTTTCAATGCGTGGGCCGCTATTTCGACGCCTCGAAGCCCGAAGTCTTTGGCGAAGTATTGAACATCGTCATTGATCAGGCCATTCATCGGACTTCGGCACAACTGGACCTTTTGAATGGCAAAGGAGAGCCTGTTCAAACGAACCTTCCCTTTGAGTTCATCGAAAAAAATTCCGGCCATGCGGTATTGCAGGCCGTACATACGCTGAATTCGGCCGCAGTACCGGATACCTTGATTTTGAACCCCGTTCCAAGGTATGACGTGGTGGTTCACACCCTTCCTCCCGTGATCAAGGAAGACGTGGAACTGACACCGCGCAAGCACAACCACATCTCCATTTCTGCACCCACTGGTTTTATCGACCTGAGCACAAGTCAACCGCGAAGCCCCCTCAATGGCCTCCCCGTTCGAATCACGGCTTCGGGTTCTGACGGGTGCAATTTGGTTCACACGCAAAACGTCGGAACCCGGCAACGCTACCTCACTGGCACCTACGACCTCGAATTTGGAACCCTCCCTCCTGTCAAGGTTGAAGGCGTCACCATTGGAGACGGGCGCATTGTCCCCGTCACCATTTCTGAGCCAGGTACCCTTCGCCTGAACACCAGCGGCATGGGGTATGGCGGTATTTTCCTCGAAACTGAAGCCGGCAGACAACTGGTCGTTCCCTTTGATGGCTCTGACCCTTCTGGGCAGTACAACCTCCAACCCGGCCAGTATGTGGTCATCTTCCGTGCCAAGCGTGCACGTCAAACTGAACTTTCCGTTACCCACCCATTGAACCTCCGCTCAGGCGGCATTCACACCCTCGATTTTTGACCATGATTGATTTACTCTCCGCGGACAACGCCGAATTGGACAACCTCACCCGAAAGGACACACGAAGCGGATTCGGTCAAGGCCTTCTCGAGGTCGGACAAGCCCATACGAATGTGGTGGCCCTCTGTGCCGACCTCACGGGCTCGCTGAAGATGAACGCCTTTCAAGACGCCTTCCCAGAGCGCTTCCATCAAGCAGGAATCGCAGAAGCCAACATGATTGGCGTCGCTGCGGGCATGACCATTGGAGGTCTCATTCCCTTTACGGGCACCTTCGCCAATTTTTCCACGGGCCGCGTCTACGATCAGATTCGTCAGAGCGTAGCCTACAGCGAAAAAAACGTCAAAATCTGCGCCTCACACTGCGGATTGACCTTGGGTGAAGATGGAGCAACACACCAAATCTTGGAAGATGTTGGCATGATGAAAATGCTGCCGAACATGACCGTGATTCACACTTGTGATTTCGAGCAGACCCGCGCGGCAACCCACGCCATCGCCGAACATCACGGCCCAGTCTATTTTCGTTTCGGGCGCCCCAAGGTGCCCATTATCACAGACGCCGAAACGCCGTTTGTGATTGGAAAAGCGAGGCGCGTATTCACTGGCTCAGATGTCACGTTGGTGGCCAATGGACATTTGGTGTGGAACGCCATTCTCGCCGCCAGAGCATTGGCTGCCGAAGGCATTTCTGTGGACCTCCTCGATATGCATACGGTCAAGCCGCTCGACGAGGCTGCCTTGTTGGAAAGCGTTGGACGCACAGGATGCGTTGTCTCTGCCGAGGAGCATCAACGCGCTGGCGGTTTGGGAGAAAGCTTGGCCGGCTGCCTGGCCAGCAACCATCCCGTTCCTCAGCGTTTCGTCGCTGTGAACGACAGCTTTGGTGAATCCGGTACACCCGCACAATTGCTCGAGAAGTACGGACTCGGACCACAGGCCATTGTTGAAGCTTGTCGCGAAGCTGTGGCTGTGAAGCAAGGATTGGTCGCCTGACCTTTTCTTGCAACCCCAAGCAAACGCGCTCTGGGTTAGCCTTCTGCCTTGGTTGGCACTGCGTCCATCTCTGCCATCGCTTGGTAGAGTCGCGTGCGCAATGCACTCGAAGCCGGAAGTAGCGGCAAACGGGGGGATGGACTGCACAACCCCATGAGGTTGCACACCGCCTTAATGCCCGTTGGATTGCCCTCGTCGAAGAGGACATCAAGCAGGGCACGGTTGTCGCTCAACATTTCTCCCGCCTCTTTCACAGAGCCAAAGGATGCAAGGTCCATGGCCGCAGCCCATTGATTCGGGAACGCATTGCCAATCACACTCACCAAGCCATCGCCCCCCAAGGACATCATGGGGATGGCATTGACATCGTCGCCCGACAACATGGCAAACTCCTGCGGGACCCCCGCTCGAATCTGCTGGAATGCCACCATGTCGTCATTGGCTTGCTTCAAGGCCACAATTTGAGGGCACGTGCGGGCGACTTCTATGATGGTTTTAGGCTCCATGTTGACCCCTGCACGTGAAGGCACATTGTACATGATGATGGGCAATGGAGACGCTTCGGCCAACGCCTGGTAGTACGCAACAAGTGCGGCTTGACTGGGCTTGATGTATGGCGGAGGACTCACCAGCAAACCGGCCAGACCCTTGGTGTCCATTTGTTCAATGCGACGAACCGCAGCAGCAGTGCCGCCGCTCCCATCAAATCCCGAAACCACAGGCAAACGGCCCGCGTTCACCTCTTGGACGAAATCCAACACCCGTCTTTGCTCTTGGCCGTCCATTAGCTGAGCCTCACCTGTGCTGCCCAAAACCACCAAAAAGTGAGCCTTGCTGCCCGACACATGATGCACCATCTTTTCCAATCCTGGAAAGTCAATTGCACCTTCATCGCTGAAAGGCGTAATGAGGGCCACGCCGAGGCCACTGAATCGCTTGGTCATTTCAAGTCGAGTGTTTTCAAATAATGCAACGCCAATTGAACGAAAGATGACATGTCGCCACCTTTCGGCCAAGCCAACATAAAGTCTAAATCTTCACAATGTGACTCGGTTGGGCCCACTTTAAAGGACACCTTGGACCGCTTCAATAGTGCGCTCAAAACCAAATTGTCTTCCGAAGGGTCAAGCAGAATCAGGACATCCGCCTTGTTCATCCAATCGGGCATGACCTTCGGCAGTCCATTTCCCCCGACTTCATCCCTCCAAAACAGATGAACGGCGGCGTCTTGAGGAAAATCCGGAGGAGGCGCCATTCCAGACTCCAAACTTTTGATCCGTTGCGCACGTGATTTCGCGTGTGCTTTTCGGGTCCACCCCGTATCCACTCCAATGCTCCAATTGCCGAGATCGGGATGTCCCTCCAATCCCTCAACCAAGTCTTTTAAGTCAGAACGCAAGGCTGCGGTATGGGCTGGCGCCAAAAACAATACCGAATGTTGGCCATCGATGCGTTTGCCTTCTCGCCTTCTTTGCGCAGGCGCTTCCCTTTTAAGCGCCAAGCGCCCCCATCTTTTTTGCAATCCTTGAAAGCGCATAGGCCCTTCTAAAGTAAAGGGCAAACCAAGATTCAACGGGAATACAGAGTGCATTCAGTGTTCATTTTCAAACAACCGGATCTCCCTGCCCTTCAGGAGGCCTGTCTCTGGCAGGGTCCGCTCGCTGCAGGGTTCAATCCTGGGCCTTGAGCTTGTCTGCAAACAAGGCTTTGAATTTCTTGACCTTGGGTCCGACAACCGCGACACAATACCCTTGGTCAGGGTTGTTGGCAAAGTAATCTTGGTGATACGCCTCGGCCACGTAAAAAGGCCCTTTCGCTTCAATCGAAGTCACAATGGGTGCGTCCCATAGTTCGGCCTCGTCTGCCGCAGCCAAAGAGGCCTTGGCCACCCTCTCTTGTTCTTCGGTTTGAGGGAAAATGGCCGAACGATATTGGGTTCCAACGTCGGCCCCCTGGCGATTCAGAGTGGTGGGGTCATGGGTTCTCCAGAAAACTTCAAGCAACTCGCTGTAGGACACTGCTTGGGGGTCAAACGCCACCCGAACCGCTTCTGCGTGACCTGTACGACCCGTACAAATTTCTCGATATCCCGGGTTCTTAATGGCACCACCAGTGTACCCACTTTCCACAGAGACAACACCCGTCATTTCCACATAAATGGCCTCGGTGCACCAAAAGCACCCGCCGGCAAGCACCGCATATTCTAAATCAGAGGAGAGATTGTTGTTTTGCATCACATTCGTATTGGTGTCTGAATATTCAGACTGTGCTGCTGATTCACATCCGATCAAAAAAAGGACCAAGCCAGAAAGGAAGGGAAAAAAGGAAAATCGAGCAGTCATGTTGAAGAGGGAGTTTAATCACTTCCCTACATGCAAACCCTGTGCCGGCCTCAGTGTTCTCGTGTAACTCCAACCCCAACCCCATCTTCTTTCGGGAGCCAACCAGCCCGTAAGGTCGTCGGTGGCCAATCCCAATTGCGAACGGCTATTTTTCTTCGCCCAAATCAAGGCCACAGGATAGCGTAAATCACCACCCTCTTTCCATCGCATTCCCCCCATCGCAAGGAAAGGCCCCAATTGACTTTGGGCACCCAATCCAATTTCCGATGGCTGACGAAGTGCCACCTGGTTCAACGGGGCGGTTAACTCCACACCGAGGAGCGTCCGCTTGGACAACATCATTCCTCCATTCAAACGAAGGCGGCTCGGCATGGCCACTACCCTTCTCTCGGGTGTGGCTTGCAAAAACAAGGAAGAAGGAACCAAACCATCGGACAAGGCGTCCAAAACGCCTCCGTTCTCTGTCGTCCAAGCTTCCACACTGGCCACAGGGTTGGTTAAACTGTAGGACTCCCCCTGCCAGTCCATGCTGCCTACCTCTGTGACGGCGAGTGAAGCAAACCATACGTTGGCCAACTCAATGCGCACAGCCGCATCCAACGCCACGCCAAATCCGGCAGGCCGTATAGCATCACCCAAGGTGGCATTCGGCGCCACCAAGCTTGCACCAAAACCACGGTTGAACGCCGCAAAAGCCGTCTTCTTTTCTCCGTCCACTTCGTAATACCCACTTCCTCGATAGTATCGTCCAGACAATCCAGCAGCCACGACCATGGGCCCCGAGTTCAACAATTTTATTCCGAAGCCGGCACCATATGAGCGCACATGCTGAACAGCGAACCGACTTCCGTCCAACAACTCCAAGGCCAGTAAATCCCCATTGCTCCTCAATCCGGTCTCCACGCGCTCAAATTGCGCATTGGTCAAGTCGTCGACCGCCACGATGGTGCCATCGTCAAGTTCTACTTGATCAAACAAGCTCGAAGCCTGGCCCAACATGACATAACTCGCTAAGTTTTCGCTCGGATTCAACGAAGCAGAATAACGGTCTTCAATTGTCCAACCCCAACCTCCGCGTTTGCCATGGCGCGACCAACCTACCCAGCGCATCCGCGCCTCGATTTCGGTTGGCGATTGTCCCATTTGGTCTGCAGTCGAACGGCGCTCTTCCAACGTCCACGTTTGCTCTTGGCCTCCCCATTTGAGCAATGGTGTGCCGTCGAGCAACGGGGTGTTGAGCACCACTCCGCCTTCGAAGCCACTGAAAAACCGCATCCGCTGACTTTTACGGAAAGCCTTTTTTCCCTTCCGCGAGAGCGAATCGGGAACCGAGCGGAAAGTATCCTTGTCGGTGAACGGCTTTTCTGTGGCCAACAACGCCGGGTTGACTCCAATCGCGTGGTGTCCAATGGCCGTAATGCCGGGAATGGGACTCCCCATCATGTCAACACCCGCGATTTGCGCATGGGCAGGAGTCGCTAGCGCCAACAAAAAGAGGAGAAAGAAAGGGGCGCCCCAACGCGGGAACAATCGCCGCATCAAAGGACGATTCTCCAACCAAATGGATCGTCCATTCGTCCCCTTCGAATGTCGTCCAAAGCCTTGGACAATTTGGGCATCACCACCCAAGAGTTCACCCCGGGAAGCTCCACATCTTCTCCATCAAAACCGATGGCCTCAATGGGGGTCATGGTCGCTGCCGTCCCCACACCAAACGCTTCTTGCAATGCGCCAGATTCCGCTGCCGCTTTCAATTCGGACACCGCAATTCGACGCTCCTCCACTTCGTATCCAAAGTGACGCGCCAAAGTTAGAATGCTGTCTCGCGTGACACCATTGAGTACCGTATCGCCCAGTGCTGGAGAGACCAGTTTACCGTCCATCACAAAAACGGCATTCATGGTGCCACTTTCCTCGATGTAGCGGTGCTCAACGGCATCGGTCCACAAAATTTGATGATACCCTTGGGCCTTGGCCAATTCAGTCGGCTTTAGCGCTGCAGCATAATTTCCTGCAGCCTTGGCATATCCCGTTCCACCCGGGGCGGCCCGCGTGTAATCGGTTTCGACCTTTACCCGAACATTTCCCTTGTAATAGGGACCTACAGGGCAGGTGAAAATGTTGAATCGGTATTTCGCACTGGGTCTCACACCCACGTGGACCTCGTTGGCAAACATGAACGGACGGATGTACAAAGACGCACCATCCGCGTCAGGAACCCAAGCGTTGTCCATCTTGACCAGCTCGGTCAATGCACTCATGAACAAGTCCTCATCCACTGCCGGCATGCACATCCGTTCTCCGCTGATGTTGAATCGACGGATGTTGTCTTGTGGGCGAAACAATGCAATGTCCCCGTTGGGCTGACGAAAGGCCTTCATCCCTTCGAATATGGCCTGCCCATAGTGCAGCACCATTGCCGCTGGACTGAGCATCATGTTTTGATATGGCTGGATCTTGCCTGACTTCCACTTTTCGTCGTCGAAGTCCATGATGAATTGGTGGTCAGAAAACACACTGCCGAAGGGCAAGTTGCTGAGGTCTACTTCACCGATTCGAGAGGTCTCCGCTCGTTCAATGTCAAAAAGGGTCGTCGTCATCATGGGCCTATCATTAAGGGCTCGTCAAGCACGGTGCAAAAGTACACGGTCTTGAACTCAGGTAAGACTCTGGTTCTCAGGACTCCGGAGCGAACAGGAATCGATTTGGACTCACCAAGCCAGCCTGCACCGCATAAAGAACCACAGCTGCGGTGTTCTTTGCTCCCAGCTTCTGCAAGATATTCCGACGGTGCGTGATCACCGTATGCGGACTCACAAAAAGCTTCTCCGAAATCTGAGGATTTGTGAAACCTTCCGCAATCAACTGAATCACCTCCAGTTCGCGTTTGCTCAAGCTCACTCCTGCACAACTGGGGTCTACCACATCGAGTGACTCCAAGTTGATGCCCTCCTTTTTGATGGTGTTCAAGATTTGAGCGCAGAAGAACTTCCGCCCACAATGAACTTCCCGGACAGCTTCGACAATCTCTTGCAGGTCGCAGTCCTTTTTCACGTATCCATCGACACCTGCACGGAGTGCATGAACCAGTGTACTTCCACTTTGCACATCGGTGAGGGCCAACACACGAATTCGACCCGTCGCTTTCAACTTCACAATGGTTTGCGCAGAAAACCCTTCCGCCACGTAATCCAGAATGACCAAATCCGGCGAAAAGCTGTCCAGAAACTCAAACAGATGTTTTTCGTCGCTGACTTGCCCCACCACCTCGTTCATTCCGTGCGAACGGAGTGTGGCTTGGAGACCACAAGCCACCAATTGGTTGCTGTCTGCGATGAGGATTTGCGCCATGTCTTATTCAGACTGATTCTAGATAACGAAAGTAAGCATCCTTTTTGACCTACAAACCAATCCAGCCCACAGAATCTCCCAATTCTTCACACGCGGTCCACATTCACAACCAAACCATCCTCGGCCAACAGTACGTTCGAAAAAATCTCTTTCGCCTGCGCCAAGTGCAAGTCGCCAGAAGCATACCGTGCAGACAAATGACCCAAAATCAACTGCCCCACCTCCGCTTCTTTGGCAATCCGCGCTGCTTGAGTGGCTGTGCTGTGAAACGTCTTTTCTGCCCTTGACTTCATTTTGTCGTCAAAGGTGGCCTCGTGGTAAAGCAAGTCTACTCCCGACACAAAGTCAGCCACACTCGCCCAGTATTTGGTGTCGGCGGCGAATGCATAACTCTTTGGCAATGGTGCGGCATGACAAGCGTCCTTTGCCAAAATCACAGTGCCATCCTGCCGGTGCACATCCTTTCCCTTCTTGAGAGAAAGAATCTCCGTGGGCACCAATTCATGCCGGCTGACCCAAGTCCTGCGAATCCCTGGTTCGCGCTCCTTTTCGCGCAAAATGAATCCGGTTGTCGGGATGCGGTGTCGCACAGGGAAGCTTTCCAGCTTTACTGTCGCGTCCTCAAACAAAACTTCCGGAGCCTCTGTTTGCGTGGAGTGAAAGTGGACCTTGAAGTCAAACCATCCCTCTCCCACAGCTTGGTGCAAATCCAGCACCTCTTTTAAACGTGGCGGACCATAAATGTGCAGGTCCTTTTCCCGTCCAAACAGATTGTACGTAGATATCAGTCCAGGCAAGCCCAAGTAGTGATCCCCATGCAAGTGGGAAATGGCAATGTGATCGATTCGCATCATGCGAATCTTATGATGGCGCAACGCCATTTGTGTCCCTTCTCCGCAGTCCAATAAGAACTGCTTTTCGTGGACATTGACGACTTGAGCTGTCGGGTTTCGTCCCGGCAGCGGAAGGGCTGCTCCGCACCCCAAAATCGTCACATCAAAACGCACAGGTTGCGCCTTAGCGCTGAACCACGAGTCGAATCACCTCGTCCTTTCCTTCGCCAAGCAGGCGAAGAAAGTAGACCCCCTCGGAGAGGCCACTGAGGTCCATGTCCTCCTGGTTGCTGGCCACCTCCCACTGGCGAATCAAACGGCCGTCCATGCTCTGAATCGCCGCTTGCGCACCGAAGGCATTGGTCAAAGTCGACACTGTGGCACTGGGGTTTGGAAACACAACGGGAGTAGTCGCGGCTGTTTCAAGACCAACCGTTAGAGGCCCCAAGATGGGGAACGGAAATCCGTCAAAACTAAAAGGCGTGGCCAAAGGAAATCCAAATACGGTGGCCCAAACTGTCACCTCCATGCTGAGCACAAAATCACCGGTCTGGTTGGGAACACCCCCAAAGGAAGCGCAGTATTGTCCGCCACCTAAAAAGGTGCATGGGTCTGTGCAGTCCCCAAGGTTATTGCACTCATAATCCAACCCCACTTCGGCGAAGGTCAGCGTGTCTCCATTCAAGGTGTCCACGAGAAGCACCGCCACGATCACAACCGAATCAATCGGAGCATCAAGCGGAGTTTCTGGCTCCACATCTGACGCATAAGAAGGGACCAACAAATGCACATCGTCGGTGTAGGCCACGTTGATATAAGCTGAGTCAAAGAAGGTCACTTCGGCGTCAGGACTCAGGCCCCACGTTTCGGCACCAAAATCAACGGCCATTGGATCGCACTGAGCAGCCACATTGGACGCGAAAAACAGCACCGCCACGGCGCTCAAAAATTGAAAAGATTTCATAGCTAAAAGGTTCGGTTCAAATGTCGCGTTCTACCTCTTCCATGTAGACCAAGTCCACTCCCTCTTGGGCTGTGGGCACAATCTTCAGGACACTGTCCAATTGACTAATGGACACCAATTTGGAAACAGCAGGTTGCAACCCACTGACCACAAATGTGCCACCCGCATCACGACAAGCACGATGACCAATCAAGACTGCGCTCAACCCACTGGAATCAATGTACCGCGTTTCGCTCATGTCCAAGACCATGTTTCTGTGACCCTCCTTGTTGGCCAAAACCAACTCTCCCTTGAGCTCTGGGGCACACAGTGCGTCCAACTTCTCCACCTTGGAAGTCACAATGACCACCTTCTCCCGCTTTTCGACTTCAAATTTCATGTCGTGAATCTGTAAGGGCCTAAAGTAACTCAATCCGTCGAGCTGCCCAATCGACCAGCCAATAGGTACAAGACGGCCATTCTCACAGCCACACCATTCTCAACTTGGTCCAAAATCACAGCGTCTTGGCCGTCAGCCACATCACTGGAAATCTCCACACCGCGGTTCATTGGCCCCGGATGGAGAATGAGCGGACGGTTATCCAGCCGATCCAAGCGCTCCGATGTGATGCCGTAAACTGCATGGTATTCTTCCAAGCTGGGGAAATACGGGACTTCGGTTCCCTGACGTTCCAATTGAATTCGAAGCACATTGGCGACATCGCACCATGCCAAAGCGGCATCGACATCGTGGCCCACTTTTACACCGAGCGTCCCGAAATACTTCGGAATCAGCGTGGCTGGACCACACACCATCACCTCTGCCCCCAAACGCTGGAGACAAAGCACATTGGACAAGGCCACCCTGCTGTGCCGAATGTCCCCGAAAATGCACACTTTTTTCCCTTTCAACTCCCCCAAACGCTCGTGCAGCGTGAAGCAATCCAATAAGGCTTGCGTAGGGTGTTCATGGGTGCCATCTCCGGCATTGATGATGGGGACGTCCAAGTTCTTAGCCAAGTAATGCGCCGCACCTGGATGCGGATGCCGCATGACCACCATGTCCACCTTCATCGCCAAGATGTTTCGCACGGTGTCCGTTAAGGTCTCCCCCTTTTTGACACTGGACGAACCTGCAGAAAAATTCACGACATCCGCCGACAATCGTTTTTCGGCCAATTCAAAGCTGAGCCGAGTGCGGGTGCTGTTTTCGAAAAACAAGTTGGCCACAGTCAGGTCACGCAAACTGGGCACCTTTTTGATGGGCCGGTTGATGACCGCTTTGAATTCTCTCGCCGTTTGAAAAACAGCCTCCACATCTGAGGTCGTCAAACCCCGAATGCCGAGTAAATGACGCGAGGAGAATTCAGCCATGTTGTTCGTTGGGGTTGATCAATTCCACTCTGTCTTGGCCACCACCATCCAATTCAGACCATATCACTTTTACGCGTTGGCTGTCCAAACTGTCGACGCTGCGCCCCACGTATTTGGGCTCAATGGGCAATTCTCTTCGGAACCGCCGATCCACGAGAACGGCCAATTCCACCGTCGAAGGACGGCCATGTGCCAGCAAAGCATCCATCGCCGCTCGAATGGTCCTTCCAGTAAACAAGACATCGTCCACAAGCACGACGCGCAAGCCCTCGACCAAGAAATTCATGTTGGTGGCCGCCGCCTGAAGAGGCATGTCATGTCTGCGGAAATCATCGCGAAAAAACGTGATGTCCAAATCCCCACATCTAGGCGAAATCCCGCCCAAGATTTTGTCGATTCGCGCCTGCAACCGGGATGCCAAATGCACGCCTCGGGGTTGGATGCCAACCAAGGCACTTTCCGAAAAATCTCCGTGCTCCTCAACAAGCTGATGGGCCAGGCGATCCAAAGTCAATTGAAATTGGAGCGGGTTGATGAGATAATGCTCGTTGCCCATGTGTGGGTGCAAAAATAGTCATGTATGAAAAAGGGAGGCACTTTGGCCTCCCTTTTCTACGATTTAAGGATAAAGAATCAAGACTTCTTGTCCTCGCCTTCGTCCGCTTTGTCCTCTTTGGGAGCGTCTTTGGCAGGGGCAGCTTTCTTCTTGGCTTTCGGCTTGGTCGCCTTCTTTGCCTTTGGCTTAGCAGCAGGTGCCTCCTCAGCAGCAGGTGCTTCCTCAGCAGCAGGTGCTTCCTCAGCAGCAGGTGCCTCCTCAGCAGCAGGTGCTTCCTCGGCTTTCGCCTTAGTTGCCTTCGTTGCTTTGGTTGCTTTCGCTTTGGTTGCTTTTGCTTTTGGCGCTGGTTTGGCCTCTTCAGCAGCGGGCTCTGGTGCTGGACCATCCTCCATTTGCTGCTTCAACTGAGACAACACACCGAGATCACCGAGAGTGGTCTTGGCCTGACGCTCATTCACCTCACGCACTGCACGTTGTGTAGCTGGGCTTGAACCGTTGTCGCGATCGTCACGGCGCTTGCGGGTGTCGGTACCGCCACGCTTCTTCGCGGGTGGCTCCTCATAAGTACGCAAGTGAGACACCGTAATGCGCTTGGCATTCCGGTTGAACTCGAGCACGATGAAATCAGCGTTCTCTTCGACTTTGATGTCGGTTCCGTCCTCGCGCTTCAAGTGCTTCGCCTGACAGAATCCTTCCACACCGTATGGCAATGCCACAGCAACGTTGCTGCCGTCGATGGTCAACACCGTGCCTTTGTGCGTGGATCCGACTTCGAAGACCTGTTCGAACGTATCCCAAGGGTTCTCCTGGAGCTGCTTGTGTCCGAGGCTCATGCGGCGGTTGGTCTTGTCCAACTCGAGCACGACCACATCGATCTCATCTCCAACACTACAGAACTCTGAAGGATGCTTGATCTTCTTCTCCCAGCTAAGGTCTGAGATGTGGACAAGGCCATCAATGCCTTCTTCCATCTCAACAAACAGACCGAAGTTGGTGAAGTTGCGCACCTTACCAGCGTGCTTAGACTGCACAGGGAACTTGAATTCGATGTTGTCCCATGGGTCTGGAACCAACTGCTTCATGCCCAAGCTCATCTTCCGCTCTTCGCGGTCAATGCCCAAGATGATGGTTTCAATCTCGTCTCCAACTTTCAGGAATTCCTGAGCGCTGCGCAAGTGTTGACTCCAGCTCATTTCGCTGACGTGGAGCAAGCCCTCTACGCCCTCCGCCACTTCGACGAATGCGCCGTAGTCGGCCACAACCACAACTTTTCCTTTGATCTTGTCGCCAACGTTGACTCCCTCGGACATGGCGTCCCAAGGATGCGCAGTAAGCTGCTTGATGCCCAGAGCGATTCGCTTCCGGTCATCGTCAAAGTCCAAGATGACCACATTGAGACGCTGCTCCACTTCGACCACCTCTTCGGGGTGGCTCACGCGGCCCCAGCTGAGGTCTGTAATGTGAACGAGTCCATCCACACCACCGAGGTCGACGAAGACACCGTATGACGTGATGTTCTTGACCACACCCTCGAGCACCTGACCTTTCTCCAAACCGGAGATGATCTGACGCTTCTGCTCTTCCAACTCGGCCTCGATGAGGGCTTTGTGGGAGACCACAACGTTCTTGTACTCTTGGTTGATTTTGACAACCTTGAACTCCATCTGCTTTCCGACATACTCGTCGTAATCACGGATTGGCTTCACATCAATTTGGCTACCTGGCAAGAATGCCTCAATGCCGAACACATCGACGATCAGGCCGCCTTTTGTGCGGCACTTGATGGTACCCATGATGATTTCGTCGTTCTCCAACGCGCCATTGACCTTGAGCCAAGCGCTGTGGATACGAGCAGTGCGGTGAGACACCACGAGTTGACCATTGCGGTCTTCTTGCTGCTCAACGAACACAGGAACTGCATCTCCAACACGGAGCTCAGGATTGTAACGGAACTCAGAAGCGCCAATCACACCTTCGGACTTATAGCCGATGTTGACGACGATCTCTTTCTTGCCGATGCTCACAACGGTGCCTTCTACCACTTCCGACTCACGGATCAGGTTCAAGCTTCCTTCGTAGAGGTCCTCGAGCTTTGTGCGCTCTTCTGGATCCATCTCGTCCTTGTCGGCATCTGACTCGTCCCAGTCAAATTCTTCTGTAGGCGTATCGAGGACACGCATCACCCACGGCTCAGCTGGCTTCGCTTCTTCCACTGGGGCTTCCTCGGCGGGCGCTTCCTCAGCAGCAGGAGCTTCCTCGGCGGGCGCTTCCTCAGCAGCAGGAGCCTCCTCAGCGGGCGCTTCCTCAGCAGCAGGTTCTACATTGTTGTCGGCCTCAGGCGTTGTTGCCTCTTTGGCCTCTTGCGGTTGATCCGCGGATGCGTCGTGTGACGCATTTGCCTGGTCTTCAGGCTGGGTGTTTTCTTCGGTCATCATGGATCCGAAGGGGATTTTGTATCGTGATGAACGCGCCTTTCATCAAGAGTGTTTAAAAAAAGGGCACATGGCGCATGCCCCAAAAGGGGCGCAAAAATAGTTCAAATCCGCTCAGTATCCGAAGAATAGCCCCCTCATTCTTCGCCAAGCGGCAATTCAATCAATCGCGCCTGTGCAAATCCCATCTCACGGGCCTGTTCCAACCACGATGTGGCCTCCTCCAAAGACGCTACAGGCTGCGTCAAATAACGGGTCATGCCTTGCTCACGTGAAGATCGAATTTCCCAGCGAAGTGGGGCATCCAAGATGGCATTGGCCAGGCGCACGGGAATGGTGCTTGCGTACTCACCCAACTCAACTCTCCATTGTGCAACCACATTGGACGAATTGCTTGACGTTTCGGGAAGGCCAACGCTCACTTCAGTTGGCGCTGACTCAGTTCCCATATCGGGCAAACCGCCCGTCGCTGTGGTACTGGCCTCCAACAGCGGGATGCGACGTCCATTAATGTAGACCACCACAAAGGCATCCTTTCTACCATCGCTTCTTAATCCATCGCGGTGCCGAGCCGCTTCACCTTCTGTGGCAAAACGCCCGGAGAAAAGCCTCAACCAACCATCAGTTCCCGCATCCTCCCGTGTGAGCGTGCCCAGCTTCGACAGAGACGCGCCATCGGGAACGCCGCGAAACGCACCCACTTGCACGCTGTATACCCTGCCTTGAACATCATTCCATGTTGGAATCTCCTCGGCCCGGGATGGCATTGCACTTGTCTCTCTTGCCGCAGCGGCATTCACGCGTCCTGCTCCCATGGCTGCCGCTTCTTCCGAAGCGATTTGACCTAAGCCTGTCACTTCTACCGGACGATCGGACCGTTCTGCAGCCAGCTCTTCTGCCGGGGGACGCGCGGCCCTTACCCGCTCTCCATCCACAAATCGAACTACAAATGCATCGCTGTACCCCAGCGCACGAATGGCATCTCTTGCCACAACCGCAGGATCGTAAGCATCAAAACTTCCCGCCATGTAGCGCGTAATCCCATTGGGCAAGGACTGGGCCCACATGGGATCAAACGAGGCAAACAATGCCGCTGGCAGTGCCTTCCGGAAAGCGCCAACTTGAACCTTGTATTCAACCCCCTTGGCCACGGGTGCGCCTGAGCCGGCCGAGAACGTCTCAAAAGCCTCTTCCTCGCCTCCCCCATTTGCCGGGATTTTGCCAAGAATAGCCTGCTCAATCGACGATCTTGTAATGGGCCGTAGGGTCAATCCCTTGTGGCGCTCTCCCCCTCGGCCAATGACTTGAGCTTCGGGAAGCACAACACCATATCGAGATGCCCTTTCGTCGTTGACGGCCATGGCGGCCTCTGCAGCCGTGCGCGTGTTGCCCCCTGCTCCGACCAAACCTGCCTCTTCGAGAAGCGCTGACTCCTTGGAGGTTTCCGATTCCACGTTCTGTTCCGTAGACGCGCTGTCCTCCGCAGTTGCATGACGGCGTTCAAATCCGTTGAGGTCCATCTTTTCCCAAGCATCCCGGACCTCACGCTCGGCAAAAAACAAAGACTTCTCCCATTCAGAAAGGGCGGACCCTGTCAAGTCTTCCGCTTGATTCACCCTGCGCAAAGCCCGCCATTGAAGCCAAGCCTCAACCAAACGGACGTCCTCGGGAATCCAAGTCTTCGCAACATTCTGCTCGTTTTCCAAAGCGATCACAGCTTCATCCAAGAGGAAGCCCCAAGCCCGAGATTCAGAATCAGTGGCTTCTTCTCCGAACGGAACATCTTTCCAATCTGTCAAAACCAAGTCTCCTGTGACCCGACTCTGCCCAGAGACATTCGACGCGTTCGCTGCTTCCCGTGAATCGGCTTCACTTGCCTGACCGGGCTCAACCCCAGTGGCGTTTGTCCGCTCCTTCTCCAACATGGCCAAAGCTTCGGCTTCCGCTTCCAATTCTCGTTGCAAATTCGACCAATCATTGGCCAGTGTCCGCCACGCCGTCGCCGCTTCGAAGGCCAACCTTTCTTCTTCCTGTTGTTGGAAGTAGCGACTTCCCATAGATGTCCTCTCCGAATTTGAAGCGGCTTTGTCTTCGCCTTTCCGGCGGTTTCTTAGGACTTCGCTGGCCCGGGCATTCTGGACCAACTTACCCAATTGAACCACACGTCCATCTTCCCGGTCCAATGCAACCACAGCAGAAAAAGCTTCCCATTCCTCTGCAGCCTTCATGCCCGCCTGAACATCCATTGCCACAGCCTCGTCTAACGTCGACAACATCACCGCCCTCAATTGGAGGTAAGCTTCGGCCGTTTTCTTTTCCATGGCATTCACCTCTTGCGGGGTGTTGATCATCGGGATGCCCTCTTGACCAGGGCCCGATACAAACCGGGACCAAGCCTTTTCAACTTTGGAGGACGCTGTCAGTGCCGATTGCCACAATTGCGCAAACTCACCCAATGCAAGGCCTCCGTTTTCATCTGTCATTGCTTCGCCATCGGCACGCCTAGAAGGGAAGACAAAACCAATCAACGTTGACGTGACATCGCCACCAAAGGGATCACTTGGAATCGGAGCATAGGTCACACTGCTGTTCGATTCCGTCTCACTCGACGTGGCTGCTGAAGACGACGCTTCAAGTGCCGCGGCTTCGGCAGCAGCAGCTTCGGCGGCAGCGGCTTCGGCAGCAGCAGCTTCGGCGGCAGCAGCTTCGGCAGCAGCAGCTTCGGCAACAGCGGCTTCGGCGGCAGCGGCTTCGGCAGCAGCAGCTTCGGCAACAGCGGCTTCGGCAGCAGCTGTTTCGACCGCCAAGGCTTCGGCGGCAGCGGCTTCGGCAGCAGCAGCTTCGACCGCCAAGGCTTCGGCGGCAGCGGCTTCGGCAGCAGCGGCTTCCGCAACAGCGGCTTCGACCGCCAAGGCTTCGGCAGCAGCAGTTTCGACCGCCAAGGCTTCGGCAGCAGCAGTTTCGACCGCCAGGGCTTCGGCAGCAGCAGTTTCGACCGCCAAGGCTTCGGCAGCAGCGGTCGCATCCAAAGCCCTTTTCGCAGCCAATTCTTCGTCCGCTTTTTCCAGCACCAATTCGGAGCGAACCTCGTTCCAAATCTCTTTGTTCCTCGACACCTCCATGTCTTGCAACGTCAACCAATCCCCTCTCCAACCTGAACGCAGTTTTCGACTCCACACCTCTTCTCCTGCAGCAAGGCCTTCCTCCCACTGTTCTATGACCGCATCCCCCGCTTCAATGGTCCACTCCCCCAAGGCCGGATCGACCCCCTCGATTCCCCGCTGCGCGTCTCGCCAATCCGACCAGGAATACATCGCAGCCATTACATCGGCTCCACCAGCCTCTCGCAATTCTCGCAATGCCAACTTCTGCCTTCTCACTGCCATAACAGCATCTCCGGCCAACTTGGCCAAAGACGCCTTGGACGCAGATTGGACGGCATAACTCCAAGCCTCCAACATCTCCCGAATCTCAGTGAAATCCGCGCCATCGCGATAACGAATGTCCACCATCGAAGCCTCCGGGGACCATGCCTCCACCTCTTCCATGAGATCAAAAAGCTCCCCGGCCTTTCTCATGTCTGGCTCGTCCAAGAAGTCAGACTCTAGAACCAAAATGCGATTGAGCTTCTCCTCCCAAAGTGCCACCACGGCTTCTTCGTCTTCCTCCAACATTAAGGACAACTGAGCTTGATCTGGCGCCTTCCCCGCGTCAAAGGCCACATCGGCCTTAGCATCAGGTACGCCGGCACTGCTAGACGTTATCGGACGGCCCTCTGTCAACGAGGTTCCCGTTTCTGAATCAACCGCATTCAATGGGTCGCTGGACTGGCTCTGTGCAACATCACTCTCTTGCCCCCCACCTTCTCCTTCGCTGCCGGATGTGTCCAATTCCCGCGCAGGGTCAACCACCCCAGTGACTTCGGTTGACGTGGCATTTGAATCTCCTGTGGTTGCGGCATCAGCAGTGTTCTCCGATGGCGGTGCAGCGGAAGCGTCCTCTACACCATCATCCAATGCCAACGCTGCCGATTCAACCTCCATTTGACTGGACACCCATGCACTCCAATTGGAGACTTCTGAGGCTTGGACCACCGCCGCCTGGACAGACGAGCCCTGCGCGCCTTCTGGAGCATTCGAAGGCGTTTCCGTGACGCCGCCTTCACTGGTGTTCTTGGCAGGCTCAGTTTCCTGCAAGTCGGCCAACATGGCCCAATCTTGCTCTACCCTTTCTACCATGGCCCATCCTCCTCCTTGCTTTTGGAGTTCCCATGCGGTCTCCACATTTCCGAACGCTTCGGATACAATGCGACCTTCTCCGTCTTCCAACACCACCCGGACAGATGTACCCTCCACGTTTTCAGACAACAACACCCGATTGGCTTCTACATTCCTTAAGTCCTTCTCTGTCCGGATTTCTCCGTTCTCATAGACCCGCAAGGTGAGCTTGGCCGACTCCACCTCTTCTTCCACCCACGCCACAGTGCCCGCCACAAATGGCTGTTCGCTGAGCGAGACCCGGTAGGCATGAACCCGTCCTTGTTCCGCTGCTCGATTTGAAGCAAACCAAGCTCCCCCATCTGGCTCGGGAATAAAAAAGGCGTCATCGTTGACTGAGTTGATGGGAAAGGGCAATCGATACACCTCTCCAGCGGGTTGGCCATTGGCCCAACTGACCGCATAAATGTCGTACCCCCCCAAACCGCCGGGGCGGTCACTCGAGAAATACAAAACACCATCGGGAGAGAGGTAAGCATCGCGCTCGTCAAACACTGTGTTGACCTGATCGGAGAGCCGCTCTTCTTTGCCATAGCTCCCTCCGGCAAGGGAAATCCGAAAGAGGTCCCAACCAAACTGGCCCTTTTTGCCCAAGGAAGAGTAGACAAGAACCGTGTCCCCATCGTGAAAAGCCATGCGCTCCGGATCGGTTTTCAAGTCGGCTTTGGACCGAAGCGCCACTGGCACATTCACCAATCTTAATCCCGGCGTTTCAGGACGAAAAAACCGGAACGCCGCTTTCGGGTCTGCCGAAATTCGGTCGCGAACTTCAAGTCCAACCGCTTCGTTTGGTGACCATTTGACCGAAGCCGACATCAATGCACCCCGCTCTGCCTCCGCCTTGAAGCGGGCTTTCTTCCCCGCCAAGGCCAAATACGCCGCATACAAATCTCGTGCACGCTCAAAATCGTATTCGAGCTGAGCCAAACGGGCACGATGAAACTCAAGGTCCACATCGGCGCACCCCATTTTGTTGGCGATCCTCAAGTGCCGTCGCGCTAGGGTCATGCGCCCGGGTTCGGTTAGAGCACAGCCAGCCAAACGGCCATGGAGACACCCCTCCTCAGGAAACAAACTCACCAGTTTCTCGAAATCCGGCAAAGCGCCTGTCAGGTCTCCCGAGAGGTAAGCTTGCTCTGCGCGAATGCGCAACTCCTCAATTCCCCGGTTCTCTTGCGCCTGTAACCCACAGGAAACCAGACAACCAAGCACCACAAGCACCACCTTCAACCGAGGTTGATGGCCTACCGGTGCCAACCACATGTCCACAGCGGACCTCATGTCAGCAAATTGGCTCCGCAATCCCCTTTTGCGTCATGCAGAAACTGCGGTTTTCAACACCCCACACATGAGCCTTTGGATGGACAGCTCCACTCCTACATTTGCACCCAATCGATTCTCTATGCCCAACGCCTTCTTCCAAGTCCCTTATCCGGAAAATGAACCGGTACTCGGCTATGGCCCAAACAGTCCCGAGCGCGAAGCTCAGCTCGCTGAATACGAGCGGATGTTCAACCAAGCGCCCGTCGCTGTGCCCATGGTCATTGGCGGACGCAAAGTCCTGACCGACGACAAGCGTCCTTTGACTCCCCCTCACGACCACCAGCACGTGATCGGCCATGCACATTTTGGCACAGCTGAACACGTAAAAGAAGCCATCGACTCTGCCCTCGAAGCCCGCTCGGCGTGGGCGTCATTAGACTGGGAGCAGCGTGCAAGCATCTTTTTGAGGGCTGCGGAAATGCTCGCCGGACCCTGGCGCACACGCATCAATGCCGCCACCATGTTGGCACAGGGAAAGAACATGCATCAGGCCGAAATTGACGCCGCCTGTGAGTTCATCGACTTTCTCCGATTCAACTGCCACTTTGCCCAAGAAATTTATGCCCAGCAGCCCGAGAGCGCTCCTGGCATTTGGAATCGTCTTGAGTACCGTGCGCTAGAAGGATTCGTCTTTGCCATTACCCCGTTCAACTTCACGGCCATCGCGGGGAACTTGCCCATTGCAGCAGCCCTGATGGGCAACGTTGTGGTTTGGAAACCTTCCGATGAGCAGATCTATTCTGCCCATGTGATCATGGAGCTTCTCCACGAGGCAGGGCTGCCCGAAGGCGTGATCAATCTGGTGACGGTAGACGGTCCAGTGGCAGGGGATGTGGTCTTCTCTCACCCCGACTTTTCAGGCCTCCACTTTACAGGCAGCACCGGCGTATTTCGCCACCTCTGGAAGACCATCGGTGAAAACATTGCGCAATACAAAACATACCCCCGCATCGTGGGTGAGACCGGCGGAAAGGACTTCATTATTGCCCACAAATCGGCCAATGTGGACGAAGTGGTCACGGGCATCGTCCGTGGCTCCTTTGAGTTCCAAGGCCAAAAGTGCAGTGCGGCGAGCCGTGTCTATCTACCGGACAACCTGTGGCCCGAAATTCAAGAGAAACTTGTCGCCGATGTGGGCACACTCAAAGTGGGCTCCCCTGCGGACCCTACCAATTTTGTGGGCGCCGTGATCAGTCAACGTTCATTCGACAAAATCAAAAGCTACATCGATTTTGCAAAAAACAGCCCCGACGCCGACATCCTGTGCGGCGGTCAATGCGATGACAGTAAAGGGTATTTCGTTCACCCCACTGTGATCTTGGCCAAGACACCGCACTTCAAAACCATGGAGGAAGAGATTTTTGGTCCTGTGGTTACCCTTTACGTCTACCCAGCAGATGACTTTGACGGCGCCTTGGAATTGGTTGACTCCACCAGCGAATACGCCCTAACTGGTGCTGTATTTGCACGGGAGCGTTATGCCATTGACGATGCCATGCGTGCTTTGCAAAATGCAGCGGGCAACTTCTACATCAACGACAAGCCCACTGGCGCTGTCGTGGGGCAACAGCCCTTTGGAGGCGCCCGTGGTTCCGGCACCAATGACAAAGCTGGATCACTGCTGAACTTGTTGCGTTGGGTTAGCCCGCGAACCATCAAGGAAACCTTGACTCCCGCAAAAGATTATCGCTACCCCTTCCATCAGGCGTAATCGGCACCTCTTTGTAACAAAAAGGGCACCCGGATGGGTGCCCTTTTTTGATGCTGTTTTTTGCGCAATGCGCGTTGGCGAGGCGTTACTTCTTCGCTTTCCGAACCGCTGCCTTTTTTGCAGCAGGCTTGGCCACGCGCTTCGACGCGGCCTTGGCTGCAGGCTTTCCTTTCGAGGCCGCTTTCTTTTTGACCGGAACCGCCTTGGCAGGACTGGCTTTGGACCCGGCTCGCTTGGCGGCACTGGCTTTGGCGGGGGCCGCCTTCGCTGTCGCTTTCTTGGCCGCTGACTTGGCCTCTACTTTCTCTTTGATTTTGGAATCCACAGCCGCATCTCCAGCTGGGCGCCTTGGCTTTCGGCCGCGGTCACCCATTGGCGTCAATGCAATCTCTTTGAAGATCTCGGCATATGGCGCCTTGAGTTCGTTTTCGCCCTCGAGCCAAGCCGACAGCACCAAAAACTTCTCCTTTTTCCCTGGCAATCCAACGGTGTCAATCTTCTTCAGGGTATTGCGCAGTCTAAACGCCGCATTCAAGATGCTTTGCTTCGCGTTCTTCTCCTTTTCTGGAGACAGGTTATTCAGGACCATCGCATCCCGAACAAGCTCCCCATAGCTCAATGGGCGGTCGCATTGACGGAGCCGACGCAAAATAAAGTTGCCCCAAATGGACTTTGGCCCACGCTTTTTAGGTCGGCCTGCTCTTTTCGCTTTAGGCTCCTCTGGCAAGGGATTCTTGCGCGGCCGTCCGGGACCTCTTTTTACTGGCTCTGCTGTTGGAGCTGACACCGCTCGACGAACAGTCGAAGGCGTCGGGATCACATCCCTCACGGCCGTGGCCGGATCATATATGGGCGTATCACTTCCTGACAACCGAGCGATCACTTGATCAATGTGCTGGAGTCGAGCGACCAATTGCATGCGCTCCTGCTCGTAAAAACTTTTGATTTGCCGCAGCTCGTTCGCCTGCAAATCTGTGGTGGCTTTTTTTGCCATTTGGGTGTGAAATGGTGGTTACACGTTCAGTTTGCAAAAAGTCAGGACAACGAATTAACAAATAAATCCGAACCAAACCCAACACAAAACCAAACTTGGAACTCAGAGGGGTAAAAACAAATCCCCGGGGCAAGCCCCGGGGACGTCAAGGCAATAAGCCGGATTCTGTTGTCCAAAAAGGACTTCCACCATTGATCTACGCAACCTACCCTCCAGTATCGGACGGGTCGCCCTCAAACACTGGTTTACATGGTCTTGCAGCCCGAAAGGTTTACCTAAGCCGTGCAGTCTCCCAACACGCTGGTAGGCTCTTACCCCACCTTCTCACCCTTACCTGTGCCCGAAGGCCATCGGCGGTTTAAATCTCTGCAGCACTGTCTGTCACCTGTAAAGGTGCCTCCTTTTTCAAAGAGTTCGGTACCCTGCGCTGTCCGGACTTTCCTCACTTCGCAAAAGCGAAGCGCGGCGGAATACCTTGAAGCACAAAGATACGTGGGTCAGTCCCACGTCACCTCCATGACCATGGCGGTCTTGTTTCTCAAGATTTCCACCTCGGTGGTCTCTCCTGCATCAAACATGGAAAGGCCCTCCATGTAGCCCATCATGTCGTTTACTTGCAATTCCCCAATCCGGACAACCACATCGCCTTTCTTCATCCCAGCCAATTGCGCCGGCCTGTCCTCACTTACACCGTCAATGCGCATGCCTGTTCCAGAAAACAAGTAATCAGGAACCACACCCAATGTGACTTTGAACCTCGGAGCATCATCGCTCGAACTGTCTTTGGTTTTAGTAAAAGGGATTGAATCCCGAGCTCCCAACTCCCGAACAATACAGGCAGAAAAATCTGCGATGCGCACCATCCCTTCATAGTTCAGCTTGTCTGCGGTGTCGGTGGGTTTGTGGTAATCCTCGTGCTGACCGGTGAAGAAATGCAACACGGGAATGTCCTCCAGATAAAACGATGTGTGGTCCGATGGCCCCACACCACTCTCGCTCAGGACCAACTCAAATCCTGATCCCTCTTCGGCGTTGCAAGAATCGAGGATGCCATTCCAAACCGGGGAGGTTCCATTGCCATAGACCGCAAGCGTGTCACCGCGCAAGCGGCCCACCATGTCGAAGTTGATCATGTAGTCAATGTGCTTGAGCCCCACAGTGGGTTCATTGGTGAAATGATTGGAGCCCCAGAGGCCCTTCTCTTCTCCGCTAAAACTGGCCCACAAAATGGAATGGCTCGACAAGGGACTCACGCTGTGTCGCGACGCCAATTCAAGCAGCATCGCCACGCCACTGGCATTGTCATCGGCGCCCGGGTGCACAGCAGAGTCTCCGTCGGCAACACCCCGCCATAAGCTGTTTTCGTCTCCCCAGCCCAAATGGTCGTGGTGACATCCAATGACGCCCCAACGCCGAGTGGTGTCTTGAACAGACGCAGAAGCGCCCAACACATTTCGCCCCACAACTTCGGTCACCACCGCCATGCCCATGGTCTTGAGCGTATCTCCATGAACCTGCATTGGAGGGTGCGGCTTGTATTCGAAGGTTTGACGGTAACCCGAGTCTCCAGCCTCCAAGAGTCCCAATGTTTGCATCCGGCCTTGCACCCAATCCCCAGCTGCATAAGCACCGGGCTGGCCAGTCTCTCTGCCCTCAAAACGATCGTTTGTCAGGGCCATCACATCGGCCCGCATGGCCTCTGCGCTCGCAGAAGTGCCTTGATCCGAGACCACAAGACCGGCTGAATCGGTGGTTTGAACGCCGCACCCAACGAAAAGGAAAGCCAGCACCACACAGGACACAAGGGTTTGAAAATCAATTCGCTTCATGGAGATAAAAATCGTGTGTGAGGTTGCGAAGTTCTACATTCGCGTGGCTTTTTCGACATGAGATTCACACTCCCTTCCTCGGTTCCTTCGCTCGGCCTGTTTGCCAGCCTTCTTCTGATGTCCTGCACTGGACCCGCTTCGACGGAAGACCCGGGCAATCTAGACGCATCCGCCCCAACAGCAGATCTTCCAGACAGTCTGGACCGTGGATATGAAAAAGAAGTACACTTCAACAACGTGAGACAACTCACATACGGCGGTGACAATGCCGAGGCCTACTGGTCCTTTGACGGCAAAGACCTCGTCTTTCAAGCCTCCAATTCCAATTGGGGCGTGGAGTGCGATCAGATCTATGTGATGGACATGAACGACGGTACGCCGTCTGAAAATCCCCCAGCGCCAGTAAGCACTGGCCTTGGCCGCACAACTTGCGCCTATTTTATGCCGGGTGATTCCACTGTTTTGTACGCTTCCACCCATGCTGCAGACACCGCATGTCCAGAAGTTCCCCGCCGTGGACCCGGAGGCGAATATGTGTGGCCCATTTACCCGACCTATGACATCTACACCGTGAGCACAGCTGGTGGCGAGCCCACCCTGTTCATCGGAGGCGAAGGCTATGATGCCGAAGCCACAGTTAGCCCCCAAGGCGACAAAATCGTGTTTACCAGCACTCGAAGTGGTGACCTCGAACTGTATACCTGCGACATCGATGGCCGCAACATTCAGCAAATCACCAGTGAACTGGGCTACGATGGCGGCGCCTTTTTTAGTCCCGACGGGAAGTACTTGGTCTGGCGTGCGAGCCGCCCTGCCGATGGCGAGGAAGCCGACGCCTATTTGAAATTGCTCTCCGAGGGGCTGGTTCAGCCAACCGCCATGGAGCTCTTCGTGGCCAATGTGGACGGCAGCGAGCAACGGCAAATCACCGATTTGGGCGGGGCCAACTGGGCACCCTACTTCCACCCCAACGGAAAGAACATCTTGTTCAGCTCCAACCACGTCACGGGTGCTTTTCCGTTCAACATCTTCATGACCGACATCAACGGGGCCGAGCCGGTCCAGATTTCGTTCGACAATGCGTTTGACAGCTTCCCCATGTTCTCTCCCGATGGGAAGCGCATCGCCTTTAGCTCGAACCGCAACAATGGACGCACCCGTTCGACCAACGTGTTTGTGGCCGACTGGATTGACTAATCATGGCAACATACGCAGTCCTCAAGCCTTTTGGCATGCTCAGCCAATTCACGCCAGAAGCGGGCCACCCCGGTTTGGGCGAATTGGGCGAATTCCCCAACAACGTTTACCCCATTGGCCGATTGGACCGAGATTCTGAAGGGCTGCTCTTGCTCACGGACAACAACCACCTGAAGCGACAAGTTTTAGAGGGGGACGAACACCGAAAAATCTGGAAGACCTACCACGTTCAAGTGGAAGGTGCTCCGACCGAGGAAGACCTTCGCGCCTTCGAGCGCCCAATGCAGTTGAAGGCCAAAGGCAAGTTCTACAACTCCCGTGCTGCGCGCGCGAAATTGCTCCCTGCAGACCATACTCCACCGTGGGAGCGCACCCCCCCCATTCGGTACCGCGCCAACATTCCCACCACTTGGATCGAAGTACAACTGGACGAAGGCAAAAACCGCCAAGTCCG
>CBFHQM010000013.1:0-5029 GCA_965657965.1 uncultured Flavobacteriales bacterium | reverse complement strand
ACCATTGAAGGCCTGACCCAAAGTCAATCGCTGACGATGGAAACAATGAAGCAACTCACTTCGGGTTAAGCCTCAATTCCCGGTGCAAAGGCCATTGATTTCGATCGTCAAGTCGTATTCCGCAGTTTGCGATGACGTCCAAGCGTTCATGACCACTACAGACCAAATGCCATCTCCGGTCACGCCTTCGGGGATCAGAAATTGTGCATAGTACACGCCGGGATTCGAGGTGTCCCAGTCCGATGGCCAATAGTCCAAGTAATTGGGCGGATATCCTGCATTGGTTGTATTGGTGTTGTAACCATCTACGCCAAAAACAGTGCCATCTGGACTGACGATCGCCAAGGCCATGTCTCCAGGGTAAGAACTCCCTTGGGCATACCAATTCGAAACAACCGAGATCGAGCTCAACGTTCCGGATGCTTGCAATTGCGTAACCTCAAATTCTGACCCGCCCAAGAAAGTCCCAATGGACAACGAAATCACGCCGAACTCACAGGGTTCAACGCCCGTACAATTTCCATTCTCATCCAGATATTCCGGCAGGCAATTCCCGTCGCAATCGAATCCTGTTGCAGGGAAGTCACAAACGGCATTGTTGACGTAGGAGCCTGGATTCTGATAATTGCACGCCGAGGAAATGTTGCAAACGGCACAGCTCAAGAAATCGCAACTGCCATCGTCTTCATTGGCCAGCGGCTCGTAGTTGCATGCATTGATGTTGGTGCAACCCAAATTGGAACGCAGGCACCGCGCGGACAATCCCTGCCTAGGGTTCACATATTCTTCTCTGATAACCCCAGAAAACCCGATGTCCAACTCACGCAATGAATACCCGTTCACATTTTCCTGCGGAGCCCACCATCGGCCGTTAAATCCGGGTTCATTGAAAAACCCCTGCACGTCCCGATAGCCGCCAGGCCACCCGCTAAATCCAGACGTATTTGTGCCATACCATGTGTCGTTGGGGTAGTCCATGCGCATGGCCTCTCCCACGCCCTCGGCCTCTCCGCGAATGCCCGTCATGTCCAGTTCGAGGAAGGGAACCCCCAAGAAGGACTCCATGGTTTTCCACTCCTCATCGGTGGCCACGTGCCAACCCACCGGACACAGGTGCCGCGAGTCGGTCACGGCCATTCCATTGTACAAATACCCAAATTCAACGGCCAGTGCATTGTCGTTGAGCACGGCAACATACGCCCCTGAATTGGTGTTGGACCACTCTACCGGGTCCTGCAGGTTTAGGATGGCATCTCCATTTCGATAAGTGGTTACGCGCAGGTTTTCCTTGAACCAGCACTGCGTCCCAATCCCCACAACAGCGTATCCGTAGCCTCCGTAATTGACCGCAGTGCTTTCTGAGCACCCGACCAAGGTGGCACAACTGCCATCGTCGACATTGGCCTGGGGATCAAACTCTTCAAAACCATCGTCCATGCAACCGGGATGACTGGGGATCAAACAACCGCCATTGTCCACGGTCGCAGTGGGGTTGAATTCCAAAAAGTTGATGTCGGTGCACCCGAAGCTCGGCTCCACCTTCAAACAGCGAATGGCCTGCCCACGACTGGCACCAATGGTCGACACGGCAATGCCATCGTTGTCGTGCTCCAAACGCACAGAACGCCCTCCTTGGCCATCTCCACTGGATGTCCAAAAGAATCCCGTGGTCCCCCGTTCCACATCCCCTATGTTGCCAAAACCGCGCTCTCCGCCGGGCAATGCAGTAAACCCGCTCTCGTTGGTGGCCCCAAAGTTGGGCGCCGCCCAATGCAAGGTACCCGCCTCTTTTAGCACCCCAGCGTCTGAGAAACTTCCTGTCTCGTTGATCAAGTCCTGCCAATCGTATTCGGAGGGCACACGCCATCCAGTCGGGCACACATTCCGGGGGTCAGTCGCAGCAGCATAATTGTAAAGCAGTCCATAAGTCGCCACCTCAGCTTCATTGTCGCCATAGACTCCGTAAGCCCCCTCTAATGTGTTGTTCCACGATTCTCCTGAAGGCCACGTTTCCAATTCATCCCCATTGACAAACTGCGTGCGTTGGAGGTTTTCTTGGAACCAACATTGATCGCCAATGGCCACCACATCGTAGGTCTGATTGCCGAACGTGTAACTCGTCTGATTCAAGCAGGCTTCGAGCAGGGTGTCGTAGAGGCCATCCCCGTTGGTGTCTGCCGCAAAATCCTGGCAATTGCCGTCTTCGTCCGGTTGGTTTCCCGAACAATCACAATCGCCCTCCGGGATGTCAGAACAACCGCAGTCATAAATCGGCCCTGGGCCATTGCAAACCCCGCATCCATCGTAGGTGCCGTCACAATCGTCCACGTCGTCGCAAATGCCATCACCGTCGCTGTCCTCTGTGCCAATGCAAGGGTCCACATTGTCGCAAATGCCATCCTGATCCACATCGGGCGTGCCCAAGCAATCGCATGCATCTGGAGCAATTCCCGTGCACCCACAATCATAGATTGCGCCGGGCCCATTGCAAATCCCGCATTCGTCCACCGATCCAATGCACTCGTCATTGCCATCGTCGTCGCAAATGCCATCGCCGTCGACATCTTCCAGACAAGTGCCACCGCACACATTGAGGGCGTCGAGCTGATTGCCGTCGCAATCACAATCGCCTTCAGTCAGGCCCTCGCAACCGCACTCGTAAATGTCTCCAGGACCATCGCACACGCCACATGCATCTGCGTAAAGACAAGCGGAAGGATCCAATACCGTGGATTCTGGCTCGTAGTTGCAGGCCGCCATGTCGGTGCATCCCAAGCGCTGCGCGCGCCACGAGGGCGTAGTTCCCTCCAAAAGCAAAGCATCACCAGAATCCCCTACCGGAACCAAGCTCCATTGGGTTCCGTCCCAATACAGCATTTCTCCCGGCGCTGTTCCCGGCATCATGGGCACCGTGATGGTATCAGAAGCATTGGCATTGGCTACAGCCTCTTCCAAAACAGCGATGTATTCGGACAACGTTTGACCATCAATGGTCATTTCCGCTGCGGCGAATTCCGTCCCAAACAAGGGCAAGAACCCGAGCAAATCCGGCGTACTGATTACACTGTCGGCATTCACATCCGGGTTGTAAGGCGCCATGAAGACATCCTGCGAATGCACACTCAAAAACAACAGACAAAAGGAGCACAAAAGGAGCGTACGCATGGCTTCGTAGAAAATTTGGTTAGATATAATATAACCCCTAACACCCACATAAACCGGGGCATTACACGAAATTACATCCGCAATCTTGTAGACGATCATTTTCGCCATTCACCGCCTAATTTGAGGGCATGAAGCGACGGAAATTTTTAAGCGGTGGCTTGCTCGGGCTGGGAGGACTCCTGACCTCCCGCGGCCTCAAAAGCCAAACGCCAAACGAAGACTTCAATGCCTTCCTCGGCGAGCGCGTCGCCCAGGCCGGCCTGCAAGGCTCCGTCTTTGACCTACAGACCGAAGCCCTGCCGAAGGTGCGCATCGCCCTCATCGGGCTCGGCAACAGGGGCAGCAGCTTGATCGACATGCTGGAGTGGCTCGTGGGAGAAGGCCACGCCGAAATCACAGCCATCAGCGACATCAACCCCGCCAAGATTGAAAAGGCCGCGGCGCGCATTGCAGAATTCCAAAAGGACGCCCCGCGGGCATTCACCGGAAGTGACGCAGCATGGAAAGCCGCCTGCAGCACAGAGGTGGCCGACCTGGCCCTGATCTGCACCCCTTGGGAATGGCACACGCCCATGGCCGCCCACGCCATGCGCCAAGGCCTGCACGCCGCCAGCGAAGTGCCCATCGCCACGACCTATCAGGAGGCCATCGACCTGGTGCAGGTCGCCGAGGAAACCCAGCGCCACTGTATCATGCTGGAGAACTGCTGCTACAACGGCGAGGAGCTTTGGATCATGCAGATGATCAAGGAGGGCGTCTTTGGCAGCCTCACCCACGCCGAGTGCGCCTACCTGCACGACCTGCGCGTGATGATGCTCGACCCCACCTACTACGAGGACCGCTGGCGCCTCAAACATCACCTCCACCGCAACGGCAACCTCTACACCACCCACGGCCTGGGCCCAGTGTCGATGTACTTCGACATCCTGCGCGGCGACACCCTGAGCCACCTGGTGAGCATGAGCTCCAAGGAGGCCGCGCTCAGCGAAGCCCTCGCCAACACCGACGAAGCTGCCCTGCAAGACATGGCGCAGCGCGTCAAGTGCGGCGATGTGAACACCACCCTCATCCGCACGGCTGGGGGCAAGAGCATCATGCTCCAATTCGACACCCACAGCGGCCGCCCCTACAGCCGCCTCGACAAGGTCGTCGGCTCCAAGGCCACGCATTACGGCTACCCCTCTCGTCTCTATGTGGACCACGGCCCCTCGTGGGGCCACAGCTGGCTCGACGACGCCGAGACCACCGAAATGCGCGACCGCTACGCTCACCCACTCTGGACCAAACTCCAAGCGCTCGCCGCCGACCACAAACAGGGCCACGGCGGCATGGACTTCGTGATGATGTTCCGTTTGATCCGATGCCTCAACCAAGGCCTCCCGCTCGACCTCAACGTCTACGACGGCGTCCTCTGGAGCCTCACCGGCATCCTGGGCGAGGAATCGGTCTCCCGCGGCTCCGTCCGCATCGATATCCCCGACCTCACCGGCGGCAAGTGGCGCAACCCCGCGCCACACCCCGTCCACCGGGACATCGCCTAACCCCCACAAATCTGCGCTAGCAACAAGACGCTCAGGTTGAGCTGTGACAAGACGCACAACGTGAAGGGCAAACTGCACCTCCACCCACTAAATCAAACGGGCGCGGAATAACTGGCGGATTTCGACCTCCGGCCGAAATCCGGGTGGATTCTCCCGGTCGGCCTGCGGCCTCCAAAGTTTTAAAGTGTCAACCCTCCTTCGCTGCGCTCAATCGGCATCCCTAAGACACCTGACCGAAAAGCCGCATCGTGGATTGAGGTTGTACCGGAAGATGTCTGGATAGCTGTTGTACAAGGCCCGGTACCAAGTATTGCCGCCACTGG
>CBFHQM010000012.1:58620-60612 GCA_965657965.1 uncultured Flavobacteriales bacterium | reverse complement strand
ATTTCTGCAGGTAAACGGGCAGAGGGCGGTGTGTACGGAGAGCGAATGCGGTTTGATTCGACCCATTTCATTCACCGGCATTGATTCGCAGATGTCACGGAGCCTGGCTGCCTTGATGTTGTGTCTTTGTGCGGGGTGTGCCTGGTCCAATGTTTGGGGCCAAAAGGAGCGCAGATTGCACATGGACGAAGTGACCATTCAAGGTCGATTCTTGTACGAATGGGTGGACCCTGTCGATTCTTTGGCCGACCCCGGCATGGTGTTGTTCGAGGGGGTCTTGTTCGACCTCTGGCCCAATGGAGAACTGAAGTCGGAGTGCGGAGTCACAGAAGGTCAGTGGAACATGGATTGTTTGGAGTGGCATCAGAACGGACAACTCCGGAGCGAAGAATCCATAGATCCGCCACATTACTACTCGAATGGTTGGCATTCCAACGGGGCTGTTTTTTTCCGTAAAACCTATCAGTTTGATGGGCCTGCAGGCGCCTTTATTGGGGTGGGAGAAGAACTCAAATCGGAGTGCTTTGACCCACACGGAGTAAGGATGCCTTGTCCGAAGGAATTTGTTTGGCCGGAAGACAAGGATTGACCCTGTTGTCCAGTGTCGATTTCGGATTCTGTGGCGCGAAAAAGCCCCTCAAACCTGAGTCTGAAGGGCTTTCTTTTGTGAAAGATGCGAAGCTTGATTCTTCAGTCCAATGCAATTGGTAGACCGAACGCACTCGAGCTTCGAAATTTGGATTAAGCCTCTTTCTTGGCTTCACCTCGATTGTATAGGATGCCCATGACAGCTCCTGCGGCAGCCATCAGGGGTAGGTTGACCAGAATGTCTTGGATGGCCTCACTGGCAGAGAACAGGTTGGTCATGGCCACGAAGCCCAAATTCAGAAACCCGTTGGCAGTCAAGGCCACAATGGCACCGTGTTTGGCCCCACTGGATGCAGAAAACACGCCGCTCACATGAATCACATAGGCCGTTAAAGCCACGAACAGCGCATTGGCCAAAATGCCGAACATCATATCAGGCTCTGCTTTAAAGCAGGGCCCCGATGGCATGTCCATGATTCCCATGTAGTAGACGCCACTCAGAACGAAAAATGTAACGAAACCGCAGAGGAAGGGAAGCAAATGTTTCATGGCAAGGTGTTTTTGCTAAGTTGTTGAATTTGAGGAGCTTCAATTTGGTTGTTAGAGAATGTTCTTCACCAACAGTCTGTGAATGAGCGTTTTTCCTTTGGTCTTACTTTGTAGCTGATGTTGAAATCCAAGTGTTCTCAAGTCGGTTTGAGCGGAAGGCCGTGGGGAGTATTCCTGTTCTTTTTGGTGTGGGTGGGATGCGAGGTTTCAGAGAGGCAGGTGCGCCAAAACAGGTTGGTTCAAGCCTGGGATGTGCGGGTCGATGAGGTTTGGTACCCTGCTGCGGTGCCCGGTTGTATTCACACCGACTTGCTTCGATTGGGGCGCATCGAGGACCCTTTTCAGGCGGTCAATGAGGGGGCCGTGCAGTGGATTGAACAGGAGGACTGGCACTACCGGACGGTTTTGCGAAAACCGAAAGGGCCAGGGGATTGGGTGCTTGAATTCCAAGGCCTGGATACCTATGCCACGGTTACGATTGGAGAAGACACCTTACTGGTAGCCAACAATATGCACCGCCCTTGGCGCATTCCCTTGGTGCGAATCAACCAAAGCGCATCGGACACCCTTGAGGTTCATTTTGAGAGCCCAGTCTCTGCAGGTCAACGCGCATTGGACGACTCTGCTTGGCCAATTCCGGTGAGCAATGAGGCCCGGCCCATTGGTCAGCAGACCAGTGCGGTGACCAGAAAGGCCATGTACCATTACGGTTGGGACTGGGGACCCCGTTTGGCGACAAGTGGAATTTGGAAAACGGTCCGTTGGGTCAGGGCAGATGTGGAATGGCCAGTGTATCGGATGCACTTAACGGCATTCACAAAGGAGCAGGCCACCTACGAAGTCACGTTCGCCAAT
>CBFHQM010000012.1:57247-58611 GCA_965657965.1 uncultured Flavobacteriales bacterium | reverse complement strand
GTGGAATGGCCAGTGTATCGGATGCACTTAACGGCATTCACAAAGGAGCAGGCCACCTACGAAGTCACGTTCGCCAAGGCGTTGGAAGGCGTTCAAGCCCAAATGGAGTTGCGGGGATTGGAAGTTCCCATGGAATGGTCGCCTTTGGGAGAAGGGAAGTACGCTTTGGTGATTCAGGAACCGGAGTTGTGGTGGCCCAATGGAATGGGTGCGCAGCCGCTCTACACCTTGAAATTTAGCGGTGGTGTGCGAGAGGACTTGACGGTAAAACTGGGTGTGCGCTCGCTAAAATGGGACATGGCCTCCGATGCACATGGACGGGCCATGCGATGTGAGGTCAACGGTGTTCCGGTGCAGGTGCGAGGGGCCAATGTGATTCCCCCTGACTTTTTTCCAGCGGTGGCAGAGAAGCAATGGGGGCGGGTTGTGGCCGATGCAGAGGCAGCTCACATGAACATGCTTCGGGTCTGGGGAGGCGCTTATTACGGAGACGAAGCGTTCTATGACCTCTGCGATGAAAAGGGCATTTTGGTGTGGCAGGATTTCATGTCGGCTTGTACGATGGTGCCCGAGGACTCCTTGTGGCAGGCCAATTTCTTGGCCGAGGCCGAAGCGCAAGTGTTGCGTCTTCGCAACAGAACCTCTTTGGCGCTCTGGTGTGGAAACAATGAGTCCGAGAAGGCGTGGCGAGATTGGGGCTGGCAAGACCTCTATGGGCTGCATGGGCAGGATTCGATTGAAGTTGAACAGGCCTATCGTCAGTTGTTTGAGTTGGATTTACCGGCTTTGGTTGAAGCCAATGGTGGGGGTCAATATTGGCCTTCTTCTCCGCATGCTTTTGATCAGACTTCCACTAGACTGTCTGGGGATCAGCACGATTGGGGCGTGTGGTTCGGGAAAGCGGGATTTGAATATTACACGAACGAAGCAGGACGTTTTGCCAGTGAGTTCGGGCTTCAAAGTGTGCCTGATCGAAGGACGCTGACCGATGTGGGGGTGGTGAACTTTCAAGACACGGTGCTTCAATTTCGGCAGCGCTGCACCATGGATTGGCTCGAGCCGGGTTTTGACGGCTGGGACATGATGCAGCATTACGCGGGCCGGTATTTCGCAGACCCCACCGAAGTGGTGGCCGTAGGGCAAGACGAACTCGACGATTGGATCCACCTGACTCAGTTGACCCAAGCCGAGGGTTTGCGCCAAGCCATTGAACGCCATCGGTGTTCCAAAGGCCGGACTGCAGGCTCGTTGTATTGGCAGTTGGATGATGTTTGGCCTACGGTGTCCTGGTCCACTGTTGATCATGCGGGTCGTTGGAAACTGGCCCATCATGCGGTGCGCCATGCCAATCAGCCGGTGCGCAT
>CBFHQM010000012.1:51225-57147 GCA_965657965.1 uncultured Flavobacteriales bacterium | reverse complement strand
TGGTCCACTGTTGATCATGCGGGTCGTTGGAAACTGGCCCATCATGCGGTGCGCCATGCCAATCAGCCGGTGCGCATACTGTGGGACAGGAGCCGAGAGGACCGGGTCCGGATGGTGGCTCAGAATTTGTCTGGCCAGTCTGTCTCGGGAGAGGCCACATGGGCCATGTTGGACTTGGAGGGAGACACGCTGTCTGCGGGCAAAGTGGACCTTAAAGTCGGACCGCTTTTGGGGGAGTTGGAGGTGTCCGTGGAGTCCCTTCCAAAGCAGCCTGCGGTATTGGCTTGGTCTTGGATGTCTTACGAAGGCGAGCCACTGGACGCGGGGATTGTGGCTTTGAGCCGGCCCGCAGCCATGTCTTGGATTCCGGTACAGGTGCAGTGCACCCCAGATTCGGGTGGCGTTTGGTTAACGGCAGATGGAGTGGCGTGTGGAGTCCGTCTGACCACGGAGTCCAAGGGACGCTTTGCAGACAATGGGTTCATGCTTCTGCCCGGTGAGCCAAAATGGGTCGGGTGGTTGCCTTCATCTGGCAACAAGGTCCCACTGCAAGAAGTCAAGATCACGCATCTTGGGATGTACCAAAATCCCCGAGAAATGGGACTTTGAACCCCGTTTAAAGACAGGCGAAAACAAAAGCCCCCAAAAGCCCACCCGCGATGGGGCCGACCACAGGAATCCAAGCATAAGACCAGTTGCTGTCGCGCTTTCCAGTAATGGGAAGCAGTGCATGAGCAATGCGAGGACCAAGGTCCCGAGCCGGGTTAATGGCATACCCTGTAGGTCCGCCCAAAGCCATGCCAATGCCCAAGACCAGCAATGCCACGGGTAGGGCATCTAGAGCCCCCATGCTTTCTGCTGGAGAAGCAATGCACAGGGCGCCAAACACCAAGGCAAACGTGCCTATGGCCTCGGTAACGAGGTTCCATGCCGAATTCTGAATGGCGGGGGCTGTGCAGAATGTTGCGAGCTTCAGATCCGCATCGGAAGTGGCGTCAAAGTGCAACTTGTACGTGAGCCATGCGATGGAGGAGCCCGTCATGGCACCCAGGAGTTGGGCGGCGATGTACCCGGGGACAAGGGCGGAGTCAAATTCGGCAAAAGCAGCAAATGCGAGGGTGACAGCCGGGTTGAGATGTCCGCTGCCGCCCAGTGCAGTGGAAGTATAGACCCCAACAAAGACCGCAATGGCCCATGCCCAACTGATGACCACCCATCCAGAATTGTGGCCTTTGGTTTTGTCCAGCACAACGTTGGCGACCACACCACTGCCAAAGAGCATGAGCATGGCGGTTCCGATAAATTCAGCGATGTAGGCTTCCATGGGACGGGGTTATGGCAGATGGCCCAGGGCCTTCTTGGTGAACAGGTTGATTTGACTTTGTATCCATTCCTCTCCGCGCCCTTGCGCCGAGGCCAATGCGCGGGCTACAATGGGCGCGGCGTCTATGGCTTTGCGGGCATCGAGATACAGAATGCGGCGGCGTCGAGATAAGAAGTCTTCGACGGTAATGCACATTTCCTTGCGGTGAGCTTGGAGTACCGCTTGCGTCAATTCCGACTCGCTGTCGGGAAGAACCGCTCGATCAAACTCGCTTTGCGCCTCCAACACCATGTCTTGAGTGGATGCAGGTTCAAATCGAAGTTTGGTCTTCTTTTTTAGATGCGCCAGCGTGTCCTCGGCCATCTTTCTGTAGGTCGTCCACTTTCCGCCCCGAACGCTGGTCAGACCAGATTTAGAGGTTTTGATTTGGTGGCTTCTCGACAGCGCTGCGGTTTTGTCGAGTCGACCTTTGATCAAGGGGCGGAGTCCGGCAAACATGCTGCGAATGTCCTTTCGTTCCAAATTCAGGCCCAAATGTCGGTTGGCGTGGTCGAGGACAAAGTCCACTTCTTGCGCAAAGGGTCGCGGTTCGATTTCGGGTTGGTCTACCGCAGTATCTGTGGTGCCAATCAAGACCTTGCCGTGCCACGGCACAGCGAAAACCACCCGGCCATCGCTGGTTTTGGGAATCAGAACGGCTTTGTCTCCAGGCAGAACCTCTGCGTCAAATGTGAGGTGGACACCTTGACTCGGCTTGAGCCGATTTTTGTGCTTTGGGTTGTCCAGTCGGCAAAGCGCGTCGCTAAACGGCCCCGTGGCGTTTACAAAGGCTCTGGCCTTGATCGTCAATGCATCTCCATGCAGGCCATCTTCGATGGAAGCCGACTGAATTCGCCCTTTTTTCTTGTGAAAACCAGTGACTTTGGCATGATTGAGCAAAACAGCGCCTTTGTTGGCGGCAGTTTTGGCCAAGGCCAACGCGAGGCCAACATCGTCGAATTTGCCATCCAAGTATTGCAATCCACCTACAAAGCCTTTGCCCTCTAGTCGGGGAAGGAGGGTGTGAACCCGAGATTTCGACAGAATGGCCGTGCGTCCCCAGCGTCGTCGTCCTGCGAGCAGGTCGTACAAGAGCAGTCCCAGTCCATAATAGGCCAGATGCCAGATGCTTTTGACGGGGATAATGAAGGCTTGATCGGTGACCTCATGTGGTGCGTTGTGTAGCATTCGGTCGCGCTCTTGCAGGGCCTCTCGGACCAAGGAGAACTTGCGTTGTTCCAAATAGCGGACACCGCCGTGGACCAATTTGGTGCTCCGAGAAGACGTGCCTTGGGCGAAGTCTCCACGTTCAAGAAGCAACGTGGACAGGCCGCTGTTGGCGGCCTCTACCGCAATGCCCAGCCCCGTTGCGCCTCCACCAATGATGCAGACATCCCAGGTTTTTGATTCCTGGATTTGCGACTTCATATGGGGGCGGTATAGTTCCATGACTCAGCGGTCTTCTGACCAAGACAAAGTGGCCCTAACGGCGCGATGCCAGCGCGCATTGACAGACTTTCTTTCTGCGTCAGGCATGTTGGACGAGAAGGTTCTCTCGGCCCTCCATTGGTTCTCTATGGCTGCTAAGCTCGACCAAAGACCAACGCCAAGTCCAGCCAAGTATGCGGCGCCGAGTGCGGTGGTTTCGGTAATGGCAGGACGAACAACGGATTTACCGAGCAGGTCGCTCTGATACTGCATCAACAGGTTGTTGACCGTGGCTCCACCATCCACCCGCAACTCCGCGATGGGGACGTTGGAGTCCGCTTCCATGGCGTTGACCACGTCCACTGTTTGGTGGGCAATGCTGTCCAGAGCGGCACGGGCGAGGTGGGCTTTGTTGGTTCCGCGTGTCATGCCAAATAAGCTGCCCCGGGCGTGTCCATTCCAGTAGGGGGCACCCAGTCCTGCGAAGGCGGGCACCAAAACAGCGCCATTCGAATCGGTAACGGAGGCCGCCAGTGCCTCGATTTCGTTGGATTGGTCAATCAAACCCAGTTCATCTCGGAGCCACTGTACCGTTGCACCACCCATGAAAATACTGCCTTCGAGGGCGTAGGTGGTTTGGCCTTGGATGGTCCAGCCCACGGTGGTCAGCAATCGATTGGCGCTGCTCACAGGGCGCTGCCCTGTATTCATGAGCATGAAGCAGCCCGTGCCATAAGTGTTTTTGACCATTCCAGGCCGGGTGCACTGCTGACCAAACAGGGCGGCTTGTTGGTCGCCGGCCACCCCGCAAATGGGTGGCGCGTCGGCGCCCAATGCCGTGGCACGTCCAAAATCACCACTGCTGTCTCGCACCTCGGGCAACATGGAGGAGGGAATGTCAAACAGGGCCAACATCGCATTGTCCCAGTCGAGTTCGTGCAGGTTGAACAGAAGCGTACGCGACGCATTCGAAGGGTCTGTGGCGTGCACAGTTCCTCCAGTCAAATGCCAAATGAGCCAGCTGTCGATGGTGCCAAAGGCGAGTTCGCCTTGTTCGGCGCGTGCGCGTGCCCCTTCTACATGGTCTAAAATCCAGCGGACTTTGGTGCCCGAGAAATAGGCGTCAATCTCCAACCCCGTTCGCTGTCGGATGTCGTCGGCATGACCGTCGCTGCGCAGTCCATCGCAGTAGTCCGCAGTTCGCCGGTCTTGCCAAACGATGGCATTGTGGATGGCTTTGCCCGTGTCGCGGTCCCACACCACTGTGGTTTCGCGCTGATTGGTGATGCCAATGGCGGTCACGTCGGACATGCTGAGTCCCGCTTCCTTCACGGCTTGATGTGCCGTTTGGATTTGGGTCTTTAGAATCTCTTCTGGGTCGTGCTCTACCCATCCCGGGTTGGGGTAATGCTGTTGGAATTCCTGCTGAGCCATCGCAAGGATGTTGCCTGTTTGATCGAAAACCAGGCTCCGGCTGCTGGTGGTTCCTTGATCGAGTGCGAGGATGTAGCCGTTGCTCATGCTGTCAATTTCGTGAAAAGCAGGGAAAAGCTGAGGTTTTATTCTGGTTTCCACTTGATGTTGCAGCCCAATGAGGGAGTTTGACCTTCTGTGGGTACAGTTTCACCCGAAAGCAAGGCATCCAGGACGCGCCGCATGTCTTCGCCGGTGACGTCTACACCGTTTCCCGGCCGCGCGCCGTCGAACTGCCCGCGGTACACGCACTGCTGGTTGCCATCAAAAACGCTAAAGTCCGGTGTGCATGCAGCATGATAGGCACGTGCGACTTCTTGGTTCTCATCAAAGAGGTAGGGGAAGCGAAACCCATGCTCCTGGGCCAGTTTGTCCATGTGCTCTGGTCCATCCATGGGATACCCCACGACATCGTTGCTGGAGACGGCGATCACGTTGACGCCTTTGTCCATGTATTCATGGGCGAGCCTCACAAATCCCTCGAGAATGAGTACTACAAAAGGGCAGTGGTTGCACATGAAGACCACCAAGCTTGGTCCATTGGCCATGAGTTCATCTCGGCTGCGCATGTTGCCAGTCATGGTGTCTGGAAGCGAAAAGTCAGGTGCTTTGAAGCCCAACGGGATATCGGTGGTAAGTGTGCGAGCCATAATTCAGTCTTGTCTTTCTGTATGCGCGGTCAGTTCTGCAGCGCAAGGCGCTGGTTTAGAATCCGGATGGGAACAGAGGACTCAAAAAAGAGAAGCGCAGTTTCAGAGGATCAATTTAATGATGTGAGGGTCCATTCGATGGCCAACGGACGTTGGTGGCGTCGAACTTTCGGGTTCTTCTCAAGTTCAATTGGCCTCTTGATCGAGAGATTCTGACAAAGGAGATGAGTTCTGTGTGGGAGCGGAATTGATTGCGTTCTTTGTAGGGATGCGCATCGCAATGATTTTGGATGACCCTTTTCCTCCTGATCTCAGGGTGGAGCGGGAGGCGCATGCGCTAATGAGTCAGGGCCACGAGGTTCACCTGCTCAATTTCAATGTGCGTGCAGACCAAGATCGGCTGTTTGATCATGCGGGCATTCGGGTCACCCAAGTGGCCTTGGGTAAGGTTTGGTATAAGTTGTCTGCCTTGGCCTACACTTTGCCATTCTATCATTGGAAGCTATCTGGTCAGATTCGTCACTTTCTGTCGTCTGGATTTGACGCAGTTCATGTTCATGATTTAAAGGTGGCAAGGGCCGTGTTCAATGCCAGGCCAAAAGGCGTCCGCATTGTGCTCGATTTGCATGAGAACCGACCGGAAATCATGAAGGAATATCCCCACCTTAAAAAGGGATTGGGACGTTGGTTGATTTCTCCACGCAAGTGGCAGCGGTTTGAGACCCGTTACATCAATGCTGCAGATGGTGTGATTGTGGTCACCGAGGAGGCTGCAGAGTCTTATCGGGTTCGGCCTGAAATCCGGCAAGCACAATTTGCTGTCGTCCCCAACTATACGCCGCTGGCTTTCAACCCAAATGGGCAACCGAAAAACTTTCCAGAGCAGCCGGTAAAACTCCTGTACATAGGAGATACCGGTGAGCGGCGCGGCATGATGACCGCACTGGAGGCCATGGCGCAAGACGCAAGGTTGTCAGGGGTGGAGTTGCACATTTTGGGCACCAGCAG
>CBFHQM010000012.1:45349-51125 GCA_965657965.1 uncultured Flavobacteriales bacterium | reverse complement strand
ATGATGACCGCACTGGAGGCCATGGCGCAAGACGCAAGGTTGTCAGGGGTGGAGTTGCACATTTTGGGCACCAGCAGCTTCCAATCGACGCTGCAGTCATTTGCCAGAGAGATTGGATTGGAAAAGAGGGTCCACTTCCACGGTTGGGTCAGTCCTGATGTGTTTTCTCAATTCTTGGATGAGGCGCATGTTGGCATTTGCCCCATTCTTCGAAACCCTCACCACGATACGACATATGCCAACAAGGTGTTCCAATACCTTGCCTACGGCTTGCCCATTTTGGTCAGCGATTGCCCGGCTCAGGTTGCGGTGGTCGAAAAGTGGTTGTGCGGTGGGGTACACACGGCTGGCTCGGCGGCTTCCTTTGCAGAGGCCTTGTGCGCCATGACTGCGGACGCGAGCGCATTTGAGGCCCTTTCTATTGCGGGTGTCAAAGCCTTTCAGACCCAATTGAATTGGGAAGCTGCGACAACAGCGCTGTTGGGGTTTTACGAATCAGGCCCGGTGCAGTAACGCTGAGCTACGTTGCACATCTTCCCAAAACGCCATGATGTCTTTGGCGAGTGCTGCATCTTCTTTGAACAGTCTGTTTTCGTCCAGTTGATTTCCCAAATAAGCATGCTTGATTCTGCGCAGTGCAACTGGGGGAGAAGTCTTGAGTAACGTGGACAGTTTGGGGACCCGTGAATGTGCGTTGTTGGCGTTTTTCTTGCGCGCAAACCAAGCGTCTTCCCATTTTGAAGCGAGCGAGGTCCTTCCCGTGCCCTTTGCCAATGCGGGCCCAATGGCCGGGGCATCACCAAGGGTCCAGTGTACTTGGGCTTGCTCAAGAGCTTGCTGGTTCCAGTCGAGCCAATGCCACATGGCCCTTTTTCTCATGTTTGACTGTCGCCACCATTTCTTGTTTACTCGGTCTTGTGCATCGTCCAAAATGAATGCCCAGCTGGATTTATTGAATGTTTCTAAACTCGCAATGGTCTGTAGGGGGTTCCTGATTTGCATCCCGACCAAGTGGTCATCCCATTGGATGTCATGGTGGGCGGGACCATAAGGTGAGTAGCGCAGTTTGGAAACGAGACACCAAGAGGATATGCCGTCCTTCCTTTCGGTTTCATGTCCGATGTCCATTCCGAGATCTGCCGCTACGGCTGTGAAATGACCTGTTCCTGAGCGACCAGTGCCGATCACGCAAATCTTGGTAGGGGAATTCATGACGCGAAGATGCGGGAATAAATGGAGCCCATCGACGCCGAACTGAAGGTGAGGGCGTGGCCGCGGACGAGGACACGGTCGCCGGCTAAGGTGCATTGGAGTTGGCCTCGGCGCGCAGAGCGTTGTTCGGCTTTGAATTCAGTCGCCCCGGTGCGGGCGCTCCAGAAGGGGACCAGCGAGCAATGTGCCGAGCCCGTAACGGGGTCCTCGAGGATGGAGGCTTGTGGGGTGAAGAAACGCGAGACAAAGTCGACTTCGTTGCCGGGTGCGGTTACGATGACCCCGCCATGGCCCAAGTTGATTTTGTCGAATTCGTTGCGGTCGATGGTGATTGCATCGACGGTCGCTTGGTCGGGGTAAACGAGGACGTAGTCGCGGGCTTTTAGGACCTCAAGGGGGGCGTGGTTGAGCGCGTTGGCGATGGTCTCGGGCAGCTTTGCGGTTTCCGGCGGTCGTGAGGGAAGGTCCATTTCGAGGCGGCCGTCGTCGGTCTTGCGGACGGTGAGAATGCCGCTGGCGGAGCTGAAGCGCACCTCGGTGGCGTTGGGCGTGAGGTGGTACAGCACAGCGTGGGCGCTGGCGAGGGTGGCGTGGCCGCAGAGGTCCATTTCGATGTCGGGGGTGAACCAACGCAGGTGGAATTCCGCTTGCGGGTCATCCGGGGTCGGGACGATATAGGCGGTCTCGGCGACCGCCATTTCCTGCGCCATCCGAAGCATCCAGTTGTCTTCAGGCCAACGCGTCATGGGAATGACGCAGGCAGGATTTCCACCGAACGGATCTTGGGTAAAGGCGTGGATTCGATAGCAGGTCAAGGTCATGGATGATGGAGCGTGGCGGCGATGTTCCAGAAGTTGAGGGTGCTGTCCGTCCATGGCTGGGCACCGGGAATGGAGATTTCTAGGGTGTGATCGCCGGCTGCCAAATCACCAAGGGCCAAGTTGAGGGGGGCAACGGCATCGCCCGGGCACCAGTTGGAGCGGCTGAGGTCCGAGGAGGCCACGCGTTCCTCGAGGGTGTCGCCGCGAACGACGTAGGTGGAGGGCCAGAAGCCGCTGGTCGGGTTGAACCGCCGGTAGGCGCCGCAGTCGGTGCGCCAGGGCGTCCAGGCCTTGAGGGTGTCGCCGTCAAGGATGAGGATGTGTTCCTGCTCGGTGAATTCGTCGCCGCCCGCGTGGCCGCCGTGGCCGGTAGTCAGGAAGTCCAGGGTGGCGCCGCTGGTGGGGGCGTCTAGGGTGAACGGGACGGTAAGGGGGCCAACAGGGAAGGCGGTGAAGGGCCGCTGGTCGTGGGCGAGCTTGGTTGTGTTTAGGAGCGGGTGGGTGCGTTGGGTGAGTGCAACATCGCAAGGCAGGGCGCTCTCTTCCATGGTGATTCGGGCGCTAACGGTATAGCCTTCGTCGGTCCAGGTGTCGATGTAAATGCCCACCCACAATGTGTCGGCGTCGGTGAGCCACGACTGCATGTGAGAGAGGTCTGCGGTCCAGTGTACGCTGTCGGCCCAAGCGCCCACCGATTCGGGTTTGTAGGCCTGGGCGCGTTCGGTGTGACTAAAGTGGCCGACGCCAAAAGGGGTAATGAAGCGAAGGAGCTCCAAGGCAGGTTCTCGTGTGGCTTCCCGGGAGGTTTCGGTGAGGGGGGGCATGATGCCGGCGAATCGCGTCGTGTCGGCGTCGCCACCGTCTTGCATGCGCTGGAGGTAGTCGCGACCGGCACCGTCGGCAAAGGCGAACAGGGTGCCGCTCTTGTCCCACGGGTCGCCAGCAGAGCGCAGGCTGACCTCCACGGTGATGGCGCATTGCCGGTCTCGGTGGGGCAGGGCGATGGGCTTCAGCCGTATGCGACCGGCGTCGAGGCGGTAGTCGCCCAAGGCAGAGGGGACCGTGTCTGGGGTACGGCCGGGGACAAAGTCCAGGGTGTCTGCATCCCACAGGACCATCGTGTGGTCGCCCATTGCGGGAGGTTCAGCCACCATGGGGCCACAGGAGTACAATCCTGCCGCCAGAAGCGCTGTCGCAATGCCACAAAAGCGAGCGGGTTTCAACGCCTTCACGCGGCGCAGGACATGTCGCTGCCGCAGCACTGGGGCGACTTGATCTTGCCTTCACAAGACGGGCACTTGGACACCTGAACGGAGGAGCCGTCGGGCAGTTCCAAATGGCCGTTTTCGAGGGGGACATCGCATTTGGCGCATGAAGCCTTGACGGCCATGTCGCACTGGTTGCAGGTGTAGGTGGCGTTCATGGGTACAATTTACTGATTCGAGCAGTGGGATGGTAAAGCTGTGCTGTAGGACCTTCGACGCCTTATTTTGTAGGTGATGAAAAAGTGGTTCGGTTTTTTGGCTGTGTTGGGGGGCTGTGTCCTGGTGAATTCCCTTGCGGGACAAGGATTGGTTTCAGGTGAGGACGTTACCCAGAAAGGGACGTTTAAATGGGTGCCCAACGATCTGGGCGACACGCCGGAGTGGGCCGATCGCATGTATTCCGGTGACGCTGACTTCCATGAAATCGCAGACCTGCGGGCGGCGTATTTGAAGGACCGCACTTACGAGAAAACCCTGCACGAGCGCAACTTCAAGCATTGGCTGATGCACGTGGAGCATCGGGTCGGACCCGATGGCGTTGTCCAAGATGCCGGTGAGTGGGCCGCCGAAGCTTTTGAGCGAGGTGGAGGCGTTGAAGGGCAGGTCCAGCGCGCTGCTGAAGTGGACCCAGAATGGCAAGCCATCGGTCCGTTCGAAACATGGAACAACGGCGAGCAGGGGCATTTCCCGGTGTCATGGCAATGCAACATTTATTGCTTCGACCAAAGCACGTCGAATCCAGATGTGGCCATCGCGGGCATTGAAGCAGGCGACCTTTTTAAGACCACAAACAAGGGGCAGTCTTGGGCGCCCATGACCCTCGGTGTACCTGGCATCCGCACAGTGACCCAGTGCGCGGTGGCGCCGTCAGCAGCGAGCACCTTCTACTTTGTTTCCAACAACACCGTATACGGCTCGATCAATGGGGGTTCTACCTGGGATTTGCTCTACAACTTGGGCTCCTCGGCCAATCAATTGGTGGTTCACCCTTGGAATTCGGACAGGGTATATGTGGCCACAGACAATGGGCTGCGCAGGACCTTGGACGGTGGCGCAAATTGGTCCACAGTGATTCCAGGCAAGGTGTGGGATGTGCGGTTTCACCCCACCGATGCGATGGTGGTTTATGCGCTGGTGCATGAGTTGAATCCTGAACGCTGTGCATTTTACCGCTCGGATGACGGAGGGGCGACCTTCCAGCTTCACGACTCGGGCTATTTCGTGCCTTCAGACGCCACTGCTGCCGACGACCATGGAGGGCGCATTGGAACCACTCCTGCAGATCCTGACCGCGTCTATGTGGCCTTGATTGGCAAGGGCAAGTCCAGCGATACGGGTTGGATTGGCCTTTACCGCAGCGACAACAAGGGGGACAATTGGACCCACCCCAATGGTCAGGACGGCGCCCCGTACGATGTGGACGATCACCCGAGTTTGGCCACGGGAAACATGAACGGAACCGGAATTTATCAAGGGTTCTATGACTTTGCCATGGCTGTCTCGCACGTGGATCCGAACCGTGTTTGGGTTGGCGTAACGGCCTTGAATGCAACCGACGATGGCGGTGTCACTTGGCAGCGAATTGGAGCGTATGGTGCCAACACTTACGACATTGGATGGGTGCACCCTGACATTCAGGACATGCATGTGCTTGGGGACGATGTTTGGGTGGCTTCGGATGGTGGATTGAACTACAGTTCCGATGAATTGGCCACCCATGAAAGCAGGAAATACGGCATCTATAACACCACGTTGTGGGGCTTTTCCCAAGGATGGAATGAGGACGTTCAAACTGGAGGTCGATACCACAATGGCAACACTGGTTTCAGGCAAGATTTTGGGGCTGCGCAACACCTGAGGTTGGGTGGTGCCGAGGCGCCAACGGGTTATGTGAATCCTTTGGATGCCAATGACTTGCGCTTTAGTGACATCGGAGACCTGCGCCTTCCACAGGCGTTCAACGGCACCCCTACGGGCATCGGCAACCTCTCCATGTATCCCACCGAAAGCTATGTTGACTCGCGGTCTAGCGAGTTGGTGGTAGACCCCTTGTATGCCGACTACTTGGCCTTGGGCAACGGCAGCGGTTTTTACCGGTCTTACGATGGGGGTGCGGATTTCAACTTGGTCCACGACTTCGGCAGTGGAACAGTGCTGGAAATCGAACAGGGCAGAGGCAACCGTGATTTGTTCTTTGCGGTGGTCCGCGCGGGCAGCACATGCAGCATCTACCGCTCCTCGGATGGGGGGCAAAATTGGTCACAACTCACAGGCTTGCCAACCAATTGGAGCAGCATGGAAATCGCGCTGAATCCAGCAGACGACAATGAGTTGTGGGTCATCAAGGCAGATGACGATGAGGTGCGCCGCTCGTTGAACGCGGGCGATACCTGGGCCAACCTCGGGGCAGGCCTATTCGGAGAAGCTTTGCGCGATGTGGTTTGTCTGGGAGATGCGGGCGCTGTTGTGGTGTCCACG
>CBFHQM010000012.1:0-45250 GCA_965657965.1 uncultured Flavobacteriales bacterium | reverse complement strand
ACCGGGGCTTTTCACCGCGCTGCAGATGCCAGCGGGTGGACTTCTTTTGGAACGGGACTGCCTGCGCGTTGGGCGCCGTTTGAGTGCTTGCCTTTTTACCGCGATGAGGTGTTGCGTGTAGGCGACAAGGGCAAGGGCATTTGGCAGGCTTATTTCCCCTTTGCACCAGCGCCCATCGCCCAGCCCATGACGTCAAACCCCGTGGTGTTCTGCGCAGGTGATTCCGTGCATTTTGATTCCTACAGCATCGTGGTGAACGAGGGGGCCACTTGGTCGTGGTCCTTTGACCCCCAGCCCGAATTTGTGTCTTCCTCCGCCGTTCGAAATCCGGTGGTGATCTTTGGTCAAGGCGGCGATTATGACGTGTCGCTGACCGTCACCGATGCCGATGGCATGGCCGACACTAAAAGTGTGGAGGGCATGGTTCAGGTGGGGCCAGCCAGCCAATGTGAGGCCTCTGGAATTCCCGGGATGGCATTGGAGTGCTCGGGTTCCAATGGATACGGCTTGACCCATGACTTGGGAATTGAGACCAATACTTACACTGTGATGGCATGGGTGCGTCCCGATGGCATTCAGCCCGATTATGCCGCCATTGCCATTGCCGAGGGCAACGGTGGGGGCTTCAATTTCAGACAGAACAATGAGCTCGGTTACCATTGGCCCAATGGCGCATGGTGGTGGAGCAGTGGACTGACGGTGGCTCAGAACGAGTGGTCCCACGTGGCGATGACGGTGGCACCAGATGGCGTGCGCTTGTACCTCAATGGTCAGGAGTCCCACGATGCGTTCAGTCCTGTCCAAGGGGTTCAAGGCGCCCAATTTCTGGGCAACTACCGGGGATGGGGAAGCCGCAACATGACGGGAGGCATCGACGAGGTCAAGATTTGGAACCGCACGCTGAGCCGCGATGAAATTCGGGAGCAGCGACACCTGACGTTGTCCCAATCTCAGGTAGAGGCGGATTCGGACTTGGTGGGTTACTATCAGTTCAATGAGGACACCTATTTCATGGTCAACAAGCAAGGCAGCTCGCAACATGGCGTCTTCACTGGTCCGGCAGCGCTGGCCAGTTCTGAGGCCGTAGTGGGTTCTGGTGTGCTCGACCGTGTGATGGTGGATGGTTCGGGTAGTTTTGCTTTGGATGCGGTTGGAGGCTCCATAGAAGTTGCTCCTGGCGCCGCTGTTCCAAATGGTGAGGTCGTGGTCCACAGGTTGGACCCTGCGCCACCCGGTGGACCGGAGCAGGGCTTGCCCATAGGGTATTGGGTTGTCGACACATACGGCTCAGGGTCCTTTGATTCTGGGACGTCTTGGATGATGGGGGCTTCTGAGGGCAGCTTGGCCCCTTGGATGCAAGGCATGGCCGATTTGGCCGTTGTCCAGCGTGACCCCTTGGGATTGGAGCCTTGGTCTGTTCCATGTGACATGGCGCCTGCCAGCGATCAGACCGCGCTCTATGACGGTGCCTGCAGTCCGCTCGCTTCGGCGCAGTATGCTCTGGTATCGGAGGTCTGTGCATTTGACACGACGGCAGCAGGGCTCTGCCCCAATGAGGTGTTGGTGTGGGGCAATTCCTTGGTGGAAGGCCCGGGCTTGTACTACGCTGTGGGTGTACAAGGAGCCGACTGCATCACTTTGGAAGTGCTTGATCTTGAGCTCCTTGACGCACCTCCGCTGTACTGGAATCTGGAAGGCGAACAGATTCAGGCTCCGGACGGCTGGACTGACTACGTTTGGACGTTAAACGGGACGGTTCTTGGCGCGGGTGGCGCTGTGATTCCATTGGCGGGTTCAGGTGACTATACGCTCACGGCCACGGACCCTGTTTCAGGATGCACGGTGGCTTACACAGGGACGGTAGGGTGTCCAGGCGACCTCGACGGTGACTTTATCGTCGGCGTTTCTGACATCTTGCAAATGCTGGGAAGCTTTGGTTGCACAGATGATTGTGACAACAGCGACGTGAATGCAGATGGGAGCGTGAACGTGACCGATGTCCTGTTTTTGCTGGGTCTCTTCGGCTCTATGTGCTAACCGTCGCAAGGGAGCTTTGCGTTCCAGATGCCAGCGACGAGCTGCACCTTCTGTGTGGACAGGGTTTCGGAGGTACAAACCCCGTTGGGGCACAAGACAAAGCCCCGACACTCCAAAGGGAGGGCCGGGGCTTTGAACGACGAACCGTGATGGGCCAGTCGGGACAGTTTATTGGAAGACCCTCACGTAGTCCACGGCCATAAAGCCAGGGAACGGAGTGGTGTCATTAGGATCACCGGGCCAATTGCCGCCAATGGCCACGTTGAAGATGAAGAAGAACGCATCGTTGAACGGGTAGTCAAAACCGTTCATGTTGCTTGGGGTGATGGTGTGGTAGTGCACATCGTCCAAGTAGAACTTGATTTCGTCTTCCTGCCAGTCGATGGAGAACACATGGAACTCCGTGGCAAAGGTGGCAGGGAAGGACAAGGCCGGAGCCGTAGACCCGTTCTGTTGATGGACACTGTTGTCTGGTCCCCAATGCACAGTGCCGTGCACCAAACGCGGTTGATGTCCCACCATCTCCATGATGTCAATCTCACCGCAAGCGGGCCAGCTTTCTGTGGTGATGTCGGAACCGAGCATCCAAAGGGCCGGCCAAATTCCCTGTCCAATGGGCAGCGCGGCACGGATGTCTACGCGTCCATATTGGAAGTCGTAAATCCCTTGGGTCTTGATTCGACCCGATGTGTAGCTGCCTTCGTTGCGGGCAAAAATGAACAGGCGACCATCGGTGACGGCAACATTGTCGGGGCTGTTGGTGTAGCTCTGAAGTTCATTGTTGCCCCATCCCCAGCTGCCATTGCCCAAGTCATAGGTCCACTTGGAGGGGTCGGGAGCGCCTTCGGTGTTGAATTCATCGCCCCAAACCAAGGTCATCCCTGGGTAGGATTCTGGTGTGGTGTATCCGGCATCGGAAAGGAAGATGATGTCGTCGTCGTTCCGAATGGTGCCGATGGCCTCCTGGAGGTTGTCGCGGAGGTATCCACCCTCTGGGTCCGTGAGCCGCACAACAAACTGCTCGTCCCCTTCGAGGTACTCATCGATGAGGATGTTGACCTCAATGGTCTGGGTGGTCTCACCGGGAGCAAAGGTCAAGGTGCCAGAAGTGGCCACGTAATCTTCGCCGGCCACCGCGGTCAAGTCCTCTGTGGTATAGCTGACCCGAACAATTTCTGTTTTGGCCTCGTCAATGCGGACGTCAAAAGCGAAGACTTCGTTCGAAGCACTCTCAAATGCGGTCCGGTCGTTGGAGAACCGAAACTCTGCAGGAGTAGCAGGTTCCTCGCCACCACACGCTGCAAAAAGCAAAATGCTGGTCAGTGGAAAGAGAATCTGTTTCAAGGTCATTGTGCGCTAAAAATCAAAGTGAAGTAGCCTTCTCCAGCAGAGCAATCTCCGTTCTGCTGAGGGGAAACCACCACCATACGGTCCTCTGTAATGTCCACGATGTCGAACGTTGGGCCTGAATCCCAGACGCCCATAAACCAGCAGAATCCGTCCTCGCCTGGGGGCAAGTAAATCTGAGGCTCACCGTTGAGTCCTCCTGCGTCGGTCAAGAGATAGCTTAGGGTGTCGGGCACAGTCAACTCGGACACAACGTATCCTTCGTAAGGATTCACCGTGCCACCATTGTTGTCGTAGTAGTATTGGCCGTTTACGGTAAACTGGTAGGTGTCGTCGTATTGCTCGGGAACCAATCCTGCAGCTGGACTGCTGAACCATTCCGTGCTTCCGGGTTGAGGACCGACGGCAACTGCACCCTCCTCACCCGAAAGGATCCACGTCTTTTGGTTGTCGCAACCGGTCAAGAGGGCAAGGATGCCTTCGCAGGGCAATTCTACGGTGTTGGCAATCGGAATCATCGCTGTGGCCACACCAGAACCTCCAGCACTGTAAACAGAGTAGGATACCTCGTAGTCGCCGGCTTGAGGGTAGAACGTGGTGTCGGTTACTTCGTTGCTTGTCAAGCCGTTGTCGAAGTCCCAGAAGTGGAGAAAGCCCTCCTCCGCTTGAGAGGTAAAGACCACGCGATTGGAGTCGGTATACGGAGTGGCGGCAGTATCCACGTACAGATATTCCCAGTCGAAAGAGGCAGTGGGAGAAGTGGGCAACTCAATGCCCTCATCAACCGAAGGCTTGCAACCGACGGCGAAGAACAACAGGGCGAGGGGGAGGAAATGACGAAAGCGCATCAGTATCCGGGGTTTTGTGTGATGAGACCACCACTCAGGGTAATCTCATTGCTGGGAATGGGGAAAAGCTCGTTGACACCCTCTGTGAAGATGTAGCCGCTGCCGGGGAAGTGCGCATCGAGGTGGGCTTGCATTACGGATGCAGCACGGCCTTGACGGACCAAGTCGAAGAAGCGGTGACCTTCGAGTGCCAACTCTACACGACGCTCATGCCAAATGTGCGCGATGGTGAGTTCACCAGCGGGGACAAAAGGAAGCACAGCAGTGGGGTCCATGGGGTTGTATGTCACGCCACCACGTGCGCGGCGACGGACCGTCTCGAGTGCGCCTTCTGCTTCGGAAGCGCGGCCTGTATTCAAGCAGGCTTCGGCGTGGAAAAGCAACACTTCTGCGTAGCGCATTACCCTGTCATTGGTGTGTCCGTTGGGGACTGGGTCACCGAATGGGGCTTCGTCTGCTGCATTGTTAAAGTACTTGCGTGAGTAGTAGAGGTGCGGCATGCCTGTCGCTTCCTGGGTGAATTCACCTCGATCGCCCATGATGTCTCCCTCTTGAAACAGCGAGAAGTTCAATCGAGGGTCTCCGTCTTCAAACTCATTCACCAAGTCTTGCGTTGGCAGGTTAAAGCCAAAGCCATTGAATTGGCCCCTTGCACGTTGGAAGACATTGGAGAACGTGCCTTCCAGTTGCTGTCCCCAATTTCCGCCAGAGGCATTCATGTACTGGATCTCCCAAATGGACCCTGGGCCGTTTTCACCTTGCTCGGTAAAGACATTGCCGAAGTCGGGGTCGAGGCTGTATTCACCTTCGTTGACCAGGTCAGCGGAGACGGAATAGCAGCTTTCCCACTCGTTTAGGTAGGCGTGGGTCTTGGTCAAGAGGGCTTGAGCAGAACCACGGGTAGCGCGTCCAAGCGCGTTCAGGCTGTACTCGCTGCGCAGGGGTAAAGTGACGATGGCCTCTGAGAGGTCATCCTTGATGAGCGCCCAAATTTCGTCCGCAGATGCACGGGCTTGCTGGTATTCTGAAGAGGCCAAAGGCTCGGTAACGAGAGGGACACCGCCAAAGGTGGTGACCAGGTTAAAGTACCAATAGGCTCGGATGAACTTGGCTTCGCCTATGTAGGCATCGCGAACATCTTCGTCCATGTCGATTTCGGGCAGCTTTTGCAAAGCGAGGTTGCAATAAGCAATGCCGCGGTATGCGACCTGCCATTCCACCAGCAGCATTTGACCGCTGCTGTTGCCTTGAAAACGCTCGTAATCGTAAAGCTGTGGATCGTCGCCGTCACCGGATCCGCCTTTGTCCGTGTCGTCGGAGATAACGTCTCCGAAGTACCAGCGGAAATGCGGCTTGAGACCGGATGAACCTTGAATGTTGGTGACCTCTTGCTGCAGGGTGTTGTAGCAGGCGATGGTCGCGCTCAAAGCATCCTCAGGAGATTGGTAGAAGTTCGCCTCGGTGGCACCCACTACCGGGGTGCGTTCTAAGAAATCCTGCTTGCAGGAGACAAGGAGAACCGGGACCAAGAAAAGGGGAAGAAATTTCCGAATCATGTTTACCGAGATTAGAAAGTGACGTTCAAGCCAGCGATGAAGTTCCGCGCAACAGGATAGAAGCCGCGGTCGATTCCGATTTCGAGTGTGCCCCGCGATCCGATTTCCGGATCCAATCCAGAATAATTCGTGAACGTGAGGAGGTTGGTTGCGGAGACATAGAAACGGAACTTTCCGATGTCCATTTTCTCCACAATGCGGTCCGGCAGGTTGTAGCCGATCTGCAAGTTCTTGAGTCGGAGGAAGGAGCCGTCCTCCACGAACCGATCAGAGACGCGGTTGTTTTGGTTGGCGTCTGTGTGGGTAATGCGGGGGTGCTCGTTGGTGGAACCTTCGCCTGTCCAACGCTCCAAAGCAGAGATGGGCAGGTTGGTGGTGTTCAGGTCGTAACGGAAGATGCCGTTGAAGAGGTCATTTCCGTGGGAACCCTGGATGAAGAGACTGACATCGAAGTTCTTCCACTTCAGGTTGGTGGTCACACCATAGGTGAAGTCTGGATGCGGATTGCCAATCACAGTCTTGTCGTTTTCGTCCAAGATGCCATCGTCGTTTTGGTCGACGAAAATCACGTCGCCTGCGACCGCATCGGGTTGAGCGGTATTGGCTGTGGCGGCTTCGTCGGTTTGGAAGATGCCTGCGGTTTCATAGCCATAGAAGACGGCCATGGGCAGGCCGATGTCGGTGTAAGCCGAGAAATCGTTTCCTGCGCCGAATACACCGCCGGTACTGATGGGGGTGCCCCCTTCTCCCAGTCCGGTCACTTCGTTGCGAATCACGCTCAGGTTCCCTGTCACATCGTAGTCCCAATCGCCTTTCTCACCGCGATAGGTCAGAGAGAGCTCGACTCCTTTGTTGCGGGCAGAGGCCACGTTGGTGGCTGCGGGCAAGAAGCCGACAACACCAGGCACAGGGACCACCGCAAGCATGTCGTTGGTGTTTTTGACGAAGTAATCCAATACGATGTTGAATCGTCCACGATAGAGGTCTACGTCCAAACCGGCGTTGAACTGATCCACGGTCTCCCACTTCAAGTCGGGGTTAGATGTGGTGACAGGTCCTGCGCCGTTGACTTGTTGTTGGTCTGGCCCAAACGTGTAGTTCTGACCATTGAAGACCACAGAAGTAAAGTCGAAGTTTCCAATTCCGTCTGCGTTTCCATTCCGACCCCAAGAGGCGCGGACTTTGGCAAATTCAATCCAGTCCTTTTCGACCACCCATGGAATCTCTGTGAGATTCCATGCGGCAGACAACGAGGGGAAAATGCCGTAACGGTTGTTGGTGCCGAATTTGGAGGAACCATCGCGACGAACCGTGCCGCTTAAGGAGTAACGGTCCCCGATTTCGTACTGAAGCCGCGCAAACGAGGAGAGGTAGGAGCTCTCACCAAATCCACCGTTGGAGGTGGGGGCCTGTTCGTTAAAGTTGAGGCTGTTGTCGAGGAAGGCCAGTTCGGGCGTGTTGGAGTTCAAGCTGTCCCGATAGGTGCCAATGTTTTGGTAGTTTCCATACAGAGCGGAATAGCCGAAGATGCCTTGAATGCGGTCTCCGTTTTTGAGGTCCTTGTCGTATTGGAGGGTGTTTTCCCACTGCCAATTGGACCACTTGCTTTCGTTGCGAATCAGACCGTTGACTTCGCGCCACTCGTATGCGGGGCGATTGGGATCGTTTTCACCGATGCCCAAATCGTAGGAGGGCAAAAAGATTTTTTGAGAACCAAGAGAGAGGTCCACGTTGACCGAAGACCGAATCTTCAGCGCTTGTGAAAGGTCGTATTCGCCAAAGAGGTTTCCGACAAATCGATTGGTCATCCACTCGTCGTGGGTGGTTTCAACCTGGTTAATGGGGTTGGCAATGTCGCTTCCGATCAATTCGGAGTAGGCGTAAGACCCGTCTGGGCGAGAGACCGCAGTGACGGGGTCCATGTTGAGTGCGCGCACCACAGGGGTGGCAAACTCATTGTTTTCAGCAAGTGCGTTGCGCTCGATGTGGGTGAAGTTCACCGTTTGACCGAGGCGGAAACGATCTCCAGCGTCTTGCTGTGTGCTGATGCGGAAGGTGGTGCGCTCAAAGCGTCCCTTTTCCCCTCCGATGATGCCGTCTTGGGCAAAGTGGCTTCCGCCGATGGCGGTGGAGCTCGTGGCGGTACCCTTGGTAAAGTTGAAGCTGTGATTCACCATTGGGGCGCGCTGGAACAGTGCGTCTTGCCAATCGGTGCCTTCGCCGAGGGCTGCTGGGTCTGCAAGCTGGGCGTAGGGAACAAGCCCGGCAGATGCGCGGCTTTCGTTCATGAGGATGGCGTACTGCTCAGCGTTGAGGAGTCCCATCTTCTTCCACGGCTCTTGGATGCCGTAATAGGTGTCGTAGGTCACCTGAGCAGGCTGCCCTTTGGCGCCTTTCTTGGTGGTGACCAGAATCACACCGTTTCCACCACGTGCACCATAGATGGCTGCGGATGCAGCATCTTTAAGCAAAGAGATGGACTCGATGTCTGAGGGGTTCAAGAAGTCAATTCCACCGGTGGGAATTCCGTCCACAACCCACAAGGGTTCTGCATTGTTCAATGAACCTGTACCGCGAATCCGAATGGACTGGGTGGAGCCAGGTTGACCCGAGTTCTGGGTCACCTGAACACCAGCAGCGCGGCCTTGAAGTGCTTGCTCTGTGCGCAAAACGGGCACGGAGGTGGCGTCTTTCAAGTCAATGGTACCCACAGCACCTGAAATCTTGCTCCTCTGCTGATTGCCGTATCCAATCACAATGGCCTCTTCCAATCCGGCCACGTCGGCAGAAAGGGTGAGGTCGAGTGTGGATTTCCCCCCCACCTTTTCGTCGGTTGTTTTGTAACCGATGTAGGTGAATGTGAGGATGGCGTCTGGGGAACTCACCATGATGGTGTACTGACCATCGAGGTCAGTCACGCCACCGGTGTAAGTTCCCTTTTCGACGACGGTTACCCCTGGAAGGGGGGTGCCGTCATCAGCATCTGTCACCTGTCCGGTAACAGCCATGGACTGGGCCATCACCCCAGAAAGGGGGAGGAGCCAAGCCAAGAGGAGCAAGATTCTCATGGTGTTGTTTCGTTCTGTTTTAGTGTTGTTTCACAACCACCTTGGTGGCGTTTTGTGAACCTGTGGTCACGCGAACCACGTAGAATCCGTCAGTTTCGCTACTGAGGTCCATTTGCAATTGGGTCATGCCTGCTGACAGGTTGGTGTTCTTCACCAAGCGACCGGAAAGGTCACGAAGCTCAATTTGCGCAGCACCCATTAAAGGAGCAGGGAAAGCGATGGTCAAGTTGCCAGCGGTGACGCTAGGGAAGACGTTGAATGCAAGGGTGTTGGCCTCTGCAATGTTGTCCACCACGCATGCTGAGCATGACTCGTAACACACCACGTCGAGGTTGAGGGTGTCCTCTGAAGAAATGGTGAGCAAACGGTTGGTAAAATCACCTGTGGTCAACGTACACTCGGCATCGGCTACAGGATCGAGTTGCTCACTGGTGTCCCAGCTGCCAATCATGTACTTGTACTCGTGGTCTCCTTGGGGAAGCTCGAGGGTAACGGAGTAAACGTTGTCGCCATCGGCATCGTCCAGCGCCACGGTTGTGCCTGCCCAGTTGTCGATGGTTGCACCAGCGATGTATACAGTTCCGCTCACGGTTTGCTCGCTCATGTCCACATTGAATGTGACAGAAGTGTTCGGTACCTCAACGGTTTCACAAGCGTCACAGCTGTTGAAGCACACCACGTCGAGGGTCACATCACCGTCGCCAGGATTGAGGGTCAAGAGACGGTTCACAAAAGTGCCTCCATCATCAACAGTGGTCAATGTGCAGGCGGCATCCTCGTCTGTGTCGAGGTTCTCTGTGCCATCCCATCCACCGTTGTTGAATTTGTATTCATGTTCTCCTGATTCCAACTCTACGCTGGCTTCGTAGATGCCATCGGCGTCGGTATCGGTCATTTCAACGCAGTTTCCGCACCATCCGTCCACAGAACTTCCCGTCACGTAAACAGCGCCGAGGATGTCTTCATCGCTCATGTCCACCTGGAAGGTGACCATAGAAGCACTGGAACATGCGCCTTCCGTCCACGAGGTGACGCCACCATAGTTTTGAGCCTCACAGTCGTTGTTGTAAGTCACACCGTCGCAACCACAAACCGGGGCAAAGATTGATGGGCAAATGGCCGTGGTGTCAATCAAAGCAGGGTCCACACAAGGGGTTGCATCGCAAGCGTCACAGCTGTTGAAGCAAACCACGTCCAAGGTGATGTTGTCTGTTCCTTCGATCAAGATGAAGCGGTTGGTGAACTCTCCCGAAGTCAAGGTGCAAGCGCCATCAACGGCAGGGTCGAAGGTCTCTTCGCCATCTCCTCCTAGGTATTTCCACTCAAAACCACCAGCTGGCGCAGTTAAGGTCAGGGTATAGATGCCGTCTCCGTCCGAGTCGTCCATTGGGTTGGCTCCTGCGTTCCATCCGTTGAATCCGCCAAACATGAAGACACCTCCGTCGGTGCTGCTGTTGTTCATGTCTACCTGAAAGGTGACATCGACATCACTGGACGCGGTGCAGCTTCCGTCGGTAGAGCATTGCCCGAAGCAGGTGTTGATCACGGTGTCTTCGGTGATGTTCTCCAAAGAACGGTCGTTGTAGTTCCCGGGGTTTGCACAGTCCTGACCGGCGATGTTTTCCTTGCATGACCAGTCGCCACAAGCGCCGTTGGTGAAGGTGTAGAAGCCAGTGTAACCAACAGCAACTTCTGTTGTCCACGTATAGATTCCGTCGCCATCGTCGTCGGTCATGGGATTGTCTCCAGGCGTTCCGAAGTCAGCACCACCGGCCACCGATGGGCCTTCTGCCGCTACGGTCTCGTTGTTCATGTTCAGGTTCCATGTCACAGACACGGTTTGGGCGTTGGCGCCCATTGCCACCAGACACAGGGCAATTAAAGAGTAAAGGTGTTTCATGTTGATGTATGTATGGTTTGATTATTGTGCCAAATTGAATTCAACCACCTGGTCTTTCACCCTCAATCCAAATGCGCCAGGTTCGACGATATACGTATTGTCCATGCCGATAAAGCCGAGATCCTGTGTTGAAACGCTGAGTTCAACATCGAGGGTGGCTCCCGCCGGCACCACTACTTGTTTAAAGGCCTTAAGCTCGTCTACAGAAGGTGTGATGCTCGCAACACGGTCTTGGGAGTAGAGAATCACCGTTTCGGTCGTCGCGCGATTGCCCGTGTTCTGGAGGGTCACTTTTACCACGACGTTGTCGCCCATCTTGACCGTGCTGTCGCTTAAGAGTTCCAGTCCCCTGGTGGCTACAGTAGAGTAGGAGAGCCCGCTTCCGAAGGTGTACAATGGGTTGAAGGCGTCGAGAGAAAAGTCCGAATGCACCTTCTCCGTGTGCTTGTGGTCGTAAGTCAAGTGTGCCGATGCTTTGCGCGGCCACGTAAAGGGAAGGCGGCCGGATGGATTAAAATCGCCACTGAGTACATCCGCGATGGCCCTTGCGCCATAGTTGCCTGGCAAATAGGCCATCACAAAGGCATCGAGGAGGGGCTCAATACTGGCAAGGGTTCGGGGCCTTCCTCCGGCATACACGCCGATGACCGGTGTTCCTGTGGCATGGATGGCTTTGACCAAGTTCTGTTGGTTTTCGAAGAGCTCAATGTCTTCTACGCTGCCAACCCCCTCGGTGTAGGGCATTTCTCCGAGGAAGACCACAGCACACTGCGTGTTTCTCGGGCTCAGGTTGCGCGTGATTCGGGCGATGTCCTTGTCGGTGAAGTCCATGTCAACTTCGCCAAACGAAATGCGGCCGGCCCCAAAGACCGCTTGCATGCCTTCTACTGCGGTGAGGCAACCCGGCGTGTTGTATTTGGGGTCTGTTCCTTGCCAAGTTCCCGTCCAACCGCCGTTGAGTGCATTCAAGCTATTTGCGGTAGGGCCTGTGACCAAGATTTGTCCCGTTCCGCCCAAGGGGAGAATGGGGGCTCCAGCGTTGACCGCGTGCTGACCTTCATTTTTGAGAAGCGTGATGCTTTCTAGAGCGGCCCGCACTGCGCCACCCTCCAAAGATTCTTGGTTTGGATAAGCTTCCATCGAGGGCGGAAGGCCGCCGGTTTGGAACAGACCCAAGTCGTACTTCATGTTCAGGATGCGACGAACACTCTCGTCCATGCGGGACATGGGCACCCGACCTTCTCTCACCAGCTCGGCGAGTAATACAGGGAACTCCGTGTCCGTTGGGACCATGCTCATGTCGATTCCAGCATTGATGGCCATGGCAATGGCGTCTTTGTGGTTGGCGGCGACCATGTGCCGACTGTACAAATACTTGATGTCCTCCCAATCTGTGACAACCATGCCGTCGAATTGGAGCTCGTCGCGCAAGATGTCCGTGAGAATGTGGTGGTCAACGTGCACGGGGATGCCGTTGATTTCGCCACTGTTGACCATAATGCTTGCAGCGCCAGCGTCGATGGCTGCCGCAAATGGTGGCAAAAAGATTTGACGCAACTGGCGCTCAGGAATCCATGCGGGCGTGCGGTCCTTTCCGGTGAGTGGACGGCTGTATCCCACATAGTGCTTGAGTGTAGCGGCGATGGGGGTCGGGCCTTCTTGATAGCCTTTGACCATGGCCACGCCCATGTCGCTGACCAGTTTGGGCGCTTCGCCAAAGGTTTCCCAAAAACGGGGCCAACGCGCATCACGGGCCACATCAAGAACTGGAGAGAAGTTCCAAGGAATGCCCGAGGCGGTGACCTCTTGAGCCGCATTCTCGGCAAACTTCCGGACCAAGGCGGTGTCCCATGTCGCGGCCAAACCAATTTGTTGGGGGCCCAAAATTGAGCCAGAAGTGTAGGTCGCGCCATGAATGGCATCGATTCCGTACAGTACAGGGATTGCAGTTTCTTTCTGAGCAGCAAATTCTTGAATGCCTCCGATCAACTCGTGCCATTTTTCTGGTCCGTAGGCATGACCTCCACAATTGAGAATGCTGCCCACCTTCAAGTCGACAAGGACATTCTGAAGTTTGGCTGTGTCCAAACGATGGGGCTCTTCGAGGGCATAAGGCGCCCCAACGCATACCATGTCGAGGGTAAGCTGGGTCATTTCACCGGCCTTGTCTTCAAGACTCATGCTGGAAAGGACACTGTCCACAAAGGCAGACTTGCTGCTAGGAACAGGTGATTTTCCAGCAGGGCTGCAGGAAAACAGCCCGATTGTGAGCATCAAAAAGACCGAGGGGATGGAGAAAGTGGTGTGCTTCATCTGTTCAGTTTGCCATGCAAGTGTACGAACTACACTTAGAGAAATTCTGATCTTGTGCTTGAAAGTCGAGGGGGAGGTTGTCCTCCCTTTTGAGTCAAGATTCATTGGGCGATTTGGCGCAGGCAAAGCCGGGCTGAAATTGTGGTCCACAGCTTAACTTCACGACATGATGAACACGGCCTTTCCTCGCGCATGGAGTGCGCTTATTCTATTGTCTTCGTTTATGTTGCATGGCTGCACTGGAGGTGGAGCTGAGGCGGTACAAGGCGCCGATGACGCGGTCGATGGACAGATGTTTTATGGTTCTGTGATTGACCTCGATGGGGCATTGGGGGCCGAAGAGATGCGCGGACAATTGGCAGAAGCCGGACGATCCAATGTTCGGTTCGAGGGCGAAATCCTCAACACCTGTCCGAAGAAAGGGTGTTGGATGGACGTGGTTTCTGGGGAGGACACTGTGTTTGTGCGTTTTCTGGATTACGGTTTTTTTGTACCCACAGAAGGGGCAGAGGGAAAACGCACGGTGATCGAAGGCGAAGCGTTTTATGATACGCTCACCGTGGACATGCGCCGGCACTTTGCGGAGGACGCAGGAGCCTCAGCAGAAGAGATTGCGGCCATTACCGAGCCAGAGTTGAAGTTGGCTTTCATGGCCACTGGCGTGATGATTGAGGACGAATGAAGTACGCGACGTGTTGGACCATTCTGTCTGCACTGTTGGTCACTGTGTTTGGCCTTTCCTGTGCAGATTTTGCAGAACCGGTCACGGATCGATCTCCGCGTTTGGCTCCCGCACAGCCCAATCGAACTTCTGAGCTGGCACAGGCCATGCGCGACATTGATTTGGAGCTTCAGGATGTGCGCGCAGCATTGGTTGCGGGAGGGGATTTGTCGGGAATGGGACTCACGGAGTACAATTTTTTGGCGTTGCAGCCCACCGATTCAACCATGCTGGTTGACGGGTTTCAGCCGCTGTCTATGGCGTTCTCCTCTCATGTTTCCGCGTTTAACCAGACGCCGAGCGCGGAGACGTATTCAGCCGTTGTCGGTGGTTGTGTCTCGTGCCATCAAAAAGCATGTCCAGGACCATTGGAGCGCATTGCCAAGCGGCAATGGCCGCTATTGGGTGTGAACGAAGGGGCTCAGACGGATTAAACGAAGGCGAGCGGGCCGTGGTTGTGGCGCGGGCGGTTTCGGACTGAAGGAGTAGAAATCCAAGAACCTTCAGGGTGTTCTGGAGAATCGGGTGCGCTCACTGTTCTTGCGCTTGGGGCGAGGGAAAAAAGAAATCCGCATCTTCCAGTCGGGACCGAGGTCCTTTCTTTCTGATGCGGATTCTTCCGGGCACAAACCACCCGAAGGTGTTTGGCTCACAGGTAAACGGGGGTTCCTGTGCTTTGCCGTTTGACGGGCATTCCGGACCTCGTGGTGTCGGGGCAAACTTGGTCGATGACCTCGCGCTTGTCCTGAAGGCACCCGGACGACCTGAGTCATCTCGGTCCCCCTGAATGAATCAGGGGAGTCGACACGGTGAAGTTGCCTACACCGGTCCAAGCCAACTGGGGCGCTTCGCCTTACGGCAGTTTGTCCCTTAACCCTTCGGTTCACACCTCGTTTGACCGAGATGCGTCGGCCCTTTGACGCCAGTCAAGTTGGGCCTTCCTCAGATCGGACGGGCAAGCCCGCTCTCTCTCACTGTTCTCTTCCCGAAGGAAGTGCGCGCACTCGCATGCATCGCTCCCGTTTCACTGAAGATCGCTTGCTTGCGCAAGCCGGGTTGCAGTGCCTCTTTTCTTTCAGGATGGAGCAAGCTCCACCGGGCTCTCGCCCTGCCCATTTTCAGGGCACCTTCCAATCCGAGGTCGGCATCAGGTTCGCCTTCGCGATCCTGGTCAGTGGCATTCGCCTCACCGCTAGAGCAAGCTCTTTTGGTGCCGATGGTGTTGGTTGCCCAACCCTCCGAGGAGGACCTTGGCTTTCGCCGCAGTGCCGTCGCCGACAGGACAATTGTGAGGCTTTTTTTTGGAACAGAAAAGGTGGGGGGGGGCAACTCGTTCACAATGAAAACACAGACGTTTTCAACAATTGTGGATAGTTGCGAGAGTTCAGGTCAAAAATACACACACCCTGCTTCGGACGCATCATCCAAAGCAGGGTGTGAAGAAATTGAGGCTTAGAGTCCCCTTATCGGGTAACCACAATGCGTGACACGGCACGAACGTCTTTTTGAGTGCCTTCCACGGTATAAATGCCCGTTGCCCAGGATGAAGCGTCTAACGTCCAGCGCGCTTGTCCAGCGTTGGCTGGCATCGTTTTCACCGCGGTGATGCGGCCAATTCCATCTCTCACGCGAACGGTTACGGGCGATTCATTGTCGAACCCATTGCCGACGATGTTCACCACGTCTTCCGAAGGGGTAGGGTAGACAGTCAAACTGGCCAAATCTGGCCAAGTGCTCATGCTGGCGTTGGTAATGCCGTCACCTGTTGCACCCGGCTCATCTTCGCTGCACCCAGCCCCCAATTCCACAGGGTATGCTGCGAAATCACCGGATGTCGTATCGAGAGAATAAGCATAGGTTGTGTCGTTGGCGGTCATCATTAATGTGCCACTACCCCAGCCATCGCCCCAGCTGTCGTAAAGCTCAATGCTGTAACAGCCGTCCGGCATACACATGGAGTAGATGTCTCCACCATTCGGGTTGTCCTGTCCGCTTCCGTTTCCGAAGGCCATGAGGTTGCCCTCGTCGTCAAGAATTGTCCAGCTCACTTCATTGAAGAAGGGGTCGTTGCCATTGATGTACCATATGGAAACGGCATTCTCGCCTGTGCAGTCCAATGTCTGCGGATACTCGCAACTGCCGTCGTCTTCAATGGCGAAGGGGTTGTAGTTGGACGCCAAGGGATCGGTGCAGCCATAAAACAAGGAGTCTCCTCCACCAGATCCCCCTCCTGAAGAGCCATTGTCGCAACCATCACCGGTGCCGAAGCCGAGAATTTCGTCAGAGGCGCCGTTAAGTGCACCGTTGACCCATTCGAAATTGGCGGACTCAATCCAGAAGTAGCCACCGTTCCAAGAGTCTCCGCCGCCGATGTTCGACATGGTGGCGGTGTAGCACTCTTCGGGGTCCAGGCAGATGTCTAAGTAATCAATGGTCAAGTTCGGGAACCCGGCTTGTGCAAAGATCACATTGCCCTCGCTGTCTTCTATGGAAAGGGCCACCTCGTCTCCATCGGAAAAGGTGCAGATGTACAATTGGGCGGGCAATTCGCCGTCGTTGCAGCTGATCGGATAAATGCAGGAGCCGTCGTCTTCCGTGGCTTCGGCAAAGTAGTTTGACGCTTCAGGATCGGTGCAACCCGGAATAAAGGTTTCACAATCGTCTACGCCGAGACCAAATGCAAATAAACCGTAGTTAGCAGTGGAGTCTAACGCATAGCTGGAATCGAACGCGCCGTTGACCGAAACGGAAATGCTGCCGCCGTACCAACCATTGCTCAATACCACGAAGTTGTAGCATCCGTCGTCCATGCACCCGAAAGCGGTGTATGCGCCATCATTGTCATAGAGTGTGGTGAGTGCAACCGGGTTGCCGTCTTGGCCGGTGAACTGTCCTTGTGCGGCAAAGCCTCCGAAGATGGAGTCCACAACGGAAGTCGAGGAGAGGCTCACAAAATTCAGGTCGCCGCATTCGGGCAAGTAAACACAGTTTCCGCTGTCGCTGGTTGCGGCGGGGTCGAAATTCAAGGCTTCAGGGTCCTGGCAACCATAGACAGGCACTTCGTTGCAATCGCCTTCCCATTGGAGGTAAGCGCCCAAACACTCCAGCTCGCAGAGGTTGCCAAAGGTTTGTACTTCACCGGTGAACGGGTTGTAGCCGCAAACGGGGTCATCGACTTCTGGACACTCACAATCGGAAATGCACGAACCATCGTCGATGGTCGCGTCCGGGTTGTAATTGGGAGACAGTACGTCGGTACATCCCCAAATGGAATTGCCACCATTGTTGTCGTCGGGATTGTCTAAAGAGACGCCGTTGCATTCAGGAGAAATGCCAATGGCAAAGGCGGCCTCTCCGCCTGTATTCATAGTGAGTGGGCCAATCATGACCCCTGCATCTTCAAAGTTGACCGAGATGCTCGCGCCATTCCAGCCGTCACCAAAGCTGTCAAACAACAGTAAAGTATAGCAGGAATCTTCGAGGCATACCGCGGTCACCTCTTCGCTGCCATTCTGGTAGTCGGCACCAGAAGCCACAACTTCGTTGGCGCTGTTCACGATGCTCCAAGACAACTCGTTCGCCCAGACGTCCGTATTCACGACTACAAGGGCTTCGTTCAGACAATCATTCTGACCCCAAGAAAGAGAGGGGCTAAGTGTTGCGAGAAACAGGAGGGCGAAGGCAAAAGGTCTCATATGAGGTTGTGTTGTCGTTTGGGGAGTACTTGTATTACACTGTCTTCGTTCCAGTTGTGACAATGGAGTGCACACTTTTTGAACATGGAAAGTACGCTGACCGTTGCACGGTGTTGCTCCTTGTTGTGAATCGTCCTTGGGAGAACTGCACATTTTCTCGCATTTTTGAGAGATGCGGTTGCTTCTAAGCCAGTGGTGTTTTTCGGCGCTCTTGTTCTTGCCCTTTGGACTGCGCTCGTCGGCGCAGGACGTGGATGTATGTCCCGATGGGTGGGCAGCGGTGTCCAATGCATTTTTGAAATCGCGCCTGGAGTCCAATCTGGAGCAGGCGGTTGCGCATGTGATGCCCCAGGAGCAAAAGGCATGGATGGAATGGCAGGAGTGGTCGGCCATGAAACTAAAAACCACCTTAATGGCGTTGCCGGAAGAAGTTCAGGCGCGACATAAAAAAGAGACCGAGCGTGATTTAAAGAGGTTGGAGGTTTCCAATTACACGTGCCAGCAGAAGGACGATGGCAGTTATCGCGTTCGGGTGGATCCGGATGGCCGGTCTTATCAGTTTTTGACCTTGCGTCAACATGAACACAACTGGCGTGTCTCCACGGGGATTGTTGCCCTTGACTTAGAGTCGATTGAAATGGTGAAAGCCTACATGATGGCCTTGGATGCGCGGTCTTGGGAAGAGGCAGAGGCTTGGGTGGCACAGGCTGCGCGTCCTCGATTCGCCGGGTACAGAAACGAGGTAGAGCTGTTCTTGAGTTCCAGTGCAATGTTGCCGGAGCGAAGAGCTGTGCAGGCAAAACTGCGCATCGCAGAATGGCCCAACAGCCAGATGAGGGCGGAGCGATTGTCGGAAGACATGTTGGAGGTCAAGGTCGAGTTTCCCACCGCGGCGAGCTTTGCCTGCGAGTTGGTGCAAGTGGAGAACACTTGGCGGGTTTTGCTCAGATGACCGTTAAAAAATCCACCACCATTGCAGCACTTAAGGCAGCTTTGATGGCGGCTCACGACCGGGCCAAAGCGGAATGGGATGCTCTGGCCAAGAGCCTCACAAAGGAGACCAAAAGCACAGCCGGGGACAAACATGAAACGGGCCGTGCCATGGTCCACCTCGAAATGGAGCAGGCTGGGCAACGCCTCGCGAGAACCGAAGCCATGTTGTCGACTTTTCAGCGACTGGACATGGATGCAGAACGGACCACAATTGGCCCTGGTGCCTTGGTTTTGGTCAAAGGCGGGGGGTTTCTTTTGGGTGTGCCCTTTGGCGGTTTCACGGACCCGGAGTTGGGGAAATTGCAGGCCATTTCTGCAGATGCTCCGCTCGCAGTGGCCATGGCGGGCCACAGTGCGGGCTCGGAGGTGGTGTTTCGTGAACGCGTTTGGAAAATTGAGCAAGTCCTGTAGGCTTGTCTTTGGCTAGGCGTTTGGTTTTCGTGGACAAACTCAGGGCTTGCGGGCGTCTAAGCGCAACGGAACAGCTACATTTGCGCAAAACACACTGATTTGGGACGATCACAAGAAACGTTCGGGAAGCGTGAGCGAGAAGCGAAACGCGCGAAGAAGAAAAAAGAGAAGGAGGCGAAGAAGCAGGAAGCCAAAGGCAACAAGCGCACTTTGGACAGTCCTGACATGATTGCCTATGTCGATGAATTGGGCAGAATCGTAGACACGCCGCCAGATCCAATGGAGCGTGAAGAGATTAACCTCGAAGACATCCAAATCAGTGTTCCCAAGGATGAGGACATGGAGCCGGTGGACAAAACCCGCCATGGAAAGGTGACCATGTTCAACCCCGACAAAGGCTTCGGCTTCATTCGTGACATCAACAGTGGTGAAAGCATTTTCGCCCACGTGACCAACATGAAGGAAGAAGTGGAGCAGGGGAACAAAGTGACCTTTGAAGTGGAGATGAGTCACAAAGGACCTTCTGCCATCAAAGTGACGATTGTCAAGTAAGACGTTCGGCAGAGATTTCTTGAAGCAACTTCCGTCGCGCAATGGGCAGCAATGTCTGTTGCACGGGAATGCTTTGATCTAAGTGCGCATGATAGGTGGCAGGCTGAGGAAGATCCTTGTGCCTGTGTATCAGGGACCACTTCACGTGTTCTGGCTGTTCGAGTCGGGACAAGTGTCGAGATTCTATGCGCCTGAGGCGCAGCTCCAGAAACGTGTCGTCGTGTCGGATGACTTTGGATTTTGAATAGCGAAAAGCTTGCAGATGTCTTTGGTTTTGGGCACCAATGGTGACCAAGAGATATCCTTCGGCAACATGAAAAGGTTGGACGCCCACTGGGGTGAATTTGAGTTGGGACTCAATTAAATCATACAGGGCTTTACCCTCTTCAATGGCCAAACGCAAATGCGGCAAGGCACGTTGGATGAGCTCAGCCAAATATGATTCTAACTCAGGTTGATGAGACTGGGGCGCCCGAAGTGCCCGCATGCGGTGGAAATCCAATCCTGTGAGCGGTGACCTTTCCTGGGCTGATGTCAACTCGTGCTGCAGGTGTTTGAGCTCCTTGTGCTTGCAAATGATGTCGGAAAGTGCGGGGTAGAGCCTTGTGTTTTTAAACTCGGCCTTCAGCTTTTGGAGCCATGCGAGAAGGACATACTCCTTGTATTCAGCGTCCATCACGCCTTCTGCAATCCAATGCTTGGAAAGGCCGGTCTTTTTGGAAGATGTCTCCCTGAGGCTTCTTGTCGACACATTAGTTAATATACTCGATATATGATATGTAATCCTAGATAAATGTATATTTTCCTGAATTTGCTTGACGTTGTGTTAACATTGGCTTAACTTAAGGGCGTGTTAGCGTCAAGAATCAGTGTGTTGTTGGGATGTCTTTTGTGGATGTCGTCGGTGCAAGCCCAGGGGAAATCTGTGGGTTTGGGCGTGGATGCATCCTTGTGGGCATCGGGTTGGAAGAACGTGCACGCAGCTGTTGTTCTTCAAGACGAGTTTCGACTGCACGCAGGCTTGGGTGTCTTGTCTTCGTCGGAGACTGAACAGGGCATTCATTTCCGTCCACGACCTGAGCATTTTGCGTCTGCCATGCAATACAGTCTAGGATTGCGGGTATTGCCAAGGGCCAGACGAGGTCAGCGTTGGTCTGAATTGTTTGGGGTTGAATTGGCAGGTGAATCTTTTAAGAAGGCCCCTCTCGATCACATGCCCCCTTCTGGCAGCATGTCTTGGATTAGAACAGACTGGCGCGCTTTGGTTGGTGCTGAATGTCGATTGGACGCTCGGTTGACCATCAGTGCGCACCTTGGGTTAGGGCGTTCTGTTGTACAAGGCGGGGAGGGGTTCGATGACGACCTTTTCGAGGCCACTCAGAATGCGCCGTGCATGACCCGGTTGCTCGGCTTTGAGCTCCTTTTCTGGATGTAAAAAAAATCCGGCCCCTGATAGGAGACCGGATTGATTTCGTTTTTGAATCCGTTGTATTACGCCACAGACGGAGCCGTTCTGCCCAACTGTTTGAGCTGTTGGGTGTGCAACTTCACCGCATCCACGAAAGTGGTGCTTGAGCGATATGGCAATCCAAATTCCTCTGCTGTTTTGCGCACAATGGGCGAAATGTCTCTGTAGTGAACGTGGCAGATGTTGGGGAAGAGGTGGTGTTCAATTTGGTGATTCAAACCGCCACTGTACCAAGTCAGCAGGCGACTTTTGGTTCCAAAGTTGGAGGTGGTTTTCAACTGATGACTCAAAGGATCGTCTTCAATCACAAATCCCTTTTCCGCGAGTGGGTAATTGTGATCCTCCATCACGTGGGCGGGTTGGAAGACAAGCGCCAACGTTAAGCCTCCGATGAAATGCATCAGCAACCAACCCAAGATGACTTGGCCTGCTCCCAAACCACTGAAAGCAAGGGGGAGTCCCACCATCACAGGGTAGTAGAGTACTTTGGAGAGGGTCATGTTGAAGAACAACTTGTTGTAGGACTTCCCCATTTTTTCGAGGAGGCCTAACTTCTTGTACCGGTTCAGGGCGACGTAGTCTTTAAACGTGACCCACACCAGCGTCATCAAGCCGTAGAAGAACCAAGCGTAAAAGTGTTGGAATCTGTGCCAGGGCTTCAGCGGCTTTTGCGGAGAAAAACGGAGAAGCGGACCTGGGTTGATGTCTTCGTCCAATCCATCAATGTTGGTGAATGTGTGGTGGAGAACGTTGTGTTGGATCTGCCACATGACACTGCTTCCACCCACCATCTCGAGTACACCGCCTACGAAACGATTGATCATTTTGTTCTGGCTCGCCGCTCCGTGGTTGCCATCGTGCATCACGGCCATGCCGATTCCAGCCAAACCGAGTCCCATGACCACTTGGGTAGCCCAAAAGGCCCAACCGCCGCCGGTTGCACCCGTGCTGATTAACGCCAGGCAACCAAAATAGGTGCCCACAAGTACAATGGTTTTGAAGAGCATGCGGCCATCCCCTTTCTTATGGATTCCCTTTTCCTTGAAATGGGCGTCCACCCTGCTGCGAAGGGTTTTGGCAAAACCAGTGGAGTCACGGCTAAACCGGACCGTGGGCAATTCGAATTGAGCTTCCGTCATGTGAGCGCAAGGTAGGAGACAAGAGGGATGTCTTGTTGGGGGAATTCCCTCAATTGGTTAACCTGTGGCCGTGAGTGACTCAAGGGATCTTACGAACCCGCAATCCGCCGGGTGTGACCTCGAGGTATTCGTCGTCTGCAATCCACTCCAGATATTCTTCCAAGGACATCTTTTTGGCCGGTGCGATTCTGAGGCCTTTATCACTTCCTGAAGCGCGCATGTTGGTCAGCTTTTTTCCCCGAATGAGGTTTAGCTCCATGTCTTTGTCCCGGGCACATTCACCCACAACTTGTCCTTTGTAGATCTCTTCGCCTGGGTCAATGTAGAAGATGCCTCGGTCTTGGAGGCGGTCAATTTCAAAGGCCCGGGCTTGGCCTGTGTCCATGCTGACCAAAGAACCAGTTTGACGGGTTTCTAATTCTCCTGCGAAGGGGCCGTATTCCTCGAAGCGGTGTGTCATGACCGCTTCGCCTTGGGTGGCGGTCAAAATTTGGTTTCGGAGTCCAATCAATCCGCGAGATGGAATGCGGAATTCCATGTGTTGAATGTCTCCCTTGGCCTCCATGACTTGGAGCATTCCCTTTCGCATCATCACCAGTTCGGTGGCCTTGCCTGCATTGCCTTCGGGAACGTCAATCACCAAGTGTTCGAAGGGTTCGTGGCGAACCTCATCGACATCCTTGAACATGACCTGTGGCTTGCCCACTTGAAGTTCGTAGCCCTCACGACGCATGGTCTCAATCAGAACGGACAAGTGCAAAATGCCACGTCCATAGACGGTCCATTTGTCCTCGCTGTCAGTAGGCTCGACGCGCAGAGCCAAGTTCTTTTGCAATTCTTGGTCCAAGCGCTCGCGGATGTGGCGGCTGGTCAAGTATTCACCATCCTTCCCGAGAAAAGGAGAGGTATTGATCGTAAAGAGCAAACTCATGGTCGGCTCGTCCACTGCGATGCGCTCCATGGCTTCCGGCTTCTCCAGGTCGCTCAGGGTGTCTCCAATTTCGAAGTCCTCAATGCCGGTAATGGCGCAGAGGTCTCCCGCCCGGACTGTGTCCACTTTTTCCTTGCCAAGGCCATTAAAGACGAAGAGCTCTTTGGCCCTGACCTTCCGGGTGCCGTCGACGGTCACCAAGGCGTAGTCTCGGTTGGCATGCAAATCGCCACGGAAAAGACGGCCAATGGCAATTCTTCCTGTGAACCGGCTGTAATCCAAAGAGGTGATTTGCAGTTGTGGTGTGCCTTCTACATAAGGTGCCTCCGGGACCTGTTCGAGAATGGTGTCCATCAAAAAGGACATGTCGTCGCTGGGGTTTTCCCAATCGCTGCCCATCCAGCCCATTTTGGCTGAACCATAAACGGTGGCAAAGTCCAATTGATCTTCGGTGGCACCGAGGTTAAACATGAGGTCAAAGACTTGCTCTTGGACCAAGTCAGGGGTGCAATTCTCTTTGTCAACCTTGTTGACCACCACAATTGGAGGAAGGCCCAAATCGAGTGCTTTGCTCAGAACAAAGCGCGTTTGCGGCATGGGGCCTTCGAAGGCGTCCACCAAAAGCAAAACGGCATCTGCCATTTTCAATACCCGCTCTACCTCGCCACCGAAGTCGGCGTGACCTGGAGTGTCAATCAGGTTGATTTTGACATCCTTGTAGGTCGCCGATACATTCTTGGAGAGAATGGTAATGCCACGCTCGCGCTCCAGGTCATTGCTGTCAAGGATCAAGTCACCGGTCGCTTTGCGCGGATCAATGACGTTGCAGTGGTGGATGATCTTGTCGACCAAGGTGGTCTTGCCGTGGTCGACGTGTGCGATGATCGCAACGTTTCGGAGTCCGCTCATGGGGTGCCGTTCAATTTGAAGGCGCGAAATTCGCTCGGAATCCTCTGTCGGACACCATTTTGGCACCGAAATCTCCATTAGAGGCACAGATGGGGGAACACAAAGGGAGCCCGGCACCTAACTTTGCGGGCGAAATGCGTCGGTTGCAACAACTTGGTGGGGTGGTGTTTTTGGTCCTTTGGGGCCTTGCACCGTGCCTGCATGTGCACCACACAATCACGCACCACTTGTTGGCGCACCACGACGGGCAGGGGTGTTCGCATCATGCGCACCAGACTCCATCGGGAGATGACCACGAACAAGATGCCGCTTTCGCTGCATCGGATGCATGCGATCTTTGCGATTGGCAGTGGGCCCCAGTAGAAGAAGGTCGAGTTTCTGGTGAATTGCCTTTGCTCACCTTTCACTTTGTTCAATCCACATTGGGTCGAACATCTCCCGCTTTCGATGCGGGTGTGGTCAACAGCGACCACCCTCGGAGGGGCCCCCCGAGTTCAGGCGTGATCGTCTGAGTTTCAATCCCTTTTCTTTTTGAATGTTTTCCCTCTCCACTTTGGTGGGTGGGCGGGTTCATCCCTCGTTTCTTCACCTTCGGCGCTGTGCCGGAGGTGCACTCTGTCTTTGGTTGTCGACATTCTCGTTGGCCCTGGCGCAGTCTGAAACGTGGGTTCATGGCCATGTCTACCACACTAATTTCTTGACACCTTGCGCATCGGCAGCTGTTCAAGCTTGGCCTTGTGGCACCACGGTTTTTGTGGATGACGCAGGTCACTTTGAAGTGGCCTGCGCCGTTGAAATCGATTCGCTGAGTGTGGTCTCGCATGGGCACCAAGTCACGGTGATTCAGGTGAACGGGCGCGCTCATGTGGACGTTGAACTCCTTCCGTTAACAGTGTCGCTGTCTCAAGCGGAGGTAGCGGGTTTTTCGGTGGACGAGGAACCGGAGGGCATTCAGGCGCGCTCCACGGGGGATGTGCTCGCTACGTTGGAGTCGGTGTCGGGGCTGCGTGGTCTAGACTTGGGTGCTGGATTGATTCAGCCTGTCTTTCGCGGGTTGGTCGGTTCGCGGGTTGCGGTGTTGGAGAATGGAGTGCCACAGGTCGGCGGCCGTTGGGGGGCAGACCATGGTGTCTTGGTTGATGCAGCGCTTTATGACGGGGTTGAAGCCGTGCCAGGAGGGGGTCATGTTTGGCTTGGACCGGAGGCCATGGGCGGTGCAGTTCGGCTGTCTTCCATTGGGGTTTTGCCGGGAGATGGATTCCGAACTCAAGCAGGCAGTCGCTTCCGGTTTGGCGATCAAGCCGCGCGAATCCATGTGCTTCATCGAAGTCGTCAAGGCGCCATACAATGGCATGCAGGGGGGACTTGGAGCCAACACGGCAACCGCAATGTGGCTCAATCTTCGTTTCAATACATCGGCCGTCAGTTTGTTCTTTCTGCGCCTCGTTTGCCCAATACTTCGGGCCAAGGGGTCCATGGCGTGGCGGGGATGCAGTGGGTCGGAGAAGGGGGGCATACAGGATCAATCGAACTTCGCTTGGCTCGGGTAAGGCAAGGGTTGTTTCCGGGCATCATTGGTGTTCCGGATCAAAGTGACCTTGAACAGGACGACAACACCAGAACGTGGGAACTCCCATTGCAGGATGCGCAACGCATGCAATTGCATGGTAAGTGGCGCCATGAAGGGCGGCACCTAAGAACGGTGCGGTTGTCTCTTTCTAGGCACATGAGATCGGAGTATGCGCCGCCGCATGCGCATGGTTTTGGGCCTGAGCCAGACAATGACTTAAGCCTCTCTTTGGGGGAGAATCACCTCTTTGCCGAAAGCAAATGGGAGCGCCAAAGGAGTGCTTTTGGAATCCAAGTCGAAGCGCTGGACGGTCAAACTCTAGGCTGGGAGTTTCTCCTGCCAAACCACAGCCGTCATCGGGTGTCTTGGGTTGGAGAGCGTCAGCAAGGACAGGGACGCATTGGGTTCCGATTCGATGTGATTCGCGCCGAGCATGACGCCCATTCGGAGCCTTTATACAACGCAGAGGGCAACCAAGTGGGGCTGGACACCAGAACCCGTGTTTTCCGTCGGGTCTTCCCGGGTGGGGCCTTGAGTTGGCATCACCCCTTGGCCTTGCACCCTCACCTTCGGGGAAGTTGGACGTTGGCGCTGCATTCGCGGGCGCCCAGTAGCTATGCGTTGGCGGCCAATGGCATCCACCATGGCACTTTCCGATTTGAACAGGGCAACCCCGAGCTTTTGCCTGAGCAGACGGCGGAATTGAGATGGCAATTGACGAAACTGGGCAAGGCGACGGCTTTCCGTTCTTCTTGGGATTTACGTGGCTTTTCAGCCTTGCACAAGGGCTTCATTCATTTGACGCCTCGTGCTGAGTTTGCTCCCATCGCGCATGCTGGACAGATCTACGCTTTCCAAGCCAAGGATGCCTTTCGTGCAGGAATGGAGGGGGAGTGGACTGTGGAATGGAACCAATGGGTTTTCCGGAATTCGTTGGCTTTGCTAGGTCAATGGGCATTGGAAACTGGGCTGGGCCTTCCGTTTACTTCTCCAGCGGATTTGCGCAGTGTTTTGGAGCGCCAATTTGGCGAGCATGGAAGGCTTGGCTTGAAGCACAGATGGCTGGCCGAAGCGCGGATCACGGCTCGGAATGAAGCGGCAACGCCGGGTGCCTCGTTGTGGGGAATCCAGTTGAGCTGGGATTGGCCGAGGTGTGCCCTCGAATTGGAAGTAGACAATGTGATGAATGCGGCGTGGCTCGACCACGTTAGTGCGTATCGCGCCTTGGGATTGGTGGCCCAGGGGCGTTGGGCATCCCTTCGATTTACAGTGGATGTAAAGGGAGGAGATGCTGCTCAACACCATGAATGAAACAACAACAACAACAACAACAATTTAACTTTTATCAGATGAAGATTTACAACGTTTTGACCGTGGCTGTGGCCGCTTTTGGACTGGCCTCTTGTGGAACCACGGACACGGAAGTGCCCACCATTTGTGATTCAGACAACGTGACGGGTTTGCCCAGTGTGTTGTTCGATGAAATCGAAGTAGAAGCTGGATCAAGTGTATCGGTTCACGATGCTTTTTGTGACGACACAGAATTGGGTGAGGTCCGCTGGGACTTGCATTCTGCAGAAGGCCATGAGCATGAAGAAGGTGAAGAAGAAGGGTTTGTGCTGAATTCAGGCACTGATTGGGCAGTTTTGGAAACCCGCGACTTGAGTGGAACCAAAGCCGAGGAGTCATTCTCGTTTGATGTCCCACTCGAAGCCCGTGGTGTTTGGGATCTCGTGGTGTCCGTTGTGGACGCCGAAGGGAATGCCGCTCCCGATGTGATCACCTTGCTCCACGTTGAGAATGATCACATTCCAGAGTTCACTTTGCAAAGTGTGGACGGTGTCGACCCAGCGACTTGGGAAGGAGAGCCCATGTGGGCCCCCGGTGCTGAAGTGGCTGTCGAAGGAACCGTGGCCGACGCCGATGGAATTGCGGAGGCCGCAGTGCTTTTGATTCGCGAATCAGACGAAACAGTCGTTTGGTCAGAATCTCTGGTTGTGGCTGGTGAGACTTCATTGGCTTTCGCCTTGCAAGTTGCCGTTCCTGCCGACGCGGAGGTTGGAGAGTATCATTTCGAGATGGAGGCGACAGACGGAAGCGGTGTAGAGATGCACACCGGTTTTCACGTCGAGGTCGAGTAATCTGTCCTAAACAACGGGAATGCCCCGCTCGAATGGCGTTGTCATTTGGGTGGGGCATTCTGCTTTGATGTGGCCTCAAATGGCCATTGATGCACTTCGACACAGGATTTGTTCACCAGGTGCATCTCCAGCCCGAAAGGACGCTTAATTTCGAAGTCTCAATAAGAAAACATGCGCGATTCCGTCATTGCCGATTTGATTCAACAGGAGCAGGTGCGCCAGACCCACGGTGTGGAGTTGATTGCCTCGGAGAATTACGCCAGCAACCAGGTCATGGAGGCCCAAGGTTCGGTGCTGACCAACAAGTACGCCGAGGGACTTCCTGGAAAGCGGTATTATGGCGGATGTGCCGTTGTGGATGAGGTCGAGGACCTGGCTCGCCAGCGCTTGTGCGCTCTTTTTGGGGCGCAGTGGGCCAATGTCCAACCCCACAGTGGCGCCAACGCCAACAGTGCGGTCATGTTGGCTTGCCTCAAGCCGGGCGACAAAATCATGGGCTTTGATTTGGCGCATGGGGGTCATTTGACCCACGGCTCTCCGGTCAACTATTCCGGCAAGCTCTACGACCCTGTTTTTTATGGGGTAGAGGAAGAGTCCGGTACAATCGACATGGACAAGGTGGCCGAGACGGCCGAGCGGGAGCAGCCCAAATTGCTCATCTGTGGAGCATCGGCTTACAGCCGAGATTGGGACTATGCCCGTTTTCGGGAGATTGCAGACAGCGTAGGCGCTTTGCTTTTAGCCGACATCAGTCATCCGGCAGGATTGATTGCGACAGGCTTGTTGAACGACCCAATGCCGCATTGTCACATCGTCACGTCGACCACGCACAAAACACTTCGCGGCCCGCGTGGGGGCATCATCATGGTGGGCAAAGACATGGAGAATCCATGGGGCTTGACCACTCAAAAGGGCACGGTCCGCAAGCTGTCTTCTTTGCTGGATAGCGCTGTCTTCCCGGGCATGCAGGGCGGTCCTTTAGAACACGTGATCGCAGCCAAGGCTGTGGCCTTTGGCGAGGCACTTGAGCCGGGCTACAAGGCATACACCCAACAAGTGGTCAGCAATGCGCAAGCGATGGCCAAGGCCTTTACCGACCGTGGGTACGACTTGATCAGTGGAGGAACAGACAATCACTTGATGCTGATTGACCTGCGCAACAAGGACATCACCGGAAAGGCCGCAGATGCAGCGTTGGGTGCAGCGCACATCACAGTCAACAAGAACATGGTGCCGTTTGACACCCGCAGTCCATTCGTGACCTCCGGTCTTCGCGTGGGAACACCAGCGGTCACAACCCGTGGAATGGTGGAGTCTGATATGGATCAATTGGTCGGTTGGATGGACGAGGTGATGTGCAATGCGGAGAACCCCGAAGTGATTTCCAAAGTGGGAGACGCGGTCAAGGCCCGCATGTCTCAGTTGCCCCTGTTTGCAGAGGCTGTATCGGCCTAATGGCGTTGAACACGGTTCGTGTGGAGGTTGTGGCCTCTACTCCCGAGGATGTCGCATCGGCAGCCAAGGGAGGGGCGGACCGTGTTGAATTCTGCACCCACCTGCCTTCAGGAGGGTTGACCCCTGGACGTGGACTGATTGTCGTGGCCCTGCAAGAAGCCCGGTCAGTAGGGCTGGGAATGCGCGTACTTGTGCGCCCGAGGGAGGGCGATTTTGTCTATACCCAGAAGGAAAAACGAGCCATGTTGTTGGAGGCGGAAGACCTACTGGGTTTGGGTGTCGATCGTGTTGTCACAGGAGGTCTGACGCCTCAGGGCACCATAGATGTGGCGTTTTTGGCTGCCTTTGAACGGCAGATTGGAATGGAGCACTTGGTGTTCCATCGCGCAGTGGACGAGGCGGATGCGGGCGCCCAGGCGATCCAAACCCTGCTCGATTGCGGGGTTCGAACCGCACTCACCAGTGGAGGCAAGGCCAAGGCACACGAGGGTTTGGCGCAGATTCAGGCGATGGTCCAACAAGGGTTGGAGGTTGTGGCCGGCGCCGGAGTGAAGCCCGCCCATGTGGAAGCCTTGCTTCGTTGCGGAGTAGAGGGTGTTCACGCAAGTTGCCGTCGAACGGAGAAAGGAACGTCCCATCAGGGGCTGTTTGATTCGCAAAGAAGTCAAGTCGATGCCAAGGAAGTCGAGGCGCTGGTGCAATCGGTGCGCAAGGTTGAACGACCTTGAGGCCATGAAGCAACAGTTGTCCTTTTGGCCAATCAGCGGGCTTTTGGCCTTGTGGTTTTTTGCTTCGTGCTCTCCTGAGCCCTTGTTGCAAGGAAGTTTAGACGGCCTTATTCCTGCGCCCAAAAGTCTGGAAAAAGCCAGTGGTTATTGGATGTGTCGAGGGCAGGTAAGCCTCGTTTGGCCGGAAACTTGGTCCAATGAAGGGGATGTTGTTGCGTCTTGGTTTGAGGCCGCGGGCATTGAGCGGGTAGACAATGCTGACCCCGGTGTTCGCTTTGAATTGGAGGCGTCCATCTCGGGGCAAGAGGCCTATCACCTCCAGATTTCTCCTTCAGGCGTTGTGATTCAAGCCTCCACAGAAGCCGGTCTGTTCCGGGGGTGGATGACCCTGCGGAAAATGTGCCCTGTAGCCTGCGAAACAGGATGCGCCAGTGGATTCTCCATTCCGTCATGTTCGGTTCAGGATGCGCCCGATTTAGAGCACAGGGGCCTGTTGCTGGATGGATGTCGACATTTTCAGGCGGTCGATTTCGTCCTCAAGCAAATCGACAATCTGGCCTTGCATGGCATGAATGTGTTGCATTGGCACTTGACCGAAGACCAAGGATGGAGAATCGATGTGCCCGCTTTGCCCGAATTGGCCCAAGTAGGCGCATGGCGAACCGAAGCCGATGGAGCGCAGCACGGTGGCGTGTACAGCGCGAGCGACATTCAAAAGGTGGTGTCGTACGCTGCGGCGCGACACATTGAAGTCATTCCTGAGATTGAGATGCCAGGACACAGTTCTGCGGCATTGGCGGCTTATCCAGAATTGGGGTGTTCAGGGGACAGCGTGGAGGTACCCCATCGTTGGGGGGTGTTCAAGGACATATACTGCGCGGGAAACGAGGGCACGTTTGAGTTTTTGGAGACGGTGTTGGAAGAGGTGGTGCGCCTTTTTCCCGGTCCGCGCATTCACATTGGAGGCGATGAAGCGCCCAAGGTGCGATGGAGTCAATGCCCCAAGTGCCAAAAGCGGATGCAGGAGGAGGGCTTGGCCAACGAGGAAGAGTTGCAGCGTTGGTTCATTGGAAGAATGGGTGCGCATTTGGCGACCAAGGGCAAGACCATCATTGGTTGGGATGAAATTCTCGAAGGGGGGTTGCCGGAGGGCGCTGCGGTCCAAAGTTGGCGCGGCATGGGTGGTGCCGCCGAAGCGGTGCACTTGGGTGCAGAAGTGATTGTGTCCCCAACGAGCCATTGTTATTTGGACTACCCTTTGCGAAGCACCGACATGGAAGAGGCATATGCGTTTGAGCCTGTGCCCGACTCTTTGGCCCACGGTCCCGGACGGATTTTGGGCGGCGAGGGCAACATGTGGACCGAACATGCTCCGCAGGAGCGGGTGGAGTCCAAGATTTACCCGAGGTTAACAGCTTTGGCCGAAGTGTTTTGGAGTGGCCGCGGGTTCACGGGTAGGCCCGGGGCCTTTGCGGATTTTTTACGCCGCTTGGATCACCATTACAATCGATTGGACGCCTTGGGCGTGGCCTATGGTTTGGAGTCGCCTCCGTTTAGTTTGACCACTTCTGCCGATGATCAAGGTGGTCTTTTGGCCACAGTCAATGTCAAGGGAAGAGGTGTACGTTGTCGAGGGGAGTGGACGGGAAATGGACAGTCGGTCACGGCCGACGTGCCTGTTTCTGTGAAAGGACCGGGTGCATTGCGTCTGGAGGTGGGCCGCAGGGGAACGTGGACGGGCCAGGAAGAGGTGGTTCCTTTGGATGGACACGATGCGGTATTTCGTGACGTGGAATTGGCGTATACCCCAAGCCCGTGGTACACGGGCGGCGGAGAAACTGCCTTGGTGGACGGAAGGTTGGGTACTGCTGACTTTCGGGACGGCAATTGGCAAGCCCGACAAGGTGGGGACATGCGGATCACGGTGGATTTGGGAGCGGCCTCGAACATCGCATCTCTCGAAACGGGGAGCTATCTCTACCAAGATGCCTGGATTTTCTTGCCCGAGACAGTGGTATGGGAAGGGTCCATGGACGGTGTCCAATGGAACGTGTTGGCCAGTGCGTCCACCGCACGTGTTCTCGACCGAGATGACCGTCAACAACGCGCGACCATTCAAGGGGAGTGGACCACAGAGGGTCGACAAGCGAGGTACGTGAGAATGACGGCCAAAAATTCGGGTCCTTGTCCGGATTGGCATGCTGCGTCGGGCTCAGCGAGTTGGTTGTTTTTGGACGAGTGCGTGATTCGAACCCAGGACTCACCATGATTTGGGCGATCACAGCGGCCTTGTTGTTTGCCGCATTGGATTTGCTTTGGCGAACGGTCCTTGCGCAATCCTCCATGTGGACCGCCTTGCTTGGCCGAAGTGCGGTGAGTGCAGTGCTGCTTTTGTCTCTCGCCTTCCTTTTTGGAGAAGCAGGCGAGGACTTCGCTCAAATGGGATGGGAGGCCGCTTTCGGCGTGTTTGCCTTGCCCATGGCGACGGGGATTGGGGGATTGGTGTTGTTCTCGCTGGCCCTGCGCAATGCACCGGTCTATCTGGTGGTTCCCGTGGTGAACATGACGGGTTTGAGTGTGGTTTGCTGGGATTGGATGTTGAATGGTGCAGCGATGCGCATGCCCGAAGCAATTGGCCTGGCCATCGTGCTCGCGTCCTGTGGGTTGTTGGTGTTTTTGATTCAAGCGGTTCGGCACAACGCCACCTTGAAAAGGGAAGTGACGCTGGGCTTGATTTTTTCCATGCTCGGTGTGTTGTGCTGGGGTAGAGGGTATGTCGCATACGGCCGAAGCTTACAAGAAGTGGATGCGTTCACCTTGGCGGCATCAGTAGAAGTGGCGGTTTTGATGGCCGCATGTCTCTTTCATGTGCGCCACGCGGGCCGCAAACTGCATCTGTCCAAGGCGCCCCTTGGCCTGATTTTGCTCATGGGGGTTGGTGTTTCTTTGGCGTCGTGGGCATTGTGCACCGCCTATGCCATGATGCCTGCATACAAAGTTGGGGTAGCCACCATCTTGACACCCGTGGTGGCCACCTTATTGGCGAGGTGGATCAATCAAGAAAAAATGTTGCGCCTGGATGGGGTGGCTTTTTTCCTCATCATGGCCGCCCAAGTTGTGTTTGTTTGGTCGGAGTGGGGAGGTGAGTGATTGGATTCAACAACCGTCCGATCCAAATCCGCTGTTCTGTTGGGATTTGGGCATCGGTCGCCCTTTCTCATCCAACGCTTTGCCATGTTCAAAGTTCAAATCCAGTGCCACCTGACCGTTCGGATTCCACCGCAGTTGTCGGCCATGTCGCTGTCCATTTGAGTCGAAATTTTCTATCCAATTGGGTAGACCGTGTTTGAACCAAACGCGCTGAATGCCCACCCGTTGGCCGAGGGCATTCCTTTGCAGGTGATGCAGGACTTGGCCATTGGCGTGATAGGTTACTTGCTCTCTGAGCCAGCCGTTGTCGAACCTTTGGTAGCACATTCGAGTTTGCGGGCCCCATTTGTCGAGGGTGGCCTTCTCTGGTTGCTCAGACAATGGCCAATGCGGTTGGCGTGGATTCAGAATCGGGTGTTTGACCCAGCCGTTGAAGGCCAAGCTTGTGTCCGTGCATTGGCGACGTTGAACTTGGTGAGTCCAAACGGGCATGCCTTGGGGGGTCAGGCCACCATGGGCGGGGATCATAGAGCCTTCGGGCGATTTGGCGATGGAGTCCAGCCAGGGTTGCGAGGGGACGGGGGCCTCTGAGCCAAGCGGGGCAGTGGCGGATTCGGCCAGGGCACGGCAGTCCATGGGTTGTGCAAAGAGCAAGGGGGAGCCCACCCACATCATGAGCGTCCAGAACAACGCTGTGGGTATGCTTTGGCCAATCATCATCAGAAGGTAACGGTATTTTGAAAAAGCCAGAGGCGCCGAAAAAAGCGCGATTAGGTGAAATGGTGCAGCTCAACGGCAGGGTGTAAATTCCGTGCATGCTTCGCTTTACGATGATGGTGGCGCTGACGGCGCTTTCTGTTGGCCTCTTCGCTCAATCCGAAATTCCTGTGCTTCGCCGGTCTCTCCCCCGGGACCTGTCGCATCATGGATGTCGTCACGTGCAAAACGCTGCGGCCAACCAAGGAACACGCAGCGCGCAGGCTACGGACAACTTTGACATGTCGGCTTCTTTGTCTAGAAGTGACTCTTTCGATGTGATTCATTACGGTTTGGAATTGGATGTAACTGCGGCATCTTCTCTCCAAATCACAGGCGTGGCCACCATCGAATTTGAGACCACAGAATCGGGCGCGCAGAATTTATGGTTCGACCTCAAGGGCTCGATGGAAGTGGACTCGCTTCAACTCGACGGTCTTGGTTGGGGTTTTGATCAGGTGGGCGACTCCATTTTTGTGCAAGCTCCAACCGAAGGGTGGGTCAGCCAAGGTCCACAAGAGGTGACGGTCCATTACCACGGTCAACCGGGAACCGACCCGTATTGGGGAGGACTCTATCTCACCGGGGATTACATCTACAGCTTGGGAATTGGCCTGACCAGCATTCCTCCCAACCATGGCAAAGCATGGTATCCCTGTTTCGACCAATTCAAGGAAAGGGCGGCTTACACTTATGCCATTACCAGCGCGGGGGGGAAGCGCTTTCACGGTCAAGGAAACCTGGTTCAAACCGACAGCTTGGGAGGAGATACCCTACGCAGGGTATTTGACATGCAGCAGCCTATCCCCACGTATTTGAGTGCCATTGCCGTGGGGCAGTATGTGGATTTCGACACTGTCCATACTGGGGTTTACGGGGAGATTCCCATCCGTTTGACAGCCAAGCCAAGCGATCTGCAGCTGATGCGCAATCGTTTTGTGGACCTCCCGGTTTGCATCGATGCACTAGAGGACTGGTGGGGGCCGCATGCTTGGGAGCGTGTGGGGTATGTGATCACGGCAAAGGGAGCCATGGAGCACCCGACCAACATTGCTTACCCGGTGGCCATGTTGCAGAGCTCCAATTTTCAGAACGAGGGCCTTTATGGGCATGAATTGGGACACCATTGGTGGGGCGACATGATGTCGCCTCGGGTGCACAACCACATGTGGATCAAAGAGGGGTTTGCCGAATATTCGAGTCACCTCTTCGAAGAGGGGTTGAGTGGCCGGGAAGCGTTCGTGGAAATGGTCAAGGACAACCAGTTGTTTGTGTTGGAGCAGGCCCACATCGATGACGAGGGGTTTTGGGCATTGTCTCCGATTCCCGATGCTCAGATCTATGGACGTCACAGTTACAACAAGGGCGCCTCGGTGGCCCACAACCTCAGGAATTATTTGGGGGATGAGTTGTTCCGCTCTGGTGGTCAGGCGGTGTTGGCCGCTCAGTATGGGGGTGCCTTAGACGACGTCATGTTGGAAGCCGCTTGGGAAGCTGCTACGGGGGTGGATGTAACGCCTTGGTTCGACGCCCACATTCGCCAACCTGGTTTTTCGACGTGGGTCCTCGACAGCGCATCGACCACGGGTTTGGGCGCGCCCACAGGTGCCATCACCACGTTGCATTTGCAGCAGAAGCTCCGTGCCTGCGAGAATCACCACAACAACGAGCCTTTGGACGTCACGGTGTGGGACGCAGAGGGCAACCGAGAAGTGGCTCAAATTGTGGTGAGCGGGCAGTATGCCACGGCAGAAGTGGTCACGGCATTGACGCCTGCTTTCGTGGCCCTGAACGCAGAAGGAGCATTGAATCAAGGCCGGATGGACCTCGATTATTGGATATCGGGAACGAGCTCTCTGCAAAACCTGCCGTGGGTGGACATGCGCATTGGTTGCGATGCCATCGTCGACGGAGACAGTGCCTTGATTCGCGTAGAGCACCATTGGGCTGCGCCGGACGGTGCGCCAGGCGAAACGCCGGCTGACTTTGATTTTTACATGGACCAGATCAGCAGTACCCACTTCTGGACAATAGATGGAATCTGGCCGGAAGAGGGGATGGTGCTCGACGCACGCTTTACCTACCGCGGAGGGGACGAAGATGAACTGGACAACGACCTCTATGGTTCGACCGAGCTCAACGCCTTTCTTGCGTGGCGCGCCTCACCTGCAGACCCTTGGCAAGAGTACCCAGATTACGAAATCCAGATGGGGTCAGCAGCCAATGGCAGCGGGGTGTTCAAGGTGTCCTTTCTGAGGAAAGGCCAGTACGCTTTTGCCAATGGGGATGTGGCCTTGGGGACCAATGAGCCCATTGACGGTGCGCGCATTGCACCGTCGACTGCTTATCCAAACCCAGCACAGAATGAGGTCACCTTTTCTCCACCAAAAGGTGCGAATCGGTACGCTGTTTATGGCCCAGACGGGGTGTTGCACACACGGGGTGCGTGTGGCGCAATCCAGCCTTGGCGCGTGGACGTTTCCGCATGGTCGCACGGCACACACGTGATTGCATGGGGGACCCTAAATGGGGGCATTGTAACCTCTCGGCTTATTTTGGAGTAAAGCCTGAAACTGTCGCCGGCTTGTGTTGGGATGACAGATGAAACGACCTCCATTCGAATTCACCATGAACGCGTCTTTGTTTCAGTCTCAATATTCCTCGGTTCAGCACGAGACGTGGGCCACGTTGTATGGCCGTCAACGCCTTTTGCTTGAAGACAAAGCCGCAAAGCTTTATCTCCAGGCATTGGACATCATGTCCTCCTTGACCGAAAAGGAGATTCCCCGTGTGGAGCGCATGTCGGAAGAGTTGGGGCGGACGACGGGATGGGGCTTGGAAATTGTGCCGGGGTTGATTCCTGTAGACGACTTTTTTGCCTTGTTGGCTCAGCGCCGGTTCTGCACATCCACTTGGGTGAGGAAGCCCGAGCAACTGGACTATTTGGAGGAGCCCGATATGTTTCACGACACCTTTGGCCATGTTCCGCCACTGATGAATGCGGATTTTGCCGCGTTCATGCAAAGGTTCGGAGAGATTGGTGTCGCGCTCCGTGGCGACCAACAGCGGGTGCTCGAGTTGCAGAGGCTGTACTGGTTTTTTGTGGAATTTGGTTTCCTCGAGCAAAAGGGGATGCCCCTGGCGTTTGGCGCAGGCATCATGAGTTCGCATGGGGAGACCCAGCACGCGTGGGGCCGACGCCGGGATCTGCGGAAGTTCACGATGGAGGGGGTCATGACGACGCCCTTTACCACCACGGAGATTCAAACGACGTATTTCCTGATCGAGGACATTTCGGAGGTGATTCGCGATTTAGACACTTGGTTTGCCAATGTCTGAGCGGACAGCTCGATCTTGGTGACCATGAGGACCGAATCTCCCGGTGATTTTTGGAATGCACGTTTTGGCGCAGAGGACATGGTCTATGGCTATGGACCCAATGCTTTTTTTGAGGCGCAGTTGGCCAAGTTGACCCCGGGCCGAATCCTACTTCCAGGCGATGGAGAAGGCCGCAATGCAGTGCATGCAGCTCTTCAAGGCTGGTCGGTCCGCTCTTTCGACGCGTCCTCAGTGGGCGTGCAAAAGGCGTTGGCGCTCGCCAGTAAGAAGAACGTCACCATTGAAGCCGAATGGGGTGACGCCTCTGATTGGGCTCCCTTGGAACAGTTCGATGCCATTGCACTGTGCTACTTGCATTTGTCAGAAGCACTGCGGTCAGGATTTCATGCGCGCGTAGCACAATGGTTGAAGCCAGGGGGAACGTTGATCTTGGAAGGGTTTGGGCCTGGACAGTTGTCCCACAGTTCGGGCGGCCCCAAGTCTCGGCCCATGCTCTTTACCACAGGCATGCTGGCCACCGATTTCTGTGAGCTCAAAGCGACTGTTTTGACCACGGAAAAGGTGGTTTTAGACGAAGGGCCTTACCATCAAGGCCCCGCCGAAGTCACGCGAATGGTCGCACAGCGTTCAGCTTAAGCGAGACTACCATCCAAGTTCTTGGGTGCCAATGCGCCCCAGTTTTCCTTGACCGGCCAGCCAAAGCGCGGACCCGTCGGGTGTAAAGCGCGCGGTGTAAAATGCGCTGTCCGAGAAATGTCGCCACGTTTGTCCGCCGTCTTCACTCAGGTTGAGCCCTTGTGGCGCCCCCACAAGGGCGAGTTGCATGCCTTTACTGCCCGGTCGATAGCGCACCGAAGACGCATAGCCTGGTCCAATGCCTTCGGCAATGAGTGTCCACGTTTCGCCACCGTCTCGTGTGATGGCTCCGCGGCCGTGTTGCTTTGGTTTGTCCTCCCAATTGCCGCCCCAAATGATGCCGCGTGTCGCGTTGGCGAAATCCATCGAAAATCCGCCGGTCATGGTGCTGCCTTGAAGCAGTGGGGTGGGGAAGGCGGTCCAGTTTTGACCGCGGTCGGTGCTGCGATACACGCGAGATGCACCTCCTCCCGAGAGCATCCACACGGTGTCCCCTTGAGCGGACAGGTTGCCGTTAGAAGCGGCGAAGGCCGCTTCTCCGGGAAGGGCTGTCGGTACGCCACCAGATTCGCCTTGCGCACAAGGAATCCGCTGCCAAGTGCGTCCTCCATCTTGGGAATGCACCACGCATAGGCAACCGTCTAGAGGATCTCCCATGGCGATAAGCGTTTGATCGTCGAGTTTGAGAATGGCGTCCATGAAGGCCAAGCTGTCCGCTTCAATCCACACATTTTCTCGCGGGAGTTTCACCGTCCCGTTTTCTTTGATGGCGGCCCGTTGAATGTAGGCGGGAGAAGCAATGGCCGAAGCCAACACAGCGTCTGAGGTGACCGCAATGCCGCGAAAGTGGAGCGGTGTCTGGCCGTCGGGCATCGTTGCGCCATGGTCCTCTATGCGGTGCACTGTTGTGGTTTGGCCATCGAACGAGGCATGCAGCCATTCTCCGGTAGACCCCGCGAGCCAGGCGTCGCCCGAGGGTGTGGTTTCGAGTGCACGCCAACTTCCTTCCAAGGATTTGTGCAGCATGCCATCGGGATCCTGTTGCCATCCCAAAGGCCCGCACGAAGCCAGAAGTGGCATAAGAATCAACAGGAAACGGCCGAGACAGAAGCGTTTGGGGCGATGGGAAGCGATGGTGTGGTACATGGTGTGGTAAATGGTGTGGAGGAGGGCGTTCACAAAGACAAGTTGGCTTTGAATCTTGAACCGAGCAGGGTGTCCGTTGCAATTGGGCGAATGGGGTTTGTTTTGAATGCGGACGATTCCGGTGTTGGATGGCGAATTATATTCGTTTGGATGAACGGACGAAATTGGGCGGGAACCGTGGCTGTGATGGTGGCGTTGACCGGATGCACATACGATGACCTCGAAACCTTGGGTGGCCCGTTAGATTGCGGCACTGTAGAGGTCTCATACGGGATGGACATTTTGCCCATGGTGTCTGACCATTGCCAGGGATGTCATTCAGGCGCTTCGCCTTCTGCGGGAATCGGCTTTGAAAACCACGCGGACATCTCCCTGTTCGCCGACATCATGCTGGATCGAATGGACCGAGATGCCGGAGATTCGGAATTGATGCCGCAATCGGGAAAGTTAGACAGCTGTTCCATCGCCAGGTTCAACGCATGGATCGCAGCGGGTAAACCCAACAATTGATGAGAAACGCAGCACTTTTATTGGCACTCAGCATGTGGGCATCGGCCGGACATGCACAGCGTTTTGTGACCCGGGACGCCCAGATTTCATTCCTCTCGGAGACCCCCTTGGAAGACATTCAGGCGGAAAGCAATGCGGCGTCTGCGATTTTTGATGTGACCACGGGCCAACTCGCTTTTCAGGCGCCCATTTTGAGCTTTCACTTTCCCAAAGCGCTCATGGAGGAGCATTTCAACGAAAACTACATGGAGTCGGAGCAGTTCCCGAAGGCTTCTTTTCGGGGTGTTGTTGCGGGATTGGAGTCCGCCAAGGAAGGGGAGCAAATGGTGACGGTAACCGGCACCTTGGAAATGCATGGCGTGGCCAAGGAAAGGACCATAGAAGGCACCATGACCCGTGATGGGGAGGGATGGATTGTCGCGTCTCAATTTGATGTGGCGTGCGAAGACCATGACATCGACATTCCCAAAGTGGTGTCGGAGAACATTGCAGAAATCATTGGCGTCACGTTGCGCGCAGAATTAAAATTGAAATGAAGAAGTGGTGTGGCGTGTTGGCTTTGACAGTGGTGCTCAGCCCTTCTGTCTCTTGGGGTCAGGATGATCTGATGGACTTCTTCGGTGAAGAAGAAAAGCCCACGGTGGTCACGTCGGCTTTCAAAGCCGGACGCATCATCAATGTGCAAAGTCCCGAAACCTCCGGCGAGGGAGAAATGAACTTCATCATTGCCCACCGCTTCGGCCGGTTGAGTGATGGTTGGTACGACCTTTTTGGATTGGACAATGCGCAAATGCGCATGGGCCTCGACTATGGAATTACGGACAGAATTCAAGTGGGCGTGGCCCGGTCCACCTTTGGCAAAACGCTGGAGGGCAACCTCAAGTGGCGCTTTCTAGAACAAATGAAAGGGGGAGGGTCTCCGGTGAGCCTCACCGGTTACTCCGTGGCCATGCGCGACGGCTTGCGTTTGCCAGAGGACGGCATTGAACGCAAAGGGGTGCACCGCATGAGTTACGTGCACCAATTGGTCATCACGCGCAAGTGGTCTCCTGAATTCTCATTGGCGGTGATTCCCTCTTTGGTTCACCGAAACCTCGTCGATCGCCCAGATCGCCCCAACGATGTATCGACCGTAGGTATGGGTTTTCGTTACAAGCTCAACCGCAGAATGTCGGTCAATGGCGAATACCATTACCTGCTCCCGCGTCCGATTGAAGATGGCCTTCACAACTCCTTGAGCCTCGGGCTCGACATCGAGACAGGAGGGCACGTGTTTCAGCTTCACGTGACCAACAGCCGCGGCATGTTTGAACGTGCTTTTCTGGCGGAAACCCCCGGCCGATGGCAGGATGGGGACCTGTACTTCGGGTTCAACATCAACCGCGTTTTTCAGGTCCGATAGACCCCTTGAATCAGCGGCCTTTCTTGATTTTGACGGGCTTGGTCCCCGGACGGTCGTGTTTGGCCAAGTCCGCCACCACAATAAAGTGATCGCTGGCTTCCAAGGCGTCTCCAGATTCTAGACCATAGGCATTCAAGCGCTGTGCGGACATGCTGGCCGTTTCAAGCGCAAAAGAGCGCAATACCCGCACTGCCCCGTCTTGAACCAGGATGTAGTCCAACTTACCTGCGGGCCACTCACTGTAGTCATTGCGCCAGGTATAGTTCATGGGTTGATCGGTCTGAATACAGGGAAGTTCGGAGAGCCGAGTCCCATCCCAATCGGGCGAAAAGTCGGGGCCGTAGGTGGCTTCGTTTTGGATGTCGCCTGTGAGCAATGTGTGCATGGCGCCACCGGGCCCCACCATGTTCAGGTCACCGCCATACACAACAGGGGTGTTCTCTGCGAGTTCGAGGTTGCCCTCGCCAGCCATGGCGTTCCGAAGAAAGGCCATGTACTCGTCGGCTTGCTCTTGGCGCTGGTCGGCGCCATTGCAGCACTTGAGGTGACTGGCCGTGAGCATGAAATCTTGACCCCACGCCGCTTCCGCATCGATGACCACTGGAAACTGTCTTTGGACTTCGGGGTAGGTGCTGGTGATGGGCCAACGGCTGGCGACCATCAAGTCCCAATCGTCTTTGACCACCTGCCAGGTTTCGGTCTCAAGGGGAACCCAGTCATTGAGCCATTCAGACATTTGATTCGCGGAGAAATCTTCTACTTCGCTCATGCCGATCACGTCGGGTTGCGTGGCTTGGAGAATGCGGGCCATGGCCGCGCGTGCAGAGGCATTGTCAAGGCGACGGTTCATGTTCCAAAAGGCCACGCGGACCGCCGTTCCATCGGTGCGTTCAATGGGCGTATTGACCGTCAATCCTGGGCTGTTCGACAGGGGTGAGGCTGTTTCTGGTGTGATTTGCTGGCCAGAAGTCGAGCAGTATACGCTCCAACGCAAGGGCGCATTGCTGTTGAGTCCATTGATGGACCGGTCGATGGCAATTTCGTGGTCGGCTCCTCCGTACGTTGGCGCGATTCGGACTTGCGAGGCGTTGAGGGTCTGGCTCTCCGTAGATCCGTTGGTCTGGGTGGAATTCACATAGCGATCTTGGAGGTTGATCACGATGTCCGCACCGGCAAAGGCGCCCACAAACTGCCCAGAACCGGGGTTTCCGTCTACATCGAGGGCAATCTTGGTGCCATGGGGGATGATGGCTTCGTCGAGGGCAATGAGACGGTCGTACCGAATCCGGAAATACACACGCTCGGCATCGCTGTTGAAGGTCACCGACTCCAGGGGGCCTGTGGTGTCTGCCGCTTGGATGGAAGAGAGGCCATTCCAGTCGCTAAAATTGTGGTCAATGGCCATTCCGCTCTGTGCTGTGGCGTGAAGACAAGCCGCGAAAAGCAGGAACGAAGGGAGAAAGCGGGTCAAAATGTGTCGTACGGACATGATGGGGAAGATGGTTAGGCAAATATGGACCTTTGTGGCATGCGATTGCTAGGAACGAAGGTGTGTAAGAAGCACGATCTCGGAGTACATAACAATCTTTTTGGAGGAACCATGCTCAGCTGGATTGATGAATTGGCCGTGGCCTTCGTCAACGAAGTGTGCTTTAGCCCCAATATGGTGACGCTCAAAGTGGAGGAAGTGCTGTTTAAATCTCCGGTCAAAGAAAACAACTTGATTAAGATTTATGGCGACATCGTTCGCATCGGCAACAAGTCCATCAAGATTGCGGTGGAGGCCCGAAAGTTCAACGTTTACAGCCATGAGGAAACGGTGGTGACCACCACCAAGATGGTGTTTGTGCGGATCGACGAGGACGGCAACTCATTGCCCATTGCCCAGCACGTCAAGGACAAGCATCCGGACAAGCTTGACTAAGCCAAGAGCCCAGACACGCTGGAATTAGGCGTTTTGCTCCTGCGCGTCAAAATTCGCGCGCATCTCCAAACAGTTTTTGGCGGTCCAGTCGCGCAAACGCTGTCTCAGTTCAACCGGGTCGTCTCCGTATTGCACTTTTCCGAAACGCACCGAGACGTCGATGTAGCGGTGACCAAAGACCTTGAAGGCATGGGGGATAAACTTGGAATTGTTCTCCCATGACACGTCTTGGTGTCGGTATTCCATGGCGATGGGGCAGATGGGAAAACCGCCATCCGCGCACATCTTGAACATGCCCATTTTGTACTCCAACAGGTCCGGTCCTCGGTGGGTGGTGCCTTCGGGGAAAATGATGATGGACAAGTCGTCTTCAATGCGCTTTCGCACTTCCACACGGGTGGCCTTTCGGCTTTCCGCGCTCGAACGCTGAACCCAAATGGTGCGAATGGCATTGCCGCCCCATCCAATAATGGGCCAGCGCTTGACTTCGGCTTTGGCCACAAACACCAACGGATGTGGCGAAGGCACCATCACGGCGTCGATGTAAGTGCGGTGGTTGGCGACCAGCACGCTGGCGTGGTCGGGCAGTTCGCCTTCCACGGTCACGCGAATTCCGGTCAACCTGTGGATGTTTCGGCAATACCACGTGTAAGGCCGGTAGAGGCTAGCGTGGTTGGCACCGGTGAGCTTTCGGGCCAATGCACTCGCCGTGGCGCCGAGGGAAAGCAACACAAAAGCAAACAATCTCCGCGTGCTGCGCCAGATTTTGCGCAGAGGGCTCCCGTCGGTGAAGGGGGCGGGTAGGGTGGTTAGAAAATCGAATGATCGATGGGTCATGCGAACAAGAAGAAGCGGGAAATGTACTCCAACCATGACGGAACACATCCATGGGGCCGAAGGGAAGATGAATTTTGAGGCATTGGCCGAAGCGCGTCGCAGCGTTCGCCGATACGGAGAAGCCGTGGTGCCGGAGGAAGTGATGCGTTCGGCGTTGCGTTCAGCGCACCTCGCTCCGAGTTCCAACAACTTACAGCCCTGGGAGTTCCATTGGGTTCGCCCGAATTCTGCACGCCGCGCTGAGGCGGTGGAGGCTTGCTTGTCGCAGCCTGCTGCGGCCACTTCGTCCGAGCTCGTCTTTTTTATTGGACGACCCGACCTCTGTGTGCGCCGTGCCGCAGCCTTACAGTCTCACTACGCATCGGAGCAAAACGAGGGCACCGCCGCATATTACCGCGACCAGGTAGGCCCCAACGTGGACGGCATGGAGGCTGCAAAGCGATCCGCTTGGGTCGACAAAAGCGTGGCCCTTGCCGCTGCCCAGTTTATGCTCGCCATCCAGGCCGCCGGCTTCGACAGCTGCCCCATGGAGGGCCTCGACCCTTCGATGGTCCGCGCCCTCTGCGAACTGCCTCCAGAAGCCTCTGTTGTCATGGCCATCTCGGTGGGCCAAGGCATTCCCGAAGGCCTCTATGGTCCACGTTATCGCTTTTCCCTCCAAGACCACCTCACTGAACATTGACCTGTGCTCGTGAGGATGACGTAAAAGCAGCGAAACGAATAAAGGCTACATTAAAGTGTCCGTCGACAGCTTCGAAACAAGGTGGTGATTCGTCTTCGTGCTTTGTGGAAGAGGAACAACAGGTAAATACAAAACGATTTAAATAAAACATGAAAAATTTCATCTTAAGCTGGTACCCTGTGATCTTGGCTTTTCTCTGTCTCCTGTACTCGGTTGGGTTGGGTATGCTGGGGCGCACCGATGAGGCCCTGTATTCAGCACATTGGGCGGGGACGATTCTCCTCTTTTCCATTGCAATCCGACAAAGACGCACAACATGAGCTTGACCTTCTTTTTAGTCGGTGGAGTCATCTTCTCCGTGTACATGTTTTTGACCATTTGGAACATCTACAATGGCTCCAAGAGCCCAGGAAAAAATGGGGCGTCAGCAGGAGAGCGGAGCGGCGACATCGGCGATTAAGCCTTCTAAAAGGCGTGCCACTCGATTGAATGTACCATAATGGGGCAGTCAAGACCGCGCCTAACCGGGCGGTCTGCGAGCCCCCTGCCTTAATATGCCCAAATTATTTCTCTAGGCCTTGAGCGTCAAAATCAAATTGTGGGAGCCGCTTCTGATCTGGTTACTCAGCATCTTTTAGACAGCGAACGGAGAAGCCGCGAAGCGCCATTTCTCTTTCTCTCTTTATGCCAGTTTGCGGAGAGCTCAATTGCCGAGCGAACAAGTATGCGTAAAGGGAGTTTGCCCCGGGTACGAGGTCTCTCGACCAAAACAAGCCAATTGATTCAAGACTATTAAACGTTCCTGTTGGGTGACGATACCCCGCTGGTAACCCACTCCATAAGGAGGTATTTGTGCCATTCCAAGGAGGTGAATCTGCGGTTGTGACCTTCATGGCTTGCCCCACATTTTCTGCATTTCCTCGCCATGTTTCTGTGCTCAATTGATTGCTTGGCATGCCAAGCTGCGTTTCGAGAATTTGCCATTCAAGATCAGAGGGGACGCCCCAATTATCGGGACACAAGCTCCTAGCGTCAAGAACAGCAAAGCCATTGTAAAGTGCACCAAAAACAGAGCCATTGGATTCA
>CBFHQM010000011.1:0-62806 GCA_965657965.1 uncultured Flavobacteriales bacterium | reverse complement strand
AACAGGCGCAGACCTATCTGCTCTTCCGCATTCATGGCATGATGAAATTCTTCTACACTTTGGCCTGGTTGTCCATTGTGCTGAGTGTGGTCGGCGTCGTTCTGACCCTTCGCCTCTGAAGTTGATGTGGCACCAGTCGACGTGGGCCTCTTTTATCTTGAAGTAGACCTCTTGCTTTGGCGTTAGCCTGAGTAGGCTAGCGGACTCGCTACTTCGTAAGATGTAAGCCCGCAGGTAGGCTCAGGGAATTGCGGGGAGGCTGGAGTGCCAGCAATGACTGCGCTTTTCGCAGAGTAGTAGTGATCCCGTCGGGACTCGAACCCGAAACCGTCTGCTTAGAAGGCAGATGCTCTATCCAGTTGAGCTACGGGACCCAATGTGAACGCTTTCACGGTGCGAAGGTCGCCCGGGAATTTGGACCTACGAAATGCCCTGTGTTTCCTGATGGATAGTGGGTTTTCGATAACCGAGGCAAATGCTGAGACCTTGAAGTCGGCGTGCCAAGGGTTAGACTTGACTGAGACGCGAAGCTACAGGAGCAGGCCGATTTGCCCCCTTGCTGGCACGTTTTCGGAACCGTACCAAGGAAAAACGCTGAAAGTTCCTGATTGATCACCTCATCATCCGACCCCACCACTCGGCAGGTTCAGTTCGGATCTGAACCCTGGGTGCTGATGGATAAAATATTCTCCCCACGCTGGGTTGGGCTCACTTGAATCCCTGCGCGCCTGCAAAGTCGTTTTGGCGATCGGCCTACTACCAGAGGGAACTTGTAGGGGCCATATGACGCTGGTTTACTTGCCAGGCCCTCTGCGCCTCTCTCTTTTCTGCGATTAAAAGAAGAAAGGCGAAGCAACGGTGAGCTCGAGAATGGCTCAGAATTCACCGATTGTCTGTAACAGAAAACGGCCCTTCAAAGAAGAAGCCGTTCTCTTGAATACAGTTGAAAGAGTTCAGGGTGTGAGCTCAATAGAAGTACAGGTGTTTGCCTCAAAATTGATGATTCCACTCCACCACATGTCACCGTAATCATCAATCACTTCGTAGGAGCTGGCAAGGGACGTGCTGCCGCTGAGATTCATGAACCTGATTATTTGGTGCGAATGGAGCTTTTTGAGGCTTCAGTCTAATCGGCTGAGTTACGTCCCAACCTTCTGTATGACTTCGTAAGCGTTCGTTATTTTCGGACAATGTCGAAGACAAAAAAACGGACGTCGGCCGCAAAGAATTGGGGAGTGTGGATGCGGGGGCAGAGCGTTGTTGCCTTATTGACCGGGTGCTTTGTTGTGTCGGTTTCCTTCGGTCAAGACACGCTGTTTGCCCCTGGGGTGCAGGGACAGTGGCTTGAGAATTCGTCTTACGCAGTTGACTTTGATGCCGCAGGGCGAATTGCGAATTGGGTGGCCTATGAGTTGACAGCCAAAGAAGCGGGAGGGGCCTTTGGCCGAAGCGATGATTTTCGAGTGGATGCACGCGTGGCGCGCAGTGCGCCTTCCAGCTGGCCGGGAAGTGGCTTTGATCGGGGACACATGAAGCCGGCCGCGGACTCCAAGGGCTCGGCAGAAGAAATGCGGTCGAGTTTTCTCATGACCAATATGGCCCCACAAACGCCCGCATTGAATCGCGGAGAGTGGAAGGGTGTCGAGGAATTGGTGAGGGCGTGGAGTGCAGAGCATGGTCGGGTTTATGTTGTGATGGGGCCCAGTCAATCGTCGCGTGGGACCATTGCGGGCGGCGTTCGGGTGCCCACACATTTTTGGAAAGCGGTGCTCCGGTACGGGGCAGACACGGCAGCGGTGGCTTTTTGGTTCCCCAATGCAGACGATGTGCCCGGGAAGGTCCAGGACTACCGATTGACAGTGGACTCGTTGGAGGCGAGAATCGGAATGGATTTGTTTGCGCCGCTGCCCGATGCCGTTGAGTCTCGGGTAGAATCGGAATGGGGGCAATGGGACTTGGCGCGGAAGGCGCCGTCGAAAACCCCAGCCTCCTCGGCAAAGTCGGGGTCTTCGGTGCAGTGCTCGGGGTGGTCAAAAAGCAAAGGGGCAAGGTGTGGCAACCGGACCAAGGATCCATCGGGCCGGTGTCATCACCACCGGAATTGAGCGTTCGAACGACAGGGCCCATCCGGCCTCTCCAATGAATTTGGTGCGGAGCAAAACAAAAGGGGACGCCAGTTCGTTTGGCGTGTGAATATCAATCTATTCCACTTTCATGAATACTTCCCAGCTCTTCTTTTCCGTGGCCTGCGCCGCGTTGATGCTCACCTCTTGCACCAAATTCGAAGATGGCCCAGCCATTTCCCTCAAGCCTGTAAAGTCTCGCCTTTTGGGGGAGTGGGAAGTGACCTCCTTTTCGGGGGTAGGGAGCGAGGACCCCAACGGGTGGATGGAAGCGGGAAATTTTGTTTTGGAGTTGGAAAGGGACAACCAGGGGCGATTTACCCAGGAATACAACGACGGTCACATTGAAGGCTTGCTGTTTGAATGGGCATTGGACGGCACCCAACTCGCACTGGATTTTCCAAACGAGAACAACCCAAACTGGACCTTCGACATCGAACGCCTGACCATGCGGGAAATGCGGATGGACGCAGACTCCGCCAGTTCTCTAACCCTGCCAGGGGTCATTTGGAACCTCGAAAAGCGGTAAGTCCTTTTGTTGCCTCAGGATGAGCGGCTGGGGAATGCGCATTGAACAGAAGAAGCCAAAGGTGGTTCCTTATTCATGACGCACGCCATTCCCGCTCAAGACAGCCTGCTAGATCCGAAGGACGCCTTCGACTCTCCCATTCACCACACGACGTATTTGGTGGATGGTCAGCTCAAAAAATGGAATGGAGATGTGGCTCAGGTATACAGCCCCATCCGAACGCTTGTGAATGGAGCAGAAGAGCCGGTGCATCTGGGCTCTGCACCAGACCTCAAACGCGAGCAGGGATTAGAAGCATTGGCTGCAGCCAAGAAGGCGTATGACCATGGTCGGGGAGCGTGGCCCACAGCCAGTGCCTCCGTTCGCATCGCTGCCATGGAGAAGTTCATCGATTGCATGGTGGAGCAAAGAGAGCTTGTGGTCAAGCTGCTCATGTGGGAAATCTGCAAGCGCAAAAAGGATGCCGTCAAAGAATTCACCCGCACGGTGGATTACCTCCGCGATACCGTCACCGAGTACAAGGAGCTGCACAGGGAGGGGAGTCACATTCACAACGTGGACGGTACGTTGGCACAGATTCGGAGGGGGCCGCTGGGTGTTGTGCTCTGTCTTGGCCCTTTCAACTACCCACTCAACGAGACCTTTTGTGTGCTGTTGCCTGCCATCATGATGGGCAATACCGCTGTTTTCAAGCCAGCTAAGTATGGTGTTTTGTTGATCACGCCGCTCTTGGAGGCCTTCCGTTCTTGCTTTCCCCCAGGGGTCATTAACGTGGTCTTCGGCAGAGGACGCGAGCTGGCTACGCCCATCATGGAGAGTGGGGATGTCGACGTTTTGGCCTTGATCGGAAACAGCAAGTCCAGCAACGCCTTGATTAGTCAGCACCCCAAGCCCAATCGTGTGAGGCAGGTGTTGGGCCTTGAAGCCAAAAACCCAGCCATCATCTTGCCGGATGCCGATTTAGACTTGGCCGTCAAGGCTTGCGTGAGTGGGGCTTGGAGTTTTAACGGCCAACGTTGCACAGCGCTGAAGGTGATTTACGTGCACAAATACGTTCGGGCAGAATTCCTCGAGAAGTTCGCAGCAGCCACGGACAGACTTCGCGTGGGGTTGCCATTCTCAGATGCCGACATTACCCCACTGCCAGAAAAGGGAAAAGTGGCGTCCATGCAGGCTTATGTGGAAGAGGCCTTGGCCCAAGGCTCCAAGGTGGTCAACGAGAAAGGGGGGCAGTCGGCAGGCGCCATCTTCTTTCCAGCCATTTTGTTTCCGGTGAGCAGAGAAACTGCGATTTTCAAGGAGGAACAGTTTGGACCGGTTTGTCCGGTAGTGGAATTCGATGACCTAGAAGAGGTCATGGCCGACATCGCAAAAAGTGACTACGGTCAGCAGGCGAGTGTCTTTTCACAGAACCCTGAGTCCATGGGCAACGTGATTGATCAGCTGGTGAACCAAGTGTGCCGTGTTAACCTCAATTCCAGTTGCCAACGCGGCCCCGATGCATTGCCCTTCACAGGCCGAAAGGACAGTGCGGTGGCCACGCTGTCGGTGCGAGCCGCCTTGCGTTCCTTTAGCATTCGCACATTGGTGGCGTGCAGCGAGGGACAGAAGCACACGCTGGAGGGTGTGGTGTCGGGGCGCCATTCTACCTTCTCGAGCATGGACTACTTGCTCTGAGTCTCAGAGAAAAAAGGAACAAAAAAAAGGGCCGGCGAATGCCGGCCCTTTCAATGTTGTGATGAAGAGGGGTCAGACGACCTCCACCTTCACGGCATTCAAGCCTTTTGGAGTTTCCTCAATTTCGTAACTAACTGCGTCGTTCTCGGCGATGTCACCGTTAACAGACTTGATGTGAACGAAAACGTCTTTACCGCCTCCATCTGGTGTGATGAATCCGTATCCTTTGTCTTCGTTGAAAAACTTAACCGTTCCTTGGGGCATGTGTACTTGTAATAAGCGCGCAAGGTACACCCGAATGTGCCGAAATCACCAGAAATGAAAAACGGATGCGTTTCTAAGGTGTCGTTTCCGTCGCAGTTGGTGGCAAAAACTCTTGCACATTGGCCCTTATGGTGTCGCTCAACGGGTCCGTTGGAAGGTCGTTGGCATCGGTTCCGAAGGGTTCTTCAATCTCCTCGGCGAGCAGTTCAAGAGAGCCAAAAACGTACAGGACGAACACACTCAAAGGAACCGTCCACCAGCTGAATTGATTGACCAGTCCAAGGGGCAAGGTTGTGGTGTAGGCAAAGATGAATTTCTTGATGAACAGGCTGTATCCGTAAGGAATGGGGGTTTTAAGTATCCGCTCGCAGGCGCCCGTGATGTCGGTGAACCGCACCAGCTCCTTGTTCAGGTTGATCAGCATCTCTCCCGAGATTTTCCCCTGTCTGTTCCATTCAACCACGCGCATATACAACTCTGCAGCAATGGCATTGGGCACATGCTCGGGAGCGGTGGCACTTAGGTCTTGAGGACGGAGAGGGAGGTTGCCGTCGTTTTGGAGGTGATGGAGGATGTCGTTGGCGGATTTTTTGCGCAAATGATGTCGCAGAGCAGAAGGGTAAGCTGCGGTCAACCGCCCCAAAAGAGCCCGGTCCTTTGCGTGGGTCTCGCCAGGAAGAAGAGCGGCCAATTGGTAGGAGAAGTGGCGGGTGGAATTGACAAGGGCCCCCCATTGCTTGCGGCCTTCCCACCAGCGGTCATAGGCTGTATTGGTCCGGAATACCAGCAAAAGACCCATGATGAACCCGAGCAAGGAGTGCACGGTGATCGTGTCGAAAAAGGCGAAGTACTCACGGTATTGGATTTCAATCCAGGTGAGAATGGTGGCATAAGATGCGAAGGCGAGAAGCACCCAAAACATCTTGCGAAAAGTGTCGCTTCGGTGAAACTCGAAGATGAGCCCAAACCAAGCTCTCGGATTGTAGAGGATCATGTCCTTCAAAGATGGCAAAGGGCGACGAAACGACTTGTTTCAGAGCGGCTGGATGCGGATTTGGGCCTCCAACACTGCTCCAGGGCCAAAAGTTTTGTATTCGGCTGAAACAGTGGTAAAAAAGGACGCAATGAAGTAGGTGTACGGCTAGGGTGGTTGGATGTGGCTTTACACAGGCCGTTGAAAGGAGGGAAATGCTCGCTTTCGGGAGTTGGTTTCGACGAACGCTGCCAAAATCCGAAGCATTTCGAGGATGGGTAGGGGGCGAAAACAGAGGAAATCATGGCCCGGCACTTACTTTACCGTGTTGTCCTTGCTACATGCCAAGTTTTTCTTTTTTCTTTTTGCTTGATTGCGCTTCTGCTGCGCTGTGCAGTTTTTTCTCCACGGCCTCTCGTAAGCTCGATTCTGCGTTTGAGAGATGGCAGGCGAACACCCCCAATAGTTTAGCCACACGCCACACTGAAGTCCATTACTCAGGACCGGCGCTTCCCTTTTGGTACGGCTTTCCTCAAGTTTCCAATGTCCCCTTTGCTTTATGATTGGTACCCACTTTCTACGCCTAGCGCAGTCTAGCTTGTTTTGCCTTCTGGCGACCATTGTTTTGTTTCCCCTTGCCGCAATGAGTCAGGGCTCTGGTGGGCCTTGCGACGACAGCGGATCTCCGACCATGCTTGGGGCGGGAGACATTGCCTTCACTGCATTCAATTCTGACGGAAAGGACATTGGCTTTGTCCTTTTGACAGATGTCGAGGCGGGTACGTCTTTCCGGATTTCTGACAACGATTGGAACGGTTCCAGCATTTGGGAAAACAACTACCTCACGTGGACCACAGGTTGCGCTGTGGCAGCAGGAACTGTGGTGACCATTGAGAGTTCACAAAATACCGGTGAGAGTGGGGGCGGAAGTTCGATCAATGTGGGCTCGGTGACCCAGACGGGTGCCTTCCAAATGAACGGTGGCGACGAAGAAATATGGGCGTACCAAGGCACCGCTCCCAACCTTGTAATGTTGGCAGCGATCAGCAACGACAACGGGAAGTTGGATTTGTCCAATTCCGGACTTCACGCTGGACATGTGGTGTACACTTCGGACGATGAGGATGGATTTGAATACGCTGGACAACGGACCTGCGTGGAAGCCAGCCAGATCAATGACATTGCGAATTGGAGCAACTACGGAAACAACGGAGCCAATGTGGTTTTGGACGCCACGAGCATGACCGTGCCCGGAGAAATGGACCTCTTGTTCTGCGAGTCCTTTGAGAATACAGATGCCTTTAGCGGAGAAAATCAATTCTTCATTTCTCATTCCAACACGGACTACTTCGGGATTTGGGATCCGGCCGGTGCGTCAGACGATTTCGGCGCACACCAACCCGCCGGTATGTACCCCGTTGGATTGCCGACCACCTTCGTTTACAAGCAAGCCGATGGGAACATCCTGATGGTGCGTGATTTGGATGGTGGCGGCACCAATCCATCGGAGCTCATTTGGACCATGAGCACGCTCGGGTACGAGAGCTGTGCCAAAATTGAATTGTTGATGGCCAATGACGACATGGCCAACAACCGAAGTGTCGCGGTTTCCTTCAGCACAGATGGCGTCAATTACGCCGCGGGAACGGGCTTTGATTTTACGGGCATTTCGTTTTGGGGCAATGACGCGTTGGAATTCAATGTCCCGCATGTTGCGCCGGTCCTCCTGCCGATTGCGGAAACCGTTTACATCAAATTGACCATTGACGCTCCAGGGGCGAACGAATACCTGGGCATCGCAGAATTCAAAATTCGGGGCATGCAGGCCTGTGAGGATGCCAATGCCAACAACATCTGTGATGAGGACGAGGTTTTAGGGTGCACCGATTCGGAAGCGGAGAACTACGATGCTGCGGCCAATGTAGACGATGGGTCATGCGTAGCTGTGGTTTGCGAGGTGGTGGCAGAAGCCACCACAGGAGCGAACACGTTGTGCTCCACGCCCTTGCCTCCCCCCGAAGACAATTGCGATTGCAACGGGAAAATGCAGAACCTCACCTTGGAGTTCGTGGGGCCTTCAGGCAGTACGGTCACGGTGTACGACGGCGACGGGAGCTCGGCGACTTTGATTGCCACCTATTCCAACGTGAGCAACGGAGATGTCTTGTTCGTCTCTGCCGAGAATTTGTCGGGAGGCGACTTCGAAGCTTGGACGTCGTTTTACACCTGCGGCTCGGCTGCAGGAGACGACGATACAGAATGTGACCATGCTGAGATACACACGTCTTGCTCCCAAGACATTCTCGGCATGACGTTTGGGGACTTCTATGTGCTGGGGTACACCGATGGTCAGGGAGATCAGTGCGGCACCTTGGGCAGCGAAGGTCAGACGGGCTGCAATGGGACCATCAATTTGACGGCCTCTAACGGGGAAAGTCCGTTTGACTTCCTGTGGTCTGATGGTTCAACCGATGAAGACCGCGACGGACTGTGTGCGGGTACTTATTCCGTGACCGTAACCGATGCCAATGGCTGTTCAACAAGTCTAGATGTGGTGGTCGAGGACGAGCCGGGCACGGTCACTGTGTCGGTAGACGTGGTCCCCAACACGGCCTGCACAGGCAACACAAACAACTGCACTTGTTCGGATTATCTCTACGAATTCACTGTGGTGTACAATGGGCCGTCGGGGGTGGTTGGCGGAGCATACGATTACCACGACAATACCTACGGGGAATGGACGCTTCAAACGGGCGAGAGTTACACGTTTAATGTGTCCAATTCGAATCACCCAGGGGAAGACAACCCCCACAATGATCCCATGATGTGGACGCACGAGGGAGACTGGGTGCACCACGGAACATACGATGCAACGTGCGGGGGAAGCACCATTGGGCAAGCCTTTGGTCCGTTCACTTTGGTCGGGTTCGTGGACGTCCATGGCAATGCGTGTGGCGGTTCATCGGCCTGCAATGGTTCTGCCGACGTGACTGTATCGCAAGGGGTGCCGCCTTTTGCTTATTTGTGGTCCGACGGGTCATCGGCTGGGGACAGAAGCAACTTGTGTGCAGGCACCCATCAGTTGACCGTCACCGACGCTGGCGGCTGTTCGAGCACAGTGGACGTTGTGGTGGAGGACAACCCGGGTACGGTTGGGGTGGAGGTCACGACCGAAGCGAACACGGTGTGTTCACCGCCGCTTCCGCCGGCCGAAAACAACTGCGATTGCGAGGGCAAAATGCAAAACTTCACCGTGGAGTACAATGGCCCTGCGGGCGCCACGGTTACAGCGTACGACGATGACGACGGATCCGCCATCCTCATTGTCACTTACACCAACGTTTCCCCTGGTGAGATCCTGTTCATCTCTGGAGAGAACCTCTCTGGGGCCGATTTGGAGACGCGGACCTACCTCTATGTGGACGGTGGCAATGAAGCCGACATTCACACATCGTGCTCCCAGAACATTCTGGACATGACCTTCGGAGATTTCACCGTTTTGGGCTTCACCGACGGTCAAGGCGATCAATGCGGCATTCTCGGCGACGGGAATTACGGCGGGTGCAATGGGGTTGCCCAGGTGACCGTGACCGAGGGCGAGGCGCCCTTTGCCTATTTGTGGTCCGACGGGTCAACGGTTGGAGACAGAAGCAACTTGTGCTCGGGAACGTATCAGTTGACCGTCACCGACGCTGGCGGCTGTTCGAGCACAGTGGACGTTGTGGTGGAGGATAACCCTGCGACGGTGACCGTCGAAGTCGAGACAGAGGCGAATTCAGTTTGCGACGCTGAGCCTGCCGAATGCACATGCGAGGCTTATCTCTATGCGTTCACCGTGGTTTACAATGGACCTTCCAACATCACGGGTGGTGCTTACGATTACCACGACAATACCTACGGCGAGTGGTCGCTTCAAACAGGAGACAGCTACACGTTTAATGTCTCGAATTCGAATCATCCCGGTGAAGACCATGCACACAATGACCCGATGATGTGGACCCATGAAGGTGAATGGATCCATCATGGGACATACGACGCAACGTGCGGCCAGAGTTACATCGGTCAAACATTTGGTCCCTTCACCTTGACGGGTTTTGTCGATGCGCATGGCAATGAGTGCACAGGCTCACCCGCATGCAATGGCTCTGCTGTGGTGACCGCTTCCAGCGGAGAAGCACCTTACACCTACTTGTGGTCAGATGGAGGCACCACCGCCACGCGAAGTGAATTGTGCCCAGGCACTTATGAGGTCGAGGTAACGGATGCCAATGGATGCCTTGGTGCCCAAACGGTAACGATTGGGCAGGGATCCGAATTGGACCTAACCGTGAGTGCATCGGACGAGACTTGCCCAGGAACTTGCGATGGTTCGGCACATGTGTCGGTTGTGGGGGGAACAGGAAGCCACACCGTATTGTGGAGCAATGGCGCCACAACGGCAGATGTGACTGGGCTTTGCGCTGGGGAATACAACGTGACGGTGACCGATGGAGATTGTGAATCAACCGAAACGGTGATCATCTCCTCTGGCGATGCGCCAGAGGTGACTGTGACCAGCTTGGACCCGAACTGCGACAACAACAATGGTTCCATCACCTTCACTTTTGTGGACAATGCCGATCGCTCCCACATTGAGTTCTCCATCGATGGAGGTGTGACTTGGCCAGAAGGGTACAAAACGCAGGACGATGTAGGGGCTTTCACCATTGAGAATTTGACCGGTCAAACCTATGGTTTGTTGGTTCGATGGGGCAACGACGAGTGCGAGGTTGACTTGCCGGATGTGACCTTGGAGCCAGGATGCTTCTCAACGCCACAAGTCTTGACAGGCGTGAATCCCGAGGTGACCCTGCAATGTGGAGAAACGATTCCAAGCGATGCACCTGCGTTTGAAGACGCCTGTGGGGGCGCGCTTATTGTGGCCCATACATCATTGGAAAATGACTTGGATTGCGCCAATTCGTATGAAATTGTGCGCACTTGGACAGCCACCAACGGGTGTGAACAATCGGCAACGGTGACCCAAACCATCACGGTGGTGGACACAGTTGGTCCCACGATCACGTGCCCATCGGATGCATTGACATTGGAGTGCGGCGACAGCGTTCACCCCGACAACGCGGGCCACGCCACGGCCGACGACGACTGCGGGACAGTGGTTCTGACCTACCACGACGGCGAGGACACCGACGCGAGCGATTGCGTGGAGACCTTCGTCCGGACTTGGACCGCGACAGACGCCTGCGCGAACACCTCCACGTGCGAGCAGACCATTACGCTCACCGACACCGAGCAGCCTTATTGGACCAGCGACCTTCCGGCCAATGCGACCCTCGCATGCGGTGCAGAAGCCCCAACCCCTTCAGCGGTGACCGCATCCGACGCTTGTCAGGGTGATCTCACGGTAGAGGTATCGGAGGCTTATGCGGCAGAAGGGTGCGGTTTAACCGGAGTTTACACCTTCACCTGGACAGCCGACGACGGGTGCACCGAGCCCATCTCCTACACGCAGACCATTACGGTCGTGAATGCGCCGCCCACGTCCACATGTCCTGGCAATGTGAGTTTGGAATGCGGAGACAGCATCCATCCTGACCAGACCGGTTATGCTACCGGAGAGGACGATTGCGGAGAGGTGACGGTCACTTATGTGGACGTGGTAGAAGAGACTGCGCCCGAGTGTGCGTCTACAGCGACCATCACAAGGACTTGGACCATCACCGACGAGTGCGAACTCTCGGTCTCCTGTATTCAAATCATTGACTTCGTCGACAACGAGCCCCCGCAAATCACGGAAACCTGCGACATCAGCAATGGTGAGGTCATCGAGTTGTGCTGTACAGGTCCAAACGCATCGGTCGAAGTGCCAGAAGCGTGCACCATTGCGTACACCGACAATTGTGGTGCCACGCTTACCTATACCGAGACCACAACTGGCGATGTGCCGGGAGACACGTATCTCACATGTGCGGTGAACACACCCGAAGCCTTTGAAGACGGGGAGACCTGTACCAATTTGGAGACACACAGCTTGCGCTTGTTTGGATTCCCCGGTGCGACTGGACCTGCCACGTTCTTCTCTATTGTGGAGGGGACAGGTGAGGTGGAGTACACCGATGCGGAAAACTGGACCGTCACCATGCGCGTGGTGTCCAATGAGCGCGACGACGCTGGATTCGATGTGAGCGTGACGTACGGAGAAGGATTGGGCTGGGAAGATTGGTCCTCGCGGAGCGTTCCAAGCAGCTACAAGCGCGACTGCCCAGATCTGCCGGACCTCCACGAAGAGTGGATGTACTTTATCGTTCAGTCGGGTTCACTCTCCGGCTGGGGAGCGTACGAAGGCAGCAGCTTCTCTCTTACCCATCAGCCAGCCAACGAATACTACGGTTGTCAGGTCGGTGTTGCAGCCAACAACATGAATGCCAACTACGGCTTTAGTGGATGGCTGATGTACATCGGAACCTTGGTGGAGGACGGCGTTGAAACCGAGGTGTTGAGCAGCGGTGACCTCTTTGGAGAGTTAGATTGCTGCTTGCCGTTTACGGTGTCGCGCACCTACTTGGTCGAAGATTGCGCGGGCAACGCCACCACTTTTACTTATCACGTGGTGAGTGCTGGAGAAGAGTGCGATCAAGATGAGGTTGATGTTGCAGGTCAAGACCACACCCCAATTGTGGTGTCGGGCAATGGCAATCTGCTCGGCGACAAGACGCCAATCTCCATCAGCAACCTCGTTCCGAACCCAGCAGCCAACAGCGCAGAGGTTCGCTTTACTGTGAATGAGCCCATGCGTGTTCAGGCCGATTTGACCGACATGTCCGGAAACCTGATTGACCAGCTCTTCGAAGGGGTGGTTCAACCGGGGATCACCTATACAGTGGACTTGGAAGTGGAGACGATGGCGTCTGGAATGTACCAGGTTCGCCTCGCGTCCAACAGCTACCTCGTGGTGAGGAAGCTCTTGGTAACCGACTGATCCTAACCGACCATTCAACACAAAAGGGGCAGCTGAACGGCTGCCCCTTTTTGTATTCATTCCTTGGTTTGGGATGTCCTTTCGAGCCAAGTCGCCTTGCCAAAAGTGCCGGTTCCGCGGGACTTTGCGTTCAAGGCAAACGCATACGGTGGGTGCGGCCAAGGTTGTCTTCGGCCCAAACGACAAAGGGGCCCGGACCTGCGGGCCTGAGGAAGGGTGCAGCGGACTGGCGCAGTTGGCGCCCGGCCAGGTCAAACCAAGTGGCCTGAACCAACGGAGCGTTGGCATTCAGTTGTCCTTCGCTGATCCAAAGCCGCAAGGCTTCGGCTCCCAGACTGGCCACGCCAATGGTGCCATCCACATAGAAGGCTGAGCTAAAGGTGCTGCAGCCATAGCTGTTGATGGCCTCCACAAAATAGAAGTCGTCCCACGAGGGGAAGACGTACACGGGGTCCGGATATCCCAAGGCAAAGAGGGTGTCGTTGGGCAAATCGGGGATTTGAATCCACCACTCGATGGAGTCGCCGTCGGCAATGTTGCCCGCATAGAGCAAGCCGCTGAGCGCCGTCACGGTAGGGGGCTCTGGGGAGGGGTAGATGCTCAAGTTCGCGGTGGTGGTTCCGCCACAATCTCCTTCGGTGGTGTAGGTGACGGCGTAGGTCCCAGGGGCCAAGAAAATGGGGTCCAAGATCACGTAGTCAGCCAAAGCCAACACCCCGCTTCCCGTCCAGCTTCCCCCAGGTGGGGCGGCATAGGGGTCGAGGATGAGCGGCCCGTCGCCTTGGCACCAGCCCAGCGGCAAGTCCAAAGTGGGCGAGAGGCTCTCGGTCACGGTCACGTTGCAACTCTCCGACACGCCATCGGTAGTGGTGTAGGTGAGGGTGTGGGTGCCCAATCCGGCCGCGGACGGGTCAAACATCCAGCCTGCAAATCCCGCGATGGTGCCCGGCCCAGACCAGCTGCCATTGTCGGGCGTGGCCGACAGGTTGTAGGCCATCCCGCTGATGCACATCTCTGCCGGCGGGCAGTCGAGCTCCACCGAAGGACCATCCCAAGCAAAGTTGTAGACCTCATAGGGGTCGTCGAACCCGGGCATGGGGGCTCCATTGGTGGCACTCCATCCGCCAAGCGCCGGGCGAAACAGCGCCAACAGCGCCAGGGTCAAAATGGGAAGTCGAAGCGTGAGCATGCCACCAACTTACCCCTTACTCGCTTCATAATGCTGGATGTGAGAAAATAGATAAGCACATCTTCGGGCATAAAAAAGGCGGCTCACCGAAGTGGAGCCGCCCTTTTTCTTGCAGGAAAAAACCAGGTTTTACTCTGGGTTGCCGGTGCAGTATGTGCCGAAGTTGCCGAGCAGATACAAGAGGTCTGTCGACCCGATGTGTCCGTCTAGATCGACATCTCCAATGCACTGTACGTCCATGATGCATTGTCCGAGCGTGGCGTCCCAAACCGTGCCTTGACCGCAGGCGGTGGTGAGCTCGGGGATCAAGCCTTCTAGCTCATCGCAAATGCCATCGCCGTCTGCGTCGTTGAGGCAAGCTCCGTTGCAGTCAAAGTCCGCGTGGGGCGGGTAGGTACATGCGGCAGCGTCGCCAATGGTGGCCTGGCCGTCGTAGTTGCAAGCGGTGGCATCCATGCAACCCGTGCAGCTGCTGTTGTCGCCGCCACACACGCCACAAGCGTCATTGGTCAGGCAAGAGTTGTCGTCTTGGCTGGCGTCGGCGTTGTAGTTGCAGGCATTGCTGTCCATGCACCCAGGGGTGTAGGCGCAGGACCCGTCGTCGGTCGACACGTAGCTCACGTAGTTGTCGGCATTGCTGTCGGTACAGCCTTGGGTGGCACGTGCGAAGTTGAACTTCCACCAGCCCCCGCCAACGTGGATGTCCACGGAGAGGTTGTTGTTGTCCACGCTGTTCATGGCGTAGGTCACGGAACCGGGAGCGTCTGCTGGATTGCCCAGTTCAGCGCCGTTGATCACTTTGGTGATGCCCAGGTATGCGCCCAAGCCGGTCAACGTGATGTCGCCATTGGCCAGAGCGTAGGTGGCCGCGTTTGAGCCGTCATGGGGGGCAACCGGACTGTTGCAGCCTTCTGCAGTCCCTTGCCAAGTTTCCGTCCACGTTTGGGCGCCTTGAATGTTTTGGAAGGATCCGTCTCCATTGAAAACATAGAGGTCATCCTCCAAGCAAGCGCGGTCGCCGGGAGCGGTGTAGGACCACCATTCGCAAGAGCCAAGTCCCGATCCCACACACATGTAGGTCAGGTTCCAAGCGCCTTCGAGGTTGCCACATGAGCCATCGTCCACTGTGGCAGCAGCATCGTAGTTGTCTGCAGTCGTGTCCATGCAGCCCAGGATGTCTGTGGTGCACGCGCTGCAACTGTTGAAGCAGACAAGGCCAAGGTCTGTGGCTGCGTCAAAGGTGGCCACCCGATTTGTATTGCCACCATCGGTGATGGTGCAAGACTCTCCTCCGGCAAACTGCTCTTGGGCGTTCCAACCGTCCAGCGTGAATTTGTACTGGATGGTGCCTGGATCCAAAGCCAAGGTCACACTCCAAATGCCGTTTCCGTTGTCGGTCAGGGGGTTGCAAGATCCACACCACGTGTTGAAGGTGCCGTTGACAAAGACACCGCCAAAACTGCCCGTGTACAAGGACATGTCGACTTGGAAAGTGACGTCAACGCTGGTGGGTGGCACGGGACAATCTACCGAGCACTCGCCAAAGCAGGTGTTGACCACGTGGTTTTCTGTGATGTTGTTAAGGTTGCGGTCGTTATAGTCACCAAAGGCGCAATCTTGATTTGAGATGTCCTCCTTGCAGCTCCAGTCCCCGCAGTTGCCGTTGAGGAAGGTGTAGTTGCCACTGTAGGGAGAAGCCACTTGCTTGGTGATGGTCCAAATGCCGTTTCCAGCATCGGTCATGGGGTTGTCTCCTGGTGTCCCGAAGTCAAGGCCTCCAGCAAGGAATACACCGGCGGGCGAGACGTCTTCGTTGCTCATGTTGACGTTGAACGTCACGTCCACATACGTGATTTCGGTGGAGGTTCCGGAGCCATCGTTGTAGAAGTAGAGGTTGTCGAGGTAAACGTCCCATCCGTCTCCATTGGCAGTTCCGTCAGCATTGAATTGACCGTCGAATTTCAATTGATGAACGCTGTCCCAAGACATGCCCGTGAAGGTGGATTTTGGCAGGTCAACGCTGTTCCAAGACCCCGGGGTGAGGGGCACCTCGATCAGGATCTCGCCGGTGCCGGTGCCATTGTTGACGGGCGTAAACTTGAGTTGACGCTGCGTCCCTTCGGCTACCCAGACGTCCATGTGGACGTGGGTCATGGACGAGAGGTTGGTTGCGGCGATTTCGGTGCCTTGAAAGTTGAAGTTGGCATAGTGCAAGACAGAACTGCCGGTGCCGGGGTCAAACTGAGCGTCGACCGTTCCGGATTGTCCCCATCCGGGGTTCAAGTTGGTGGCAATGCTCGCGTAGCCCGCGCCATAGATGCCGATTACATCCGCAGCATCCAAGGTGGGTGCGGCTGCATTGTCAGAAGGAGAGGCATTGGTGTTAGAGCCGCTGTCGTCTTGTTCGCCTGCCCAATCGCCAATCAGATTGGCGATTTGAGAAGCGTCTTGCGCCGCGTTGGGGTTGTGGTTGACGCATCCAGTGGCACTCGAACCATCGGAGTAGATGACCCAGCCCGCGCTGGCCCATGTGCCGGCATTGGGGTCGGTGTTGTCTGCAGCGCGCAAGGCGATGCCGTCTTCGAATTCGTGGCAAGTGTTCGAACCGTCCTCTCCGGGGACGCCAAAGATGTCCATGATGTTTCCGCTGGCGTCAATGATGGCAATTTGATCGTCTCCATTGCTGTCGGCGGGACCTCCAAGCCCGACAACCAAGTCGGCGTCGAAAGCATAGCAGTTGGAGAAATTCGCATTGTTGGCGATGTGCGCGTAGTGCCCCGGTTGGAGCGTGCCAATGGAACTTAAGTCAGCACTTGAAGCTTGCGGAGATGAACTGCCATTGGTCCATCGCACGAGGCCGTGGCCGGTGAGGTCGATGTCTTGATCACTGCTGTTGTGGATCTCAACGAAGCGGCAGTTTTCCGAATCGTTTGGGTCGGCAATGGCAGTAATGATGAGGCCTCCGGTGGTCATCGCGATGGCCGGACTGGCGTCCGCAGCAGCGGCATGAGCCTGTGGGGCAGAAAGCAGCACGATGAAAAGAGCGGCTGCAATGGCCACCGAGGCTGGGTAGCAATGACAAAGGAAAGAGCGCATGTTTGGTTCAGTTTTGCTCCCTAAAAATACTGATTATACGCAGGGAACGGGGTCGGGCAGGAGCAGAATCGGCTTGGGAATTTGTGTTCGCGCTGCAAGTGATCCTTTTTTTGAGCCGGTGGCCCATTTTCTGACCTCGGTCTTGCAGAAGGACGTGGAGTTTTCCGTAAATTCGCCGTCCATTCAAAATGGAACCCTTAGGAGAGGTGCCAGAGTGGTAATGGAGCAGATTGCTAATCTGTCAACGGGAAACCGTTGCCAGGGTTCGAATCCCTGTCTCTCCGCATCAAAGCCCGGCCATCAGGTCGGGCTTTTTTTTGTCCGGGAATGAGACGTGCAAATCCGGTGCATGACTGACGCCAATTTGACAATGACAAAGGGCTGAGGCGCATTAGATTTGCTTGCTCCTTGCCCACAAGGCAAGGGCAGATTCTACAACTCATTCGACCCACATGAACTTTGATCCAAACGGAGACACCGCAAAGTGTCCTTTTTTGAACGGGGAGCTCAATCACGGTGCCGGTGGCGGCACACGGAACACCGATTGGTGGCCCAATCAGCTCAACCTCGGCATTCTTCGCATGCACTCCAGCTTGTCCGATCCCATGGGAGAGGATTTCGATTACGCTGCAGAATTCAAGTCACTCGACTTGGCCGCTGTTCGCCAAGACCTGACGGAGTTGATGACCGACTCCAAGGAGTGGTGGCCCGCAGACTGGGGACACTATGGCCCTTTCTTTATTCGCATGGCATGGCACAGTGCGGGCACCTACCGGATCAGTGACGGTCGCGGTGGTGCAGGTGCGGGAATGCTTCGCTTTGCTCCGCTTAACAGCTGGCCAGACAACACCAACTTGGACAAGGCACGTCGCTTGTTGTGGCCCATCAAACAGAAGTATGGCCGCAAGATTTCTTGGGCCGACCTGATGATTTTGACTGGCAATGTGGCCCTCGAAAGCATGGGTTTCGAGACGTTTGGCTTTGCCGGTGGCCGCGCCGATGTGTGGGAACCAGAAGAGGACGTCTACTGGGGCTCAGAGGCAGAATGGCTGGACGACAAGCGTTACAAGGGAGAACGCGAATTGGAGAATCCGTTGGGTGCTGTCCAAATGGGATTGATTTATGTGAACCCAGAAGGCCCCAATGGCAATGCCGACCCACTCGCTGCGGCCCACGATATCCGCGAGACGTTCGGGCGCATGGCCATGAACGACGAGGAGACTGTGGCGTTGATTGCAGGCGGACACACGTTTGGAAAGACGCACGGTGCGGCTGATCCAGGCGAGCACGTTGGCTCCGAGCCAGCGGCCGCGACCATTGCAGAGCAGGGTACAGGCTGGAAAAACAGCTTCGGAACTGGCGCTGGTCCCGACACCATTACCAGTGGACTGGAGGGCATTTGGACGCACTCTCCAACCGAGTGGACCCACAACTACTTTGAGAACCTCTTTGAGTTCGAGTGGGAGTTGAGCAAGAGCCCAGCAGGAGCCCAACAATGGGTGCCCGTGAATGGCCAAGCGGCTGACTTGGTGCCGGATGCGCACGACAGCGAAAAGCGTCACCAGCCCACCATGCTCACCACGGATTTGAGCATGCGCTTCGACCCGGCCTATGGCGAGATCTCCAAGCGCTTTTTGGAAAATCCCGATCAGTTCGCCGATGCCTTTGCAAGGGCCTGGTACAAGTTGACCCACCGCGACATGGGACCCGTGGCACGGTATCTCGGTCCAGAAGTGCCGCAAGAGGTACTTCTGTGGCAGGATCCATTGCCCGCCGTCGACCACGCCTTGGTTGGAGATGCCGACGTGACCAGCCTCAAGGCCAGCATTCTTGCCACCGGTTGTACGGTTGCTGAATTGGTCTCTGCGGCTTGGGCCTCGGCCTCCACATTCCGCAACAGCGACAAGCGGGGAGGTGCCAACGGCGGACGTGTTCGTTTGGCCCCTCAAGTGAACTGGGAAGCCAACAATCCCACCCAGCTGGGCAAGGTGTTGGATGCCCTTACCGGTGTTCAAACCGCATTCAACAGCGGAGGAAAGCAGATCTCCATGGCGGACTTGATTGTCCTCGGTGGATGCGCTGCCGTAGAAAAGGCAGCCAAAGACGCTGGCCACGATGTCACGGTTCCGTTTACACCGGGCCGCACCGATGCCACCGACGCCATGACGGATGTAGAAAGCTTTAGCGTACTCGAGCCTCAAGCCGATGGTTTCCGCAACTACTTCAATGGCAAGAAGGCCGGTGTGACACCCGAAGAAATGCTGGTCGACAAGGCGCAATTGATGTCGTTGAATGCACCGGAGATGACGGCTGTATTCGGCGGGTTGCGTGCTTTGGGTGCCAACTACGATGGTTCGAGCCATGGGGTGTTTACCAACCGCCCGGGTGTGCTCACCAACGATTACTTCGTGAACCTGCTTGACCTCGAGACAGAGTGGACCTCGGCGGACAGTGCCGACCAAACCTTTGTGGGCAAGGACCGCAGCACGGGTGCCCCCAAGTGGACAGGAACGCGGGTGGACTTGATCTTTGGATCCAACACTGAATTGCGTGCGTTGGCGGAGGTCTACGGATCGGGCGATGGAGAGACGCGTCTGGTGGCTGACTTTGTGGCCGCTTGGGACAAAATCATGAACCTCGACCGTTTCGAGCTCTAATTGAGTGTCCTTCACTTACACAATGAAAAGGCCCGCAATTGCGGGCCTTTTTCATTCGACGTGTCCATATTTCCCAGATCGAAATTCGTGGAAAGCTGTGCGAATTTCTTCCTCGGTGTTCATCACAAAAGGACCGTAGGAGACCACGGGTTCGTCGATGGGTTCTCCATGGCAAATCAGCAGTGTGGCGTCTTCTGCGCCTTCGAGGATGAGCGTGCCGCCTGTGTGGTCAAATACCGGAGTAACGAAAGGTTGAAGGACTGCCTCGCCGCAGGTCACTTTTCCTTTGGCCACATAAAGCAAGAGGGTTCGGCCCGGGGGGGCCAGGAGCGTGAAATTTGCGCCGGCGTGCAAGTGCAAACGCGACGTAAACAGCCCGGTCAAGGAGCGAGCGGGGCCGGTTGCTTTCCTGCCATCGTGCTCCATTTCGCCACTGATGATCTGCCAGTCCCAACCTTCGCCGCTCAAGGTGGTGAGTTCTTCGGGCGCAAGAGATTGATAGGAAGGGGCAGCGCCTTTGAGGGACGCGGGCAGGTTCATCCACAGCTGCAACATGTGGGTTGGGCCACCATCGCGAAGGAATGCTGGTGGGGACACTTCGGCGTGAACGATGCCGCTGCCTGCTGTCATCCACTGCACGCCGCCGGGACCGGACACGTGTGATCCACCTGTGGAGTCGCGGTGGGCGAGGGGGCCTTCTTCGATAAAAGTCAACGTCTCAAATCCCTTGTGGGGGTGAGGACCAAAGGGCAAACCCGTATTTCCTGGCGGATAGGTTTGGGGTCCATGGTGGTTCAAAAACAGAAAAGGATTCAGGTTGGTCAGGGCTTCGGTGGGGAAGGCCCGCTGGGTCAGCAGTCCACCAACAGGTTCATCATGGGCAGGAGCCAGGCGCAAGAGGGAAGGGGAGGACATTTGAAGCGACGTTTATCGTTGAAAACCGAAATGCAAATTCAGGTAAAAGCTTGCACTCGGACATGAACAATTTTCAAGAAAAGAAGTTTCTTTGAGGTGATGAACGGCCTGCGCCTTCCCGGCATAATTCTCTTTGGTTTGATGCTCTCCGGATGTCTCTTGTTGGAGGTGTTGGAGGCCTGTCTGACCCTACATGGAGAAGAGGTGGCTTTGGTGCTCGACGCGGAGGCCGAAGAGTCCGAAGAGAATTCGGAGGAGGAGAGAGAAGGGCCCGAGGAAAAAGAAGGAAAAGGCAAGTTTGAAGCTTTACTAGAGGCACAGCGTCAAAGTGCCGCAGCGGAAGCTCAACGCCGTCACAATCCTTTGTTGTCCGCCACTTGGAAGGCGCTGGTGACTGGGAGGATTTGGGAACCTCCGGAACAGGGCTGACTCCTGCGGCATTGTCCGCGCAGTCCCGCGCCGCGATGGTCTCGGTGCCCCTTTGTTTCCAATCTCCATTTCCATGTTTAAGCATTTCAAGAAGGACCTTCCTGCGTCCATCGTTGTTTTTCTCGTCGCCCTCCCATTGTGCCTCGGCATTGCCTTGGCCTCCGGCGCCCCCCCCCTTGCTGGCCTCATTGCCGGTATCCTTGGTGGCCTCGTCGTCGCCCCCATTTCTGGCAGCGCGGTTGGCGTCTCTGGCCCAGCGGCCGGCCTCGCCGTCATTGTCCTCAATGGCATCAACACCTTGCCCAGCTACGAAGTCTTCTTGCTCGCTGTGGTCATCGGTGGACTCGTTCAGTTGGTTTTGGGTGCGCTCAAAGCCGGCATCATCGGCCTCTACTTTCCGTCCAGTGTAATCCAAGGCATGTTGTCTGGCATTGGCATCATCATCTTTCTCAAGCAGATTCCGCATGCCTTGGGGTACGACGCCGACACCGAAGGCGACATGTCGTTCCAGCAAGCCGACGGACAAAACACCTTTAGTGAGCTGGCGATGATGCTCGACAACATCACGCCAACGGCACTCCTCATCTCCGCCTTGGGCCTGGCGGCCCTCATTTTATGGGAGCGTCCCTTCATGAAGAAGTTGTCGCTGACCACAATTTTGCCCGGATCCTTGATGGCGGTACTCATCGGTGTCGGGATTCACTTGGCGACCCAGGGCAGTGGCCTCACGTTGGATCAGTTGGTGCAATTGCCTGTGATTGGTGAGGGAGATTACCCCACGTTGGGCAGCATTTTCCGTTTCCCTGACTTCAGTGCCATTGGAAGCAGCGCGGTGTGGACCCTCGGCATCACCATTGCCATTGTGGCCAGTCTAGAGACGTTGCTCTGTGTGGAAGCCACCGACAAGCTCGACCCACACAAGCGCGTGACCCCCACCAACCGGGAGCTCATCGCACAGGGCGTGGGCAACACCTTGAGCGGCCTCATTGGAGGCTTGCCCATCACGCAGGTGATCGTGCGCTCTTCGGCCAACATTCAAACAGGCAACGAGACCAAGATGAGCGCCATCCTCCACGGCCTTTGGCTCGCGGTATTGTTTCTCTTGGTCCCGCAGGTGCTCAACCTGGTGCCGCTCTCCAGTTTGGCGGCAGTGCTGCTCGTGGTGGGCTATAAGCTCGCCAAGCCGGCCACGTTCGTCCAGATCTACAAGCGCGGCGGACGTCAGTTCGTGCCCTTTGTGGTCACGGTACTGGGCATCGTCTTTACCGATTTGCTCACGGGCATTGGCATTGGCCTTGCGGTGAGTGTGGTGAGCATTTTGCTCGACCACTATCAGCGGCCATTTGTGGGGTTCCGCTACGAGAAAGGGGAGGGCGACAAGCCCGGAACCTGGCACTTGGAGCTCAGCGAGGATGTCACGTTCTTGCACAAGGCCGGATTGCGCCAGGCGCTCAGCCGGGTTAAGCCAGGCGGGCATGTCATCCTCGATGCCTCACGAACCTTGCGCATGGACGTGGACGTGCGCGACGTGATCGAAGACTTCCGATCCCGCGCCACAGAAGACGACATCTCATTGGACCTCAAATCTCCAGAAGACGCGAAAGTGGCTTGGGTGCTTTCTGATTTCAATAAGCAGGCTTCCTGATAGGCAGTTACCCATCCTTGCCGTATCTTCGCCGCCCGCTCGGGATATGGCCCAGTTGGTAAGGCGCCTGCTTTGGGAGCAGGAGACCGCAGGTTCGAGTCCTGCTATCCCGACACAAAAGACCTCCTTCGGGAGGTCGTTTGCTTTTCATCGATTTACAGCGGTCACTCGAAGCACTGCCCGAACGTGGACAGCACGAGGAGCACGTCACCCACGGCTACACAAGAATCGAAGTTGACATCCGCAGGATGGCTCACCACGCAGACCGAAGTGCTTGGGTCCCAATGTGTGCCGGGTCCGCAATAGCTAGGGCCCGGGCAAGCTGCGTCGCAGCTGCTCTCCAAGTCATGTGCTGTAGAGGTAAAACCCAAATTCTGAAGCGCTTGCTTGATCTCGTTAGCGCCCATGAACAGGTTCCAGAACAATTGGGTCTTGTGGTTTTCGAGCATGGGCCCAATGGTGCCTTGGTCAATGGCGAGGTAGCGCTCTGTTTTCCATTCGTAATGCGGAGAGAAGGCATCAAAAGGGCCGAGGTCGCCCACGTATTCGCCCTCAGTGTCTTCGTAGAGGTAGCGCAAGAAGTCCAGCGCTTTGGCCGGGGCATACGCCATGGACGACAGCGCGGCAGTGGGCGTGATGACGCCGTTGTCGTTGTTCGGTTGATGGGCGGCGTATCCGGTGGTACCATTGGGGTTCCGGGTGTAACTCGCCGTCAATCCCCAGCAGTCGTCGCCGTATCCAGCGAACCCGTTGGGGTTTTCGACACAATGCTCAAAGACAATGTCCGTGTGGTTGGTGACCACATCCCAGTAGTTGGCGTAGGCGTCGGATAGGCCATGCGGGTCGAGGCCCAAGTACGAGTAGTGCGCCCAAAACAAGGGTCCCACTGTTCCTTGGGCGCCATTGTGACTCAAGATCACAGGGAGGCCGTACTGGCTGGAAGAGGAAACGATGTCTCCATCTCTTGCCCAGCCTTCGTGGTATGCGGCATTGGCGATGGGGTAGGTGGGCGACGCGGCAGCGAGCAAGTAGGTGATCAGGGCCTCGTTGTAACCCCTGATTTGGAAGTTCATTTGCCAATCGTGATTGGGTGACCAGTGCCAATACAACACGTTCTCACCTTGGGTGTACCAGTCCCATTCCACACCTTTCCACAGTACATCTGCCTTTTGCGCCACGATTTGCTCCTGGGCATTTCCGTCCTTGAAATACTCTCTGATGCAAATGAGGGCTTGACACATCAGGGCGGTTTCGACGAGGTCCCCGCCATCGTCAATGGGGCTAAATGGAAGGACAGCCCCTGTATTCCCATCGATCCAATGTGGCCAAGCGCCATGAAATCGATTCGCGTCCCAGAGGAAATCCAAGGCGGTGTTCAGGTGGGCAGCACCTTCTGATGCCGGGATGTGCCCATTCTCGATGCCCAGGATCACATTCATGAAGCCAAAGCCTGAACCGCCAATGGCAATGGTGTTTTGGTCGAAAGCCATGTCGTTGACGTGGATCCGCTCCTTGGACAGCTTGGAGATGGGGTGCGCGTTGTCCCAGAAGTATTTCAGGGCGTCCACTTGAACGCTGTCGATCAATTGACCCTCTGTGAGCTGAGCGGAAATCGTCCCTGAGCTCAACACCAAAAGAAGCGCGAGCAGCCCGGTCAGTCTCGATGTTGCGCTTCTGTTCATGGGCTTCAGTGTCTAATGGAGTGAGCGGGCGTCCAACCAGACAATCCAAGGTAGGGCTTGCGGGCGGAGTGTTACGGTGCCCATCTGAGGCGGACATAGCTGCCCAGAGTATCGGTGCATTCCGCCATCAAAGCTTTGAATTGACGGTTGTTTCGCGGGCTGAGGTGGGCCGCATCGATGCTGTCGTCGTTTGGGAAAAAAGAAGGCCCGGATGCCTCTTCATTTTCGTCATCCTTCGCGTCGTCCTTTTCGTCATCCTTCTCTTCTGCGATGAAGGTCACGCGGTCACCCAAAATCGATTGGATCTTTTGTCTTTCCTCTGCATTGTCGGCGGTCACATGCAGGATGGTCAGTGAGTCTCCGTTGATTGATGCTTGAAATAAGCCCCATCGGCCGCCACTTTCCTCCGAGCTCATGCTCAGGCAATAGCCCTTGTCCCATTTTCTGAGCACCGTGCTGTCACTCAAAAACAACGGGTCCTCTTGAAGGTAAACATGGTCCCGCAGGATGAGCAGTTTTCCATCGTCATCCGACGTGGAAATCCAAGAACCTTGGAGGGATTTTGGAAAGGCGTGGAGGTTCCTGTGGTTCAGTGGCATGGGCGCGTCAAACGTGACGTCGGTGCATCCCGCATTGCACAAGACAAGCAGTGCCAAAGCGGGAAACAGGATTCGCGAAGGGGTCATGGACGGCAGGAATAGAGGGGCTATTGTGAGAGAAGGTAAGGTGTCCTGAGTTGTCCCCACTTGGTTTGAAATCGTCCTTGGCCCGATGGAGCAAGCGTCCTTGGGTCCAGAATGTCGAGCAAGGGGACGTCTTTGAATTTTCCCCAGTCTTTGGCTGAAGAACAATGGGAAGTCAGCACGTGGTGCGTTGGATGTCTTGGGATATTGCGGACATGAACTCGATGATGATTTTCGCCGTTATGGCCTTGCTCTTGCCCATTCTGTTGATTTACAACCGCCGCAAGAAGAAGTGATTCAGGGTTTTCGTCGGGACTTCGTGTGCGGCTTGGGGCAACCTTTATTGCGGTCGAACTTGCGGGCATGTACCGTTTGCTTCTCACGTTAATTTGTGTTGCCACCCCGCTTGTTTCGTGCGGTCAGCAGTCTCATGTTGTTGACAGTTCCAATGAGGGGGTGTCGGTTTTTTCACCCAATGGAGGGGAGGGGTATTTACCCGGAGACACGGTTCTGGTAAACTGGTCCGGGGGATTCGAGAATACGGGTGTGGATTTGCGGAAAAATGGCGTCAAAGTCATGGACATCGCGGGGGACGTCAATACCGATACTTTGATTCAATGGGTGGTGCCTGGGGCATTGCCGCCGGGCGGAGATTACCAGGTTCGAGTCTATGACGCGGGCCCACTGGAGGGGAACGACTGGAGTGATGGTTTCTTTGCGGTGTTTCCTGAGGGTGGAGAATACTGTGGTCAGGGAACCGAATGGGACGCTTCGTTATGCGAATGTGTCAGCACCGTGGTTTCTCCAGCCGTGGCTTGTGGCGATGGCACAGTGTGGGACCCTTTCAACGAGGAGTGCATTGTGGCCATTCCCGCCGACATTGATCACGACGGCTGCGTCACGATCAATGATTTGCTTGGATTGCTGTCCGTGCATGGGACTTGTCCTCCTGTGCCATTTGCGGACCCTTGTGCAGACGAAAACACACTCCTCTATGATGGCCATGCTTATGACTTGGTCTCGATAGGAGATCAATGCTGGTTTGCCGAAAACCTGCGGAGTGCACATTATGCCAATGGAGACGCCATTCCTTCGGACATCCAAGACTCTCTGCTTTGGGCCACCGAGGGAGCGCAGACTTACTTTTTGGAAGATTCGGTTTTCCTTGAGGCAAGGGGCCGGATGTACAATGGTTACGCAGTTTTGGATGCGCGCGGACTTTGTCCCACCGGTTGGCATGTGCCATCCGACACCGACTTCATTCAATTGGAAGAGGCCACAGGGTTGAGTGAGGTGGATTGGGAAAGTACCGCTGGAGACCGGGGATGCAACTTGGAAATAGGGGGGGCGTGGAAAAGCCAAAGTGGCTGGTATCCCGGTGAGCAAGGGACGGATCTATGGGGACTGTCCGTCAAGCCAAGCGGATACTTTTTGACTTGGGAAGGCTTCGGCAATGCTTACACGAATTCAGAGTTTTGGACGTCTACGCCCTACGATGCCACTCGTCTGTGGCGAAGGCAGGTGCCGGCCGACAGTGGGTGTCTGTTTCGGGGATGGTGGAAGATGGGCGTAGGCAGTGCGATTCGCTGCGTAAAAGACTAATCCTGGGCGTGAGCCAGCTGTAGAGGGTGTGGTTTTAGGGAACTCGTCTGCGGCATCGACGAGTCGGGACTTACCTTGAGGCGTGGCCAAAAGCAAACACATGCAGTGGTTCCACCGGGCTTTGGCTCGGGCAGCGGCCTTGACAGGCGCGGGGACCCAGATCGAACAAGGCGTCCATTGGGCGCAAAAGCTTGAAGGGGCGTCCCGGAAAGTCAACATGCCGCGACGCGACGCGCTCAAAGCCATGGGGGCATTGGCCGCGTTGCCCTTGTTGGCCAGTGCCGGCTGCGGAAAGGAACGCAGGTTGGCGAACACCACTGTGGCGATCATCGGCGGTGGCCTCGCGGGTCTTACAGCTGCGCTAAAGCTTCAAGACAAGGGCATGTCCCCTGTGTTGTACGAGGCTTCGGATCGTTTCGGGGGTCGTGCCCGCACCATTGAGGGGGTGTTGCCCGGCAAAACGTTCGAGGCCGGCGGGGAGTTCATTGACCTCGAGCACGAATGGATCCTCAGCCTCGCCGACCGTTTTGGTCTCGCATTGGATGATTTGGAGACATCTGAACTCGAGGGCATGCGCTACCTGTTCAATGGACAGGAAGTGACCCTCCAAGAACTCACAGAGGCCACGGTGCCTTTCCTGCCTACATTCTTGGCCGATCTGGCAGAATTAGAGGCGAACTACGACACCAAATCGGTGGCGCTCGATGCGCTGACCTGCCAGGAATATTGGGACATGATGGGCCTCGGTGGGGTGTGCCGCGCGGTGCTTGAAGTGGCCGTCCTCACAGAGTTTGGACAGGCGCCATCTCAGCTCTCGGCATTGCACTTCGTGGAGGATTTGCCACAGGTGCAAGACGGGTCAGTCGATTCAGATGGGGTAGAGCGTTACAAGTTTCGAGACGGCACCCAATCCTTGGTCCAAGCCATGGTTTCGGAGTTGGGAGGCAGCGCTGGGGGCCAGTTGGTTGGGGGAGCCCGGCTTTCAGCTGTGCGCAGCCAAGGTCGAGGTTTTGTCTTGGAGTTCGATGGCATGGACGCCGTAGAGGTGGACATCGTGCTGATGGGAATGCCCCTTCCGGCGCTGCGACAGGTGCAGTTCGAGGGGCTCGATTTGCCGGCTTCGCTGGAGACCTTCATTGCAGAGGCGGGCATGGGCAATCACGCAAAAGTCATCGCGGGATTCAATGGCACCCCATGGCGTAATGCGGGATTTGACGGGGAAGTCCTCACCGATACGGGGCTCCAAACCAGTTGGGACAGCAACCTGCTCAAGGGGGGAGATGGGTCTTTGACCTTCTTGTTGGGAGGTGATGTTGCTGGGACATTGGATGTCAGCGCAGCCCCAGAACTGGCTGGCTATTTCTGTTCGCAGTTGGCTCCGCTTTTCCCCGAAATCCCAGCGGCAGCGACTGGCTCGGCTTGGGCCGTCAACTGGGGCGAAGAGTCGGGGTATGGAGGCAGTTACAGCTGCTTCGACCGTGGACAATACACCGCGGCCATGGACCATTTTTACTTTGAAGGCGATGAAGACGAACGCCAAGTGGGCTTCGTCCGCAACCTCGGCTTCATCGGAGAAGCCTTCAGCGGGGACTACTGGGGCTACATGGAAGGCGCAGTTCAAACCGGTTGGCTAGCGGCCAAGCACATCGTCGACGAACTCGTGTAAACAAAAAAGGGGCAGCCAAAGCCGCCCCTTTCTCTTGATTTTTTGCAGTGTCAATCACGGCTCTTGATAAAGAAGAGCGCCGCGAACAAGGAGCTAATCACCAAGTTGCCAAGGGCTGTGGCGCCGCCGGCGACGCCCGTGGCGACGTGGTATCCAATGATGGCCACCCACATGGCTTCTGCGATGGCATAGACCTTGCCAAAAGCAGCGAGGTTGTCGCCTGCAAGGTCCACGGTTTTCCATGCAATCATTCCGAAGATGAGGAAGGTGACCCCCATAAACTGGCCGAGTGTGTGCATGTCCGCGGAGACGTCGAAGTCGGCCATGGCCATGAACTGATCGGTATTGAACAAGGCCATGAGGCCATTGAGGAGGAGCACCACAGCAGAGGCTCTAAAAACGAGAGAAAGGTTCATTTTACTGAGGGTTTAGTTGTTGGTTGATGGGTTCTGTCCGGAGGCAATCATGGCCATACGCATGCCCATGATGACCGCCAAAATGCCGTGGAAGAGGGCGAGAAGTTGTGGGAATTCAGGCATGGCGAGAATCAGCCAAACCGAGGTGGCATTAACAATGAACAAGGTGAGTGTAATGCGCAGGGCCATCGTTTTGACGGCCGGGTGGTGAAAGTCCACATCGTCGGGCACCACTGGGTAGGCGATGATGGTTTGGCAAAGAAAAATGCCGATCGACATGATCTCGACCAAGCCTCCCTCATACATGACCTCGCCGGACATGTAGCCAAGAAGATTGAAGGTGACGACCATTCCGCCGAACAGGAAGTATCCCAATCGGACAAACAAAGGGTTGCGTCTTACGACTCCGAATACGGAAAGGGCCGTAAATAACCCGGCCAAGATGACGGGGATCAACATTTCATTTTCCATGAGTTAAGGTGTTTGAGCGCGGAGCGCTGGTTTGATTTAAGACAATTTAAACACTGTAAATCAATGAATTAGGCGCAGGTGTAAGAAATAACCTACAGTGCAGTGTGGACAGGGCAGGTCCGTTTCGAGTGGTTGGGTATTGATGGTCAATCACTCCGCGCTTCTGTGGCGTAAACCGAGAAAGGTCAAGTGTGTCCAGCTTAGATTGAGTTGCCTCGGGGCTGGCCGAAATTTCGGGCATGAAAAAAGGGGGCAGAGCCCCCTTTTTCTTGTTGTGTTGAATGCGCTTCAGAAACGTGTGCCAAATCCAATGGAAAGGCCGACCACAGGGTCGTTCAAGAGCATGTTCACATTGAGTTGAGGCGCCACATACAGGACGTCCTTAAAATCAATGTATCGGCCGGCATTGATGCCAAGGTCCAGATTGTTGATGGGGTCCATTAAGTCAAGGCCAACGTAGTAGTCGCCCATGAAATATTGGCCGCCCAAGGAGAGGTCGAGTGCGTCAAAGGCTCCTCCAAATCCAGCTTTGGCTGTGACGACTAGATCGTCGGCGATGGCATAACCGATGGTGGGTGCAATGTCGACGCCTGTGGAAAACAGGTTCAGCATTGTAGTGGCGTCACCTGTACCGAGGTACCAGGAGCCTTGAGGCTGAGCCGCGTCTTGGGCAAATGAGGTCGCAACGAGTCCTGTCGCGAGGAAAAGGGTCAAAATTCTCTTCATTAGATGATAGATTTTGTCAAAAGTGGGGGTGAATTTGAGGTGTTTTGTTGTGTGGGTCAGTGAATTGCGAGTCATAAGGTGTTCGTAGGACACGACTTCGCTCAAAAGCCCAATATTTGCAGGGCATCAGAGGTTTCCTACAGAATTCAATCTTGCTCAAAAAGTGATGAAAATGCTTGATTTAGGCCTGTTTTGGCCCCGGAATGGACGCCTTTTCAGCCAAAGGTGAATTGCACATTTCGCAGTGATTCAATGAATTGAGCTAATCTTGCTCAAACGACCACATGAAATTTACCCTTCCACTTTTCGCCTTGTTGCTGCTCTCCTCTTGCGCTTCGGATGCCGATGTGTCTTCGAATGTCGATGATTTGTTCGCTCAGAATTCAGCAACGGCCATGGCCCTGATTCAGGACTTTGACAATGAAGACCTTGCGGCGGTCACGGCTCATTTTGCGGACAGCGCGCGGTGGCGGCCAACCAAATTTGGTCAAACCGATACGGTTTCTTTGGCGACCAAGGTTGAAAAATGGGAGGCTTCTTGGGCCCAGTACGACTTCAATCTTGCGACCGAAGAAGTGCGGTTGCTTCCGGGCGTGAATGCGGAAACCCAAAAGGCGGACGGCTCTGTTCGCGTCTATTTTGATTGGGAGTTGGTGCGTCCTGAGACAGACAGTACCGATCGCAAGTCAGTTGTGGTGTCCTACTACGAATCCTGGGAGTTTGATGCCGCCGGTAAGATTTGGTGGACCCAGATCTATGGCGATGCGACCGCAGCCATGGCTGCACTCAATCAATAAGGGCCCAGCGTGGCGCCTGCAGAGGGGCAATTGAATCCACTTGTTTGGCGTGGCCTTGTCTTCGAAGACCATGCTCAAACCACTTTGCTGGAGTCACAGGTTGTTGTGTTCAACCTCGTGCCCCAGTGAAATGAGGGCGTGGTTTTGGGGTATATTTTTGATGAATGGGTGCAATCAACCAGCAAGTGCAGAGGGTTTGGATTTTGGCATTGTTCCTCTGTTGTGGAGCACAATGGAGCGCAGGTCAAGTCCGGATTTCCGAAGTGGATCCTTCCGGAGAGCTTTTGGATGACTTGGGCCGAGGCGAGGATTGGATCGAGTTGGTGAATGAAGGAGACCAGCCTGTTGCACTCAGTGGACTTGCCCTGTCCGATGATCCAGACAATTGGGGCAAGTGGAGCCTGCCCAACATCACAATGGCGTCTGGGGAGCGACTGCTGTTGCGATGTTCAGGTCGGGATGTGTCGGAGGTTCACCATTGGGAGAGCCCTGCGAACGAGGACGACATCTGGCGCTACAAGGTGCCCACTCAGGCCATGAATGCCAACTGGCGAACACTGGATTTCAACGATTCAGGGTGGGCCAGCGGCTTGGGTAGTTTTGGGTTTGGCGATGGAGACGACGCCGTTGAAGTCAGCGGCAATACGGTCTTCCTGCGAAAGTCATTCAGTGTGTACAATCTCGAAGAGCTGGTTCATGGTCTGATCGCAGTGGACTACGACGATGGACATGTGGCCTTCTTGAATGGGCGAGAGTTAACCCGTTCGGAAACGATGGTCGATGTTTCCGTGGCGTACGATGCCCTAACGAATGGCCTGCATGAAGCGGTTCTCTTTAACGGGGGAACCCCGGATGCCTTTCCTTTTGATCCGCGGGAATGGTTGGTTCCGGGCAACAACGTGCTGGCCGTGCAGGTCCACAATGCCTCTACCACATCCTCGGATTTGACCGTTCGGCCCTTCCTCGCTTTGGGCCGGTCAGAATCTACACCTGTCCCGTACGATGCTTTGCCGGGTTGGTGGAATCCGACACAGCCAGACTACCATACCAACTTCAAGCTCAAGCCGGGTGAGCCAGTGATCCTGTCCAACGCGGAAGGTGACCTTTTGGACCTCGCCACATTGCCTCTTGAATTGCGTCCGGGCTTAACCATGGGCAGGGCAGATGGGTCTGAGGACTGGTGCTTTTTTACAGAAGGCACTCCGGGGAGTTCCAACGGCACAGATTGCTTGAGTCATCTGGCGCCCATGCCTGTGGTAGAACCGGTCTCTGGCGTTTACACTTCCGTGGCGGTTTCCGCCACCTCAGGAACGCCCTCCGGTGGTCCAGGACAAAACTTTCCGCCCATGACCCTTCGTTACACTGTGGACGGGTCAGAGCCTACCGAAGCGTCTCCGGTATTCACCGGGTTCTGGAACCCCACCGAAACCTCCATTCTGAGCATTCGGGCGTTCGGAGAGGGGTTGGTGCCCAGTGAGACGGTGGACCGAACCTACTTCGTGGATGAGCCGGAGACGGGACTGCAAAAGGTGAGCATTCTTACCCATCCAGACCACCTTTGGGATTGGAATACGGGCATCTACGTATCCGGTCCAAACGCGGGTACCGATTATCCCTACTTCGGTTCCAATTTTTGGGAGCCTTGGTCAAGAGAGAGTCGGTTGACTTGGTTCGACAGTGATTTGGAGCCCGCAGCAGAAAGCCGTTTTGACCTCGAGATTCATGGCGGTTGGTCGCGTGCAGAGTCGCAACGCTCCTTTCGTTTGGACTTTAAGAACCGCTACACTGGGCCAATGGAACATGCAGTTTTTGCGTCCAAGCCAAACATCGAAGCCTTCGGCAACTTGAACCTGCGCAATGGCGGACAGGCGTCTTGGGAAAACAAATTTCAAGATGCGTTTTATGGGGAATTGGCGCTCGAAACCAATGTGGTGGCGTCGGGCTGGCGCCCAGTGGAAGTCTATCTGAACGGAGAATACTGGGGCGTATACGGTGCTCGAGAAAAGGCCGACGAACAGTTCGTCGAAGACAATTTTGGTTGGGACAAAAACGAGGTGGATCTGGTGAGTGCGTTTACTTCTTTGAACGGCAGCCCCAGTGCGTTTGAAACCACAGTAGATCCGTTGCTGCAACTGCCCGATGGCTCGGCTGCATTTCACGACGCGTTTGCCGCAAATTTCGATGTGGCCACCTTCATTGACTATCACATTTTTGAGATTCACGGCCAAAATGTCGACTGGATCGCCGCTCCTTGGGGCCAGAACAACGTCAAGTATTTCCGGCCAAACAGTGGGGACGGCTTGTGGCGGCCCATGATGTACGACACCGATGCCTGTTTTGGGGCTTGGGGCACCAGCCCGTATGAGAGTTATTTGAACCTGACATTGAATCCGCCCTACACGTCACGGTTTACGGATTTGTTCTCCAAAGTGCTGTCGGATGCGGAGTATCAATGCCAATTCGCCACGCGAACCTGCGACTTGCTCGAGACCAGTTTTGCACCTGAGAATTTTGATGTTCGTTTGAACATCACGGCAGGCAACATGGCTCCCGCGATGGTGCACCACATCGAGAATTGGGGTTCACCCGCATCGGTAGATTACTGGCAGAGCCGGGTGGAATACATGCGCAACCACAATGAGGAGCGGGCAGCACCAGAGCGAAACCATGTACGGGAAGAGTTTGGTTATGGGGAAGCAAAACTGGTTTCTGTGGGCTGGACCCCTCCGTTTGGTGGGCAGGTCACGGTCAATGAGATGGACAACCTCGGTGCGGGTTGGGATGGCGAATATTTTGGAGAGTGTCCCATTCGTCTCGCTGCATTGCCGGGGCCAAACTTTGGGTTCCTCGCATGGGAAAGCAATGTGCACGTGGATTTGGGCTTGGTGGATGTCAGTTCTCCCTTCATTGAGGTGGGGTTGGAGGAAGACGACTTGTTCTTTGCTGTATTCGGGCCATGCATGGAAGGGGTGGATCTTTCCATCGGGGCCACAGGCTCAGGCTTGACCGCCATTGTATCGGGTACGTCCAGCGACTTGGAACTGTCTTGGCATTTGAATGGGGATTGGGTTGGAAGTGGTTCCAATTACAGCCCGAGCGCAGACGGAGCGTACACCTTAACGGCATCGGATGGCAATTGCACCCTGATTTCCCCGCCGTTTGAGTGGCCCAGTTTAGACGGTGGCGAGGTGGTGTCGGTTCAGGCATGGGAGCCCGAGGCCAAGCCTGTGCTGTCTGTGGTGCCCAATCCATCGAGTGGCCCTGTGGTTGTGTCGGGCCAAGGTGGAGGTGACCTTAAGGTGTTTGATCCCTCTGGCCGGGTTTGTTTCTCGGTCGATAACATCCGTTTGCCATACGCCTTGGGTACGGCATCGTGGACGCCGGGCGTCTATGCGGTGAGTGTGGTTTCAGAGCAGAAACAGCAGAGCACACGCTTCGTGTTGCGTTGAGCCGCGTTGTTGGTGACCGTTGCACTCGGGGCTTGAAAGGGGGAGGTCTTTGTCCGCGTCCGCCGTTTAAATTCAGTGGGAGAAGGGGGGCATTGGACAGCGCGTTCACGACACGTCCGGATGCGGACATTCAATAATGTGTAACATTCAGGTCGCGTGCTGCGTAAAGGAATGCACAACCCAGTTTCCTATGCGCTTTTCTGTCTTGCTTGATGCTTACCTCTTTTTTGGTTTGATTTCCGTGGTCCATTGGGGCGTGGTTTGTGCGGGCAGGTGGCTTGGGTTGACTCCCCCTTCGTCCTACCCAAATCCTTGATGGCATGCAAAACGCCCACCCCTTTTGCAAGGCGGTGGGCGTTTTGTGTTGAAGGCGGCATCAAAGGGAGGCCATGCCTTGGAGGGGGGCGAGCATTTCGCCAAAATGGACGTTCTCATAGCGGGCGTCGTACACGATTTTCCCCGTGTGGTTGCGCACCACCAGCCGCACGAAGCGGCCATACTCGTTAAGGACTTCCCGGTGAAGACTGGCCTGGAGCACGCCTGATTGCTGAGTAAAGTCAGCTTTAAGCCTCTTGTGTGTTCGGAATTTCCGCTTGATTTTCAGAGGATTCACAAATTCCAATAGGTTGTTCTGACTCAAAATTTGGTGGGCTTGAGCGACCGTGTGTTTGGTGTCTACCCCAGTGACCGAAGTGAGCACCACAGTGTGGTATCGGCCCAGATTCATCGACAGGTTGTCCAGCGACACGTTTGCACGACGGTGGTCCCATTCGCGCTGCTTGGCCTCGCTCAAGATGGCGCGTCGCTCGGCTTGAACGCGCTGTTGCTCTTCACGGGCCAGCTCGCGCTGTGCATTGATCATTCGGGTTTGTGCGCGGTCCCTTCTCGCTCTGTTTTCAAGCATTCGGGTTTCTGCGGCGATTCTGCGCCGTTCCTCTCTCGAACTGGTGCAGTGGTTGGTGTGCCGATCGTCATCGTGGTTGCATTGCACGTTGGTGGCAGGCGCATTGGGTTGGCTTTCGTTGGTCTGGGCTGCGATGGGGGTGGACATGCTCACAGCTGCAATCAGAACGAAGGGGAGGGTGAATCGTGTCATGGTGATCTTTTTACGTTGTTCCCTGAGGTTAAAACAAGCTTCGTGCCAAACGTGAAACAGGGGGTCTACCTTCGTGCGCATGGCCGTCCCAAATCGTACAGTAGGTGCAGAAGAATTTCTCCTGGGAGCCCAAGAGAAAGGAGCGCTTCTGCTCGATGCGCGCTCGCCAAGTGAATTCGCGGAAGCGCACATTCCCGGCGCGCGGTCTTTTCCGTTGTTCGACGATGCGGAGCGTGCCGAAATCGGAACCTTGTACAAGCAGGTTGGCCGGGAAACAGCAGTGGAACGTGGATTAGAGATGATTGGTCCACGTATGGCCGATATGGTGCGAACCGCCAAGCGCTTGTTTGCGGAACAGCCCGATCGGCGGCCCATTCACTTGTATTGTTGGCGGGGCGGTATGCGGAGTGGGTCCTTGAGCTGGTTGTTTCGCACCGCGGGTTTGCCTGTGGTGTTGTTGGAGGGCGGATACAAAGCCTACAAGCAAATCTTGCCCTCGTTTATGGGTCAGGCATGGCCACTTGTTCGCGTTGGAGGGTACACCGGTTCAGCCAAAACGGCGGTATTGCATGCCCTTGAAGAGGCGGGGGAGCAGGTGGTGGATCTGGAGGGATTGGCTCGACATTTTGGTTCCGCGTTTGGCAACCTTCACGCCCACGCTCAGCCCACATCGGAGCATTTCCGAAACCTCCTCGCCGAGGCCTTGAAAGGGTTGGATTCGACCCGCCGCATTTGGGTGGAGAATGAGAGCAGAAAGATTGGCAATGTGCACATACCCGAGCCGTTTTATAAGCGGATGATTGGGTGTCCGGCATTGGAGATGTTGCGCAGCACAGAGGATCGTGTGGGCCATTTGGTGGAGATGTATGGGGCGTATGATGTGCAGCTTTTGCGGAAGGCATTTGAAGCCATTCGTGGGGAGCTTGGGGGCACACAAACAACCGAGGCCTTGTCTGCGTTGGATGTTCAGGACTTGGCCACGGCTGCGCGTATCGCGCTGGATTATTACGACCGCACCTACGAGCATGGGTTGCAGAAAAGAGCGGTGGACAATCGCCATCCGGTGCCGGCACAGGGCCTTTCGATGGAAGATTGCGCAAAGCGGTTGATGGCTGCTGCGGATGAGATGGGTCTCTGACCCACCTTTGTGCCATGGAGAAGGCACAAGTGAAGTTGACCCAGTTTAGCCACGGCGCGGGATGTGGGTGTAAAATCGCCCCCGGGGTGTTGGATCAGATATTGGGCCAATTGGGCGAGCAAGCCGAAGACCCTCGCTTGGTTGTTGGTCATGGCGCACGAGACGATGCGGCAGTCTATGACTTGGGAGATGGCACTGCGGCTGTGTCGACTACCGACTTTTTTATGCCCATCGTGGACGATCCGCATGCCTTTGGTCGCATTGCAGCGGCCAATGCCATCAGCGACATCTATGCCATGGGCGGTCAGCCTTTAATGGCCATCGCCATCTTGGGTTGGCCCATCGATAAGCTGGCGCCCGAGGTGGCAGGCCGGGTTCTCGAGGGAGGACGTTCCATTTGTGCCGAAGCGGGCATTCCCCTCGCGGGGGGACACAGCATTGACTCTCCGGAGCCCATTTTCGGCCTTGCCGTCACGGGCAGGGTGGATTTGAATCAGCTCAAGCGCAACGGCGGGGCCGAAGTTGGCGACGTGCTCTACCTGTCCAAACCTTTGGGGGTGGGCATGGTCACCACGGCTCAGAAGAAGGGCGTTGTGCGTTCCGAACACCTTGCTCTGGCGGAGGCGAACATGATGCACCTGAATAAAGTTGGCGCTGTTTTGGGCCAAATTGAGGGGGTGCACGCCATGACCGATGTCACCGGTTTTGGATTGGCCGGACATGGCTTGGAAATGGCGCGTGCGACGGGTGTGGAACTTGTGGTGAATGGCAAGGCGCTGCCAACGTTGGATCGCGCAGCGCTCGAGGGTTATCACGCATCAGGTTGTGTTCCGGGGGGGACCCGAAGGAACTTTGCGAGCTACGGCAAGGACTTGATTTTGGATGGTGCGTCGGACTTTGAAAAGGACCTGCTCTGTGACCCCCAGACGAGTGGCGGCCTGCTGGTCAGTGCAGCGCCAGAAGCGGCGCGAGCTGTGGAAGCGGCCTTATTGGCCGACGGAGGGAGGGCCACAGCCATTGGCAAGGTCGTGGCGGGATCAGCGGGGCAACTTCGGTTGGTTTAAGGCCAAGAGCGGGCAGAGTGACTTAGCGTGTTCTTGCGGTCACCCAGCCTTCGATGACGGCAATGTGGGGCAATGTCCCTGCAAGCAAAAAGCTGAGTGCAGCGCGCTCGGAGAGGACGTTTGTGTTTGTGAGCCAAAACACCACCCCCGCCATGCCCGCGAAGGCGATGGAAAGAGGAAGGCTTCTTCGGTAGAGGCTCCAAAATCGAACGTCGAGCGATTGCCTGTTTTTGAATTCATCCCAAAAGGCTTCGCGGGCATGGCCCAAAACGAAGTAGAGGGCAAAGGCGAGCAGCAAGTCGGGAACAACCCATGCGAGAAGCACTCCCGAAAGGGGCAGCCAGCCAGATTTGATTTCGCGATGAAGCACGAGCGTTAGAAAGGCAGCGCAGCCTGTTGCCACTTGGAGTGGTTGCCATTGGGCGCGACCGTGCAATTGGATGTCCCAACCAAACCCACTCAAGACGTCGAGGGCATCGGGGCGGAGCACGAGCGGTGCAATCAGCGCGAGCCCGATCAAGGTGCCCGCCAGTGCGTTCTCGCCTTTGGCGGACGTCTTGTGGCGGCTCATGTCCACCCTGAGGTGTGACATCCCAAAGTGGTAGGCACTGGCCAGCAGGAACAAGCCGAGCATGACCGAAGGTGCCCATTCGAAGGCGGCCCATGCCCCGCCAATTCCTGCGATGTAAGGGAGTGCAAAAGACTGTCGCAGGGGACCTTCGGGGTCGCCATGCATGTGGGCATGAAGAATGTGGTCCAATGCTCCGTGCTGGATGCCGACGGTGCCAATCAGGAAGGCGGCGAAAGGCCACTGCCATTCGGGCAGCCACTGCCCTAGGCCTAAGGACAGTCCGGCGCCCACCAGAATCAAGGCCAGCGAGAAACGGCGAATGCGTTGTGGGTGGGTAAAAGCAGTGGGGCCAAACATGGGGCAAAGGAAAGGCCCACCCCCGAAAAGGAGTGGGCCCAAATTTCCTTGTTTCAGATTCGAAGGGGATTATCCTTTCGCGCTGTCCTTGATGGCCAAAGCGTAAATCACGAGACCGAATCCAATCTTGTTGATCGCATCACCAATGTTGTAGATCACGTCCATATCGAGGTTGAAAAGACCTTGATACCATTGTCCGCCACCGAAATCACCGGTTCCGGCCATGTAGCCAATGGGGTAAATCGCCCATCCAGCCAGTACGAACCAACCGAGCCACTTGTTGGCTTCAGCTACGGCTCCGCCAGCGTTGGCTGCCAACTGCTTTACCTCACCAAACCAGACGAGGTAGACAATGTAGAAATAAGCAATGCCGGAGAAAAGACCCCAAAGCCAAGCATTGCTCTGGTCGAGCGCCTCACCCCAGTATCCGGTAACCAGCATGATCACAGAAGCGAAAATCAGCTTCCACATGAGACCCATGGTGCCACCCGCTTTTTTGGTGATCAAATAGAATTCCACGCACATCAGTGGAACCGTCAATGTCCAGTCCACATAGCGGAACGCAATGGGGCTGTCTCCGGTTGCCAAATAGTAATCGCGCATGTAGTAGTAGTGCACGAAAGCAATGAAGGTGATGATGCCACTGATCAAGAGCGACGTTCTCCATTTCTTGTCAACGCTTCCCATTTCGAGGAAGAAGAATACAGATGCGGCCATCATGGCCATGCAACCCACGAAAAACGTAAAGCTCGTCAGGTTGTCAAAGTGCTCACTCATGAAGAGAGAAGCATCAGCTAGAATTAAAGAAAGGTTCATTTGTTGTGTATGGTTTTGAACGTGTTCAACGTACACAGCAAAACCGATGCACCGGAGTCTTGTTCAAGAAAATTGCAAAAAAAGTGAACGAAATAACTCTTGAAGGCTTGGGATGCCCCGTCATTCTTGGCTTTGCAGTCTTTGAAAAATTTTATGCATTGGAAGTCCCATGACGGTGTAATAACTCCCTCTGAGGGAATGAATGGCACAGGCGCCGATCAAATCTTGCGCTCCATAGCCGCCAGCCTTGTCGAATGGCTTGTGGAATTTGACGTAATGATTGGCAAAATCTTCGTTAAGGTGTACAAAGGACACGTCGACGGTGTCGTGATCCGTAAAAAAATCGGAGGGTGTGCGTCCATCGACCATGGTAAATGCCGTAACCACTTGGTGCGTTTTGCCCGATAGAGTCAAGATCATGTCCACGGCTTCCTCGTGCGTTTTGGGTTTTCCCAGGGTAGTGCCGTTCAACTGGACAACGGTATCGCTCGTGATCAAAATGTCCTCGGCGTTCAGTTGGGGGGCACCCGCCTTGGCCTTGAGTTCACTCAAGAACCTTGGGATTTCTGCACCTTGAAGTTGCTGCGAATACACCTCTTCCACGTCCAGCGGCCGCATGTCAAACGGAATGCCCAACATGGACAGCAGTTGTTTTCTTCGAGGCGAGGCGCTGGCCAGTATCAATTTTCGTCCATTCAGATGGGGAAGAAGGGGCAGCGCCGATGGCGTTTTGGGAAGAATGTGCATGGAATCGTTCATCGTCGGTGCAAAACAACACATGAAGCGGGGATGCGTTCACGTAAAAGCTGCTTGCCTCACGCGTAATTTCGGCAGCTCATCGCGGCAGCATGGACAGTATACTCATTCTCGACTTCGGATCTCAATACACACAGCTTATTGCACGGCGCGTGCGGGAGCTCAACACCTTTGCCGAAATCAAGCCGTGGAACGGCGATTGGCGCGCATTGTTGGAGACCGCACCAGAAGACGACCCGCAGGGCCGTCGTTGGAAGGGCGTCATTTTGTCGGGGAGTCCATTCAGCGTGCGCGATGCTCAAGCACCCTCGCCAGATTTAAGCGGCATTCGTGGCCAATGGCCCGTGTTGGGTGTGTGCTTTGGTGCGCAATGGCTCGCACACGATGCCGGAGGGTCTGTTGAGGCCAGTGACAGTCGGGAATATGGACGGGCACACTTGACGAAGATTGACACTGAAGACGCTCTTTTTGCAGGAATGACCGAGGGCAAGGCTGTTTGGATGAGCCATGGGGACACCATTCAGGGGGCAGGAAGTCGCACCAAGATTACCTGTTCGACTTCGGATGTGGCCTTCGCTGGATTCTCCTTTGAAGGTGAGCCGACTTGGGGCATACAGTTTCATCCGGAAGTGTACCACAGCGAGGAGGGCTTGACGCTGCTCCGGAACTTCGTGCACACCATTTGCGGCTGCGCTGCGGATTGGACGCCGGCCCATTTTGTTGACACCACCATCTCAGACCTGAAGCAGCAGCTGGGGCAAGACCGCGTGGTGCTTGGATTGAGCGGCGGCGTCGACTCGAGCGTAGCGGCCATGTTGCTTCATCGGGCCATCGGGGACCGCTTGTACTGCATTTTCGTGGACAATGGCTTGTTGCGAAAGCACGAATACGAGGAGGTGTTGAAGGGGTACGAGGGCATGGGGCTCAATGTCAAGGGTGTGCAGTCGGCCGATCGCTTCTATGCGGCTTTGGCTGGGGTGTCGGACCCAGAAGGCAAGCGGAAGGCCATCGGAGCCACGTTCATTGATGTCTTCGACGAAGAGAGTGGGCTTTTGGACGATGTAAAATGGTTGGGTCAGGGCACGATTTACCCCGATGTCATTGAGAGTGTCTCGGCCACAGGAGGTCCGAGCGCAACCATCAAGTCCCATCACAATGTGGGCGGCTTGCCTGACTTTATGAAGTTGGAAGTGGTGGAGCCTTTGAGGATGTTGTTCAAGGATGAGGTGCGTCGGGTGGGGCGCCAAATGGGCATCGATGCAGGGTTGCTTGGAAGGCATCCATTCCCTGGCCCTGGTTTGGGCATTCGCATCCTCGGAGAAGTGACTGCAGAAAAGGTAGAGTTGCTGCAAAATGCCGATCGCATTTGGATTGACAAGCTGCGAGAACATGGGCATTATGACCGCGTGTGGCAAGCAGGTACAATTTTGCTGCCTGTGCAAAGCGTGGGAGTGATGGGCGATGAGCGCACTTACGAGCAAGCTGTTGCCCTTCGTGCGGTGAGCTCCACCGACGGCATGACGGCAGACTGGGTGGATTTCCCCCATGCTTTCCTCGCAGAGGTATCCAACGCGATCATCAACAAGGTTCGGGGCATCAACCGGGTCGTCTACGACATTAGCTCCAAGCCGCCGGCCACCATCGAATGGGAGTGATCAAATTGACGGTAAAACTGGGGCTGTGCCTCATGGGCTTTTGGACTGCGGCGCTGTGGGCTCAGCCCTCGCGGACGCACACTGTACTGCGAAAAGAGACCCCCTACGGCATTGCCAAACAGCACAGGGTGGACCTGAATCGCTTGTTTGAGCTCAATCCATGGGCGGAATCCGGCATTCGAAAAGGGGATGTTCTTGTGCTTCCTGCTGCTGCGTCAATTGAAGAACAAGCGCCAAGCGTCGCCACGCCTCCCGAGATCAGGACGTCCGAAGAAGAGGAGGGTGCGTCGGCCGAAGGGGTGTTGGTCGCCCCAACCGAAGTGGATCCACGTCTCATCTCAAAGGAGCGGGTGCGCGAAATCCAGACGGATGGAGAGCCTATTCCGCGCGGTCGGCCGGTCCCACCGACTTGGCCATCGGACACGTTGCATGTTGCAGTGATGCTGCCGTTTTCTGCAGGCGAAGACAGCCTGAGTAGACAAGCCCTCCGACTCAGGGACATTGCTTTGGATTGTGCCGCTGGGATTCGCCTCGCTATGGATACTGGCCGTTGGCTAGGTGGCCACTGGGACGTGCGTTTTTTGGATTCTGGGCGCGACACTGCGGGAAGCTTAAAGTTCACCCCGGAAGACATTCTGTTTCAAGGTCAGCCGGCGGATGTGTTGGTCGGACCGTTGCGTCGACCTGCCTTTAAAGAAGTGGGAGATTGGGCCGAAGTGGAAGGTGCGGTTCACCTGATGCTCACCGACTTGGGCGCCTCCATGGTGCAGGACGTTCCAGGTCGACTTTTCCCGTTTTCTTCTCCGCAGAGCCGAATGGCCGTGTTGGCTGATCACGTTGTGTCGCTGCACCCGGGAGAGCGGGTCATGATGTTGACCACGGGCAACATTCGTAATCTCAATGCCGAAGAAGGATTCCGCGCAGCTTGGAAAGAAGCGGCAAAGGACAGTGTTTCTTCGTTTGTCGAGGTCGAAGTCACGGCCCGCGGTTTGGGTGCGCTAAGAGATTCGCTCAGCGATGTCCGTCGGAACATTCTTGTGGCGCCCGGGGGCGCGGCCAGTCGCTCACTGGCTGGAGTCTTGCAGACCGAAATTCAATTGGGAGACACCATGGATTTCTTGCTTTACGCGGATGGCAGTTGGCGCGACTTTGAGTTTCTCGACCCTTCGTTTTGCGAACGTGTGAAGTTGACCGTCGTGGATGGTGGTGGTGCACGGCCAGACTCGGTGGCTGGGGAAATGCTGTCCGACAGTGCGGGCCATGAATTGGAAAGAAGAATGGCCATGCTGCGCGGCGATGCTGTGGGCAAGTATGCTTGGCTGGCCCATGATTTGATGCGGGAGGTCATGGGGTGGACTGCTGGACATGGGCGGCAGTGGGCCGCGCGACTGGCCACTGGAGAGCTTCTGATTCGACCCCGTGGAATGGGGGGTGGCCTTCGCTACGAATTCAACTGGAATGCGCACTTTGGTCCTGTTTCGGGCCTGGCAAATCAACATGTGCGGTTGATGCGTCAAGAAAGCTGGCAGTGGGTGCAACTGAATGCCCTAGGTCATGTTTCGCCGAACGCTGGCGAATTAGCTTCCCCGTCCATTCCCAATCCTAAACGATGAATTTGGATTTCCTCGGCCACGTAGAAAAGGCGTTTCAAGCGGTACAAGACGAACAAGTGGCCTCCATTGCGTCTTTCGATGGCGCATTGACTGTAACGCGCGATCTGTGGGATAGGTCTGGTGGAGGCGGTGGGGATACTCGGGTGTTTACTGGAGGGCGCGTCTTGGAAAAAGGGGGGCTTAATTTTTCGGCGGTTCGTGGTGAGGTCAGTGCCGGACTTCGGCAGCAGTTGCAGACCGAGGCGACTCGCTTTGCGGCCACTGGTGTTTCCAGTGTTCTTCATCCCAACAATCCGCATGTGCCCATCATTCACATGAATGTCCGGTACTTCACCTTGGACGATGGAACGTGGTGGTTTGGCGGTGGGATTGACCTGACCCCGCATTACATTCTCCCCTCCGAAGCCAAGGCCTTTCACTTGGATTTGAAGGCCATTTGCGACGCGCATGATGTTGCGGACTACGCTGAGTTTAAGTCTTGGGCAGACCGATATTTTTACAGCCCTCACCGCGGGGAGTCACGAGGGGTAGGGGGCATCTTTTTCGATCACATGGGCCGAGATGGAGGTGTGGATGCGGACAAAGCATTGGCGTTTTGTGTGGATTTGGCGGGGGCTTATTCTGGCATCTATGCGCGGCGCGCTTCAGCATTTGTGGAGCGGCCAGCCTCTGAAGAGGAGAAAGCGTGGCAGGGGATGCGCAGGGGGCGCTATGTGGAATTCAACTTGGTCCACGACCGAGGCACCCGATTTGGATTGGTTTCCGGGGGGCGAACAGAGAGCATTCTCATGAGTTTGCCGGCCACAGCGAATTGGAGCTACAATCACCAGCCAGAAGCAGGTTCCCGAGAGGCTCAGACGTTAGACTGGCTCAAGAAGGGTGAGGAAGGGGTGGACTGGCTGTCTGCCTGAGGTTTCTCAGGGAATCCCAATGTACTTGTGGGTCTGTAGGCTGATTCGCCAGCCGGGCCGGGAGGCAATCCAAGAGAGGATCCAAAAGGTGGCCTCTTCTCGCTTGTCCCATTCGGGCTGCAGGAACAGGCCGCAGTTGTCGTTGACCTGCTTGGCATGGTTGGCTGCCCATTCCATGTCACTGCGGTGAAACACCACCACTTTCAATTCGTGCGCAGCGGGGTAAACGTCTTCTCTGCACGCTTTGAACTTTTTCGGACTCAAGGTGACCCAGTCCCAATCTCCGGTCAAGGCGTGGGTGCCACTGGTTTCGATGTGGGTTTGCAGTCCGGCAGCCTTCAATGCTGCAGTGAGCGCAGAGAGGTCATGCATGGCAGGTTCTCCGCCGGTGACGACGACGGTTTGTCGACCGCTCTCCGTGGCCGCGTCCACCATTTCCTTCACAGTTTGGCGAGGGTGTGCATTGACGTCCCAACTGTCCTTGACATCGCACCACACGCAGCCGACGTCGCATCCGCCCAAACGGATAAACCAGCAGGGAGTGCCGGAATGTGCGCCCTCACCCTGTACGGTGGCGAAGGCCTCCATGACGGGGTAAGTGGTTTCGCTCATGCGAGTCGTCCAAAGAGGTCAAATTCCGTGGCAGATTCGATCACGACATCTGCAAAGTCACCGAGGCGCACGTAGGTGTCTTCTCCGGCTTCGACGCGCACCTCGCAGTCCACATCGGGGCTGTCAAATTGCGTGCGGCCAATGAAGACGCCGGCGTCGTTCCGGTCAAACAAAACCCGGTAGGTTTTCCCCACTTTCTCGGCATTGAGCTCAGCGCTGATTCCAGCTTGGAGAGACATGACCTCTTCCACACGGCGTCGCTTGACCTCTTCGGGCACATCGTCCTCCATGTTGTAAGCGTGGGTGTCTTCTTCGTGACTGTACGTAAAGCAGCCCAGACGATCGAATCGGCTTTCTGCCACCCAGTCCAGCATTTCTTGGTGATCCTCCTCGGTTTCGCCTGGGAACCCACAAATCAGTGTGGTTCGGATGGCGATTCCTGGAACGCGAGACCGAATGTCGGCCAAGAGCTTCGCGGTTTTCTCTCTGGTGATGCCGCGGCGCATGTTCTTGAGCACTTGATCTGCTCCATGCTGCAGTGGCATGTCCAAGTAATTGCAGACGTTGTCTCGCTCGGCCATGACGTCCAACACGTCCATGGGGAATCCGCTGGGGAAGGCGTAGTGCAGGCGAATCCAATCGATGCCCTTCACGTCGCTCAGTTGGCGCACAAGTTCGGCGAGCTTCCTTTCCTTGTAGAGATCGAGGCCGTAGTAAGTGAGGTCTTGGGCGATCAGGATGATCTCCTTTACTCCTTGAGCAGCCAAACCTTCGGTTTGCTTGACCAGGTCTTCGATGGGGGTCGAGCGGTGCTTGCCGCGCATCAACGGGATGGCGCAAAACGCACAGGGGCGGTCACACCCTTCCGCAATTTTCAGATAAGCGTAGTGTTGCGGAGTGGTCAAAAGACGTTCTCCAACCAGTTCTTTGCGGTAGTCTGCGTTGAGTGTTTTGAGCAATTTAGGCAGCTCTCGGGTGCCGAAATAGGCATCGACCTCTGGGATTTCCTCGGACAATTCGTCGCGGTAACGCTCACTTAGGCAGCCGGTCACATAAACGCGGTCCACGCGACCGTCTTGCTTTGCGCCTGCAAATTGAAGGATGGTCTCAATGCTTTGCTGCTTTGCACTTTCGATAAAGCCACAAGTGTTGATGATCACTACAGGTGCCGCTTCAATTGGGGTGTCGTGGGTCACGTCAAAGTCGTTGGCCCGGAGTTGGTTCATCAGGACCTCCGAGTCAAATGTGTTCTTGGCACAGCCAAGGGTCACCACATGAGCGCGTCTGCGCGAAGCTGTTCTTGCCCTCATTCACTTGGGTTTTCGTCTCCAAAGGAGGAGGGGAGCAGGGAGTCAACAAATTCCATTGCATTGAATACCTGCAGGTCTTCGGGTTGTTCTCCAACGCCGATAAAACGAACGGGAATATTGAATTCTTCGGCAATCCCAATCACCACACCGCCTCGGGCGGTGCCGTCGAGTTTGGTCAGGACCAGTCCGGAGACGTCGGTGGCTGCAGTGAATTGACGGGCTTGTTCAATGGCGTTTTGACCTGTGGATCCGTCGAGGACCAACAGAACTTCGTGGGGCACGCCAGGGGCCACCTTTTGCATGACCCTCTTGATTTTGGACAGTTCGTCCATGAGGTGCTTTTTGTTGTGAAGGCGGCCTGCAGTGTCCACAAGCACCACATCGTGGTTTTTGGCAACGGCACTTTGAACGGCGTCAAAAGCGACGGCAGCAGGGTCCGCGTCTTGTCCTTGTGCAACGAAGTTGGCGCCCGTTCGCTCTGCCCAGACCTTCAGTTGATCGACTGCCGCAGCGCGGAAAGTGTCTGCAGCACCGACGGTAACCTTGAGGCCACGCTGTGCGAATTGGTGGCAGAGTTTTCCGATGGTGGTGGTTTTTCCCACACCATTCACGCCCACGACCAAAAAGACATAGGGTCCTTCTGTTTTGGGGAGGTTCAAGTCAATCGGCTGGTCGCCACGATTGGCCTCCAGCATCGCTGCAATCTCTTCCCTGAGCATGGGCAAAAGAAGGTCGATGGAAGAGGCCGCAGCTTTGGAGGTTCTCTCTTCAATGCGACGAACAATGCGGGTGGTGGTTTGCACACCAATGTCGCTGGTGATCAGGGCTTCCTCGACCTCTTCGAGGACATCGGCGTCGATGTCCTTTTTGCCCGTCACGGCCCGAGTGAGCTTTTCGAGCACGCCGCGCTTGGAACGTGCCAATCCCTCGTCGAGGGACTTCTTCTTATCAGAGCTAAAAAGCCGCTTAAAAAATGACATGCAGTGAAGGTAAGGGGGGAAAACAACGAGGGCCGGCTCCCCATCTGTGGAAGTCGGCCCTCGTCTGCCTCAAGGGCAAGTTTGGCAAGGACTCAGTTGGCGAACCAAGCTTTGACCTCGTCGTTGTGTACGACTTCCTGACGGAAGGCGTAGGCACCCGTTTTCGGGCTCTTGTACATTTTGATGCACATGGTGTGCTGCTTTCCGCCTCCCTTCTGGAGCGATGCGACTGTCTTCTTAGCCATGGTTCCTCGGTATAGGGGTTATTTGATTTCCTTATGGACCGTCATCTTGCGAAGGATTGGGTTGTATTTCTTCAACTCAATCCGGTCCGGAGTGTTTTTACGATTTTTCGTCGTCACGTAACGCGACGTGCCCGGTCTGCCCGACGTTTTATGTTCGGTGCACTCGAGAATAACTTGTACGCGGTTGCCTTTCTTCGCCATAATCCAGAAAATGGAGGGCAAAGGTATGCATTTCCTACTCCAATTCCGCTTGTGAATAAGCAACCTGCAAAGACTGCGTTGGAAGGAGGTCGCCTGCTACTTTCGATACGATGTCACCGCGCCCCTCCAAGTCCCGCAGTTCCAAGCGTTCCAAGGCTGATTCAGCCCCAAGACCCCGCAATCGCAGAGTCTCTGTGGACGATGCCGCAGTGGCAGAAAAAGTGTCGCCACGGTCCAAAGCGAGCAAAGCAAAGGCGAAAACGAAGGGAAAACTCACCGCTTCGGATCGCAGAGAACAGCGAAAATTGGAGCGTGATGCCAGAATTGCGGAGCGAGAAGCGATTCGCTTGGAAAGAAAAGTACGCTGGGAAGCGCGGTTGGATTGGACCCGCGATCCTCGTGTAAAACAGGTCACGGGCATCTTGGCCTTGGGCGGTGGCGCATTTGTGCTCTTGGCCGGCTTGAGTGCCATTTTCACGGGTGGGCACGACATCCGTTTCATCTTGTCGGAGGCCGAGCCCGGCGCAGGCAGTTACCGCAACTTATTGGGGGCGCTGGGTGCAAAGTGGGCTTTTGCCTTCATGCGCGGTGGTTTTGGCGTGGCGGCCCCGTTGTACGGCGTGTGGTTGTTGTTGGCAGGTTGGACACAGCTGGCACCGGATCGGCAATGGGCGTTGGGTCGGGGTTTTCGCAATGTGTTGGTGGCTTCCGCCTTGTTGCCGTGGACAATGGGTTTGCTCACGTTAAGTTTTGATGTGGAGACCGGTTTGGTGACAGGATGGGGGAGTGACCATTTGGTGGGCGCTGTCGGCTTGTGGTTAACCCAATGGAGCCGGTTTACTTTGGGCGTATTGGGCTCTGTCTTGGCCATGGCTGCAGGGTATGCCATTTGGGCCATTCTTCATCCGGAGGTGTCGCGCCAGATCAAGGACTTCTTCGCACGTGAGCAGTCGGAATACGATGTTGATGAAGCAGACGACGAGGAGGTGACGGAGGCTGAACCAGTCGGTGAAACAAAGGCCGCGCCTGGGCCTCGACGCCGAAAGAGTGCCCGTGAATTGGCAGACGATGAGGAGGCGGATCTTGACGCTTATGCCGAGCCAGGCCGCGTTTCGGTTGCGGAGGAGAATGAGCCAAGCGAAGGCACGGAAGAGGTTCCGTGGGAAGTGGATGACACAACGCCGGTAAGGACGACGCCAGAACAACCCGAGGGGGTGACCTCCGAGGTGCAAGCCGAGTCGGAGCAGCCGGAAGAAACCCCGACTGTCGAGCCGTCTGTTTCAACGCCTCCGACAGAAGAACCCGATGGTTCAACCCCTCTTGAAGTGGAGGTAGCAAAGGAGGAGAGTTCTTTGACCGAGGACGAAATTGACACGCGTGTACAGGCCTTTGGAGAGTACGATCCTACGTTGGAATTGAGCCGGTTTGAATTGCCCAACATCGACCTTTTGGCCTCCCATGGCTCGGGGAAAACGGAGGTCAGTCACGAGGAATTGGAAGCCAACAAGAAGCGCATTGAGGACACATTGAGCAACTATGGCATTGAAATCGCAAGCATTAAAGCGTCCATCGGGCCAACCGTGACGCTATATGAGCTCGTCCCAGCTCCAGGGGTGCGGATTTCCAAAATCAAAAACCTTGAAGACGACATTGCCTTGAGTTTGGCCGCGCTCGGCATTCGCATCATCGCGCCCATTCCTGGACGGGGTACCATTGGCATTGAAGTGCCCAATTCCAATCCGGACGTGGTGTCGATGCGGTCGTTGATTGCGAGCGATAAGTTTCAAAACAGCGATGCAGCTCTGCCCATTGCCATTGGAAAGACCATTTCCAATGAGACCTATGTGTTTGACTTGGCCAAAATGCCACACATGCTCATGGCCGGTGCCACCGGGCAAGGAAAGTCGGTGGGGCTCAATGCCATGTTGGTCTCTCTGCTTTACAAAAAGCACCCTAGCCAATTGAAGTTTGTTTTGGTCGACCCGAAGAAAGTGGAACTGACCCTTTTCAATCACATTGAGCGACACTACTTGGCGAAACTTCCCGACACAGAGGAGGCCATCATTACCGACAACACGCAAGTTGTTCGGACCATCAAGTCGCTTTGTTTGGAGATGGACCAACGCTACGAACTGCTCAAAAACGCGCAGTGTCGAAACTTGAAAGAGTACAATGCCAAATTTGTCCGCCGGAAACTGAATCCCGAAGAAGGGCATCGGTATCTGCCGTACATCGTGCTCGTGATTGACGAGTTTGCCGACCTGATTATGACAGCGGGCAAGGAGGTGGAGATGCCCATTGCCAGATTGGCGCAGTTGGCGCGGGCCATTGGCATTCACTTGATCATAGCCACTCAGCGTCCTTCGGTGAACATCATTACGGGAACAATCAAGGCAAATTTCCCAGGGCGTGTGGCTTTCCGAGTGACCTCGAAGGTGGACAGTCGCACCATTCTAGATGCGGGGGGAGCCGATCAATTGATTGGACGGGGCGACATGCTCTTGTCCACAGGAAATGACTTGATTCGATTGCAATGTGGGTTTGTGGACACGCCAGAAGTGGAGGCGATCACAGACTTCATTGGGTCCCAACGGGGGTATCCAGATGCCCTGCTCTTGCCCGAAGTTCCGGATGAGCACAGTGAACAAATGGGGGACATCGCAGCGGAGGAAAGAGACAGCATGTTCGACGAGGCTGCCCGAATTTTGGTGCTCCATCAACAAGGGTCGACGTCATTGCTCCAACGAAAGCTGAAGCTGGGGTACAACCGAGCGGGCCGTTTGGTTGATCAGCTTGAAGCTGCGGGTGTTATTGGACCATTCGAGGGGTCCAAGGCAAGAAAGGTTTTGGTGCCCGACGAAGCATCTTTGGAACAGTTATTGCGTGGCAGTGGTTCTGATGACGTGCCCACCTCTTAATTTCGGCCTTCCTATGTGTTCTTCTTCTCTCTTTTGCGGTGTTCAATCTTTGCTCCTGACCGCCATGTTTGTGTGCCTTTCCCAAGGTGCTTCGTATGCCCAGGAGGACGCTGCCGCCGACCTTTTGCTGTCTCAAATCAGTGAGAAAATGCAGCAGTATGAATCTGTGCACGCTGCGTATGTCTCGAAGATGATCGACCGTCAAAGCGATTTCGAGATGGAACAATCTGGTGAAGTGTGGGTCCAAGGAGACCGTTACCACCTTCAACTCGGAGAGTACACCATCATCTGTGATGGGGAAACCGTCTGGACATATGAGCCCGAGATGGGGGAGTGTTATGTGGACGACGCGGAAACGATTGCCGAGGACGGGATTGACCCCTCACGCATGTTCACCATCTGGGAAGAAGGGTTCACGAAGGTGATGAAGGGACCAGAGAAGCGAGACGGCGTGTTGTTAACGCGGGTGGACTTGTATCCCGTGGGTGCCAAAGAGGAGGGGTATCATGCGATCCAGTGTTTCATTGATGAAAATGCACTCGAGCTTGTCATGTTGGTGGTCAAGGGCCGCGACGGGACCGATGTTGAGTACGCCATTGTAGAGTTGGAAGGGGATGGGGAGTCTCCACAAGCGGACTTCACATTTGACGTGAAGAACTACCCTGGGGCCACCATCATCGACAACCGCCTCTAAGCGGTCAGTCCATTTCCAATTCCAAGCGCTCGCCGTTGGGTTTTTCTTGACAGCAGAGAATGAAGCCCGGTTCCACTGGCTTGGTTTGCCCACTTTCTTCCTTTCGCATTGCAGGAGTGGTCCTGCCCGATACGATCCGGGCTTTGCACCTGTGACAAATCCCACTGCGACAATCCGCCGGCATGTCGAGGCCTGCTTGGTCTGCGGCGTCGAGCAGTGTCATAGATTGAGAGGCTTTCGGGATTACGCGCATGACGCCGCCCACAGCCAAGTGCACTTCTGTATGCTGGTCTTGTGTGGTCTCCGAGGTTGTTTGGGCTGTGGGGCTCCAAAACGAATAAGCCAGACTGTTCAGGGGCCTCAGTTCTGACTGTATCCCATCTTCGACGGCAGCTCTGAATCCATCAGGGCCGCTGATGAAGGCTTGTTCAGGCAGTGCCTTCTGGCGAAACTGGTTAAGAAGCTGTTGAACCTTTCTTGGGTTCAGTCTTCCCGATGACAAGTCCTCTCCAGTGGCACCATTGCCGAGGATATGGAAAACGTTGAGCCTAGATGACTCTGCGAGATCATCGAGTCGCTCCCGGAACATGATTTGTCTCGGTTCTGAGTTGGCGTAAAACAAAGTCACCTTGTTGTCCGGTCTTACGGTCAAGGCGTGCTGGATGATGGAGAGAAGTGGGGTAATTCCACTGCCTGCTGCAAACATCAGCAGGTGGTGAGCAGACTTGTCTAACTCCGCATTGTAGAAGTCTCCTTCCGGCTGGGCGATGCGCAAAACATCGCCTGGGCGCAGTTGTGTATTGAAGTACTGCGATGCTCCTGCTTCGCTCACTTGCTTTACCGCAATTTGTGGCGCCTCTCCTGGAGCATTGACCAGATTGTAGTTGCGGTAGCAATTTTGACCGCCTAGATTCAGACAGCAGGTGATACGCTGTCCGGGTTGGGACGCCAGCCATTGGGTATTCTGCCCGGGGTCCAATGTGACCAGAACGCTGTCCGGTGTCAAACGTTTTGACGAACGCACTGTACAGTCCCGCATCGGTGGGATGGGCGCTGTTCGAAGCTCTTTGGTGTTTGACATGCTCTTATGAAACCTCTTGTCACAAGGTAAAGTTCACTGAATATCAACTTCTTACCTGAATTCTTTTCTCAGTTGGTCATGACTGGGAATGAGAGGGGCATAAACGGGTTTAATACGCCAGAATCTGTGCGCAAGCGGCGACTACGGCTTCTGCGTTGGGAAGGACAGCTTTCTCAAGGCGTTCGTTGAGGGGAATGGCGGGAACCTCCATGGAGCCAAGGCATTTTACGGGTGCGTCGAGATGTTCAAACGCAGCATCTGCAATCAGTCCAGCAATGGCCTGGGCAAAGCTTCCTCTCGGAGGTTCTTCTGTGAGCACCAGGCAACGATGACAGCGAGAAGCAGTGGCTACAATGGCCGTTTCGTCGAGCGGGGAGAGGCTTCGTAAATCTAGAATTTCCACTTGCCCGGGCAGAGCCGCTGCGGCCTCCAATGCCCAATGCACGCCTCTGCCGTAGGTGATGATGGCCACGCGCGCTTGGCCATTTTCTGAAGCATCTGCAGTGAGTACAGTGCGGGCCGAGCCAAAAGGCAGAACATAATCGGTGTCCGGCTCGGGACTCTTGGCGGCCTGGGTTCCGGGCACTTTGGACCAATACAGGCCTTTGTGCTCAAGGACAACCACTGGATTAGGGTCGAGTACGGCTGATTTGAGCAGCCCCTTGAGGTCTGCTCCACAGCTCGGGTAAGCCACTTTAATCCCTCGGATGGCCGTGAGCACACTTTCGATGCTGGAGCTGTGATAGGGCCCGCCGGAGCCGTATGCCCCGACAGGTACGCGAATCACACTGTTCACAGGCCATTGTCCGTGGCTTAAAAAGTGACTTCGAGACAATTCAGTGAAGAGCTGGTTCAGTCCCGGCCAGAGGTAGTCGGCAAATTGAATTTCTACGATGGGTTTGAGGCCCACTGCGCTCATGCCAACCGTGCTGCCCACAATGAATGCCTCTTGGATGGGGGTGTTGAATACCCTGTGGTCACCAAATTTTTGGGCCAAGGTGGCCGCCTCTCTGAAGACCCCTCCCAATCGACCACCAACATCTTGACCGTAGAGCAGTGTGGTGTCGTCGCCAGCCAAGATTTCTGTCATGGCGTGTAGCGCCTGATCCACCATGATTTGAGGTTCTGGATCTGAGCCGACGCGCGCGCCTTCTTCTCGAACAACAGGCGTTAGGGCATAGGCATGGTCCATCAGGGCTGATGGGTCGGGTTCTGGTGCATTTTGGGCGCGATCAAAAGCCGCACGAATGTCGAGTTTTACGGCTTCAGCGACCTCATCGAGTGATGCATCAGTGTGTCCCAATTCGAGAAGGCGATTGCGCAAATGGACCAGGGGGTCACGTTCGGCGTGTGATTCAAGGTCGTCTCGATACCATTCTCGTCTGACGCCGCTCGTGTGGTGCCCAAGCAGGGGAACTTTGGCGTGAACCAAAACTGGTCTGCGTTCATTTCGCGCCGTGGAAAAAGCCCATTCCATCGCACGGATAGAGGCTTCTAGATCGTGGCCCTCTACCGTTCGGGCTTCAAGGCCTGGAAAGGCTTTGGCCAAGGTCGTGGCATCGCCAAAACGAATTTCAGAGGCGTGGGCAGAGATGTCCCATTCATTGTCTTGCACGAGAAAAACAATCGGCAGTTGGCGCAGCGTGGCCATGTGAAGGGCTTCAGAGACTTCTCCCTCCGTCATGGCTGCATCTCCGATGGAGCAGATTACAATGGGGGCGTGATCGCCTTCGACCTCTTGCCCGAGGCCGTTCTGTTCTCTGTATTGAAGTCCCATGGCTGCTCCGGTAGCAGGAATGGCTTGCATGCCTGTGGCAGAACTGTTGTGTGGGATTCTCGGAAACCCATCTCTTTTGAGGGCAGGGTGTCCATAGTAGGTTCGTCCACCACTGAATGGATCTGTAGCCTTGGCGAAGAGCTGAAGCATGAGCTCTTCGGGGGAGATGCCCATGGACAGCAGCATGGCGTCATCTCGATAGTAGGCATACACATAGTCCTGTGGCCCAAGTCCACGGCCGGCCGCCATTTGAATGGCTTCGTGACCGTGCGCACAAGCGTGGACGTATTTGGAAGTGAGTTTGGCGTTGTCCTCGTAGAGTTCGGCCAAGGCCCGAGCCGAACACATGTCTCTCCAGTCGGAAAGGTTGACCATTGGATGAGCGTGATCTCTAGGGGCCGCATTTGTCGCCATGGTGCAAAAGTAGGATGGCGACGGCCGCCTGAGCATGGAGTTCCTTCTAAAGGGCAGTGGGGGCGAGGCTTCGTCAAAAGTTCAGTTGGTGTCGTCGTCCCCCTCTTGATGTATAACGACTACGAAACGTCTAATTATATAGACGGAGAAATTATAGATTGGTCGTAAGAATTGAGCTGTTCGTCGACACTCAGGCATTTGGCTTTGTAAACGCCTATTAACTGATGATAAAACAGGACTAATTTTACTCCAAAGCCAAAATCATATTATAATGCTTCAACAACTACTACGGGCCCAGTTTGCCCTTTTCTGTATGCTCTCCTTCGGGTGGGCTGCCTCAGCCCAGTGCGATGTGCCTCTGGCATTCGACACTGATTTGAGTGACTATTCTGTAGAATGTCCCAGCGACTTACCTGCAGACTGTGACGCAACCGTCGGTGCAAATCGAGGAGATGTCGCTTGTGTAATCGGTGAGCAACGTTTGTTGCAAACTGAGTGTGACGCTACCACTGCACTTGGAACAGGTGCAGATGGGGCCATTGTGTTGTTTGACATTGATGGTGACCCAAACGATGACCGTTACTTCATCCCAACAGCGGAGGGCATGTCTCTTGTGCAGTTTGAGAATGGCGTAGCCCACATCACGGGTCAAGTTCAAGACATCAGCAATGCTGCTGCGATCTTGAACGTCAACATCGTCTATGACAATGGAGTGTCTGGTGCAGACTGGGATGGCGGCTTTAAGCACGACCAGAGCTGTCCTGTTACCACAGACATCACGGATTCTTGGACGGTTTACGTCATGAATGCCGGTTTGAGCTACCTCATCGGTGAGGGCGACCTTGACGGGACGCTTTTGACGTTGACGCACGCACCAGCCAGTGAATACTTCGGTTTCCAGATTGGTGAGATGGCCAACGACCGCAACTGCAACTACGGTGCAGGTGGTTGGTTCAGCTACGATGGAACATTGAACGGACAAACCATTCAAGGTGCTCAGGGCGACGTATTGCTCGACCTCTCTTGCGGTGAAGAAACCGTGGCCAGTTGTGGTGAGGACGGACCGAGCGTCACCCTCATTTATTCTGTGATCGACACAGACTGTGGTGACGCTTTGACCGCTGAGCAAGTGGTTACACGTGACGACACAACAGACCCCACTTGGGACAACGCTCCTGAAGATGTGTTGATGGCTTGCGCCGATGCACCACTTCCTGTGGCTGTTTTGACGGCCAGCGACAACTGTGAGGGAGACGACGGAGAACCAACTGTGACCTACATCGGTGAGTCCGCTCAATACGATGTATTGTGCACAGGTTCGTACAAGGTAGACCGCACATGGGAAGCTTCTGACTGCTCTGGCAACACGATTGGTCACACCCAAACCATTACGGTGGTGGACGAGGTGGCCCCTGTCATTTCTGGTGGTTCTGACTACCTCGCGGAGTGCGATGGTGAAGGAAACGCTGCGGAATTGGCCAACTTCTTGACCACTCAAGGTGGTGCAATTGCGTCTGACGTTTGTGGCACATTCTCTTGGAGCCATGACTACAACGACGGTGACTTGAGCGACCTCTGTGGCGCAACGGGATCGGTAGACGTAGAATTCACTGCAACGGATGACTGTGGCAATGCCAGCTCCATCACGTTGACCTTTACCATTCAAGACACGGGTGCGCCCACGTTGGAAGTAGCTCCAGTTCACTTTGTGGATTGCGAGTTGTACGATCCAACAGCGGTTTACTCTGCTTCTGCGAGCGACCTCTGTGGCGATGCCACTGTGGTGTTGGTTTCAGTAAACGAAGTCAGCAGCAGCTGTGCCGGTCAATACTTGCACGTATACAAGGCTGTGGACGATTGCGGCAACGAGAGTGGTACCCTGGATCAGGTGGTCACATTGGTTGACGAAGTGAACCCTGTTCCTTCGATCACTTGCCCAGCAAATACAGACTTGTTCACGGATGAGAACTGCAATGCAGACACCAGCGTGGAGGCCAATGGCTCTGCTACTGGAAGCGCGACAGACAACTGTGATGATGCCCCAAGTGTGGCCATCTCACACGAGGATGTGGTCACGCCAGGTTGCACAGGCAGCTACTCGATTGCACGTACTTGGAAGGCGATCGCGACCGACCACTGTGGAAACCAGGACAGCACCACTTGCGTGCAGACCATCACGGTAACCGACAACATTGCACCAGTGCCTTCGATCACTTGCCCAGCGGCATACACTGTGAACGCAGACGAGAACTGCAACGCGGATACCACGCCCGCCGCGGCTGGAACAGCCACAGCGACTGCGACGGACAACTGTGACGACGACCTCGACATTCAGATTTCATCTTCTGACAGCGAGCCCATTAGCCTTTGTGACGGTCAGTACAGCTTTGTCCGGACTTGGACAGCCTTGGCTACCGACGATTGCGGAAATTCTGCAAGCACGTCTTGTGACCAGACCATCACGGTTGAGGACAACACGGCGCCCACATGGAATGCGTACGACGTATACGTGAACGCAGCTTGTGAAGATTTGCTCGACCCAACCGATCCAACGCTTGTGCCCATCAGTGCCAGCGACAACTGCAGCGATGTAACCTACAGCATTGCCGCGTTCCAGCTTTCAGGAGGTTGCCCAGGTACATGGATGCGCGTTTGGACCGCTACGGATGATTGTGGAAACAACAGCGAGACCACAGAGCAGTACGTACAGCTCTACGACATCATTGCGCCAACGCCAGTGATCACTTGCCCAGCCAACTACACTGTAGATGCGGATGAGAACTGTGAGGCTGACACGACGCCTGCTGCTGCTGGTTCTGCCACGGCAACGGCCACTGACAACTGCGACACAGACGTTGACATCACCATCACATACAGCGATGGAGCGTCGACCAGCTTGTGCGACGGTCAGTACAGCTTTACACGGACCTGGACCGCTGCGGCCATGGACGATTGCGACAACCCCGCATCGGTTTCATGTGACCAGCTGATCACAGTAGAGGACAACACTGCCCCAGTGATTGATCCTGCTTCTGAGGACCACACAGTCGAATGTGACGGTGCTGGAAACCAGGAAGACTTGGCTGCATGGTTGAACGACAACGGTGGTGCTGAGGCAACCGACAACTGCAGTGCAGTGACTTGGAGCCACGACTACCTCGACGGAGACATGAGCGACCTCTGTGCCGCTACTGGTTCTGTTGACGTGATCTTCACGGCATCCGACGACTGTGGAAACAGCAGCCAGACTACATCTACCTTCACCATTGTGGACACAACAGCTCCTGCATTTAGCGGAGAAGCTGAGGTGAACATCTCTTGTGAGGAGTACACATGTGATGCAGATGCTCTTGAGGCTTTGGAGCTCTTCTCTATCGACGAAGCTTGCGGTGATTACACCTTGAGCGCCAACTGCACTTCTTTCAGTGGTGGTTGCGTGACGCCTGTCGGCGCCTACTTTGTAGAGTACACGGCTGAGGATGAGTGCGGAAACACCAGCACTTTCTCTCAGATTGTGATCTTGAGCGACGAGATTAAGCCTGTTCCTGCCATCGAGTGTCCTGCAGCCATTGAGTTGACAGCAGACGCGGACTGCAGTGCAGACCTCTCTACCGACAACACGGGAATGGCAACAGCCAGCGCCACAGACAACTGTGATGCAGCCCCAGTGGTGGAGGTGTCTTACACAGACGGAGAGCAAACTGCCATCTGCGCAGGTAGCTATTCCTTTACCCGTACGTTCACGGCAACGGCAACGGATCACTGTGGAAACACCGACAGCATCAGCTGCGACCAGCTCATCACGGTGAACGACGAGACCGCTCCATCAGCTCCAGCCATTTCTGGACCCGCTGACGCAGAGGTGTTCCTCGATGCCGACTGCGCTACGGACGCCAGCACGGCTGTGACCGGAGTGGCCACTGCTACAGCTGAAGACAACTGTGACAGCGACCCCAGCATCGCCATCTCATCTGAAGACAGCGCTCCTGCATACACATGCACGGGTGACAATTCAGCGGAGGGCAGCTACACCTTCACACGGACTTGGACGGCCATCGCCACCGATGACTGTGGAAATGAGGGTGCAGCCAGCACATACGTTCAGACCATTACAGTGACGGACAACTTGGCTCCAGATTTCGCTGGTTCTGCCAATGAGTACGCCATCGCTTGTGACGAGTACAGCGACGCAGACTTCTACAGCGTTATGGCTGCAGACAACTGCGACAGCGACGTCACCATCGAGATCTTGAGCAACACTCAGGTGAGCGGAAGCTGCGCTGGAACGGTTCTCCGTACCTACAAGGCGACTGACGATTGCGGAAACAGCACCGAGTTCCAACAGATCATCGACTTGCTCGATGAGGTGGCTCCTGTTCTGACGATCACTTGCCCAGACAATGCGGACTTGACAGCCGACGCTTCTTGCAGTGCTGACACATCTTTGGACGCACTGGGTACAGCCACTTACACTGCAATGGACAACTGTGACAGCGATCTGGAGATCAGCTTGACTCACGCAGACGTCTTGACGGAAGGTTGCACTGGCAGCTACACCATCGAGCGTACGTTCACGTTGAGCGCAGAAGATCACTGTGAGAACGTGACGACGGTGTCTTGCACACAGAGCATCAGCGTGTCTGACTTGACCGCGCCGAGCATGAACGTTGAAGCATCCAACCTCACGGTGGAATGCGACGGTTCAGGCAATGTGTTTGACTACTTGGCATGGCAGGCGGCCAATGGGTTGGCCATGGCCAGTGACAACTGCAGCGATGTGACGTGGAGCAACGAGACCCTGGAAGCGGGCGACGATTGCGGCGGCACAGTGGGTTACTCCATTGTCCAGTTTACTGCAACAGACGACTGCGGAAATGCCACGAGCACTTCAGCCACGTTCACCATCGAAGACACCACGGCTCCCAGCATCTCTGCTGACCTTGAGACCAGCGTGCCTTGCGATGAGTACAATGCTGATACGCCTTATGGCAACTACAGTGCTACCGACATCTGCAGTGGCAACGTGACCACCGAGATTTCAGACATGGAGGTGAGCGGCCCTTGCGCTGGCACCATCATGCGCACGTACACTGCGACTGACGCTTGTGGCAACGAATCAACGTTTGATCAGATCATCAACCTCACGGACGATGAAGCGCCAACGTTCACGATTGCTTGTCCTGCGGACGCACTCTTGTCAGCCGATGAGAACTGCAGTGCAGACACCAGTGTTGAGAGCAACGGTTCAGCCTCTTTTGCTGATTTGATGGACAACTGCGACAGCGATGTCGACATGGACATCTCTTCGAGCGATGCGACTGAATACCCTTGCGATGGCAGCATGATCATCACACGTACCTGGACCATTACGGCCGAGGATCACTGTGGCAACATGACCACGTTGACTTGCGATCAGACGATCACGGTGAACGACAACACAGCGCCAAGCATTACTTGCCCAGCCAACCTCACGGTTGAGTGTGACGGCAGTGGCAACGCAGACGACCTTGCTGGCTTCCTCGCAGGAGCATCCGCAACGGACAACTGCAGTGCGGTGACCATCACGAACAACTTCGCCGCTTTGAGCGACGATTGCGGTGCAACTGGTTCTGCAACAGTGACCTTCACGGCCACCGACGCGTGCGGCAACCAGAGTTCATGTGACGCTACGTTCATCATTGAGGACACCACGGCTCCGAGCTTGACCATCGAAGGTCCAGCCAACCAGGACCTCATGCAGAACGCTTCATGTGACGTCGACACCAGTGTGGACGCTCTTGGATCTGTTGGCTACGAAGCTGGAGATGCTTGCGGTTCTGCTTCTGTGGAGATCACGCACGAAGATGGATTGACCACCTTCACTTGTGCTGGAGATGATTCCGTGACGGAAGGCAGCTACACGTTTGACCGGACCTTCACGGCCACGGCCACAGACGAGTGCGGCCTCCAAACGGTGCAGACCTATGTGCAGACCATCACGGTCACAGACGCCATTGCTCCTCAGTTTAGCAACACATGCGACTTGGAGAACGGTGCTTCTGTAGAGGTGTGCTGTGAGAGCTACCTCGGCGAGGTGACCATTCCAGAGGCGTGTGAGCCAGCTTATGCTGACAACTGTGACTCTGACGTGGCTTACGGCTTCACGGAGACCTACGTGGGTGCTTACGCTCCGACGGATGCGGTGGACTTGTTCTGCCTGAGCACGACCCCAGCTGCCTTCGAAGGTGGCGAGACGTGCAACGGGTATGACCCACACAGCTTGCGTGTCTTCGCTCTGCCTGGTGGAGCTGAGTTCTACACAGCTGCTGGTCCTGGCCTTGTGGCCAACAATGCCGACGGCTCTTGGACGCTGACTCAGTCTCTGATGGCTGCCGACGGTTCTGCTGCGGGTTGGGATCTCTCCGTGACCTACGGTGAGGCTCACGATTGGACATCATGGAGCAATCAGGCTTTCCCAACGGGATACAAGCGTGACTGTGGTGACTTGATCGACGACCACTTGAACTGGGACTACCGCATCATGGAGTCTGGCTCCTTGATCGGTACGGGTGACTACGCTGGATCAAGCCTCAGCTTGACGCATGCTCCAAGCAACAGTTACTACGCACTTCAGCTTGGACTCGGTGCCAACAACATGAACGACGAGTATGGCTACAGTGGCTGGTTCACATATAGCGGTTCGTTTATGGGCAGCGACATCATGGGCTCAGGCGACATGTTCGGTGACCTCGATTGCTGCCTCCCATGGAGCATCGATCGCAACTACTCCATCGCAGATGATTGCGGAAACAGCAATGGTTTCGAATACACTGTGGATGTGAATGGTGCCGATTGTGCAGCTGGAACAGACGCTCAGGTCAGCGGATCACAGGACGGCAACCACACTCCTGTGGTGATCGGCGGTGCTGGAAACGTGGCCAATGGCAAGTCTCCAATTCGTGTCACCAACCTTCAGCCTAACCCAACCAACGACATTAGCCAGCTTGGCTTTGTTGTGGCCGAGAACATGCGGATTCGTGTGGACCTCGTGGGCATGGACGGAGTAATGGTGTCGGAGCTCTTCGACGGCATTGCCCAGACTGGTGTGAACCATACACTGGACATTGAAGCGGGAAGCTTGAGCAACGGCATGTACCAGATTCGTTTGAGCAGCAATGCTTACCTGGTCGTGAAGAAGCTCTTGGTTTCTGAGTAATTCCAATCTACGTCCGGCCTACGGGTCATGGACCAAACCAATGGAAAGCCGCCCCTCGGGGCGGCTTTCTTTTTGCATCGTGGTTTTGTGTAATTCACGACATCTGACGTGTAAATCTGTATTTAGGTGGAAAATAAGCGGGGGAAAAGATGTGATTATACAGGGCTCAAAGACAATTCGTAATGCTTAGGGATACATATTACACGCGTTAATAGCGTACATAAAAGGATTTGGGAAGTTTGAGAATATTGGAGGAACCTTTAGGCAACTAAAAACCATAATTATGCTTAAACATCTACTCCGGGCGCAATTTGCGTTCTTCTGTCTTCTCTCTCTGGGGATGACGGCTTCAGCTCAATGCGATGACCCACTGGTCTTCTCACCGAGTTTGGGCGACTACACAGTTCAGTGTCCAGCGAATCTGCCGGAGGCATGCGATGAAAGTGTAACAGCCAACCGAGGAACAGTTTCTTGTACCTATGCCGAGCAGCGTTTGGCACGCACTACATGTGATGCGACAACAGCCATGGGAACAGGTGCAGATGGTGCCCTCGTCTTATTCGACATCAATGGTGATCCTACTGACGACCGCTACTTCGTGCCCACGGATGCAGGAGTCACGCTCACCCAATTCGAAAATGGCATTGCCTACATCACCGGTCAGGTAATGGACAGCGAAAACGAAAATGCCATCTTGAATGTCAACATCCTTTACGACCAGGGTGTGTCTGGTTCTGAATGGGCGGGTGGATTCAAGTCCGACATGGACTGTGCGGCCACGACCGACATTACGGACGAGTGGATGATTTACATCATGAACTCTGACCAGAGTTACCTCACGGGTGAGGGAGATCTGTCAGGAACGCTCTTGACTTTGAACCACGCTCCCTCCAGCGAATACTTCGGGTTCCAAGTGGGTTTGATGGCCAATGACCGCAACTGCAACGAAGGTGCAGGTGGTTGGTTTAGCTACGAAGGAACATTGGCTGGTACAGCCATCCAAGGTGGAACAGGTGACGTCTTGTTGGACATTTCTTGCTCCGAGCAAAGCGTTGTGAACTGCAGCGAGGATCTCGCTCAAAGCGTGGTGTTGATTTACACAGCCATCGATGCAGCTTGCGGCGATGCCCTGACTGTCTCGCAGGTGGTTTCACGCGACGACACAACGGATCCAACATGGGTCAATGCTCCTGAAAACGAGACGGTGGATTGTGCAGCTGGTCTTCCAGAAGTGCCTACCGTTACAGCCAGCGACAACTGCGAGGCTGACGACGGAGCGCCCACCGTGGCATACCAAGGCCAAACGCCTCAGTATGACATCGAGTGCACCGGTACTTACAAGGTGGACCGTACATGGACCGCCACAGACTGCTCTGGCAACATGATCTCACATACCCAGACCATTCGGGTGGAAGACGAGACAGCACCTGAGAT
>CBFHQM010000010.1:0-66067 GCA_965657965.1 uncultured Flavobacteriales bacterium | reverse complement strand
ACCCACTTGAATTGAAAATCGTTGTACACCGGAAGGAATGGCAACCCGATGAGCTCAAACAAGAACTGCAGGTAACTCCGTCGGGCACTCAAAATCAACGAGCTATTCGGACCCGTAGGCCCGTCAAAAGTCAAACCCAGATCACTGGTGCCCACGACTGCATTGCTCGTCCACTCGTCCGTTCTTGCTGTCTTGAATCCAAACTCCATCACACTGCTCAGTGCGTTGCCGCGTGTGGCAGGGAACGCCCCGGAGTAAAACTCGACCTGCTCCACCAAATCCACATTGATCATGCCCACAGGGCCACCGCTCGCGCCCTGCGTGGCAAAGTGGTTGATGTTGGGGATCTCGATGCCGTCGATATAGAATCGATTCTCATTGGGTGCCCCCCCACGAATCACCACATCGTTTCGAAAGCTGGGAATCGCCGCAACACCGGGAAGGCTTCTTATCGCTTTGCTGATGTCCCGACCGCCTCCTGGGTTCCGCTTGATTTCGTTCGTCCCAATCCGCCTGAGGGAGACGGGCGCCTCCTCTTCGCCCCTTGCCGTCACGGCCACCACTTCTGCCGCTTCCACAGCAATGGTCAGCGGCTCGAGCGTCACCGTTAAAAATGCAGCCCTGGACGGCGTCAACTCAACCTCCAATCGGTTGGCCGTTTTGTACCCAATCGAACTGAACGACAAATTGACCACTCCGGGCACCAGGTCTCCAAGTTCAAATGCCCCTTCGAAATCTGTCGATGTGCCTTCGGCTTCGCCCTGTAAAACCACCGACACAAAGGGCAACGGCTCTCCAGTGACTTCATCGGTAACCACGCCTCTCACGGCGGCCTTTTGAGCCTGAATAGCAGGCGAAAATGCGGCGCACAACAGCGCTAAAAACAGGACCCTCATGGCCCGCTCCCATCCGAAATTCAGAGTCATCATGTAAGCGCAACAAATGCACCGCCCCGAGGTTCGAGCCTAGCCCAAATCCAAGTCCAATCGTTTGCGCAAGGTTTCGAGCGCAGGGTTCTCTCCCGCCCATTTGAGGTACCGATCCTTTGGGGTCAAAAAGACCGCCGGCGCCTCCCCTTCAGCGACCTTGACCTCGAGCGATAAACTTCCATTCCCGGCTTCGGTCCTCACAAAATGCAACAACTCTGTTGCGCATTCCTTGAGCTCCTCATATTGCACCTCATTGGCGACAGTAAACACGATGGCAGGATCCTCAAACAGGAAATCGCCGTTGGCCAACGTGGCCGCCATGCCCACCTTGTTCTGCGCCCTCATATACGCGCCCAACGCAGACCACGCCGTGCGAACGGAGGCTTCGGTGTATTCCCCCTTCAACTGAGAGGTATCTGCCAAGACTTTTTCGTCGGCTGCTCCGGCCTGCTCCGAGGCCAAAATCATGCTCCGGCCTTTGAGCTTACTCGACAAGTTGCCCAAGGGCTTGGTCACGGTCTTGGGCCGTCCTAAGGTGATGGCCAAATCGGCATCCAAATGTGCCTGATCATCGCCTGTACTCGGCACGGCTGGAGTCTCTGATGCGGACAGGTCAACCTCGGGTTCTTTTGCGGCCAGCGGCTCACCCTCACGCGCTGCGGAGACCTCGGTTGGCGCATGGACCGGGTCAGAAGATGGCACCACGGTTGAGGCCTCCTCTTCCTTCGCCACTACTGGCTCGGCCTGCGACACGGCCACATCCACTTTTTTTACGGACTCGGCACTTGGCGCCTGAGGAACCTGAGAAGCAAGCCCCAATTCAATGGTTGGACTGGCCTTGAATTCAACGCCCCATCCTATGATTGGAGTGAGCTCATTTTTTTTTTGCCCCCTCCGTGGAAACCACTTCGAGAGAACCCATGCGCATCAGCATCAACTCCACGAGCAGCCTCGGATGTCGAGACAACCTGTATTGTTGATCCGCTTCATTGGCGCAACCTATGGCCCCCACCAAAAAGTGCAGCCCACAATTCTGAGCCTGCTGGCCAAAGCGCTCCGCCATAGATGCACCAGCCTCCATGAGAGACAGCGTGGCCTGATCCTTGCTCACCAGGAGATTCCGCAGGTGCTGCCCAAGCCCCGTTACAAAATGGTGGGCATCGAATCCCGCAGCCACCACTTCTTCCAACTGCAACAACATGTCGCCGACTCGGCCTTCCAATGCCGCATCGACCACATTAAAGTATACGTCGTGCCCGAGCACGTTCAAATGTCGCGTGACCGCATCATAGGTCACTCCCTCCGCACTGGAGGCTACCATTTGATCAAAAATGCTCAACGCATCTCGCATGGCACCATCGGCCCGCTGAGCGATCACATTGAGCGCTTCCGCCTCGGTCTTGACCCCCTCTTGTCCCGCGACATAAACCAAATGGTCTGCTATGTCACGGGTTGTGATTCTACGGAAGTCATAAATCTGACACCGCGACAAGATGGTAGGTAGGATTTTGTGCTTTTCCGTCGTGGCCAAAATAAAGACGGCATGCTTTGGCGGCTCCTCGAGCGTCTTCAAGAAGGCATTGAACGCGTCTTTGGACAGCATGTGCACCTCGTCAATCACATACACCTTGTACTGACCGTCTTGTGGCGGAATGCGCACTTGATCAATGATGCTCCGAATGTGCTCGACGCCATTGTTCGATGCTGCATCGAGCTCAAAAACATTGAAACTGCGTTCAGCTTGCTCCGTAGTGAAGCCGTTGATCGCATTTGCAAAAATTCTCGCACAGGTGGTCTTGCCCACCCCCCGCGGACCACAAAAAAGGTAGGCTTGTGCGATTTGACCGGACGAAATGCTGTGCCGCAATGTGTCCGTTATGGACTTCTGGCCCACCACAGTTTCCCATGTTGTCGGCCGATACTTTCTTGCGGAAACTAAAAATGTGTTGTCCTCAGACATGTTTCAAAGGTGCGGCTTGCCTCGGAAAATGCAGTGGTCCAATTTTGCACAGGTCACCCACATTTTTGTGTTTGAAGGCCACTTGTGAGAGAATCACAGGGAAGGGGGTTGCGCGCCCATGTCGTTTGGTGTAGATTTGCGCCCCCTTTTGCGCATTGCATATGTCTCGGAATCGATACGAAACGGTCTTCATCATCACCCCAGTCCTCTCTGACGAGCAGACTAAGGAGGTGGTCACCAAATTTAAGAGCCTCCTTAAGGATAAGGGAGCTGCCATCACCCACGAAGAGAATTGGGGCATGCGAAAGCTTGCCTATCCAATTCAAAAGAAGTCTACTGGCTTCTACTACTTGGTGGAATTCGACGCTGATCCGGACACCATTCTGCCTTTCGAGACAGAGTTCCGCCGCGACGAAAGAATCATTCGCTTCTTGACCACTCGCATGGACAAGAACCATACAGAATACGCGGAAGGACGCCGTGATCGCGAAAACGATCGCCGCGACAAGCCGAAACAAACAGGTGCGGAAGCGCAAGCCTGAACGCCCTAAAGTAGATTGACATGGCCGACAACAAGAACGTGCGCTACCTGAATCCCATCGCCATCGACACGAAGAGCGAGCGCTACTGCCGCTTCCGTGAAAAGGGCTTCAAGTACATCGATTACAAGGACCCTGACTTTTTGTTGATGCTGATCAACGAGCAAGGCAAGATTTTGCCCCGCCGCTTGACTGGAACCAGCCTCAAGTACCAACGCCGTGTGGGCAAAGCCATTAAAAAGGCCCGCCACCTCGCGCTTCTTCCCTACCTCGCTGACCAGTTGCGTTAAGCAACCCAATCCACCGCGACATGGACGTGATCCTCAAACAAGACGTTGAGCGCTTGGGCGCAAAAAACGACATCGTAACCGTCAAGAACGGATACGCAAGGAACTTCTTGATTCCCAAAGGCTTTGCCATTTCCGCCACTGAAAGTGCGCGAAAAGTAGTAGCTGAAACCATTCGTCAGCAGTCTCACAAAGCCACGAAAGCTCTGGAGGATGCCAAGGCACTGGCCGAAAAAATCAATGGTTTGGCTGTCAAGATTGGCGCCAAAGCAGGTGAGAGCGGCAAGATTTTTGGTTCTGTGAACAACATTCAAGTCGCCGAAGCCATGGCGGCCGCTGGTCACAATGTTGAGCGTAAAAACATTGACTTGGGTGCTGAAGCCATTCGGGATCTTGGCAGTTACACAGCCAAGGTGAAGTTGCACAAAGAAGTATTTGCCGAAATCACCTTTGAGGTGGTGGCAGAATGATTTCTATGCCCCAAACGGGGTGTTTTGACAAAAAAGGGGGCTTTGCCCCCTTTTTTTGTGTCTCGTAGCGGCCACATGTCTGGATTTAAACTTCACAGCGAATTCCAACCCAAGGGTGACCAACCCGAGGCGATCCGACAATTGGTCGAGGGCTTGAATGAAGGGATTCCACACCAGACGCTGCTGGGCGTCACCGGGTCAGGAAAAACCTTTTCCATTGCCAACGTCATTGAACGCACCCAGCGTCCAACCTTGGTTTTAAGCCACAACAAAACGCTGGCCTCTCAGCTGTACAGTGAGTTTAAGGAGTTCTTCCCCGACAACCTTGTCGAGTACTTTGTGAGCTACTACGACTACTACCAGCCCGAAGCGTACATCCCCTCTAGCGGCACGTTCATTGAAAAAGACCTCGCCATCAATGAGGAGATTGAAAAGCTTCGACTGTCGGCGACTTCGGCACTACTGAGTGGCCGCAGGGACGTCATCGTGGTGGCCTCCATTAGTTGCATTTACGGCATTGGCAACCCCGTTGAGTTCCACAAAAGCGTCATTGAAATCAAGGCGGGTCAACTCATTGGCCGAAACGCACTGCTTCACCGGTTGGTCGAAAGCCTCTATCACCGCACCCGAGGAGATTTTAACCGCGGATCATTCAGGGTCAACGGCGATGTGGTAGACGTCTATTTGGCTTACGCTGATCACGCTGTCCGCATTCACTTTTGGGGCAACGAAATTGAGCGCATCGAAACCATCAATCCCGAGACTGGACAGGTTCTACACACATTCGAATCGTTGCGCATCTACCCTGCCAACCTCTTTGTTACGGGCAAAGAGACCCTGCATCAATGCATTTGGGAGATTCAACAGGACATGGTCAAGCAAGTGGAGTGGTTCAATGCGCAAGGCCGGTTCATCGAAGGCAAACGACTAGAAGAGCGCACCACGCACGACCTGGAGATGATGAGAGAACTCGGTTTCTGCAGTGGAATTGAGAACTACAGCCGATACTTTGACCGACGACAAGCTGGCCAACGGCCCTTTTGCCTGCTCGACTACTTCGCAGATGACTTTTTGATGGTCATCGATGAAAGCCACGTGACTGTGCCACAAGTGGGGGCCATGTTTGGAGGTGACCGCTCTCGAAAAGTCGCGTTGGTTGAACACGGTTTTCGCCTGCCCTCTGCTCTGGACAACCGCCCCCTCAAGAACGAGGAGTTTCAGAGCATGCTGCATCAAGTCTTGTATGTGAGCGCGACGCCAGCCGACTACGAACTCGAACTCAGCGAAGGAGTGGTGGTCGAACAACTGATTCGCCCAACGGGTCTTCTCGATCCCCCCATTGAAGTGCGGCCATGCACAAATCAAGTCGATGACCTGATTGGAGAAATTCGAAAGACCATCGCGCAGGAAGACCGCGTTTTGGTGACCACATTGACCAAACGCATGGCCGAGGAGCTCTCGCGTTACCTCGACCGCCTCCGCATTTCCTGTTCTTACATCCATTCCGAGGTCAAAACCCTCGACCGCATTGAAATCATTCGCAACCTCAGAGAAGGGGTCATTGATGTACTGGTTGGTGTGAACCTCCTCCGCGAAGGCTTGGACCTCCCCGAAGTCTCCTTGGTTGCCGTCATGGACGCCGACAAAGAAGGGTTCTTGCGGTCCAACCGCTCCCTCACACAAACCGCGGGTCGGGCTGCTCGAAACGTAAACGGCCGCGTGCTGATGTACGCCGACAAGATCACGGACTCCATGGCACAAACCATCGAGGAAACCGCCAGAAGGAGAGAAAAGCAAGAAGCCTACAACACAGAACACGGACTGGTTCCCGTTCAGGTCAAACGCTCCAAAAAGACCGTCTTTGAACAAAGCGACCTCATCGAAGAGCGCCCTTCTCCCATGGCCGCTGAGCCCGCAGTCACAGGTGCAGGCATCCTAGAAGACCCCGTTGTCGCTGGCTACATCAAGGCCAAAGACAGAAAGGCCATGGACAAACTGCTCGCCCGAACCAAGCGCGAGATGGAGCGAGCGGCAAAAGAATTGGCCTTTATGGACGCCGCGCGCATGCGAGACGAGATGTTTGCTCTCCAAAACGCAATCAAAGACTGGCCATCTTGAATCCACGTGCAACTTCTCGCCACCACATCAGTTGTTTTTTTTCGCAAGGAACCCCACGAGACATCCAAATGAACTTCCCACTCATTCGCATCCCCCTCTTCATCGTCACTCTTTTGGTGCTTCAAACCACAAACGGCCAAGTCTCTCAAGGAGGGCTCCCGCTTTGGAACGACACACCCGCTCTCGAATCGCTTGAGATTCAGCGCATGCCCTCCATTGATTTGGCCGCTCTGCAAACTGCAGATGCCATCACCGACAAAGTCAAAAGTGCCGCCTGGCGCTTTGGAGAAGAATTTGACGTGGACCTGGGGCTCGAACACGGCGCGTGGACAGAGAAAAACGAAACTTCTGTGTGGCGCATGGTGGTGGAGGCCACCGGCGCGCTCGCCATGAGCATTAACTTCTCGCAGTTCCATCTTCCGAAGGGCGCAAAACTCTTCTTGTGGAACCGAGACCACATCGAATTCATTGGCGGCTTTGACCACCGCAACCACAAGGACTGGGGCGGATTGGCCACCGGATTGGTCGCGGGAGACGCCTTGGTGATTGAGCTTCAAGTCCCCACCGACAAACGCGACGCATGCGCCTTGCGTGTGGACCAAGTCGTTCATGCCTATCGCGACATTGTCGGCAAAGCCGCGCTCGTGGCGGAAGCCTTGGGCGAACAACGCGGACCATTTGGAAACAGCGGCGCCTGTAACATCAATGTGAATTGTCCGGAAGGGGCAACATGGCAATGCGAAAAGCGGTCTGTTGCCTTGATTGTACAGGGGGGGTTCTCTGTCTGCACTGGCGCGTTGGTTAACAATACGGCTCAAGATGGCGCGCCCTTGTTTTTAACGGCAAACCACTGTCTTCCTGGCAGCGGAAACGTGGGGAACTGGACGTTCTATTTCAACCACGAAACTGCAGGATGCACCGGAAACAACGGACCCACGAATCAAACCATCAGCGGCAGCGACTTGCTCGTGAGCAGCGGCGCCTCTGACTTTGGCCTTCTGCTCCTCGACGAAACACCACCGGAGAGCTACGACGTCTTCTTTTCCGGCTGGGACGGATCCGATGACGAGACGGTTCAAAATGCCACGGGCCTGCATCACCCTTCCGGAGACCTCAAGAAAATTTGTCTCGAAGAAGATGCCCCTTACCACGACAATGCAGCGGGTGCAGCGGTGTGGTGGATTAGTCAATGGGAGGCAGGCGTGACCGAACCTGGCTCTTCTGGATCCCCCTTGTTTGATCAAAACCACCGCATCATCGGCCAGCTTTATGGAGGATCAGCGGCATGCAACGGCAATGTCAACAATGGGCAAATCGACTATTACGGGCGGATGGGCGTCAGTTTTAACAACGGCATTACAGAACACCTTGACCCCCTTGGACTGGGCATTGATGTCCTCGACGGCTACCCAGCAGAAGGCTGCGTAACGTCCTTTGTTTTGGACATGGGCATCGGCATCACCAATGCACCCGATGCTGTCTTGTGTGGCGGTGGAGAAGTCTTCATCGACGTCACCCTGAGCAACTTTGGTGAAGACAACCTGACTTCGGCCACACTCGGATACTCCGTCAATGGCGGCCCGCAGCAAACGGTGGACTGGACAGGCAACCTGGCCCAGTACGCCGTCGCAACGCTCACCTTGCCAGGCATTTCGGCTGCAGACGGCACCACTGAGGTGGAGGTCGTGGTGCTGACGGTCAATGGCACCGACGACGAAAACGGGTTCAACGACGGGGCCATCGTCGAGTTCACCGCTTTTGCAGAAGACACCTTTGACTTCAGCTTTGAATTGGTCCTGGACGAATACGGCAGCGAGACCACATGGGAGATTCGCAGACAAGGCAACACCGTGTATTCAGGCGGCCCTTACGAGGACAACAACAACGGGCAGGTGATCTCCATTCCTTTGTGCTTAGAAGCCGGATGCTACATCCTTGAAGTGGAAGACGCATACGGGGACGGCATGTGCTGCTCGTACGGAGACGGCAGCTTTACCGTTCTGGACCCGGAAGGAGATGTGGTGCTCACCGGCGGTGACTTCGGCGCTTCAGACGTGACCCAATTCTGCACAAGCGCCATGTCTGTGGCCTCTGCCTCTATTCAAAGCGTGCAAATCAGCCCCAATCCTGCCAGCCATACTGTGCACATCTCAGGACTGCCCGCAAAGGCGACCATGCAAGCCTTCGACTTGCTGGGAAGACCCCTGAATGAAGTCACCTCACTGGACATCAACGGCGCCGCCATGGCCAGCGTCAACACCGAAGGATTGCCCAGAGGATGGACCCTCCTTCGCATCGAATCCGCTGGCAAGACATACATGAAGCGTGTCTTGCTGCGTTGACGTTACGATGCGCTATCTGTGGATTTCCTTGCTGATGGTTTTGACCGCCTGTGCGGGCAATAAGAAAAGCGCCCAAGCCGATGCCGCATTGAATGCGACAGAAACCTGGGACACCCCTTACACCATTTTAAGCGCCGCTGTAGAAGGAGACAGTCTCCGAATGACCCTTCAATTCGGGGGCGGGTTTCGCACCCATGAATTCAGACTTGAGTCCGGTGGTGCCGCTACAAAATCCATGCCCCGACAGCAACCCCTGCGCCTGAACCACAACAGCCACGGAGACATGGGGAGGGCGTTGCTTCGAGAGGACCACGCCTTTGACCTCCGGCCTTATCGAGACCCTTCACAGGCCAAGATTAGATTGCGTCTGGCCCAATGGCCTGACCTCTTGGACTACACCTATTCCGAGTAATGACAAACGCGATGGCCTTGGCCATGGTCGCAGCGTCGCCCTCTGTCTTGCGGCTGTTCATCGACCTACGCGCGACGAGGGCTTGGAAGCACCGTCCACACAACAACCGCAATCGGAGTGCCAGCGACAAAGCGGTGAGCCTGCTTCTTTGCGTGCACAACGATCTCGACCATCTCAAGGCCATCTGGCCCCTTTGGAGAGGACAAGTCTTCCCATCCGACTGGGACGTCGAGTGGGTCGTTGTGAACGATGGGTCTTCCGATGGCACTCGGCTTTGGCTTGAACAACAGCAGCGCCAAGACCCCAAAGCACTTATCGTTGTCCACCACGAGAAAACACGACCCGGAAAAAAAGAGGCCCTCACTGCGGGCATCACGGCTGCCCATCACGATCGCCTTGTGCTCACCGATGCGGACTGCAGGCCGGGAGAAAAATGGGCCTATTCCATGGCCCATTCCATCGGGAATGTACCGGAGGGACCTGCCATTCTTCTGGGATTCAGCCTCCCCAACGGCGGTCCCTGGCTTCTTCATTTTGACGCGGTACGCATCGCTTGGCAATACGGCACGGCCGCAGCCATGAGCCGAAGCTACATGGGAGTTGGGCGCAACTTGGCTTATCGCAAAAGCCTGTGGAAGACGTTAGGCGGCTTCCAAGACCACCTGGACTTGGCAAGCGGGGACGACGATCTTTTTGTCCAATCTGCGGCCCAAAAAGGCCATGCCATCCAAACTTTGGCAACGCAAGATCTCCGCATGGCCAACCCGACGGTCCCGGCTTCCGGATGGGCAGATGGACTCCGTCGAAAGCGAAGGCATCTGAGCACTGCGCCGCGTTACACACCGCGCACCTTCATCAATTTGGCCATTGACGCCTCGCTCGATCCGCTCGTTGCAATGGGAGCCGCAATGGGGGCTTCCGGCCTTTTGCACAATGAAGGTTGGATACCCGTGCTCTCTGCGGGGCTTGTCCTCCTGTTCAGGGCTGTTAACTTGTCGTCATTCGTCAAGGACCTCGGTCTCCCGGCAAAACACGGCTTTCGGGCCACCTTTCTGGGACCGATGCGGTGGGGATTCCTCGCTGTAGCCACCTTGCTGAATTTCACCTCATCGCCGACATGGACGCAGCGGGCACCGACAAGCAGGTCGTGATCGACCACCTTTCCGACAAGGCCAAGTACGACTATGGCCTCATTTGCAGGGCATTGGACTCTCACGATCAAGGCGCATTTGCCGAGTTGATGGAGCGCTATCGCGACCCCATTTACTACATGCTCATCAAAATGGTCCACGACCAAGACGATGCAGAGGACTTGATGATCGAGACTTTTGGCAAGGCCTTTCGTCGGCTTAAACAGTACAGCCCAAAGTTTGCCTTCTCGACTTGGCTGTTCAAAATCGCGTCCAACGGGGCCATTGATTTCATTCGAAAGAAGAGAATCAAAGCCTTGAGTCTCGACAAGGGCTTTACCGACGCGGAAGGAGACACCATGGAAATTCAAGTGGCAGACGACGGATTGGATCCCGGACAAACCATGGAGAAGCAGCAACGGGTCAACCGCATGCGGGAAGTGGTGGCACAACTCAAGCCCCGCTACAGGAGATTGGTTGAATTGCGCTATTTCGAGGAATACAGCTACGACGAAATCTCCGAAGAGCTGGACCTCCCACTGGGCACCGTCAAGGCACAACTTTTCCGTGCACGCGACATCCTCGCTGGCGTCTTGGAAATTGACCGCGAACAGTTCTGAGCGTGAAAGCCTCTGCTCAAGACAACCGCGCAGTAGACGCCGCGCTCAAAGCCTTGGATGTCGAAGCCTTGGACTTTGGTACGCCGCTGCCCCCCCTGACCAAGCAGCAACGCAACCAACTCGCCATGCTCGGACCACTTTTCCGAGATTGGAATGCCAAAATCAATGTGATTTCTCGCAAAGACTTGGACCAGTTCTTCGTCCGACATGTGTTGCACAGCTTGGCCATCGCACGTCTCATGCGCCCTGAATCGGGGGCTCGAATTTTAGATGTCGGCACAGGCGGCGGATTCCCAGGTTTGCCACTGGCCATTCTCTTTCCCGACGCCCACTTCACCCTTTGCGATTCGATCGGAAAAAAAATCAAAGTGGTCGATGCTGTCGCAGATGCGCTCGAGCTAAAGAATGTCGAGGGCGTTTGGGCTCGGGCAGAAGCCTTGACTGACCGCCCCGCTTTCGATTTCGTGGTCAGCAGAGCCGTCACCAAAATGCCGACTTTTCTTACCTGGGTTCGGCCTTTGATTGCCAACGATCATCGCCATGGCATGGCCAATGGCGTCTGGTACCTCAAGGGGGGAGATCTCAAAGAAGAATTGGCCCCCATTCAGGACACAGTGACCTCATGGAGCTTAAGCGATGTCCTTTCCGACCCCTTCTTTGAGACGAAAAAACTAATCCATGTTGCCTTGTAAGCACTGGGAAAGCTTCAATTTTGCAGGGTACATAGCTCACTTCAACAGTGCCTAGCCTGGCGTTTTGAAAAAACCCCAAAAAGAAAGAAGGGGACATTTCTGCCCCCTCCGAAACCTGCAAGGATATTGAAACCGATACAGCTTGAACAGCCGTATCCGAGTATATGACGCCGACAAAAGCAATCGTTGCCTTCGGAACGAAAAAAAAGTTCGTTTTTCTTTAGCCCCCGAGATCACCCATGGACTTCGAACAGCAAAAACACCTGTGCACCGCTACTTTCACTACGGATGAGTAAGGTGAGCAAAGCATCGAACCGCATGTCTGCAGAGGAACTGCAAGCGCTGGGTCGCAATACCATTGGTGAAGCGCTCGGAATGGAGATTCTCGAAGTCACCCACGGACAAGTGACCGGTCGCATGCCTGTGGACGCCAGAACGCACCAGCCTTACGGTCTACTTCATGGCGGGGCCAGTGTGGTATTGGCCGAGACGCTGGGATCCATTGGTTCGCATTTCATCGCATCCCCAATGGGCAAAGCCGCTGTCGGCATTGAAGTCAACGCCAATCACTTGCGCGGTGTGCGCGACGGCTGGGTGCACGGTCATGCGAAACTCCATCACGAAGGAGGCAAACTTCATGTCTGGCACATCGACATCACCGACGACAAGGGGCGGGCCATTTGCACCAGTCGGCTTACCGTGATGCTCGTTCCTCAGGCCACAACGAAAAAGACAGCTTCCTGATGAGCGTGCAAGAAGAAAGCCCCATTGCGGTTCTGTTTCATCGTCCAGGAGCCCCCACACTGGAACGTCTGGTTCCCGACGCAAAGGGACAGGCCTGTTTCCGAATGCACCCTTGGGTCCACGCGCAACAGCACAGCATCATTGAGGTTCGAGGGAGAATTGAGCCGGGGGCTTCCGTCTTTGGCGACCAACGCCCTCAAATCAAACCGAACGCCAACTCACTCGGGGGCACTGAACGTCAATCCCACATCCAAATGGTGACGTTGGCGAAAGAGAGCATTGCGACGGGCGTCTTGGACAAGGTGGTCCTGTCCAGCCACTTGACTGTAGGTGTTGGGCCCCTTGATGCAGAAGAGGTTGTTCGCCGTCAAGCGCAAGCGCACCCCGATTCGTTCAGCTGGATGGTTCAGCACCCCGACATCGGCATGTGGTTTGGCTCTTCTCCGGAGCCCTTGGTCGAAGGACATTGGCCGCAATTCCGAACCACTTGTCTGGCGGGCACACGCATGACCCATACGGGTGCAACGTCCGACCCTTGGACCAACAAGGAAGTCCAGGAACAGCAGTATGTCGTCGACGCTGTCCTCGAAGCCTTGCAGGAAAGCGGGTGTGAGGGCGTCCACGTTGGTCCGCGAGAAACGGTTCAATATGGGCCCATCGAGCACCTCCGAACCATTGTCGACTTTCGGTCCACTCACTCTGTATTCGATGTGGTGAAAGCCCTGCACCCGACCCCAGCCGTTGGAGGAACTCCGAGGGAGGCGGCCCTGGCCTTTATCCAACAAAATGAAGGTCATGATCGCGCCTTCTACACGGGCTGGATTGGCCTCGAACAAGGCGACGAAGTCAGTTACTTCGTGAACCTACGTTGTGCGGCGCTCCGCGAGGACCAGCTCACGGCATATGCAGGCGGCGGCATTACCGCTGGCTCCGACCCCGCGTCAGAGTGGCAAGAAACCCGCAACAAGCTCCGCTCTGTGCTCGACCCCATCGTTCACTGGTCGAAATGAGCAGCTCTCGCTTCCCGGTCAGCGCACTGGAATCTGCCCACCGTTTGGTCCAAGGGCTCATCCAAACCGGACTCAAAGGGGCGGTGGTCAGTCCTGGCTCACGTAACGCACCACTGATGCAGGCTCTGGACGCTGCTGGTCTGCCATGCCATGTGGCATTGGACGAACGCTCCGCAGCCCACCATGCGCTCGGCATGATTGTGGCGCTGAACGCCCCCGTCGCCGTCTGTTGTACCAGCGGCACCGCCGCACTCAATCACGCCCCCGCCCTCGCCGAGGCCCATAAAATGGGATTGCCCCTGGTCAGCCTCACAGCTGATCGCCCCCACGGTGCCCAAAACCAATGGGAGAGCCAGACCCTACAACAACAAGGCATTCATTCGACCCATGTGCGTGGCGAATTCCAGTGGCTTCCCTCGGAAGACGATTTCGGCGACGCCATGCTCAGCGCGGTGTCGAAGGCGCTCAACTGCGGGCCGGTGCACATCAACTGCCCCTTCTCTGAGCCCTTGTATCCAGACGCTAACGTCACACGATCCGATTCTCCCGACACAAACCAAGATCACCAGGCCAAACAGCCTACCGCACCCAGCGCTGCCCAAGAGGAAGCAGAATTGCAATTCGCAGCGCGCATCAGTACGGCCATTGAATCGGGTCGACGTGTGATGCTGCTCGGGGGCACTCAGCCCCTCCCACTGTCCAGAAAAACGCTCGAAGTTTGGGCGACCTTCGCCGTGATTGTTGGGGATTCTACCAGCGGCCTCGGTCGCGCGGATACCACCATTGTGTCCACAGACCGATGGATGCGGGGATGGACAGCCACCGAACACGACTGGTCTCTGGCACACCCCGACATGGTGGTCACTTTTGGAGCCCCTTTGTTGTCAAAGTCTCTGCGGCAAGCCCTGCGCACCGCAGCTGTGGATCACCTGCACATCGACAACAGTGGAGAGGCTCCCTCCGCATTTGGCCCAACCGTCACGTGCATCCATTCGACTGTTCCGCGGGCATTGGATGCCGTTGCCACACGTTTGATCGCGTCGCCAATTCTCCCCTCGTCCTCCGCTGGAGCATGGCAGCATCTCTGGCTAGATCAAGCCAACCGGCTCAGTCAGGCCCACACCACAGCATTGGCCAATGCACCTTGGAGCGACTTGCGCGCCCACGCCGTGCTGCATCGCGCGCTTCCCGAAGATTGGCAACTACACTTGGGCAATTCCACCCCCGTCCGATACGCCCAGCTCTTTCACAGACCCGAAATCCAACCATGGTCCAACCGCGGCGTGGCGGGGATTGACGGCTGCTCCTCCACTGCGGTGGGTGCAACTTTGGCCGGACAACACGTGACCCTGATCACCGGCGATTTGGGGTTTCTCTACGACGCCAACGCCTTTTTGGTGCACCCTTTGCCTGACCACCTCAGGATTGCCGTCATTCACAATGGCGGAGGCGGTGTGTTTCGTTGGCTCGATGGACCTCAGCGCACTGGAATGCTGGACTCCCACTTTGAGATGAGGCATGCCACGCCCTTGCGCGCTTTGTGTGACTTGCACGGTTTGGAGCATGCCCGTGTGACCTCCGAAACAGCGCTCACCAGTGCCCTCGAGGGTTGGTGGGACAACGCGGATGCGCCGAAAGTGTTGGAAATTTCGACCCCCTCGGTCGAGAGTGCCGAAGTCTACAAGGCTTACATGGCAGCGGTGAGTGCCTAAATTCGCGGCCAAACAAGTTGGGAAATCGGGAGAACCCGGAGGCCTTCTGTTTGTTTGAATTGCACACCCTAAGCCCCATGAGTCAAACACGCCAATGGCAGGAAATCAAAGCCTTTGAAGACATTCGATTTGAATGGTTCGAAGGCATTGCACGCATTACCATCGACCGCCAATCGGTCTACAATGCCTTCCGCCCAGAAACCAACATTGAAATGCTCGAAGCGATGGACATCGCAAGAGAGCGCACAGACATTGGTGTTGTGGTCCTCACAGGGGCCGGAGATAAGGCCTTTTGTAGCGGTGGCGATCAAAATGTGAAGGGCACAGGCGGCTACGTGGGCAACGATGGGGTTCCTCGATTGAACGTCCTCGACCTGCACAAAAAAATCCGGTCTCTGCCCAAGCCTGTGATTGCCGCAGTGAACGGTTACGCCATTGGTGGTGGTCACGTGCTGCACGTGGTCTGCGACCTCACCATTGCTTCCGAAAACGCCATCTTTGGACAGACTGGGCCCAAGGTGGGCAGTTTCGACGCCGGCTTTGGATCGAGTTACCTCGCCCGGCACGTGGGTCAAAAGAAAGCCCGTGAAATCTGGTTTCTCTGCGAGCAGTATTCCGCAGCGGAAGCGGAATCCATGGGATTGATCAACACGGTTGTGCCCTTGGAAAAGCTGGAAGAAACGTATGTGAAGTGGTGCAAAACCATCATGAAGCGCTCACCATTGGCCATCCGCATGATCAAGCGTGGCCTCAATGCGGAGTTGGACGGACAATCGGGACTCATGGAGTTCGCAGGGGACGCCACATTGATGTATTATTTGATGGAGGAGGCCCAAGAGGGAAAGAACGCCTTTCTCGAAAAGCGCGACCCCGATTTCCAGCAATACCCGAAGTTCCCCTGAGGAACATGATTCAAGACTTCATTCAAGCCGCACGACTGAGGACCCTTCCTCTGGCCAGTGCATGTGTCCTGACGGGGGGCGGTTTGGCCGCGGCAGTAAACACGCCACCGGACAGGCTTACCCTGCTCTTTGGCGGCTGTCTTCTGACGGTCATCCTGCTGCAAATCCTGGCCAATTTCGCCAACGATTTGGGAGACTTTGAGAATGGCGCCGATGTTCGGCAAGGCCAAGAGCGCCAAGACAGAGCCGTTGCCTCTGGTCGCATTGCCGTGTCTCAAATGCGCAGGGCCGTCTTCTTGACTGCGGGGTTGGCCTTTGCTTGCGGGTTGTGCACAGTCATCCTGGCCGTGGGTGACGCTTGGAGGTTGCTACTTCAATGGGTTCTGGTCGGCATTGTCGCGATCGCTGGGGCCTATGCCTACACCGCAGGAAAAAAACCATACGGCTACAGTGGCCTTGGCGACATCAGCGTGCTGTTGTTTTTCGGCATCGCCGGCGTCGTGGGAACTGCGGCACTGATTTCAGGTCAATTCGACTGGAGGTGGACCCTTCCAGCATTGACCATCGGGTTGTTCAGTGTGGCTGTCCTCAACCTCAACAACCTCCGAGATCACGTGTCAGATGCAGCGACCGGCAAGCACACCCTTGTAGTCCGCATGGGTTTCGAAACCGCCAAGCGTTACCACGCCGCATTGCTCATCGGAGGTTGGCTCGCCCTGTTGGCCTTTTGGCAAGTCGATCCTTCAGGCCCGTGGCACGGTCAACTTTGGTACGGGTTGTTCGCTCTTGTCCATGCAAAGCACCTCAGCTTTGTCTTCCGCACAAAGGAACCCGCCGCGCTCGATGGCGAACTCAAAAAAATCGCATTGAGCACCTTTTCGGTGGCCCTTTTCCTCTTTCTCAGTGGCATCACATGAAAGGCCTAGACATTCGCATCGTAGCTCGCTCGCTCCAATTCAAAACACCGGCGGGGACCTCGCGGGGCACCCTCACCGACAAGCCGAGCTTTTACATCATTGCGCGAGACCTCGAAGAAGATGGTCGCGTGGGCATTGGAGAATGCAGCCTGATTCCCGGACTGTCTCCCGAAAGCGCACCCCGTGCCAAGATGGAGTTGAAACGGCTCGCTGCGTCGGGGTCACTCGACCCCAAAGCCATGAGTTTGCAATACCCTGCGGTGAAGTTTGCTGCGGAGACTGCCCTCATCGACTTGCTCAACGAGGGAACGCGCACCCTTTTTCCCGGCCCCTTTACCGAGGGAAACCCCGCTCCAATCAACGGCCTGATTTGGATGGGCGACGCGGAAGACATGGTGTCTCAAGCGACCCGTTTGCTCGAGCGCGGTTTTGATACGCTCAAAATGAAAGTGGGCGCATTGGACTTTGAACAAGAGTGCGCATGCATTGCCGCCATTCGAAGCTTGGCCCCAGCCGACCGCATCACGCTCCGGTTGGACGCCAATGGTGGACTCGACGACGAAGACCCTACCGTCACGCTGAAGAAACTCGAGCGCCTTTCGGCGTTCGACATCCACAGCATGGAGCAACCCATTCGGGCCGGCCAATGGAAAAAGATGGCCGCCATTTGCAAGGACTCGGCCATTCCAATCGCGTTGGACGAGGAGCTCATTGGCATTAGCGACACCACGTTGCGGAGGAACATGCTGCACATCGTTCAGCCCGACTACGTCATCCTAAAGCCCAGCCTTCTCGGCGGATTCGTTGAAGCCAACCATTGGATGGACTTGGCTGGAGAAGTCGACGCCAAGTGGTGGGCCACCAGTGCACTCGAAAGCAACATCGGCCTCAATGCCATTTCTCAATGGGCCGCAGATGCCATTGCAGAGGAGAAAAAGCCCATGCCACAAGGGCTGGGAACAGGCAGCTTGTTCACCAACAACATTCCCTCTCCGCTGATCGTAGATGGAGGGACCATTCGAATGGACGCGGTGGAACCCACCCCTACTGGTGTCCATCCAGCATGGGACTTGACGGAAATTTTGACATGACCACCTCCTGGCGCCTTTTGCCGGGACAAAGCGGCGACGATGCCGTCCGTTCCAATGGCGCACCGGATTGGATGGCGCCTTTTTTGGAGCTCGATCAACACTGGGAGCAAGGCCAAGCTTGCGCCAAATCCTCGGGAAGCACGGGCCCTTCGAAAACACAGCCCTTCGAAAGCGATTGGGTTCGCGCCTCGGCCAAAGCCACGGCTTCTCACTTTCAATTGGCGCAAAGCACTCAAGACGGCTCCCCGTTGTCTGCTTGGTCGTCTCTCCCATGTACGGGTGTAGGTGGGCGCATGATGTGGTGGCGCGCCCGCATTTTGGGATGGCACTTGACCCAAACCAAGCCCTCCGCTTCCCCCGAAGTGCCTGCACTCGAAAACGGAAAGGCGCGCTACGACTTTGCAGTGGCCACCCCACAACAGGCCCACGCCTTGTTGCGAAATGGTGGCCTGTCTCGGCTTGCGCTCCTGTTGCTCGGCGGTGCTCCGGTTTCCCCGTCACTCGAAGTTGACCTAATCCGCGGTGCCCAAGACAGCGGCTGCGACATTCACCACGGCTTTGGCATGACCGAAACCCTCACCCATGTTGCCACGCGCCCTCTGGGCGATGTAACCTACAGACCGTTGCGGGGTGTCACCTTGGACATCACCCCCGATGGCGCCCTCCAGATCGACGCCCCGGACCGCGGGGTGCACAAGTTGGTCACACGCGATGCAGTGGCCCCACACCCCGACGGACTCACAACCGGGTTCGAATGGCGGGGACGATTGGACGATGTCATCAACACCGGTGGTGTCAAAGTTCATCCAGCCGAACTGGAACGCACCTTGTCCAACGCCCTGACCCCCCTGCTCCCGAATCAACGCTGGCATCTGATTGGACGCCCCCACCCCCAAACGGGCCAAGAAGTCTGCCTGGTCATCGAAGGAGACCCAAAGAAAGACCCGACCCTAGAACAAAACATTTTGGATCAACTGCGCACAACGTGTTCAGGCCCCGAGCGGCCACGGCGCATCGAGTGGGTGAGCCAAATGGAAGAAACCGCCACAGGCAAAGTGGTGCGCCGTTGATTCTCAACCGACCTTTGCCCCATGTCCCTTCCCAAATTGGTTTTTGCGACCCGGAACCCGAATAAAGTCTCGGAAATTGCGTCGCTCCTGCACGGCCTCTTCGACATTGTTGGCCTCGACGAAGTGGGCTGTCACGAAGACATCCCCGAAACGGCCCCCACCATCGCAGGCAATGCCATTCAAAAAGCCGAGTATGTGCTCTCGAATTATGGCGTGCATTGCTTTGCCGACGACACCGGATTGGAAGTGGAAGCCCTTCATGGACAACCAGGAGTGCACACCGCCCGGTATGCGGGAGAAGAAAAAGACGCGAATGCCAACATGGCCAAGCTGATTTCCGCATTGAAAGGGCAGGCCAACCGCGCCGCCCAATTCCGCACGGTCATGGCCCTCACCACTCCCTCTGGCACCTTGACTTTCAATGGTGTCTGCACGGGAGTCATTGCAGAGAAGCGCAGTGGTTCCGAGGGTTTCGGATACGACCCCATCTTTATTCCAGAGGGACAAACCTCCCGAACTTTTGCCGAAATGTCTGGTCAGGAGAAGAACAGCATTAGCCATCGCGGTCGCGCGGTCAGGGCCATGGTCAAAAAACTCAAAGACAGGGGTGGACAAACCGAGGTAAAACCCGGTTGAAATCTACGGTTGTCGCAGTAGGTTTGCGTAGCATTCCGTGAACGCGGAAAGTGGAACGCCCATGAATTACCTCGATTTCGAAGAGCCCATCCGTTTGCTTCAAGAGCAACTTGACCAGGCGCAGGACATCGACGGCCAAGGCCAGGTCGACATGCAGAGCACGTTGACCGATCTCGAACAGAAGATGGCCGAGGTCCGACAAGAAATTTACGCCAACTTGACCCCCTGGCAGAGGGTTCAGGTCTCCCGGCACCCAGACCGTCCCTACACCCTCGACCACATCCATGCGCTGACCGAAGGTCGGTTCCTTGAGATGCACGGCGACCGGAATTGCAAGGACGACAAAGCCATGGTGGGTGGCCTCGGCATGATCGACGATCTACCCGTGATGTTTGTGGGCCAGCAAAAGGGAGCCAACACCAAGTTGCGTCAGTATCGCAACTTCGGCATGGCCAACCCGGAAGGTTACCGCAAGGCGCTTCGCCTGATGAAGCTGGCCGAAAAATTCAACCGCCCCGTTGTTTGCCTGATCGACACCCCGGGCGCCTATCCCGGCTTGGAAGCCGAAGAGCGCGGCCAAGGAGAAGCCATTGCGCGCAACATCCTAGAAATGATGCAGCTTCGCGTTCCCGTGATCTGCGTGGTCATCGGTGAAGGCGCCTCCGGCGGGGCGTTGGGCATTGGCATTGGAGACCGTGTGTTGATGATGGAACACACTTGGTATTCCGTGATTTCTCCTGAATCCTGCTCCAGCATCCTTTGGCGCTCCTGGGACCACAAAATTGAAGCCGCTGAAGCCCTCAAGCTGACCGCGGAAGACATGATGGGCAACAAGCTCATCGACGGCATCATTCCCGAGCCCCTGGGCGGCGCGCACATCGACCGGGACACCGCCTTTGCTAACGTTAAAAATGAAATTCTGAAGCACTTGCGCAAACTCCGGGTGATGAACCCAGACAAGCGCATTGATGCAAGAATTCGAAAGTTCTCCTCAATGGGCGTTGTTCAAGCATGATAGACGTGCTTGACTTCTTAGCTTTGCCCGCGAATCACGATTCATGAACATGCAGTACATCGTCCGCCAGCCAATGGCGCTCCTGCTCCCCGCCTTCTTTTTGTTCCTCACGCTGCCCGGTTGTGGTGGTCTCGGAAAAATGGACAAGGCCATCGAGGAGCTCAACCTCAAAATGACCCCTGAACCCCTTATCGTCCAAGGTGGTCAAGTCGAATTGTCCCTAACCGGCACCTTCCCCGAGAAGTACTTTGCCAAGAAGGCCATCATTGAAGCCACTCCTGTTCTCGTATGGGAAGGTGGAGAGGCCGCCTTTGAAACCGCAGGGTTCCAAGGTGAGGATGCCGCAGGCAACTACACCATGGTGCCGTTCAAAACAGGCAAGTCTTTCGACTACTCTGGAGAAGTGGCTTTTCAAGAAGGCATGGAAGATGGGGCACGTCTCGAGTTGCGCATCAGCGGCTCCATGGGCAGCAAGACCATGGACTTCACGCCTGTGGTGCTTGGAGACGGTGTGATCACTACGCCAAACTGGGTGCGTTCCGACGACCGTTTTGTGATGGGGGCAGACCAATTCCAACGGGTGGTCTCTTACACAGAAGAAGCAGAGATTCACTACGACTACAACCGTTCAAACGTCCGTTCAGCTGAGCTGCGCGACGACGACATGACGGCCATGAAGTCGTTCTTCAGTTTTGCCGCAGCCCACGACAGCGTCATGCTCAAGGGCACAACCGTAAGTGCTTACGCTTCGCCAGAAGGTGAAATCTCGTTGAACGAGGACCTGGCCATGGAGCGCGCTGAGAGTGCGAATGCCGCAGTGGCCAAATTGCTCAAGCGAGCCAAAATCAGCACAGAGGAGGGATTCTTCGGAAACAATCCAAAAGGAGAAGACTGGGACGGATTCCAATCTTTGATGCGGGCTTCGAGCATTGAGGACAAAGACCTCATCCTGCGCGTCCTGTCCATGTACAGCGACAAGAACCGCCGTGAGGAAGAGATCAAGAACATCGCCAAGACGTACACGGAAATCGAAAAAGAGATTCTCCCAGCGTTGCGTCGCTCCATGATCACCCTTCGTTACGACATCGAGGGATACAGCGACGAGGAGTTGATGGCATTGGCCATGAGCAACCCCGACACCTTAACGGTGGAAGAGTCTCTATACGCCGCGACTTTGTTTGAAAGCAACGAGGACAAGCTCAACGTGTACGCTTCCACTAGCCGCGTGCATGCTGGCGACTGGCGTGGCCCCAACAACGAAGGCGTTTGCCTCATGGAAATGGGCAAGCTGAATCAGGCTGCAGACCGCTTTATGGCGGCCGACGAGCGTGGAGACAGCCCCATCATCAACAACAACCTCGGCGCTGTTGCGCGGATGAAAGGCAACCTCTCAGATGCCAAGCGTCTCCTGAGCAGTGCCAGTGGCGCTGGTGATGCAGTGAAGTACAACAAAGGCATCTTGGCCATCCAAGAAGGCAACTACAGCCAAGCCGTGTCCAACTTCTCTGGAGAAAACACCGCCAATGCCGCTTTGGCCAAATTGCTGAATGGAGACGCCAACGGCGCCAAGACCATTCTCAACAACGCCAAAGACGAGTCGGCAGTCGGCCATTACATCTTGGCCATTGCCAATGCCCGCCTCGGCAACAGTACCGAAGCCAAGGAGCACAGAGACATGGCCGTTCAGAAAGACGCCGGTCTTGCTGCAAAAGCCAGTGCTGACCTTGAGTTCCGTGACTTGGACTGAGTGCAAATCATCCCATTCAAAAAAAGCCCCGGTTGCCAATGCAACCGGGGCTTTTTCATTCGCGCCACATCCATACAGCGCACAAGTTTGCACGTTGAGGTTAAGACAGTCCCATCGCGCGGTAGGCCTGCCAGCAAACCATGCCCGCTGCCACTGATACGTTTAAACTGTGCTTGACGCCGAATTGCGGAATCTCCAGCACCCCGTCGACTGCAGCCAAAACTTCGGCGGAACAGCCGCGCACTTCATTGCCCAGAACCACAGCCCATTGGCCTTCGGACGTGGGCGCCCAGTCTTCAAGTGCGGTGGACCCACTGGCTTGCTCCAAGGCCAACACCACAAACCCCTCCGACTGCAACGCATGGATGGCTTCAACCGTCTCTTCATGGCCAGTCCAAGCCACATGATCGGTGGCCCCAAGGGCAGTCTTGAGAATGTCCCGATGAGGCGGGCGGGGAGTGTATCCACATAGATCAAGACCGTCCAACCGAAACGCGTCCGCAGTACGAAAAACAGCGCCCACATTTTGGGCGCTGCGAATCTGATCCAGTACAAACCTCAAGGGCATCTTTTGGGACGCCACGAAATCTTGAGCAGACAACCGTGGCAAATCCTTCATGGCCGTCGCGCGGTGGCCTTCGGCCATCAGTAAACGCGGATGTGATAGGGCAAGCGCGCTTGAACGCGGTCCTTAGCCTCCAAGTTCACGAAAGCTTCCACTTCCATCATGGCCTGAACGGCATCCGCAGGAACCCCTGCAGCTTCCGCCATGGCAGACATTTGAGCCACGCCGGTAAAATCAGAAATGAACTGCTCGAATGGATCAATCGGCTCTGGGTACTCAATCAAATCAAAGTCCTCTAGACCCGCCATGTCTGCGGCCATCGCCACGGCGTCCTGCAGGTTGCCCATGCCGTCGACAAGGCCGATCTCCATCGCATCCTGACCGGTCCAAACCCGGCCACGGGCAACTTCATCGACAGCTTCAACCGTCATTCCTCGTCCCTCGGCCACGTGGCCAATGAAGGAATCATAAATATGGGTGACCGATTCATTCACCGCATCCAAGGCAACGCCGGAAATGGGCGTGTGCATAGAAATGGCATTGGCGTGGTCGTGGAGCTTTACCCCATCAAAATCCAGTCCGATGCGCTCCTTCAGCAACTTACCTGCACTCGGCAGGACGCCAAAGACGCCGATGCTACCTGTAATGGTATTGGGTTGCGCCAAAATGTGGTCCGCTGCACAGCTGATGTAGTATCCGCCGCTGGCTGCTAGGTCACTCATCGAGGCCACCACGGGCTTACCCGCCTCCTTTAACAAGACCGTCTCACGCCAGATCACATCGCTGGCCAAGGCGCTTCCACCAGGCGAATTGACCCGCAATACGACCGCGCCCACTTCGGGGTCGAGCCTGGCCTCACGCAAGGCACCTGCAATGCGTTCTGAGCCGATGGTGGCGTCATCGCCTGCGCCACTCTCAATGGCCCCCACGGCAAACACAACTGCAACAGAATTGGCCTCTCCTTCATTGGCGGTGTCGTCATCCGCCTCGTCTTCGTCGCTGCTTTCATCAGCTGCACCCAACTCTACTTGGAGGTTCTCAATTAAATCTTCAAAAGCATTTGGGTTGTGATACTGTCCATACCCCAAGAGCAAAGCATGGCTTGTCTCGTCTTCATCTTCTGCGGCACCTTTCTCCAAAAGGTGGGCATGCAACTCATCCTCATACATCAACCCATCCACGAAACCCAACGATACAGCGTCTTGAGGCAACCTCAAACTCAGGCTGTTCACGTGCCCGTTGAGCACATCCATGCTCATTCCCCGTGCTGCAGCAATGTCGCCACCCATGCGCCCCCAAAAATCTTCGAGCATGGCCGTGAGCTGCTCGCGGTTGGCCTCTGAGAGGTCATTGCGCAAATAGGGTTCTACGGCACTTTTGTACGCATTGTCTGGACCACGAACTACGGTCATTTCCACCCCCAAATCCGCCAACATCCGCTTATAGAATGTGGTTTCCATGCCCATGCCACTCATGTCCAATCCGCCTTCCGGATGGAGATAAACTTCGTCGGCCACAGTAGACATCCAGTATGCGCCCTGGGTATAGATCTCGCTCCACGCCACAATCCACTTGCCCGAGGCTTTGAATTTGGCCAAAGCGTCCCGGACTTCACCCAACATGGAGGGATAACCAGAGATCATGTCCGCTGTCATCAAAATGCCCTCAATCTTGTCGTCTTCAGCGGCTCGCTCCATGTCGGCCAAAAAGTGATTGAGTCCCAATTGCGTTTCGGGCTCCATAGAACCGAACTGGAGCGTGAACGGCAATTCCATACCACGTTCCGCCATGGGCGCATCAAACGTGAGGTGCAAAACCGAACCTTCCTCGATTTCTGCGCCAAGGTCAAAGTTCATATCTGAGCCGCCACTCACGCCCTCAAAGGCGGAAGAGATCCCACCGACCAAGGCGCCGACGAAGATGAAGATGAGCAAGGAGCCAGCGATGACCATTGCGAGTGTAGAGCCAAGTAAACTGGCAAGAAATTGCTTTCCGAAATTCATAAGGTGTAAGGGTGATTTGCCTCCCGAAGGAGATGTAAAGTTGAGAAAAATGTGGACTCAGAAATGAGAAAATGGGTCAAAGACAGGCGAGGCGATTAAAACATGAACTGGAAGTTCCAATGGCCCGTGATCAGCCCCGACAATACCAACGCCCCAATCAGAAGCAGCAGCAGTAACGACGCGCCGATCAAAAACCAGCCCAGTGTGCGAATGAAGGCTTTGAGGAATCGGGGCAGCGTATCGGAAATGAAACGGCGCCACCAGGCGAGCAAACGGCGCCCACTTTCGGGATTTTCAAATTCATCTTTCGCCTTGTTCAGCTGATCCTCGACCGTTTCCTTGATGGCATCCAGTGTGACTGGGTCTCCCTTCATGGCCAAACGGTCACTTGCCGATTTGGCCCGAGGGGTAATGGCCCAAAGAATGGCATACAACAATGGACCGATGCCCGGACCAATGAGCAACAGAATGAAAAGAGCCCGGACCAAAATGGGGTCCACACCGACCCGGTGGGCCAGGCCTGCAGCAACACCCGCAATAACACTGTCGTCTGGATCGCGGAATACGCGGCGCTTTTGGTCGCCCTGCTGGTTTTTTTTCTTTTCTGGCTCCTCCTCGTCGGTCAATTCGCGAAACGCATTGGGCTCACCCAATTGAGTTTTCGCCTTCTCGACATCGACCAGTGTGACAACCGAGCGAGTTCCAGCGGTGAATTCGGTGAACAGCTCAGCAAGGCGATGCTCCACTTCCTGCAGAACCTCCTCCCTTCCTTCTGCGCCCCGAAGGACTTGCCTCAAATCGGACAAGTAATCGCGCAGCACGGTGTACGCCGGCAATTCTACGTGAAACAAGAGCCCACCGAGGGATATGTTGCGTGTTTCGACCATAATAATTAGTCTTCAATGGGTTGAGATAGGGAGTTCACAGAATCCACGAATTGGTTCCATGCCACTTCCATTTTGTGAAGGACTTGCTCTCCTTTCTTGGTCATGCTGTAGTATTTGCGGGGCGGTCCAGACGGGCTTTCGGCCCATCGATACGTAAGTGTCTCGGCGTTTTTCATGCGGGTGAGCAAAGGATAAATGGTTCCCTCCACCACCAACAGGTCGACCTCCTGCAAGGCCGCGACGATGTCGGATGTGTAGGCCTCGCCTTGGCGCAGTACCCGGAGGATACAGAGCTCCAAAACGCCCTTGCGCATTTGCGCTGTTGATGCTGCGGCTTCTTTCGTCATGCCATGCAAGGATATGCACAATGCTTGGTACTCTGTATTGCAAAGTACCTGTTTTTACATTCATTGTGCAATCAGAGGTGTTGTGCCGGCCCGCCGAGTGACTGCCCATCCGGCCTTATCGAGGTGAAGCACTTTGACAGATCACACCTGTATTTCAACCAGAACGTGACAAAAGAAGAGCCGTTTCTAAGTCCCTTCCTCACGACATTTGCAGGGTGCGCATTCACATTGCTACCGGATCCAATCTGGGCGACCGACAGAAACACCTCGACGAGGCGGACCGCCGAATGGCCGCATCTCTTGGCGTTGTATTGAGGGTCTCTCCCACATATCAGACCCAAGCCATGGGCATGGCACCCAAGACACCCGATTTTTTGAACCGCATCATCGAACTGGAGCTTCATGCACATTGTGGCGATGACCCAGAACAGGTGATGGCCACACTCCTGGCCATTGAGCAGGAAATGGGGCGACAGAGACCCAAAGAAGGCTACACCTCCCGCCCCATCGATCTGGACATTGTACTCTGGGGAAACCGGGTTCTCCAACTGGACAACCTACAAGTCCCCCACCCCCGCATGCTGCAACGCCGTTTTGTCTTGAGACCCTTGGCGGATCTGATTCCCGAGCAACCCATTCCAGGTGATGGCCGAACTGTTGCACAATGTTTGGCTGACCTTCCGAGAGATGTGCCCCAAATTGCGCCTTGGCCATGACCTCATCTATTCCCTATCGACACATCGTGATTGAAGGCGGCATCGGTGCCGGAAAAAGCACCCTCGCCACGGCCATTGCAACAAGTCTCGGATCCGAGCCCTTGCTGGAGCCGTTTGCCGACAACCCCTTTCTGGAACAATTCTACTTGGACCCTGAGCGCTACGCCTTTCCTGTGGAACTCAGCTTTTTGGCCCAACGCTTCAAGCAGGTCAAAGCCGCGCTCACGGCGCGCACCTTGTTTCGGGACGCCCTGGTCGCGGATTACTTGTTTGCCAAAAGCGACCTATTTGCCAAGATCACGCTGCCCCAAACCGAATATGCCCTGTTCCGGAACCTCTATGATGTAATGGCTGACGGCATGCCTCAGCCGGAACTCATTCTTTACCTCAAGCCCGGATCAGAGCGTCAACAAGCGCAAATCGCAGCCCGAGGGCGCAGCTATGAGCAAGACATTGATTTGGACTATCTCGCCAAGCTGGAGAAAGCCTATGAGCGCCACTTCAAGCACGCGAGGGGGAGTCGGGTCATTTGGGTAGACACATCAGACATTGATTTTGTCGCACGCCCCGAGGACATGTCCAAAATCATGGATGTGGCAAGTCAACCTTGGAAGGTGGGGGTACACAAAGTCAAACCCTAAACTGGGGCCGCTCAGGCTCGCAAGAAATTTGAATCAGGCGTTGACCGTCTTCAACGCCTCGACCATCATGGCTCCGATTTGAGCTGGGCTGTCCACCACATGGATGCCACACTCGCGCATGACCGCCTTTTTGGCTTCGGCGCTCTCTTCTTCGCCGCTCACAATCGCACCCGCATGGCCCATGGTCCGACCTTTTGGAGCCGTCACACCCGCAATGAAGCCCACAACCGGCTTCGTGCCGTTTTGCGCAATCCAGCGGGCCGCTTTGACCTCGAGGTCGCCACCAATCTCTCCGATCATGATGATGCCATCTGTCTCGCTGTCGGCCATGAGCAACTGAACCGCCTCCAAGGTTGTGGTCCCGATGATGGGGTCGCCACCAATGCCAATGGCCGTGGACTGGCCCAAGCCCGCCTTGGTAATCTGGTCCACCGCCTCATACGTCAACGTTCCGCTTTTGGACACAATTCCAATGCGACCCGGATTGAAAATGAAGCCGGGCATGATGCCCACTTTCGCCTCTCCGGCCGTCATCACGCCTGGACAGTTTGGACCGACAAGGGTGCAATCTTCGAGGTGATCGAGGTGCGCCTTCACCTTCACCATGTCGGCCACGGGAATGCCCTCTGTGATGCAAATGATCACTTTGATGCCTGCATCCGCAGCTTCTAAAATGGCATCGGCAGCAAATGCCGGTGGCACAAATAGAATGCTTGTGTCCGCTCCCGCCTCGCTCACGGCATCGGCTACAGTATTGAAAACCGGACGATCAAGGTGGCTTTGCCCACCCTTGCCTGGCGTAACACCACCCACCACATTGGTGCCATACTCGATCATCTGACTGGCATGAAAGGTGCCTTCAGAACCAGTAAAGCCTTGGACGATGATGCGGGAATCTTTGTTGACGAGAACGCTCATGGTGTGGAATTAACGCGGGTGATGATGTCGAAAAGGGACATTAAGACGCGGCAAAAGTAACGCCGCTCAGCCCTCCATCAATAAGGGTGAAGGGCTAATTTCCCCCCATGCCCGCACACCCCCTTGACGGCACCACGATTTGTGCACTTTCGACCCCCGCAGGAAGAGGCGGCGTGGCCGTAGTTCGCATCAGTGGCCCGGACGCTTGGACCACGGCAGACGCGCTTTGCCGAGGACGTCTGGCCAAATGCCCCCCTGGAAAAGCCGCTTTGCGCAACCTTTATGCAGGCGACGAACTGCTTGACGAAGCCTTGCTCCTTCCTTTTAAAGGCCCGAGAAGCTTCACTGGAGAAGATGTTGTGGAATGTCACATTCACGGTAGCCCCTTTATCGTCCAGCGTCTCATGGAGTGCTTGATCGACGCCGGCTGTCGCCCGGCCTTGCCGGGAGAGTTTACCCAAAGGGCCTTCCTTCACGGCAAGCGTGACCTGGCCCAGGCCGAGGCCATTGGCGATTTGATCGATGCCGATCACGCCGGCGCCCACCGATTGGCCTTGCAACAACTTGGCGGAGGGTTCAGCCGTGAAATCGGCGACTTCCGAGCGGCGCTCATTGAGTACACCGCCCTGATGGAGTTGGAGCTTGATTTTGGGGAAGAAGATGTGGAGTTTGCCGACCGCGACGCCTACCGCAAACACGTGTCGGATTTGCTGGATCGCATCGCTCAGTTGCTCGACGGCTTCTCCACAGGCCGGGCGATTGCAGAAGGGGTTCCCGTGGCGATTCTGGGCGCACCCAACCGAGGAAAGTCAACCTTACTCAACGCCCTCCTGAAAGAGGACCGCGCCATCGTATCGAATACACCGGGGACCACCAGAGACACCCTCGAAGAGACGCTCACCTTGGAGGGCATCCGGTTTCGCTTTATCGATACCGCAGGGCTTCGGGACACCACCGACGACATCGAAGCAGAGGGAATTCGCAGGGCTTGGTCCAAAGCGGCATCCGCTCGCTTTGTTCTCTACCTCATCGACGCCCGCGACATCCAAGACCAAGCCGGTCGTCTCACTGCTGAGCAAGAGATACAAAGTGCCGCTCAAACTCAACGAAAGGCTGCAGAAGACCTCGATGAGCCCGCAGGCACCTTCATCGCGGTGATCAACAAAACAGACCTCGCTCCTGCTCCAGAAGGTTGGTGCCCAGAAGGGGCCGAAGAGGTCCTGACCATCAGTGCCGAAGAGCGCATTGGTCTGGACAACCTTGAGCATCGATTGGGCCGGGACTACCGCAGCGCTCTGGCCGAAGACCGCATCCTGGTGACCAACTTGCGCCACCGCGAAGCCTTGCAGCGGACACGCGAAGCCCTTCAGCGTGCCTTAGACGGACTGAATGCGGGGATGAGCGGTGATCTCCTTGCCGTGGACCACAGAGAGGCATTGGAACAACTTGGGCGCATCACGGGTGTGGTGACTCCAGATGATCTGCTGGGTCACATTTTTGGCAACTTCTGCATCGGAAAATGAGCCCCAAGGAGAGTCGGACTTGAACCTAAGGGTGTTGCGTTCTGTTCACTAGGCATGCTCGCGATTCAATTGCCCACCCTATTTGCCCTGTTGTTCATGTTCTCCTTCGGCCCATCCAACACCGCCCCTTCCGATGCCGTCATGGACTTTGGAAAAGGGGAACTGTCCAACTGGCGCGCGCTAAACGACGGTGTAATGGGCGGAAGATCTGTTGGCAACGTGAGCTACAGCCGATCCACCCTCAAGTGGGAAGGCCGCGTGTCGTTGGAGAACAACGGTGGATTTAGTTCCGTGCGGTCACCTTGGGGAGAGCAGGACCTATCCGGCTTTGACGCGGTTACCATTCGCTGCCGGACCACCAATGGGGAGGCCGACACCTTTACCCTGACCATGGAGGTCTCCGAACAATGGTGGATGCCCTACTGGAAAACTGACTTCAAAGCAGACTCCGAATGGCAAGAAGTCACAGTGCCGTTTTCCGCACTCAAAAAAAGCAGCGCCATGACCGGTGAATTGCCCAAAATCTGGACCTGGGGCAACCTGTCCGAGGTGCTGCGTATCGGAATGATGAAGTATGACGGTCTCGCTGGCGAGTTTGGCCTCGAGGTCGACTGGATGCGGTTCAGCGCCAGCCCTGATAACCGACAGTGATTTGCAATGATCGCCCGTCAGCTGGCAGGATGCCCGGCCCTGGATAAGCCGCAGAACGTCGCGTAAAATATTGGGCGTTGGTCGCATTGTCCAATGCGCAGCGAATGGACCATCCTTTTGGCGAATTGAAACCAAACCCGACGTCGACGACCCCAAAAGCAGGGATTTCTCCGTGAATGGCATCGGGGGTGAAGACCGCATTGGTGGCCTCAGTAAACTGAGCACCCACAGCATGTACGCCCAAATCCCAATGCCACGTCTTGTGCGTGAAGATGAGAGATGACCGAAGGATGTAATCCGGTACGTACTCCACCTCTTTTCCTCGGAAGGCGCTTTGCTCGCTTGCGAGGTATTGGCTCTTCATGACCGAGCCTGTCAGCAATCCTTCCAACCTGGTTGAGGCGCTCGGCTTTTCCATGAGGACCCCACCAATGGTCAATTCCAAACCCCTTGTTCGGGCATCTGCGATGTTGCTCCTCAGCAGCACCACCCGCTCAATCACAACCGGATCGGGAATCGTGGTGGCATAAAGTCCAATTCGATCGCGGTAATTCAACTGAAACGCACTCACGTCGAACTTCAGCTTCTTCCTGAGCACGCCACGCAGACCCAAATCCACATTTCGCCCACGCTCGTCACGGATGTTCGGATCAATTTTTCTTCCAATGCCCCGGAGTTGGATGTCGCTGAAATTGATGGCCCGGTAATTCGCAACCGCATTGCCATAGGCCTCCAAGTCTCCAAACTTGTGTGAGAACCCCAAACCAGGCAGGCCTACAGCCCTTTGACGATGCTCGGTTTGAACGAACACGGAATCCTCGATTAGATTTCCCGCCCCATCAAAAATGGACTCTCGATACTGACCGTCCGCTCGGGTATCGATGAACTCCAGTCTCCATCCCGGTGTAACAACCCACCTCGGAAAGGGCGACCAGGCCGCTTGGACATGGGCAGCCAACTGGGCGTTTGGAAAAACATAATTGCTGCCGTCTCCGGCCTCTGGCGTTACAAATTCGAATGCCGCGGCCTCCCCGGGACTGCCTTCGCCCTGCAGGGCCAAGCTGTTGCCCTTGAGCGCCTGGACTCCGAAAGTGAGGGCGTGAATGCCCCCGTGCTTGGCATACCAGCGCTTGACCCCCTTCAAGTCCATGCCTGCGTGGCGGAATCGTCCGGAAATCAGCTCGCGGTCTACCCCGGGGTCTACCCGATTCGGAAAGCCCAAATACCCCAAAGAAGCCCGCCTGGCCTGCAGTCCATGAAAGCGCGCACTCCAAAGCCAGTCTCGGATGCCACTGGGTACATTCTGTATGCGCAATGCCACAGAATTGTGGCTGACTTGGAAATGGTTTCGATCTCGAAATGATGCCCGAGGATCTAAAGAGAACTGCGCATCGGTTAAGCCGCCTGGCTGCTTCTCTACACGACTCATCCACGCACCATCCATGTCCCAAACCCACTGAGGAGACAACGCCCCTCCCATCCGAAACAATCCAGTCCCCGACTCAAACCAAGTATTCTGCCTCCAACCGTTGCCACTTTTTTGCTCGAGTGCAGCATACCCATGGAGTTTTCCACTCGGGCTTTGCCAGCCCAATTCCCCAAAGCCATTGAAAAAATGCCGCGGACCCTCTGCCTCATTGGGGGTGGACAGCGCCTCCGGATAGACCACCGCGGTCATGGCCGCACTCGACCAGAGCCCTTCGTGCTCCCTTCCATCCCGCATGATAAAGTCAAGCATGCCACCCAACTGAGAACCGTATTGCAATGCCCCTGCTCCACTCACCATGCGCACTTCACGCACCGCCCGCGTTGGCGGAGCGTAATAAGCCTCAGGATAACCGAGTGGATCTGCCGCGATGGGCATTCCATTTTGCCGCACAGACAGATGTGAGGAGCGACTTGGGCTCAAGCCCCGAACCCCTATGCCCAGCTGTAAACCGGCTGCATCGCTCTGCCAAATGTTGGCCCCCGGCACCGAAATCAACAGTTGTCGGTGATGCTGGGCGGACTGCACGGCCTCGGATTCTGCCCAATTGAACACCCGACTCTTCATTCCGGTGTAAATGCCTTCCACACCAATGGACTGCATCCACCTCACCGGCTCAGGTCGCTCAGCCGATACTTCGGCGGGGCTCAAATCACGCGCCAACGCCGGCAACGAGTCCGATTGAGCCTTGGACTCCATGCCCACCGACAACAGCGTCAGCAACAGCAGCACCTTGACTCCACCGCCAAAAGGAGACCGACTCACCATTCGGATTGGGATCGCCATTGTTTTTTACGCGCCCTGAACTCAGACATGCTCACGACACTGTCCAAAGGAAGAACCCAATCGCGTGACGCCCACATGGCATCCTCGATTTGAGAGAGGTCCACAAATGGATCCACAAACAGCTGAGAACGTTTTCCATTCAAGCCCACCCAAACCTCGGCCCTGACGCGCCGCGTATCCAAGCCCATATCCAGGTCATGTTGCTTGATCCATTTGGCCGCTTGAACAATCATATCCGGTTGGGTGGCCATCATTTTGAACTGGTTTGGAGTAAACCAACCGCTCAAGTCCACCTCTCGTTCTCTGCCCTCTCCATCTTGGGCATAGAAGTAGGCCACGCCCGCCTTTTCCATGAGCATTACCCGCCAACTGAAGCGATACCCGGACTCCGTCCAAAACAAATCTCCTGGATAAGCCAGGAAACGCCATGGCAACGCCAACTGGATCAGAAGGAAACCCATAGACAAAGAGAGCCCCCAGCGATTCGCCGCTGAATCACACGAAGACCGACGAAATTCAGGAATGGCCATTCTCGTCCATCGGCCCAACCAACCTCGGTGAAAACTAGGCGAGAAAAACACAAGGGTGCTCCCCATCATGACCCACGGAAAAACACCAATCGGAAAAAGGGACCAAGTCAAGAGATGAAAAACCACCACCACCGGATACACCCAAGGACGCCACCGGTCAGACCACAGTGCAAAACCCGCAAAAAGGTCGAAAATCAAGCCACCCCAAGAAAACAAATAAGCCGTAACAGGCCATGTGAGGATGGAGCCCACCACTGGAAAATCTGAGTGCTGTGGCAACCAGATGGCCAGTGGCAAGGCCTCCCACATCCAATCTGCATTCAATTTGGCCAAGCCCGCATAGAAATAAACCAGCGTCAACAACAACTTGGGCAAGTCTCGCGCAAACCGAGGAACACCTGCGGCGTCTTGATTGCGAGAGGGCAAGAACACAAACAGGCCCGCCATCAACGACACGAAGTAGTAATGGTTCAGGTAATTGGTTTTGTCCAACAGCTCCACGTAAGTGAAAGGGACCACAAAAATCAAAGCCCCCAATCGCGGCCGATTCAGCAGCATCAAAATCGCACCAAACGCCATGGCACCAAACAAACCGTATGCCATGAACAAACCCGGCCGTGGAAGCCACGAAAACCAATCAAAAGGGAAAGCCACCAAAGGGTGAACGACTTGTGATTCAACCCAACCCGAAGCAATGAAGCGAAGGGTGCTGAACAAAATCAATCCCGCAAAAACGAGACGAAGCGCCACCAGGGGCGCTCCGTCTACAGGGGACAACCCCTTCTCTTTTGCGGTTTGCCACCACATCAAAATCAATCGCCGTCGTTGTCTTGGTAGGTCACCAAGATTCCCAAGGCGGACATCATGTCTACCTTCCACAACACCACCAGACCTTGCAACTCTGCATAGGCCTCAAAGGTGAGATCTTGGCGGTTGACCACGAACTCGGCCAGTGGGGATTCCAATCTATCGAGCGCGTCTTCCGCCGCATCGAGCTGAGCGCGGATGTCCGCATCCAATTGCGCTCCCCTGTGCACATCGCCCAGACTTTTTAGATAGTCATCTAAGCCGAGTGTGCCATCTCCCTGAACGGGAACGCCGAGATAGAGGTTGCGGTAAGAAAGAAAAGCTTCTTTCATCAAGTGCAGACTGAGGTCTCCTGCGAACGGGGCCTCGACATGACCGGGCAATGGCGTTTGAGAAAACGTGCTGACCCCTGAAGGCAGACCCAATTTTTGTTTGCGCAAATTGGACTCGAACGTGCGATTGAAAGCATTCAACGTGGCACCCAACCCACTCCCAAGCTCAGTTCCGGTCGACGCGACAAATTGATCGCGGTACTCCGAATTCCAAGCCGCAGAGACGGCCCCGGACTCCTCGGCCAAAAACCCAACCAAACGCAACAAGTGTTGTCCACGTTCCGGGGCTTCACTTAACCCTTGCGCCACCCCATTCGCATCTGCTTCCGAGAAGAGCAAGTAATCCAAGGCAGGCAATCCCATCCGACTCAAACTCGAGGGTGTTCCAGGCGCCCAATTGGTGAGCGCGATGTCCTCTACGACACCTGCTGTGTCCACTGGGAAGGTGTTGGTCGTAGCCAGCAATGCCCGATCCGATGCTGGACCAAAATCAAACGTAGCGACCGACTGCCAGCTTGCGTAAGCGCTTTTGAGTGCCTCGCGCGCGGCTTCCACGCGAGAAGCATTCGGTTCATCCACAAGAAGCGCCACTGCGCCCTCGAGTTGACTTGTGCTTTCCTGCCACTGGGCATAGGCCGGGACAATGGTTTGATCTGCCCACTCCTTTAGAAGAGAACCACGGTCAAAAGAAAGACCGGGCGCTCCTTCATCTATGTCCGTGCAACCCATGAAGGAAACACTGGCCATAAAAGTCAAGACCAAAATGGAAACGAGAGGCAAGAATTTGCGCATCTGACGGCGAAACTAAGGTGAGCGGAATCAGAGTTGGCCAACAAATTCGGTCAACCCCAATTTCTGGGCCAACAGGTCACGTGCTGCGGCCATAGATGTCGCCGTGACATTGTAAAAGTCAGCGCCAAGGGCATTCATGACTTCGTCTACATCTTGTTGGTTCACTGCGGGGGTGTCGGCATACACCAAAGCCTGCATGAACGCCATGGCCTCGCTGAGCTCGTGATTTCTACGTGAGTCTTCGGCGATATCGGTGATCGCGGCATTCAAGTAGTGAATCGCTGTGCCACCCAACATCCGCTCCAGTTCATAACGAATGACCTCAATTTGAACATCCCGCAGGTCCATGTCGCCCTCAGAAATGGCCGCACGCCCCAGTCGAAAGGCATCGCTGATTTTCGTGGCAGAACCCAGTGGGTCTTCCCTTTTCCATGCATACTTGCCGAGAAAGCGATCAGTCCCCTCCTCTGGATAATTGGTGGCTACCGTGAAGTACCCATACGCCTCATCCCAATGGTGCTCCATGGTGGTGTAGTACTTCCCCGCATCGGGGTCGACTGCATTTGTATTGTCTACCTCCATTTTGTCTGGACCGAGATAGACAGAGCTGATGTTGTAATGGAAACAAGCCCCCATCAGCCCCTTTTCAATCAACTGCACCCATTCTTGCCCGGTGGCAGACTGCAAATAGCCAGAACCTGTCCCCGTCGTTTCCACGACACCAACAACGCCAGGCCCTCCCTCGAACACGCCAGAAACCGTGGCTGCACTTGCCGAACCTAATTCTGCCATCCAGGCTTCGAATTGGGCGGTGACCGCCGGATCGCCTCCAGCGGTTTTGCTTTTGAGTTGCTTTGATGACCCGGTCATTCCCAGGGTATCGGTATCGAGCCATACGTATCCATCGTTGGCATACATGCTCAACAACACGGAAGCCTCAATGGCCGCTCCTGGCGTGTTGGCCGACTTCATATAGGTGACCATTTCACTCAACATATTCAAGCGCTGGTGCTGACCCGAATAACTGACGGTGCTGTTGCCATTGTCGTCGACAAAAACATATTCTGCAGGCGCGACGATGTCGTATTCGCAGGACGCGTCATCCACGTTGGCTGCAGAATCATAGTTCGCTGCTGATTCATCTGTGCACCCAGAAATGTCCGGATTGCATGAAATCAGAGCAAAGGAGAAAAACAAACTGAAAGAGAAAACCTGAATCTTCATGTGGTGCGTATTTATTTAGATTAGTTCTAAATAGCACCACAAACCTCTTTTAGATCAGGAGTACATCACCTCCCCTAAATGAGGTATTTCTCAAAAAAAAGAGCCAAGTCCAACGGCCTCAATCCATATTCGGATTGCCTTGAAACTTCCTGACAAATGTCAAACGGACCACTGAATCAGGCAGATAGACCATTTCTAGGTCGAAACTATTGAGCATGCACTGTCCGTAGGTCTCATCCCCCATTTCGAATTCATCAAATGTGGACTCATGGACATACGCTTCGGTGTAGCCAACTGCCCCAGTCTGTTCCATGATCCAACCATGACTGGCCACATTGACCACCTCCCAACTGCACAAGGTCTCTTCGAATGGAGGATAAATGCTGAAGCCAGTGAGCAACGCAGTGAGGTCACCAGACCCGACCACCATGTCTGCCGGCCAATTCAAATTGAGGGCATGCGCACCCACATGGCCATACCCGGTGAGGAATGTGATCAGGGACTCCACATTCGCGAAGTAACTCGTTTCGGTCACCCCGCTCGCGTGCTTTACTTTCTTCAGCAACAAATAAGAATCTGCAGGAAGGCAGTCGCAAAGTTCAGTGCCGGCTGATGCATAGTCTTGGACCTGCGCATGCACAGGAAGGGACAGGCAGACCTTCATCAAGCACGTGGAAAGAAAAAGAAACAAGCGCATGGCCACCTAAAATTACCACCGGACATTAGCCCCACCTCACCGCCTACAAATTCTTGGGCTAAAAGTATTCGTTGATGATTCCAAAACAGATTTTCGTCGCATTCTTATATTTTTCATCGGTACTATCCCTGCCCACCTGTGCCATGGCGCAACTCGCCATGCCCAAGCTTGAAGCCGCCACCACTACGGTCGACGACAACCCTACCGACACGCTTTCCACGTTCGACGGAACACTGGGCATGAACCTGAGTCAAACCTCGCTTGCCAATTGGGCGGGTGGTGGAGAAAGTGCATTGGCCTTCACGGCACTTTGTCAGATGGGCCAAACCAAAGAACAGGGGCCCTCGAGCACGTCTTGGGCATTGGATGCTGCATTGGGCTTGCTTCATCAATCCGATACCTGGCGAAAAACGGACGACCGATTGGTGTTGAGTGGGCAGTGGAATTCCGCCATCCAGACGCGCCTGCGGGGAGGACGGCTTTCTGCCTTGGTCGATGCGCGGACCCAATTCCTCCCGGGCTATGCTGTGGTGGGAGGCGTCCCCGACAAAGACCAGCGCATCTCGGACTTTCTGTCGCCCGGATATCTGGTCGCAGCCGCTGGTTTTGCCCCAAAAAAAGGAGAGAATCAGCATTTCTTTGTTGCGCCAGTCACAGGCAAACTCACCGTTCTCTTGGACGATACATTGGCTGCAGCAGGTGCATTCGGCGTGGGTGCGGGTCAAAGCACCCGACTCGAACTCGGTGGCTACATCCGATGGAACCTCAAAATGACCCTTATGGAGAATGTCACGTGGACCCATCAAGTGGACCTGTTCTCAAATTACATGAACCAGCCAGGCAACATAGACGTGAACTGGACTGGCCTGCTTGAATTGACCATCAACGAATCGCTTCGAACGACCATCAGCACACATTTGATCTACGACGATGACGTGGTTCTAGAAAAAGAGAGCGCGGTCCTCGATGACCAAGGCGGAATCGCCACACCGGCCAAATTTGGACCCGGGACCCAATTCAAAGAGGTCCTTTCTGTGGGCTTTTCTTACAAGCTTTGAGAGCCCCACACCCCACCTCGCTGCCAACTTCCCCCTCCCCCTTATTTTCGCCGCTATGAAAGCCATGGTATTCCCCGGACAAGGGGCACAATTCTCCGGAATGGGGAAAGACCTTCACGATGCGCACGACTTCGCCAAAGCCCGATTCAACGAGGCTTCAGAAGTGTTGGGCTTCGACATTGCCCGCATCATGTTTGAGGGTTCAGACGAAGACCTCAAGCAAACCAAAGTCACCCAGCCCGCCATTTTCCTTCACTCGGTGATTACCGCAGAAGGCATGGGTGCGGCCTTCAACCCTGACTTTGTCGCCGGTCACAGCCTTGGTGAATTCAGTGCTTTGGTGGCGGCAGGCGCCCTGAGCTTTGCCGAAGGGCTGAGACTGGTTAGCGAACGTGCGTTGGCCATGCAATCCGCATGCGAAGCGACTCCGTCCACCATGGCGGCCATCTTGGGCATGGAAGATTCCGACGTGGAGCGGGTGTGCAGCGAAACCGAGGGAATTGTTGTGGCCGCGAATTACAACTGCCCGGGACAGCTCGTGATCAGCGGAGAATTTCCTGCTGTAGAGACCGCATGTGCCGCATTAAAGGAAGCCGGCGCACGTCGCGCGCTTCTTCTCCCTGTAGGTGGCGCATTTCACTCCCCATTGATGGAACCGGCCAGAGAAAGGTTGGCCACTGCTCTTGAGGCCGCTGACCTCAAGGCTCCTGCTTGTCCAGTGGTCCAAAACGTCACGGCGACACCGCAAACTGACCCCGAGGTGATTCGCCAAAACCTCATCGCGCAATTGACCGCGCCCGTGCGCTGGACGCAAACCATGCAATGGTTGATTTCAGCAGGTGTGGATGACGTGGTGGAAGTCGGCCCAGGCAAGGTGCTACAAGGCCTCTTCAAAAAAGTGGACCGCAGCTTGGCGACGTCCTCTGCAACCCTCGCTTAAGCGGGGTTCTGCGTGCCTTCGACGTACGAGAATAAATTGGCGTAATCCGTCTCGACGGTGGCCAATCTGATCTGCATGTCCCGGTTCTCCACAGCCAAACGGTCTCGCTCGGCCCGCAATTGAGAAATGGTGTGCTTCAATGTGACGAAGTCACGTGCCAACTCTCGGCGTTCTGCCTGAAGACGGCTGGCATCCAATTCTGGTGAATTCAAGCCGGGCTTCGCTTTTGCTGCTGGCGTCTCGATGGCTTGGCGGGTCTGGGTGGCGTCGGTCACAGACATTTCCTTGATGCTCATGTCGAAAAAGTACGAGACTCCATCGCGTTCTCGCCAAGACGTTTGGCGAGGTTTTCAAGGGTGCACTATTGAAGACGTCGTCAAATGGATCGCCTCGACTTCAAATACGCTGGAACCAAGGCGATTGCACCAATCAAAGCCCCAGCAGCAGCTGTGTAGTACAATCCCGGGATGTTGCCCACATTTCCAGCAAACCGCATTCCACTGAATACCGCCCCGGCGCCGATTCCGATTTCGAGCGCCATCAACATGGTTCCCAAAGCCAAAGCCACTTTTCCTGGTTGGGCCAAATCTGCGGTCCATGCAAAAATGGTGGGCATGTTAATGCCCACACTGGCTCCATAGACCAATGCGCCCAACGTTGCCATCCCCTTGGTCGTGGCCATCCCGAGCAGAGCCATCCCCACAACCAGCAATGCTGTTCCGACCAAAAGCACGGGAATGCGACCCCGGCGGTCACTTACCCGTCCTGCAATCAACCGCATCGAAATGGAACTCGCCACGATAATGGTATTGAAAGACCCCTTGTAGACGTATCCCAAGTGGTCCACAAAATCTGGCGTGATGGTGAGGTAAACCCCAAACGCGAACGATATGGGCAACAAAAGCAAAGCCGCTGGCCACGCTTGCGGATCGATCAAGGCCCCGCGAAACAAGTTCAGATCCGACTTCCGGACGGGGCGAGCGTTGGGCAAGGTTTCCTCCAGCGGAAAGGTCACCACCAAACTCAGCATGCCCAAAACTGCCGAAGCCACAAACATCCACTCGATGCCAAATTCAACCGTGAGCCAACTCCCCAATGCAGGGCCCGTTGCCATGCCCGCATTTCCAGCCACGCCCAAATACCCCAAAGCCTCCCCTCTTCGCGCCTTTGGAATGAGATCGGTCAGCATGGCACTTGTGCCCGAAGGGCGAAACCCCGTGGACAAACCATGAAAAAACCGCAATGCCATGAAGGCGACCACCGAAGTGGCCACGAGGTATCCAAAACCAGCCAGAGCGGTGACGGCAGAGCCGATGAGCATCACCTTCCTCCGGCCAGCTTGGTCGGCAATCCGACCACTGACAAACCGAGAGAGGAAAGCCGCAAGGGTGAACATGCCCACCACACCTCCTAGGTAGGCTTCTCCTCCCATCTGAGCCAAATGGGCAGGAAGCTCCGGCAGCAACATCCCAAAACTGGCCATGAACAAAACCGTTCCCCCGCAGAGGAAAAAAAACGACCGGCCATAAATGCGCTCGCTGCCTTGCGTCCCTGATGGGGCTGCAGAAGAAGGTGGAGCAAAAGAATTGGTGGACGTGGCCATTCAAGAGGTAGGCAAAATGCCCGATAGGGTATGCAAAGGAACCCATCTTGCCCCTGTTGTGTTTCGAATGTTCGAAAGACTGGCGCATCTTCACTCAGAATTCATGGACACCCCTCAAATCCCAACCTACCCGAACAAAGTCCTTTTGGCTTGGGCAGAGGCCATCTCTGGCAATGAAAACCTCCAAGACTGGCTTATGGGATCCGACTTTCCCGAGCTGGGTGTCTTTTGCCATGCCTTGCGCAACGAAACCACATCGCGCGCATGGCTTCGCCATCACGGCCATGTGCACTTAATGGCCCTCCTCCTAGGAACGGAGGGCGAGAAAGAAGCCGTAACCTGGCTGCGACAAAATGGTCAGCCCATACTTGCAGACATGGCGGAGACGGCAGACAATGACGAAGACGCACTGGGCCGATTGCTTGCCCTGACCCGAAAAGGTGGAGACGGACTTTGGGCTCAAATTGCCGTCCGAATACAAGGTGTCAAAAACGACATCGAAGAATCCAACAACGACGTCCATCGAATCGACCCCAACTGAAATGCCTGTCAATGCTGTTTTTAGCTGGTTCATTCGAAAGCGACTTCACCAGATCGCCTTGTTCCGTCAATACCCTATCGAAGTCCAAGACGAAGTTTTACAAAACCACATGGCCGCGCTGTCCAAAACACAGTTTGGCAAAGCGCACGGAATCACCCCCAACACCAACCTAGAAGCCTATCGAAGCCAAGTTCCCTTGAGGGACTACAACGCCCTCAAGCCATGGATTTCGCAGGTGAGAGAGGGGGAATCTGATGTGCTGTGGCCCGGCCAGGTCAAATGGCACGCCAAATCTTCGGGCACCACTTCGGACAAGAGCAAGTTCATTCCCGTCACAGAAGACGCATTAGAGAAATGTCACTACAAAGGGGGAAAAGACCTGCTTGCCATGTACGTGGATGCCGTTCCCAAAGCCCGCCTCTACGGTGGGCGCCACTTGATTGTAGGCGGAACAGGCCGGACGGAAGAAGCCGACAATGGCGCATTGACCGGAGACCTCAGCGCCATCATCATCGGCAACCTTCCTTGGTGGTGTGAATGGCGCAGAACCCCGGCGCGGGCGATCGCCCTCATGTCCGATTGGGAAGAGAAAATCGAGCGGATGGCCCACACCACCATCGAACAAGACGTCCGCATCATTGCCGGTGTACCCAGCTGGACCCAAGTGCTGCTCGAACGGATACTCGAGGTCTCGGGCAAGCGCCATCTCGGAGAGGTCTGGCCCCACTTGCAGATGTACATGCACGGCGGAGTGTCCTTTGCCCCTTATCGCGAAGCATTCGACCGCATGATGCCTCCGGGGATCCACACCATCGAAACGTACAATGCAAGCGAGGGATTCTTTGGCATCCAAGACCAATTGGGCGCCGACGACATGCTGCTGATGCTTGATTACGGCATTCATTACGAGTTTATCCCCTTTACTGCAGACTTCGATCTGGACAATCAGCCCTTCGCTGCCACCATTGGACTGAGCGAAGTCGAAGTGGGCGTGGATTACGCCCTGGTGATCTCCACAAATGGCGGCCTGCACCGCTATGTTATCGGAGACCTCGTCCGCTTTACTTCTACCCTTCCCTTCCGCATTCAGGTGACCGGCAGAACACGGTCGTTTTTGAATTTGGCCGGAGAAGAATTGATGGTGGGAGATGCGGAACGTGCACTGGCCAAAACCGGCAAACAATTCGGCGTCGAACTCCGGAACTGGACCGCCTGTGCCTTGCCACAATCCAATCCAGGGGAAGCCATTGGGCGTCACGCCTGGGCCATTGAAGCGCGCACTGTATCCGGTGAATGGCCAGATGCATCCCTGTTTGCGGAAGCGCTAGACCTCAACCTGCGCAAGGTGAACTCAGATTACGATGCCAAGCGTACCTCCGACCTTGTCCTCCTTCCTCCCGCCTTAACGTGGTATCCACAAGGCACCTTTGAAAGGGTGTTGAGAGGTAAAGGAAAACTCGGCGGACAGAACAAGGTTCCCCGTCTTTCCATGTCTAACAAGTGGATGAAAGAGGTCCAAGCGGCCCATCGCATGTCTGAGGATGCGGATTCCGTGGCCCGCGCATTGTAAGTGGGCACAAGACCCACTACCTTGCCCCCCCAACTTCTCACGGATATGCACCTCGCGATTGCAGGAAACATCGGTTCTGGTAAGACCACCCTCACACGGCTCCTTGCCCAGCATTACAAGATCACACCTCACTACGAGAGTGTAGATGACAACCCCTACCTGAACGACTTTTATAAAGACATGCAGCGTTGGGCATTCAACTTGAATGTGCACTTCTTGTCTTCCCGTTTTTCTCAGCTCCACGCGCTGAAGTCAAGCGGACAAAAAATGGCCCAAGACCGGACCATTTATGAAGACGCGTACATCTTCGCCCCCAACCTTCAGTCCATGGGCTTGATGACGTCACGAGATCACGAGAATTTCCTCCGTTTGTTCGAGTTGATGGAGCAGTTTGTGACTCCGCCGGACCTTTTGATCTACCTCCGAAGTAGCGTTGGACACTTGGTTGAGCAAATTCAAAAACGCGGCCGTGAGTACGAGGAATCTATCCGATTGGACTACCTCAATCGCCTAAACGAGCGTTACGAGGCTTGGATCTCGACCTACACGAAAGGAAAGGTGCTCGTGATCAACGTGGACAACATGGATTTCGAGAACAATCCAGAGCACTTGGGTGAGATCATCACCAAAGTTGACGCCGAATTAAACGGCCTCTTCTGATCCCATTTCACAGTGCCGCAAGGGCGCACAGCATCTCATAGGTAACCCAGCTCGGGTGCGCCTCTATTTTGGGTTCCTCAACGCTTCAAGCAAGTCCTGCTGGACGGCCTTTGTCCGGCGTGCACACTACGGACTTGGATGGGCCGAGGCGAGGCATATAAGGTCCCTAGCGACCTCTTCGTGAACCCTCTCTCTAGATTCACAACACCGGCGGCACATCCGACCGGCAAGGACCGCGCTTGCAGGGGCAACAGACCGAAATGCCGGCATGCAGAAACCACCTTGGAAGAAAAGAAATCTGGGGATTAGCCGGGCAGCTTGCGCTTCGCCACGTCTTCAACAAGCGCCATCCGAATCTGAACCTGATCCGAAATCAGGTCGTCTCCGAGATTGTCGAAGAAGGACCCGCTGCCAAACTGAACACCAAAGTCAGCCCGGTCAAACGTCATGGTCGCGCCGGCCACCACTGGGTCGACAGACAGAAAGCTCATTAAGGCCTCTGTTTCCTTGACGACGCCCTTGATGCTCAATTTCCCCTTGACCTTCAAGTTGCCCCGGCCATCCGCCTTCGACGAAGTCATGGTGAAAGTGGCTTCAGGAAATCGACTTACGTCAAAAAAATCTGCACTTCTTAGGTGCTTTCCCAATTCGCGTCTTGGCAATCCTTCTTGGCTTGTGGAGACAATGCCCACCATTTCGACCACAAGTGATCCACTGACCAAAACACCGCCTTCAACCTTGAGGACACAGCTTCGGATGGGCACGGTGCCCTTCTCGACCAAACCCACTTTACTTCCCAGCCATTCAAGTGCAGATTGGTCTTTATTCATCGTGAATTGACCATCATCCGGCATGTTGTTCACGGCGCTAACCCCGCCCAGTTCTGAAATGCCACACTGACGGAGCAACTCCAAAAATTGAGTGTCCCTTTTGGACTCCCGACAGTACTTCTTTTGACCTTCACCCAATCCCTCCTTCATACAGTCACAAGGGTCAGCGACTGCCTCTGATTTGATTTCGTCGGACGACTCGACATCCGCCCCTTTGACTGGCTCAGCCGAGCCACCTGCACAAGAAGCAAGACCCAGCGTGAGCACCGTGAAAATCACAACGCCTGAGGCGGGGATGAAGGAGACCAAACGCATCAAACGCCAGGGTATTCAGACAAATCGACGTCGGCAGTCGGCAACGTGGTCTCCACAGGAGCCTCAATGGCACCGTGGTCATGCCCTTCGTGTCCATCGTGCTCCTCTCCGTGCCCACCCAAGATGGGGGCAATCACGAGTCCCACTAGGCAGGTCAACTTGATAAGGATGTTCATAGAAGGTCCGGAAGTGTCCTTGAATGGATCACCAACGGTGTCTCCTGTCACCGCCGCTTTGTGCGCCTCACTGCCTTTGAACGTCATTTCACCGTCGATTTCGACGCCCGCTTCAAATGATTTCTTGGCGTTGTCCCAAGCACCACCCGCATTGTTCTGGAAGATGGCCCAGAGCACGCCACTTACAGTAACGCCGGCCATGTAGCCACCGAGGGTCTCTGCTGCCCACGCTGGGTCAGCTCCAAACAAAAGGGGAACAAGGCCAATGATCAATGGGAAAGCAATGGTCATCGCACCAGGCAACATCATTTCCTTTAGTGCCGCTTGGGTGGAGATGTCTACACACTTGCCGTATTCAGGCGTACCTGTGCCTTCCAAAATCCCTGGGATCTCCTTGAACTGGCGACGTACCTCCTGCACCATTTCCATGGCGGCTTTGCCCACAGAGTTCATGGCCAAGGCCGAGAACACCACAGGGATCATGCCACCAATAAACAAGGCCGAGAGGACATTGGCCTTGAAGATGTTGATGCCATCGATTCCGGTAAATTCCACATAGGCCGCAAACAAGGCGAGCGCCGTCAAGGCCGCAGAGGCAATGGCGAAGCCTTTTCCGATGGCCGCAGTCGTGTTGCCCACGGAGTCCAAAATGTCGGTGCGTTCCCGCACTTCTTCCGGGAGCTCACTCATCTCCGCGATGCCCCCTGCATTGTCTGCGATGGGGCCGAAAGCGTCGATGGCCAGCTGCATGGCTGTAGTGGCCATCATGGAACATGCTGCAATGGCCACACCATAGAATCCTGCGAATTCATAGGAGATGAAGATCGCCGCAGCGAAAAGCAAAATGGGACCAAACGTAGAGATCATGCCTGTGGCCAATCCCGCAATGATGTTGGTTGCCGCTCCGGTAGAAGAGTTCTGGACAATGTCCATGACGGGCTTCTTGCCAAGACCAGTGTAGTACTCGGTCATGTATGAAATGGCGCCACCAACGACGAGTCCGACAATCACGGAGTAGAAAACGTTAATGCTGCTGAATGTGCGGATGCCTTCTCCAAAGAAGTCCATCTGCAACGTACCTGGAAGCATGGTGTCAATCAAGAAGTAACACGCCACAGCGGTCAAAATGATGGACCCCCAGTTCCCTCGGTTCAAGGCAGCTTGAACTTCGGGCTCCTTCGCTCCGTCTTTGATCCGAATCACCAAAGCTCCGAGGATGGAGAAGATGATGCCGAGTGCAGAGATGATCAGAGGCAACAGAATGGTTGACATGCCACCGAAGTCATCGGTGATGGTCCCGCCCATGTCGTTGATGACATAGTTTCCGAGCACCATGGCTGCGAGCACAGTCGCCACATAAGAACCAAAAAGGTCCGCGCCCATTCCTGCGACGTCTCCAACGTTGTCTCCGACGTTGTCGGCAATCGTCGCTGGGTTGCGAGGGTCATCCTCTGGAATGCCCGCCTCCACTTTTCCAACAAGGTCAGCACCGACGTCGGCGGCCTTGGTGTAGATGCCGCCACCCACACGGGCGAACAAAGCAATCGATTCAGCACCCAGGGAGAAACCGGCGAGAGCCTCCAAGATCATGGTCATGTTTTCCACCCCTTGCCACTCGCCACCTGCGAAATAGTTCAAGAGAATGATGAACAGCATGCCCAGACCAAACACCGCCAAACCGGCCACACCAAGTCCCATGACCATGCCGCCTGTGAAGGAGACTTTCAAGGCCTGTGCCAAGCTGGTCCGAGCGGCTTGTGTAGTGCGCACGTTGGCTTCGGTGGCGATGCGCATGCCGATGTTTCCGGCGAGCGCAGAGAAGACGGCACCAATCACAAACGCAATCACGATAAACCAATGCGTCGTGGGCACCAAATAGGACACCAGACCCAAAAGGGCGCCGGCGACAACAACAAAAATGGCGAGAATGCGGTACTCCGCGCTCAAAAAGGCCAGAGCACCCTCGTGGATGTGACGGGCGATTTCGACCATGCGGTCCTCACCTGCATCTTGGGCCTTCACCCAACGGGATTGAACAAACATGTAAACCAAGCCCAAGAGAGCGATGGCGGGTACGAGGTAGAGAATGAAATCCTGCATAACAGATATATAAGGTTCCGGAATGTTCCGGGCGGGGTCTTGTATTAAGGGTCGCGAAGGTAATGCGGGTCAGGTTCTGCCGATTAGGCGACGTAATTGACCTCTTTTACGGTACGAATCACATCTGCCACTTGAGGAAGCGCTTCCTCAATCAGCGTAGTCGAAAAGGCAAACGGCGTGTCTGTTTGGCAAACCCGTCGAATGGGTGCGTCGAGATAATCAAATGCATGGCGCTGGACACGGTAGCCAACTTCCGAGGCAATGCTTGCGACGGGGAATCCTTCTTCCACAATCACCAAACGGCCGGTTTTCTTCACACTTTCCAGCACAGTGTCGATGTCCAAGGGACGAATCGTGCGCAAATCCACGATCTCAACATCGATGCCATCCTTGGCCAATTCATCCGCCGCCGCGTGAACGGTTTTCAGGATTTTGCCGAAACTCACAATGGTGCAATCGGTTCCGGGGCGGCGAATGCTCGCCTGTCCGATGGGGATCAAATATTCTCCTTCGGGAATCTCCCCCTTGTCGCCGTACATCTTTTCGGACTCCATAATGAGCACAGGATCTTCATCCCGAATCGCACTCTTGAGCAACCCTTTGGCATCGTATGGTGTAAAAGGGGTCACCACTTTCAGTCCAGGCATGGTGGCATACATGCTCTCATAAGCTTGGCTGTGCGTCGCAGCCAACTGTCCCGCCTGACCATTCGGGCCGCGGAAAACGATGGGGCAACTGAATTGGCCTCCGCTCATCTGTAACATTTTGGATGCGTGGTTGATGATCTGGTCGCTGGCCAAAACGGCAAAGTTCCAAGTCATAAACTCCACAATCGGCCGCAGGCCATTCATGGCCGCGCCTACTGCGATGGCACTGAAGCCCAGCTCGGCAATGGGCGTGTCAATAACACGCTCTGCACCAAACTCGTCCAGCATTCCTTTCGACGCTTTGTAGGCGCCATTGTACTCCGCAACTTCCTCGCCGAGAAGAAACACCCGGTCGTCTCGTCGCATTTCTTCGCTCATGGCCTCGCAAATGGCCTCACGATATTGAATGGTACGCATGGTAATTTTTTTGTATCCAAATTCGGGGCGCAAAGGTAGGCCGTAGAAAGTGAGTTGCACAGGGCTTTGTGCGGGGGGGCCGCCCGGGTTTAACTTCGCGGTCTCGAAGCCCGGGACTCTGTCTCACACCTTCAATGAAAAGGCATGGAATTTCTAGTTTGTATCAGTAAAGCACCCGACACTACGTCGCGCATCGCATTCACCGAGGGCGACACCCGCTTCAACGAAGAAGGGGTTCAATTCATCGTGAACCCCTACGACGAGTGGTACGCGCTGGTGCGCGCCCTCGAGCTCGTCGAGGCCAATGGAGGAAAAGTGGTCATCGCATCCGTCGGCGGTGCAGACTGCGACCCCATTCTGCGAAAAGCACTGGCCATCGGCGCACATGAAGCGATCCGCATTGACGCCAACCCACAGGATGCGGGACAAGTGGCATCCGAACTCGCGCACTACGCCAAGGACAAAAACTTCGATGCCATCCTGTGTGGCAAAGAGACCATTGACCACAACACCAGTGCAGTTCCAGCCATGATGGCTGAGCACTTGGACGTACCGTGCATCGCATTGGCCACCTCCCTGGAATACGACGGCGACAAGGCCATTTTGACCCGGGAGACCGCGAGTGGAATCGAAAAAATTGCCGTGCAAGGGACCTTTGTCCTGAGCGCAGCCAAAGGCATGGCAGAGCAGCGCATCCCCAACATGCGCGGCATCATGGCCGCTCGATCCAAGCCCCTGCAGGTGGTGGCCGCACATGGCGCCACAGCAGCCACTTCGGTCGACCGCTTCGTTTTGCCCTCCGAGAAAGCCGGGGTTAAGCTCGTCGACGCCGACAATCCATCCGAACTCGTTCGCTTGCTTCGCGAAGAAGCCAAGGTCATTTGAACCCCCAACAGCATTGAACATGAAGTGCATTGCATTCATCCAAACGAAAGAGGGCAAAGCCACTAAGGCCAGCCTCGAAGCCGCAGGACTCGCTTCCGGGCTCGGAGAAACTGTGGCCGTTGTCTCGGGAGACCTTGAAGGAGATGGAGGTTTGGGCGCTGTGGGTGTATCCCGCGTGCTGCAAGCTCCCGGAAACCTAGACGACAGCCAACTGGCGCGGCTTATTGCCGCTGCAGCCGATCAAGAAAACGCCAACATCGCAGTCTGTGCCCAAGACCACTTGGGTAAGGCCATTGCTGGTCGTGTGGCTGTCCGAATGGGCGCAGGCCTCATTGCTGGTGTCACCGAGGCCCCCAGCGAAGGACGGTATACACGAAACGTGTTTAGCGGCAAGGCCATGGCCCAGCTCAAAGGCGCCACCGACAAATTGGTCGTCACCACAACTCCCAATGCCATTGGACTCCCCGACAGCGCGGGAGCCACAGCATCGGTTCTCCCCTTTGCGCCGGACCTCGGGTCATCTAAAGTGGAAGTTTTGGAAGCCGCCAAGCCAAATTCAGGCGACCGCGCTCCTCTCCCAGAAGCCGAACTCGTTGTGTCGGCAGGACGTGGGATGAAGGGGCCTGAGAACTGGGGACTTGTGGAGGACTTGGCCGATGTTCTCGGTGCCACCACCGCCTGTTCTCGCCCTGTATCAGACATCGGATGGCGACCGCACCACGAACATGTGGGACAGACTGGAATCACCATCCGTCCAAACTTGTACATCGCCATCGGGATATCGGGTGCGATTCAGCACTTGGCCGGTGTCAACAACTCCAAAGTCATCGTGGTGATCAACAAAGACCCCGAAGCGCCCTTCTTCAAAGCGGCCGACTATGGAATTGTTGGCGATGCCTTTGAAGTTGTCCCCAAGTTGACCGAAGCCTTCAAGTCACTCTGAGGAATCCCCTACCTTCAAGCCCGGCCGACCATGAAAAAGTCCCTGCTCGCGGTAATCGACATTAAGCCAAGTGGCGCCAGTTCTGGCGCTTACACCCTCGTGCTCGAGGAGGTGAATGGACAGCGAAAACTGCCCATTGTGATTGGCATGCACGAAGCCCAATCCATTGCCATCAAATTGGAAAACATGACGCCAAGCCGTCCGCTCACGCACGACTTGCTGCAGAGTGTGGCCACCAGCTTTGGCGTTGCCTTGTCGGAGGTTGTGATTTACGATCTGGTGGAAGGAATTTTCTTTGCTCGACTGGTCTGCGAACTCGACGGTACTTCACACACCATCGATGCGCGCACTTCGGATGCCGTGGCGCTGGCTGTGCGGTTTGGTTGCCCCATTTATTGCGACGAGAAGGTCATGGAAGCCGCAGCCGTCGCACCCGACGGTGAGGCGAACATTACCCCAATGCCGGAGGAGAATGCAGATGACCCTTTTGGCCTGGAGGAACCCGTGGAGCCCAGCGACGGACTGTCGACCCTGTCTCCGCAAAATTTGCAACGGGAATTGGACCTCGCCATTGAAAAAGAGGACTACGAACGCGCCGGAATGATCCGGGACGAAATGGACCGGCGAAGCAACACATAAATGCAAGCAATTCTGGGAATGGCGGTACTCGCCGCCATCATGTGGGGTGTCTCCACCAATCGCAAGTCTGTGGCTTGGCGGACCGTATTAGGAGCTCTGGCTTTGCAATTTGCCCTGGCCATTTTGGTTCTCAAAGTGCCTTTTGTCAAAGATGGATTCACATGGGTAGCCGAACTCTTTGTGGTTCTGATTGGCTACACAGATCGGGGCACAGACTTTCTTCTAGGCAGCTTCGGAATGGAAGGGAAAGTGGACGTAAGCTTAGAAAACTTCGCCTTCCGACTCCTCCCCACCATTGTGTTCTTTAGTGCATTCAGCGCCCTGCTTCACCACATGGGACTGCTCCCATTGTTCATCCGGGGATTTGCATGGCTCATGCGAAGAACCCTTCGCCTTTCGGGAAAGGAAAGCCTCGCTGTTGCTGGAAATGTATTCCTGGGGCAAACCGAAAGCCCCTTGCTGATCCGTCCATACTTGGACAAAATGACGCGGTCCGAGCTCATGTTGGTGATGACCGGAGGCATGGCCACGATTGCAGGCTCAGTCTTTGCGACGTATGTGGCCTTTTTGGGTGGCGACGACCCCGAAGCGCAAGCCTACTTTGCCACACACTTGCTAACGGCCTCTCTTATCTCCGCCCCGGCGGCAGTGGCGGCAGCCAAATTGCTGGTCCCCGAAACCGATTTGCAATCTGCCGAAAAGGTAGACCTCGTCAAATCAGATGCCGCCAACATTCTAGAAGCCATCACCAACGGAACCCGAGACGGATTGGTCCTTGCGGCCAATGTGGGCGTGATGCTCTTGGTGTTTACCGCCTTGGTTTACATGTCCAACGACATCTTGGGTTGGGTTGGTGGCTGGACGGGCATCAACGATGTGATTGCAGCGGGCACACGCTTCGATGACCTGAGCCTCGAATTCATTCTGGGATACATCGGAGCGCCCTTGGCTTGGCTGGTTGGCGTCCCCATGCAGGACGCGGTGCTGGTGGGGCAACTCTTGGGAGAGAAAACCGTGATCAACGAATTTTACGCCTATGTCACGCTCATGAACATGAAAGAGGCTGGAGAATTCGTGAATGAGCGAAGCGTCCTGATCGCCACATACGTGCTCTGTGGATTTGCCAACTTCGCTTCCATTGGCATCCAAGTGGGGGGCATCGGCGTGCTGGCACCCAGCCGTCGGGGCGAGTTGGCTAAGCTCGGTTTCCGCGCCCTTTTGGGAGGAACCATTGCGTGTTTGCTGACGGCCTGCGTGGTGTCTTTGCTGGCCTAAATCGCCCGCTCGCCCGCTTGTATCTTTGTCCCATGAAAGTGGGCATCATTATGGGCAGCAAAAGCGACCTGCCCGTTCTCCGTCAAGCGGCGGAAATTCTAACCGAACTCGGTGTAGAACACGAAATGACGGTGGTGAGTGCACACCGCACCCCCGACCGCATGGTGGATTATGCGCGGGAAGCCCGCAACCGCGGCATTGGCGTTATCATCGCCGGTGCCGGTGGCGCAGCCCACCTGCCCGGTATGGTCGCCAGCTTAACCAGCCTCCCCGTGATTGGCGTCCCAGTGAAAAGCTCGAACAGCATCGACGGATGGGACAGCATCTTGAGCATCCTTCAAATGCCCTCGGGCATTCCCGTCGCCACTGTGGCTTTGGATGGCGGTAAAAATGCTGGCCTCTTGGCGGCGCGCATTCTGTCCGCATCGCGCCCTGAATTGGCCACCCAACTGGACCAATACGCCCAGTCCCTGAAGGACAAAGTCTTGGGAACGGTAGGGGATGTTGAATCCGAAGGTCAATCCATCGCCCGCAAATGACCCCAATTCGCAGCACTACGGCGCACGACCCAAGCAGCCTTCCCATACAAGACCGCTACGCGCTCCTGGTGGGCACGGTGGCCCCACGGCCGATCGCCCTTGCCAGCACCATCGATGCCGACGGAAACCGCAACTTGGCTCCGTTCAGCTATTTCAACGTGTTCTCCATCGACCCCCCAGTTCTGATGGTTGGCCCCACGTTGCGCGGCCGTGACGGTGGCGTGAAAGACACCTTGGCCAATGCCAGAATCAATGGCGAAATCGTGGTCAACTTGGTCGACCACGCCATGGTCGAAGGCGCGTCTCTCTCCAGCAGTGATTACCCCGCCAATGTCGATGAATTCGCCAAAGCGGGCTTCACTCCTTTGGCCAGCGATACGGTGGCACCGTATCGCGTAGCCGAGGCTCCAGTGGCCTTTGAATGCCGGATTACGCAAATCGTCTCTTTGGGTGACGGACCTGGCGCAGGTCAGATGCTCGTATGCCAAGTGCAACGGGTGCACATCGCAGATGACGTGTTGGGGGCAGACGGGAAGCCCGATGCGCACGCCATTGATTTGGCCGGGCGCTGTGGGGGCAACTTTTACGTCCGCGCCTCGGGCGATGCACTGTTCGAAATCCCAAAGCCAACAGGAAAAGGCTTGGCCGTAGGTGTTGATGCCTTGCCCGACCACATCCGGCTTCACCCCGCTTTGTCCGCCAACGAGCGTGCCCGCCTGGGGTCGGCCAAAATCGTGCCCGATGAAACGGCCGTCAATGAGCACAAACTGATTGAGCTTTCAGACATTTTTATGGCGCATGAGGATGACTCAAACGCACTTGAAAATGCGCTGTTTACAGAGGCAAAAGGCCGGCTTGAACAAGGCGATGTGGACGGAGCGTGGATGACCTTGCTTGCGTACAACCCAGGTTGACGTCCGAAGGAGCGATATTCGCTGTATGAGTTACGAGATGAAGGGGACGGTCAAGCGCCTGTACCCAGTTTGGAAGTCTGAGACCAGCGAATTCTACAAGCGTGAATTCGTGATCACCACGGCTGAGCAATACCCGTCGGACGTCAAGTTCGCCGCACTGAAAGAGAAGTCCGACCAATTGAATGGCCTCACGGAAGGAGACCAAGTCAGCGTCAAGTTTGACGTCAAGGGACGTGAATACAACGATCGCTACTACGTCGACTTGAACGCGTGGCGCGTTGAGAAAATGGGGGCCGAAGGTGCGCCTGCACCAGAAGGCGCTGCACAGCAGCCTGTTGCCGCTGAAGTGCCACCCGCACCTGCATTCAACCCCAGTGCTCCCGCTTCTACGGAGGACGACCTGCCCTTCTGATTCAGCGCCCCGCATGACCGCGGATCCTGAGTCCAAAACGACGGGGAATTCATTCCAATGGATTCCCTCACCGCTTGCCATCGCCCTCGGCCTTACGGTCGTTACGGCGGTGGCAGCGTCGTTTTTGGGTGCGGATGCCAACAGCATCGCCACGGCTTGGAGAGATGGATTGTGGAACCGTCCACTCATGGTCTTTGCTTTCCAAGCCGCATTCATGCTGGTTTTGGGACACGCCTTGGCGCTGACCCCTGCCGTTGACCGCTTGATTGGAAAAGTGGTTAAGTTGGCGGGGAACACCAATGCCCGAGCTGCGGCCACCGTTGCGCTTGTGGCCTGCTTGGCGGGATGGATCAATTGGGGACTGGGCTTGATCGTCGGTGCGGTTTTGGCCCGAAAAGTGGGCGAAAACGCGAAAGCCCATGGCCTTCCTCTCCACTATGGCCTCGTGGGTGCCGCTGGATATTGCGGCCTGATGGTTTGGCATGGAGGCCTGAGCGGATCCGCCCCCATCAAAGTGGCTGAGTCCGGTCATTTGGCCGACCTCGCGGCCATCGCAGACATCGCTCCAGGTGTCTTGCCCGAAGCATTGCCTTTGGGACTTACCGTTTTTTCGCTCCACAATTTCCTGATGACGGGCGCCCTGATCCTGGGCGCTGTGGCCACGGCTTTTGTACTTGGCAGAAAACTCGACCGCGCCAACGCAAAACGCCCCGCTCTTCCTCAAATTGTGGAACCCGCGGTCCGAAGCAGATTGGCTCCCCACCTGCGAATTCTCCCCACCCTGTTCGGACTCACCTTGCTGCTGTTGGCGTTACAAAAAGCCACCACTCACCCCGATGCGGGCCGTTTGGGCTTTATCGATCCCGACTGGACCAACCAGACTCTACTCGGATTGGCCTTTTTGCTCCACGGCAGCCTCAAGCGGTTTCTTCAAGCGGTGGAGGCAGCCATCGGCGGAACCTCCGGCATCCTCATTCAATTCCCCCTCTACTTTGGCATTATGGGCATCATGTCTAGCACAGGACTGGTCGAAGCCTTGTCCATGGCCATGGTCAAGCTGTCCACCCCGACCACCTTTGAACTTTGGACCGTCCTTTCTGCCGGCATCGTGAATGTGTTTGTTCCCAGCGGCGGCGGGCAATGGGCCGTTCAAGGCCCCCTGCTTATTCGTGCGGCCCTCGACCTCGGCGTCCCCCTCGACCGCACAATTCTCGCCATGGCCTATGGCGATGAACTCACCAACATGCTGCAGCCCTTCTGGGCTTTGCCACTCTTGGGCATTACCGGGCTCGCCGCGAAGGACATTCTGCCCTTCACATTGCGCTTTCTAGGCGTTGGACTGGCTGTCTGCCTCTCGCTCATCGCCCTTTTTTAAGTCCCCGTCTCTCGCTGGACGACGCACTCCATTGAGCCTTGGGGCTGAATGAGATATGCCATCCGGGCCGATGACTTTCATCAGCTGTGACGTGAGATGATTCTGACACATTAGAGAACGTTGATCGCCTCAATAATCTCGATTGCCATGAATCTACTCACACGCCCCTCTCTTTCGGACGAAAAGCCCAAAAAGGAAAATTATAGCCTGATAATTAAGCACTTAAACCTCCGCAGTAGACGGAAAGAGCCAATTCGCCGAATTAATTGGGCGAACCCGATTCATTCGAGCAACTTATTCACACACCAAACCCTTAACGCCATGGTTTTCCGATACTTAACACTGGTCAAGGTCGCTCCTTTTGTCCTCCTTTTGTCCTTCATCACGCTCGGCATTCAAGGATTTTCCCAACTCCACCACGTGATGGTAGAGCCGTCCAACGCGGTCTACTCTTCCACGTGCGAAATTTCTGACGGCTCTCAGCACAGCTTGATCGCCTCTACCACCACCAACGGCAGCCCGGAAAACCACGTGCGAATCTCACGCGTGAAGACCAACGGGTCTCTCCAATGGGAGAAAGACTACTTCACTGGAAACGGCTGGAGAGCCAGTCATGTATTGACCGTGAACGACGAAGTCGGCGTCCTGATTGGCGTAGGTGGTCTGGACACCATCGGCACACCTGTGCATTCATTGGTCATGACCTTTGACCTCACCACGGGTGCCTCTCTGGCTTTGGTGGAGATTGAAGAAAACAACGCCGCCGCCGCAAAAGGCATGGTGCTAACACACGGGATTTTTGCCCAAGGCCAACTCATCCTGACCGGTTGGTTGGGGGGAACGACAGGAACCCAACTTGCAGAATCAAGGGTGTCTGTTTTAATGGGAATCCCCCTTCCCGATGCCACTCAATCTTCTGTTGTCCCGAACTGGATTCATGCTTTGAACACCAGCGGACCGCAGGACGGCCCAGATTACGATATGGGGTCTCATGTGATGGAAGTGGCCGGTACCGGTTATTTCATGTCTGGTTCGGGCAACGCCTACTATGAAAATGCGGCGAGCGCTGGGTTTCACCAGGCCCCATTGGCTTCTCTTGTGGCCTATGACGGTTCGGAAATTTGGTCCAAAGTGGTGCCCTACTGGTACCCCGGAGAGGGAGACAACCAGCCTTTTGTGCCCTTGAATCAGCGTCACGCTGTCGCGTCGTGCGCGACCTCCATCAACCTGGCCGGCGGAAACAACCCGAACCAACAGGAACTGATTCAAACGGTCAATTGGGTGAGAAACCGCGGATTGACCACCCTCAGATACAATTTAAGTGGCACCGCAATTGAAGCCAAGGGACTCCACCTCGATGGGGCGTACACCTTTCCCTTCGCAGAGACCTCCATAAAGGGGTACGCGATGTACCGGGCCATCAATTCAGGAAACCCCTCTGAAGTCACCATCGCTGGCTACGTCAACGATCCTGAATACCTCGATAGCGACCCGTCTACAGGTCCCAAAGACCGAGTGCCCTTTTTAATGACCCTCGATGTAGAGGGCACCACAACAGGCGACTACTTGGTGGGACACAACATTTATGCAGGGAGCCCAAGCACCAATTATGGCGATGACCCAGGCATCCACTCGGGCAACAGCCAAATGGGACAGCAGCCCATCATTTTCCACCCGGAAATGATGGATGTGAGAGAATCTGCGCCCGGTTACGGGCTTCTGGGTCACCGCAGGACCCACGACTCTCCCGTTGTCTTCGACCCCTCCATTCTTCACGTAGACGCCACAGGAGCAGATGCCTTTGGCAGCCTCACAGGTTGTGAAGACTTTGCCCACCCGATGACCATCGAATTTCCAATCATTGACCCCTTCTCGCCTTTCAATGAAGATGTCAATTTGGTGGCTGTACTCAAAGATGTTTCTCTTCTGGATCCAAGCACCACCCCCACGCCTTGCGATGAATACTTCATCTGCGATGTCTCGTTGGACGTGACCATTTCCACAGATACTTGTAACCACTACATCTTAACAGCTTCCAACTTGGGATCCACGCCCATGTCCCAGCTCGAACTCTACTTCGACCGGGGACTTGACGGCGTGTTGGAACAGTCCGGGACAGCCGACGGGTCGGACGGCTCCGGCAATCCGAGTTACGACGATCTCTACCCGAGCGGAGTGGCCACTCAGATTAAAGTGGCCTTGATTTGCCAAGGTGTAGAGTACGCTCAGATCATCACGCTCACACCCGACTGCCCCGACGACGATTGTACACCAGACAACGACCTTACGGCCGCTCTGACTCAATTGACAACGGACATTTGCAGCATTGAATACACCCTTTTTGGAGCGGTTACACCTGTTGCAGACGCCAGCATTGTCTGGACACTGAATGGTGACGCCGTTCCCTCCGCCAACGGTCAGTGGTCTTACACATTCAACGACGCTGTGGAGAACACCTCAGACGCCTATGCGAATGGGACCTATTCTGGCGAGCTCTGCGCGACCGTCACCTGCCCCGATGGCGCCACAAACACCGCTTGTCTTCCCTTTGAATTCTTGCTGGAATCCCCCATTGGTCTCGACATGTGGCTTTACTGTGGTCAGGGATGCTGGGGTGGCATGACCGGCACCCGCGCAGCCATCACTTTTGACATGGCCCTGTTCAATCTCAATGAATCTGAATACGACGCTGAGGTGTGCTTTAGCGACGGCACCACCATGCCACTCAACCTGGACAGTCCCGTGTCCATCATCAAGTGTTTTTCGGGATTCACCTTGTTCCGAAATGCCTGCTTGAAAATCTATGAAGAGGGCGAATTGGCCCTCGGCGGAGATCCTTGCTATGAAGTTTGCGACAGCGAAACCTGCCTGTCCATCGAAACCCTCCCCTTCGAATTGGCCGAAGCCATACTGCCGCGCCTTGCCGTGGACGCTTCTGCATGTTCGCTCCAAGCCGACGCACTTCCAGACTTCATCACCTCCATGACCCAAGTCATGGTCTTTGGCTCCCAGTACCCCGGAGGAGACGATGCCACCGCCTTCATCTCGGGCTTCCTTAATGGAGAAGACTTCTCAGAATCTGCAAGCTCCTTTCCTCTGGGCAGCGTACAGGGCAGCTATCAAGTCGCCTGCAACAATTTGCTCGAAACCCAGCTGGTCCACCCTGTGCAATACTGCAGTGCCGACAACCCCAGTGAATGTGCCCAAGAGGCCATAAACGCCGGCCCCAACGCCATCTTGGTTGCCGGGCTTCCACAAGTTCAAGTTTCGGCTGCTTATATCCCGGGCGACACCTACATCCTCGGCGACACTTACATCCCGGGCGACACCTACTCTAGCGAATCCGACCCGATTGGCTCAACACTGGACTTTGCCAACCTCATCGCACTCGACCCTGTGTTGGCTGGTGTGGGGTGGAATACATGGAACCTCAGTGGATCCGCTGGACCGGGAGGAACCAGTTTCCTCTCTCCTGAGAACGACTGCAGTGTGCAAATCGGTGACGGATCTCTGGGCGAATTCTACGACAACGGCTTGCTGGGATCTGCCGGATTCACACTTGAGGACGACACCTACATCCCCATTTCGACAACTGGTCAGGCTTGCCCCAACCACTTCAATTATCTCACCCAAGCGACCCTTGAGATTTTCAATACGGCTTCGCTTTTTGAGGAGGAAGACGACTTCCCCATGAGTGAATGGACGCCCTTTGAATTCGTGGGCAACGCCCTCTTGACCGACGAGGTTCTCTCACCCAATGCACCTGGCGCCTCCACAGAAGAGCTTGTGATTGATTACTACGATGGATACGGAGACAGTTCCGGTCCATGGAGCATGACCGACGCCAGCGGAAATGTCGTTGCCACCGGCATCATGCCCGAAGGCCCTGAAGGATCAAGCGGCCCCTTATCGAGCACGGGCAGCGTGAACTTGGCTCCTGGGCACTACACTTTCTCTTGGGAGCTCGATTGTTATGGTGTCATAGACAACTCCAGCATTCAGCTCAGCCTGAATGGCGCAACCTTGGTGAATTTCCCCTCTGGAACGGTCTTGCCTGGCATCATCACAGTGGACATCTTCATTCCAGGCATTGTCATCGTGCCTACACCCACCGCGGCCGTCGACACAACATGCAACGCCGTGTTCACCCACGACCTCCTGTTGTCTGGCCCACTTCCTTCCAGCACCCCCGGCACTTACGTCTTGTCCGAGGACAACATCCAACTCGGATTCGACATGTTCTTTGATGGATTCGGTGCCACTTACGGTTCGGCCTCGATTGGCCCGGCGCTGCCCACCGCAGGATCAGGCCAAGTCCTGACCACCAGCAACATCAATGCGGTCTACGACATGTCCGCCTTTCCCAATGTGAACGAAGTCAGCTTTGTCTTCTTCGACGGGGCAGGCGACGAAAACTTGAAGGTCAACGGCCACACCTTGCTCACGGGAGAGCTCGAAACCATGCCCTCAACCGTGGCACCCGGCGTGTCCATGACGGTGACGACATCGGCTTACCCAGGATACCAAACTGGAACCGTCGTGCTCACTGGAAACGTACAGAAGCTCGAGATTGGTGGTCAGCAATTCTACGTGGACCACATCTGTGTGAAGCATGACGGGACGGTGATCCCCATCCTCCCAACGGGTGCATGCACCGCCACGTGTGATGTCTTTACTGGATTCGACTTGCTCACAGCGGGTGACCGCTATGGCGACTTGGCCGAAGGCGCCAACATCTCCGTGGCGGTCGGTGGCCTTGCCGTGACCAGCGATGGCGTCCCCATTCATTTGGAGCCCCTTCACGACTTTTCTGCCGCTTACTACAACTACATGGCCGTGGATGCACACTACGGCGGCTGGGGTTCTGGGATGTCCCTTTGGACCAACAACATCACTGCCCAATTCGACATCGAGTCGGTTGTGCCCATGACCGACACGGTCTGCATCGCTTTCCGCGATGAGGGCGGTTTCGAGAACCTCTGGATCAATGGCGCCCCTCCTTTAACCGGACCCAACGGCTATGGTGGACTGACCATCTTTAACGGCATCAACGTGGGTGGCGTGCAAGTACAGGTCGCCGGCGCGATGGTGGGGGGATATGCCTATGAAGGCACCATCACCCTGATTGGAGACGTCGACAAATTTTCCATTGGCGGCCAAGAACTCTGGCTAGACGACCTCTGCATTAGCAGCGTTACCACCTTGGCCAATGCCGCGGAAGACATGGGGGAAGAAGCCCTCGAAGAAGGTTTGGGCCTTGCGGTCGTTCAAGACACCGCAGCCTGCCAATTCGTGGTCTCCATTAACCCCACAGCGGGCTACCCAACATTTGCCGGGGCCGTGATTCAATATGTGGGCACACAAACCGGAACGGTCTATGCCAACTTCCCTGCGGACAACAGTGGAATCACCCTGATCGATGGTCCGGAACCCACAGAAAATGGCGAGACTTTGGTACTCGCCATCGAACTGCAGGACGGCGATGATGCTTTGACACTGCAATTTGAGGAGGTGACCCTCACCCCTTGTTATTGCGTGGGGGCACTCCACGTCGAGGTGCCCTCCAACTATGTGGTGGTGGACATCGCCGCATGGAACAACTTGAATACCTGGACGCCTGAAGCGGATGGATTTGGGGCATTTGAGGACGCCGAGCACATCAGCTGGAACTCTTTCTGCACCGCGCCTCCTGCTCCAGGAAGCGCTGCGGCTACCACATTCAATGTGGTCGTCTCTCCCATCAGCGGATCATGCGCAGGCAGTTTCCAAGTGCTTTTCCAAGCCTACAACTGCTGTGGTTCAGATGACGAATACATCATTTTCAACGTTGCCGACACAACGCCCCCCGTCATCACATTGGATTGCCCGGCCGATGCCACGATTTCCTTTGAGGCTGCCTTGGTCAGTTTAGAAGGGGCCTGCACAGCCGCCCCCGACCTTACGGGGTGGGCCACTGCCAACGCGACAGACAATGTGTGCGACGACCTGTACAATGCGCTGGGATACGTGGATGCCATCAGCGATGCCGACGGCAATGTGGGCTCGGATGTGAACTGCTTCCTCGGTGGGTACACCATTGTTCGAACTTGGACGGCCACCGCAACGGACTGCTGCGACAACACCGCGTCGTTGAGTTGCGATCAAATCATCGAGGTGACCAACACCACATTGACATCAGCGGCCGCGGTCCTCGGCGATGAAGGGCTGCTCCAAATGATCGACTACAGCCTGTCCGGTGTCCCTTGCTACACTGAATTCCTCTTTGACCTGGGTGACCTGGCCAGCCTCACCTCTTCTGTCGATGTGATTCTGACCAACGCCAATGGCGATGAGGAAGGGGAAGCCACAGACAACGGCGACGGCACCTTTATCCTGACCACTACGAGCATCGACGCACTCAACGTGTCCCTTGTGCTCGTGAGCACGAGCAGCAATGCGACTCTGACTGTGACCATTCCCGACATCGTGGTCCCCGTCTGCCCCGTCGTTCCCGGCTGTATCGCCATCGCAGACTTTGTGCAAATCGACAACGGAGATTGCACCCGCACTTTCGTTTACACGGGAAGTCCCGGCACATTGGAGTGGACTGTAAATGGTGTCCCACAAGGCGCTACCGGCGTGGTGTACAACGCTGCATTTGCGCCTGGGGTATACACGATTTGCGTCACGGTCATTGATGCAAACGATCCGGAATGCATCGACACATACTGCGAAAGTGTAGACATCTCCTGCAGCAATTCCAACCCAGATTGCGATGTGGAATTCACCCACGAGGACGCCCCATTCAGCGGTGTCGGTGCCGTGTCCATTCCGGGTCCGAACGCTGTCGTTGCTACAGAAGACGGCATCCACTTGTCGTTCAGAGAAATCACTTACGCGGACGGCAGCAACAACTTTGGCGTGGCTTCCATCCAATTGGCCCAACCCGAAGCCGGCACCAATCAGGTGCTGAACCTGAACAACATCATGGCCGTCTACGACCTTTTGGCGGTGGGTACAGTGACTGAAGTGCGCTTCGAGTTCCTCGACTACGGCGGGCAGGAAAACCTGCTGATCAACGGCAGCCTTGTCCAAGGTGAGCTCGATGGTATGGGAGGAATCGTCCTCGGAGGCGCAAATGTTCAAGTCAACTCCATCGACTTCGGCAGTTTCACCGCAGGCGAGGTCATCTTGAGCGGCGGCGTTCAAGAGCTCGGCGTGGCCGGCCAAGAGTTCTACATCGACAACATTTGTGTGATCACCGATGACACGGCATGTGCCGATACGGACGGAGATGGCATTTGCGATGCCGATGAAACCAGCGGATGCACGGATTCAACCGCCGACAATTACAACGAAAACGCCACCGACGATGATGGCACATGCGATTACGCAGACGACAATGACACGACACAAGTCAACTTCAACTTTGCCGCGTCCTGTCCAAGCCACTGCGATTGGCTCGTGGACTTTGGCAGCCAGCCCATGGGAACGTCTTGGGGCAACTCTGCTTCTGCGCCCACCTTCGCCTTGCCACCCGGCGCCCTCATGTTCAATGAAGGCGGAGTCGACATGTACATCGGAGAGCTCAACAGCACCCTCTACGGTGTCCAGTATAACCTGAATGCAATCACCCCCTCGCCATGGGCTGCATTCGGCACTGGGCAGGTCATGCACACCAACAACGCGACCGTCACCTTTGACTTGGACTCCATTCCGACCGATTCGGTTTGCCTGGACATCCTCGACCTTGGCGGCTTTGAATTCCTGGAGGTGAATGGGGTGTCTTTCAGTTCAATGAACGGCTACGGCCAGTTGACTTCAGCCCCCATGAGTATGGGCGGTGTTCAAGTGCAAATCCTAGGTAACCCCATCATTACCACGACGTCTACGGGTCCTCAGGTTACGGGATTCAATGGCCGCCTCGTGCTGCACGGAAACGTGGACAAGCTCGAGATTGGAGGTCAAGAGTTTTGGATCGATAACCTCTGCATCTCTTCGCCGCCGCCACCGCCATCACTGGCTGAGGTGGTAGAATCAGAAGGTGAAGAAGGCCTCTTGAATGGCTTGACGCTCTCTTTCGATACCGATACAAATCAATGCCAAACGGCGATGGCCTTGCAATTGCAGCCTGGATTCCCTGCCATTGACTCCCTGTCCTTGCACATCATCAATTCCCTAACGGGAGAGGTGGTTTTGGTCCAAACCTATTGCACGGGCTACTGTGTCGCGGGGGACAACGGCACGGCCACCAACGGCTTTTGCACAGGCTACTGCTTCGCAGGCGATGGAGACTCCGGAGGCCCCCTCATTAACATGGCGACCAACTACGGGCTGATTTCTTCCATCATCCCCCTACCCAATGTGGAGATTGCCGAAGACCTGACCTTCTCCTTGGTCTTCTGGGACATCGAGACCACTGTTGTTGTCGAAATCCCCGGATTCACCGTTCCCGGCTGTCCCGGCGGCGGCATTGAATTGCCTTGCGATGTGGATGCCACCTTCGCAGTGCTCGAGACCCCTTGCGGCGTATTCACAGTGCTGTCGGCCCCTCAAATTGGGACTGTGGAAATGTGGACTTTGGATGGATTGCCTTATGCTCCAACTGGAGACCCTCATGCTTTTTCCATGGGACTTTCAGAAGGCGTGCACACGCTGTGCAGAACGGTCACGAGTACGCTGTTGCCCAACTGCAGCGATACCTACTGCCATCCACTGATTGTGGATTGCAGCTCCGACTCTTGCGACTTCAGCTTCACGCATGAATACATGAGCTTTGGCGCGGTCAATACCGCTCTGACCTATACCGAGGATCACATCGACCTGAGCTTCGCCGGCTACGACGACGGGCTGGGCAGCGGGCCTTCGATGGGCAACGCGTTTGTCGACTTTGCGGTTCCTGGCATCGGAGACAACCAAGTCCTGCTCCTATCGAATGTCAATGCCGACTACGACTTGACAGGCTTGGTAAACGTCTCTCGCGTCACATTTGACTACTTCGATGGTGCTGGAATCGAGAACCTGATGGTCAATGGCAGCTTCATGATCGACGAGTTTGGCGCCCTCGCTGGCAGCACCTTCTCCCTTGGTGGAGTCGATGTGTTCATTGCCCGGGTGTCCGCAGCCGGATACGATCACGGAGAGGTCATCCTGACCGGAAACGTACAATCGTTTGCAGTGGGCGGACAGCAGTTCTATGTGGACAATGTCTGCGTCTCGGCCGATGGCGTTAACTGCACTGCGGATAGCGACCAAGACGGCACTTGCGACGACGACGAAGTACCGGGATGCACCAATGGCACGGCCGACAATTACGACCCAACTGCAACCGACGATGACGGTTCATGCGAATTCGGATACAACGACACCACGGAAGTCATTGTCAATTTTGCGGGTTCCTGTCCCAGCTCTTGCGACGCGTTGATTGATTTTGAAAGCCAGACCATGGGCAGCTCTTGGGGCAATCCAGCCTCAGGCCCGGTCTTCCCATTGGCTGTGGGAGACTGGATGTTCAATGAAAGCGGAATCGACATGTACATCAACGCTCTGAACAGCGCGTTGTACGGCACCACCTACAACATGAACCTCATCACCACGTCACCGTGGGCCTCCTTTGGCACTGGGCAGGTGATGCACACCAACAACGCCACGGTCACCTTTGATCTGGACTCCATCACCACCGATTCGGTCTGCTTGGACATCCTCGACCTCGGCGGTTTCGAGTTCCTCGAAGTGAACGGTGTGGGCTTCAGCTCTTTGAATGGCTATGGCCAGCTCAACGCAGCCCCCGTCAACATGGGCGGCGTGCAGGTTCAGGTGATTGGAAACCCCATCATCACCATGACCTCTGCAGGCCCCATGGTGACTGGATTCAACGGGCGACTGGTGCTCAACGGCAATGTGAACCAACTGGAAATCGGGGGGCAGGAGTTTTGGATCGACAACCTCTGCATCGGACAAGGTGCTGCCATCGCACCCGCGGTACCTGGCTGCACCTATGAAGGCGCGGAGAACTACGACCCATCCGCCACCGAAGATGATGGATCCTGCATTCTTCCGGAGATGAACCCTTGCCCGACCGACATCGACGGCGACGGGATCACCGCTACGCAAGACTTGCTTTTGCTGCTCAGCAGCTTCAGCTTGGAATGCAACGAGTGACACCTCGGAACAAAGAACAAGGGAAAGGGGGGCTTCGGCCCCCCTTTCTATTGGTTCGAAATTGTGGATGCATTGCCCGCCAAAAGGGGGCCTACCTTCGCAGGCCATGTCGCCCGACCCTTCAACCTTTCACACTTGGACCTTGCCGAACGGCATCCGGTGCGTGCACCTCGAGGATGGGCGCAATGTGGGGCATTGTGGGCTGCTGATTGAAGCGGGGTCGCGGGATGAACTCAAGGGGGAGAACGGATTGGCCCACTTCATTGAGCACTCGCTGTTCAAAGGCACGACCAAACGGCGCACCTTTCATATTCTGAACCGGCTCGACAGTGTCGGGGCCGAGCTGAATGCCTACACATCCAAGGAGGAGACGTGGATCACGGCGTCCTTTCTGTCGGAGCACTTGGAGCGCTCCATGGAGTTGATCGCCGACATCGGTTTCAACTCGACTTTTCCGGAAAAGGAAATCGCCAAGGAGCGCGACGTGATCATCGACGAGATTCACGCGTGGCGAGACAACCCGGGTGACGCCATCTTCGACGAGTTCCAATCCATTCTCTTTCCGGGCCATGCGCTCGGTGCCAACATCCTTGGCGACGAGAAATCAGTAGGAGGCTTTGGCCGCAGGGATGTGCTGCGCTTCATGGAGCGTCAATATCGCAACGACCGGCTGGTCTTCAGCTCTGTGGGCCCCATGCCTGCCAAAAAGGTCAAGAGACTCACGGAGAAATACCTTTCTGCGCGGCAAACGGCCTCTTCCCAAATCGAGCGAATGGCTCCCCAAGCCTATGTGCCTCAGCGCATCGAGGGAGAGAACGCGGTCCACCAAGTGCACGCCGT
>CBFHQM010000009.1:66785-70657 GCA_965657965.1 uncultured Flavobacteriales bacterium | reverse complement strand
CGATGGATGCGATGCCAATCCTTCGGTGAGCGTGTCTTTTACAGACCACGACACCATGCAGTTGTGTGCGGGTGATGATGCCGCCTTGGAAGGCAGCATTTCCTTCGTTCGCACATGGAGTGTGACCGCAACGGACGCCTGTGGCAACACCACAGAAATAAGCTGCGATCAAGCCATTTCCCTTCTGGATGTTTTGGCGCCGATTGAGCACGAATTGGAGACCTTGACCACCGATACTTTGATTTTGGACGACGATTGCATGGCGGATGTATCTCCGCTCATTCAGCCGGTGTCCTCCGCATTGGATGCGTGCGATTCCGAGGTCTCCATTCTCGTGAGCCATTCAGATGACCCCGCGGTATATGAAGCGCAATCCGACGGTGTTCAATTGGAATTGGATACGCTTCCCATTCAAGGGATTGAGGGCATGACGACTTATCGTCTCTACGCTGTTTTGACCCAACCCGGACAATTGCTGTCTGCAGTGGCGGGTGAGGGCAATGATGCCACTTGGATTACGTCCACAGCACCGTTCTATCAAAACACGGATTTTGGGGGAGCGACGCCCCAAAGCATCAATCCGTTGCTCTATCCGGTGTATCCCGAACTGGCCTATGATTCGTGGGTGACAATCGGCATAGATCAAGTGCCCAATTCCGCATTGGGCCAAGGCGACATTCAAATCTTTGAGTCTTCCTCTTGGGCTTCGGACTTTGAGGCTGGCGGCTCGATTGCACTCAACAGTGGTTTCGGTGACGGATGGTTCTCCACCGCGAACAACACCAACGGACTTCCAGATGAAAACGGCCGAGTTCTGGTGGCTCAGCTCACCACATCCGGACATTTGAGTGGGCAATTGTATTTCCAGGTCTTGGAAGGGGGTGCCGGTGGAGAAGACGTTCGTTACACCCTTTCCTTTGGCAACGCTTGTGCGGAAGAAGATGGGGCGCAAGAGGGCAGCTACACGTTTGTGCGCACATGGGAAAGTGTGGCGACAGATGACTGTGGCAACAGCGACACGGTGTTCACCTTTCAAAACATTGCAGTTTTGGATACCGCCGCACCGCAATGGACGCACACCTGCGACTTGGAGAACGGAGAGGAGATAACGCTGCCGTGCGCTGGAGAGGGCATTTTGGATTTTGATCCACTTCCCGCCCCTTGTTTGACCGAGGCTGTCGACCAGTGCGACACCGAGGTGGGCATTGCGCGATTCGATGACATTGACCCCGACGCTCCAACAGGCGACGCGTGCAACATTTGTGCGCCATCTGACCCCTCGCCGACCAGTGGAGGGCTCACCTGCGATGGCGAAGCGCCACAGTCTATGCGGCTGTACAACTTCAATGGCGCCTCTGAAGCGACGTTTACGCTCGAGAGCACGGAGGTGTCTCGGTTTGAGGTGGGCTGTGACAGCAGCCTTCAGGTGACCCTTCACCTCACCGATGGAAATGGTGGAGGATTTGTGTTCCAGGCCGAATATGAAGGTGGATGGGATTGGGAGAGCTGGAGTGGTGATGACCATCCGGGCAACTCGGGTACAGGTGGCTCTTACAAGCAGGATTGTCCGGGTGTTTTCGACGGGGCTCCCGTTTGGTTGGATTGGCATTACTTCGTGTTGAGCGGAGGTGGATTGCAGGGAACCGGTGCCTATGAGGGCAGCACCTTCAATTTGTCTCATCAGCCCAGCAGCATGTACTTCGGTTTCCAAGTGGGCGAAGGCGCCAACAACAAAAACGAAGAGTACGGTGCCAGTGGTTGGTTCTTTTGGGACGGTCAACTGGTCGTGGACGGCGTGGCTCAAGGCAACTTGGCCTCGAGTGGAGACATTTTTGTCGACCTTGATTGCTGCTTGCCATGGGAGGCAGAGCACGATTACGTAGCCCGAGACGATTGTGGCAATGCGGTCGCATTTGAATACACCGTGGTCAATACGGGAACCCCAGCAGAAGGTGGTGCAGACCTCCAAGGCGGTGTCCACTCCGCTGGTCCTGTTGTATTGGCCGGCGGTCAGCCAGAAAAGTCCCCCATTCAAGTCCTCGGCTTGATGCCTAACCCAACTTCAGACTTGGCACAGCTTCAATTTGAAGTGTCCGAAGCGCAAAGACTCACGGTTCGCTTGCACACCATGACGGGAGATCACCTGCTCGATTTGTTTGATGCGGTGGCCGAACCTGACATGGTTTATCAGATTCCCATCGATGTTCAGGGCATGGCATCGGGCCTTTATCAGCTCCGAATTGCCGGGTCTGAATACAGCGAAGTGAGGAAGCTATTGGTTGCGGAGTGAGTGTATAAAAAGATGAATCAACCATAAGCAAGGGCGGAGTGATCTCCGCCCTTGTTTGTTCTCTGACCCAGAGCCCAGTGTTTTCTTGGTTAAGAACGAATACAAGATAGAGTCTTTGGTGAGGTATAATGACGACAAGAGTTAGAGGAAAGGAGTCATCTTTTCCCTTGACCAAAACCGTCTTGTTATGCTCAGTCCCAGAAGCTTTGCTGTTGCGATTATCCTCGCAGCCATCCCTGTTTGCCTCTTTGCTCAACCTCCAGTGGATTCTCCACCCTCCTTCTTTGTTCACCACAAGCAAGCGAGTTCTGAGCAAGGGCTCGATCAGAAATATGGATCCTCGGTTGCACTCACCAATGGTGTTTTGGTGGCTGCCGACGAAAACGAGCATGTGGAGGTGTTGAGACAAGCTGCTGATGGAACGTGGGCTCTCGAGGCAACCATTCCATCACCTGAGTCCGGCATCGCCTTTGGTGCGCGGGAGGCATTGGCAACCAACGGGGACTGGATTGCAGTAGGCGCCAAGTTGGATGACACTTTTGGAGCCAATTCAGGTGCTGTGCACATGTACAAGTTTGATGGCGCGGACTGGGATTATAGAGGCGCATTGAGCCACATGGCACCCTTCGGAAGCCTTGTGACGGATCAATTCGGCATGGCTTTGGCCATGGATGGAGACCGCATGGTGGTGGGATCTAGGGCCGAAAATGGAGCGGGAGCGGCAGGAGCCGTGCACTACTTCCAATACAACGGCATGTTGGACATGTGGATCGAAAGCGGCTTCATCGCCAGTGAGCACACGTCGGGAAATTCAACCAGTAAGTTCGCTGAGAGTGTGGACATTTCTGGCGATTACATGATTGTGGGCGAGCACAGAAACAACACCAATGGCAATTTTGCGGGTGCAGCTCACATCTATTCCTTCTACAACCAGTGCTGGCACTTGCAAAACGTGTTTTATGGGCACAATGCGGACGACATTTTGGGCAAGGACGTCGCGATCAGCGGGACTGTCGCGATTGCAGGTTCGCCCTTTGCGGATACAGACGGACTCAATGAGGCTGGTGCGGTAACCGTGTATGAATTGGTGCCGTTTTCAGGAGATGAAAGCGCTTGGGCCGAAACCGCGCACTTCGCGCCGGAAGGAACAGCAGCTGGGGACTGGGTAGGTTCGGCACTGGACATTGACGGTTCACTGATTGCAGTGGGCGTGCCCCGTGACGACGCTTTTCCCATCAATGGAGGGGCGGGATACTTCTTGTTTGACTGCAGCGCTGGGGCATTGACTTGCGTCAGTGAAGGCTACGCGTGCGATGCCATGCAAAATGACCGTCTTGGTTTTGACGTGGCCGTGAGCAATGGCTTGGCTGCGATTGGAGCCACCCTCGACGACAACATCTATGACGATGCAGGGTCCGTGTACATTTTGGGTGCGGAAGATGTCGGGTTTGAGTGCGATTTGACTGCGCCAGGCGCTTCAGCCGTGGACTTGGTGGATGTGGACGACACCGGATTGAGCAATCAGGACGACCTGACTCGCCATACCACGCCAGATTTTGATGTGTTTCTTCCCGGCGGTGGA
>CBFHQM010000009.1:64222-66686 GCA_965657965.1 uncultured Flavobacteriales bacterium | reverse complement strand
GACAGCCATTGACCTCGCAGGAAACATTGGAACGACCGAATTCACGGCTTCAGTCTTGGACATTACAGGTCCTGTTATGTCCGTTCAGGATTTGACGGTTTATTTGGATGAGAGCGGAAACGTTTCAGTTTCTCCGGGAGAAGGAGACGCGAACACCTTCGATGTTTGCGGCGATGTTGAATTCAGTTGGGAACAAGCACCCGAGTGTGTGGGGGACATTCCGCGTTACCCGCTGACGTCTGGAACATATGATGACAACACTTCTGAATGCGACGATTGCACCACCGAAGTCGGAATCGGGTTTGACTTTAATTTCTATGGAGAGGCGTATAACAGCCTGTGGATTTCTTCCAATGGCCTGCTCAGCTTTTTGAGTGACGATGACTACTGCTGTGAAGGTGAGTCTTTGACCGATGGTTCATATGAAGCGGTGATTGCAGTGATTCATACGGACATTGACCCTGACGAGTGTGACGATTGTGGCATCTACTACAGCACTCAAGGGGAAGCCCCGAATCGGGAGTTCGTCGTGAGTTGGCATTATGTCTCCAACTATGAGGAGAACGAAATTCGCCATGATGGACAAGCCGTCCTTTACGAAGGGAGCAACGTCATCGAGGTCTTCAATGGTGGATTTTCATCCTACTTGCCTGATGGTTGTGATGACCCGATGACAACGGGCATTTCCAATCAGGATGGTACCGAAGGTGTCGGTCCATATGAGCAGATTTGTGATCCTGTAGCCCCAGCTTTGTTTGTCTTCACTCCCAATACAAATGGCGGGTATGACATGGTGCAATGCACAAGTGACTTGCACTTCAATTGCAGTCATGTTGGAGAGAATACTGTGGTCTTGGTGGCCACTGATGAGTCTGGAAATGCATCTCAGCAGGAACTGACCATTACCGTTCTTGATGAAGTAGGACCCAGCATTACCCAAGATGAACACATTCTCTACCTCAATGCACTTGGTGAAGTCGAAGATGAAGATTTGGCAGGGATATACACGGCCAATGACATCTGTGGGATGGACACCTCATACGTCACGCACACGTTGTCCTGTGACGAGGCGATAGGAATTGACGATCAGGTATTCTTGGTCGAGGCTGGAGAAGACATGATGCTTTTCGTTGACCATGATCAAAATCTATACGGTTTCAACGCGTCCACAAACGCGGTGACTCGAATTGTAGGCGATATCCAAGGGTTTCATTCGGTTGATTTGATGTTCTCCGATGGGGAGGGAAACATTGTCTTTGGCGAAGGTGACTTAGAGTTTATCCGAGTCGATGTCCAAACAGGAGCGGTATCGGGAGAATTCTATTCCGACGAGGACAATGGAATTATGTTTGATACTGGCAATGGTCTTGGTTTCGAAGACCTGCAGTCTGTCGAAACGGTTGGTGGCGTGCATTATGCCTTGTCTCACGACGGAGACGGATACAATGTTGGGACAGGGACACCGTTGTTCTCTTTTGAGCTGGGCTCTGCTTCCCCGGAGACGAACTACTATGCTCCGTTTACTGCCACATTGGTCCGGATGCTTCCCTATGAGTCTCCAGAAGGAGATGATTGGGACTGGACGGCCCTTGCCATTGATGCAGAGCAGCAGTTGGCTTATGCCATCTGTGATGAAAACGGACTGGACAGCGGATCGAATGAGAAAGAGCTGTGGTCCATAGACATGAGTTCCTCTTCATTTGTTGAAGCTTCGAGTTGCCCGGAGTGTGATGTCGACGCGTTCGTGGAGTACACAAAAGAGGACTCTGCGATTGGTGTTGCCGATACCATTACACCTTATGTGGCTTTGGCCCGAGGAAATCGTCAAGGCTATTTCAATGCGATCACCCAAAACTCCTGGAATGGTTCAGGACCTGAAGGGACATATTGGAAGATGGGGCCAACAGCACAGGAGGGAGATTACACTTCTTGGTTAGGGGCACATGATCATTGCGCCGAGTGTCAATTGGACGATACCATCTCACTTTGGATTCCGCAAGGCAATTTCTTCTTTGACATTGTAACCACAAGCTGGACCTGCTGTCAAGAGGGAGGTGGGTTCTCCTATTCTCGAACGTTGGTTGACGCACCTGAATATGCCATTGAGGTGCCGACCATGGATGGCATTGAGCATCTCGGACGAATTTCCAGCGCCGCGGATGCCATGATTTTTTATGATGGCTCTTTGATCCTTGGGTTCGAAAATGGAAACATTGGGAGGGTGTCCTTCTCGGATTCAGGCCTTGAGGAAGAAGTGTTGGTGGCCAATGTTGCTTCGGACGACTTTGGTGCGGTCCTTTCTGGTTTTTCACCGCAATTCTCCTCATCCATTGATGTAACGGCCATTGACATTCATGGCAATACGTCCGAATCGCAATTGAGCGTTTTGTTGGTGGATACCATTCTGCCCACCATTCTCGCTCAAGACACCACCTTGTTCTTAGACGGAAATGGGTTAGCATCC